>NZ_JBDJMK010000027.1:0-236 GCF_039673845.1 Brevundimonas diminuta | reverse complement strand
CCCTCCGCCGCCACGTGCCCCCCCCCCCCCGCCCCGCGCCCCCCCCCCCCCCCCCCCCCCCCCCCCGCCCCCCCCCCCCCCCGCCCCCCCCCCCCGCCCCCCCCCCCCCCCCCCCCCCCCCCCCGCCCCCCCCCCCCCCCCCCCCCCCCCCCCCCCCCCCCCCCCCCCCCCCCCCCCCCCCCCCCCCCCCCCCCCCCCCCCCCCCCCCCCCCCCCCCCCCCCCCCCCCCCCCCCCC
>NZ_JBDJMK010000026.1:0-535 GCF_039673845.1 Brevundimonas diminuta | reverse complement strand
CAGGAACGGCATGTCGATCGGGCGTTCCGGTTGCGGGATGTAGGCGTCGACCGCCGCCATCAGCTCCAGGATGCGCTCTTCGCCGATGTGGGCGTCGCGGTCTTCGACGGCAGCCAGGGCCGAGCCCTTGACCACCGGGATGTCGTCGCCCGGGAACTGGTACGAGCTGAGCAGCTCGCGCACTTCCATTTCGACCAGCTCCAGCAGCTCTTCGTCGTCGACCATGTCGACCTTGTTCAGGAACACCACCAGCGCCGGAACGCCGACCTGACGCGACAGCAGGATGTGCTCGCGGGTCTGCGGCATCGGGCCGTCAGCGGCCGAGCACACCAGGATCGCGCCGTCCATCTGAGCGGCGCCCGTGATCATGTTCTTCACGTAGTCGGCGTGGCCCGGGCAGTCGACGTGCGCGTAGTGACGGTTGGCCGTCTCATACTCGACGTGCGACGTGTTGATGGTGATGCCGCGCGCTTTTTCTTCCGGCGCGTTGTCGATGTCGGCGTAGTTCATCGCCTTGTTGCCGCCGGCCTTCGCC
>NZ_JBDJMK010000025.1:0-553 GCF_039673845.1 Brevundimonas diminuta | reverse complement strand
TTCGACACGACGCAGTCGGCCGGTCCGGTCTTCGGCAACCTGTCGGGCGACTACGACCAGTCGCACACCGTGACGCTGGGCCTGCGCTATGCGTTCGGCGCCGAGCCGGTGGCTCCCCCGCCGCCGCCGCCGCCGCCGCCGCCCCCGCCGCCTCCCCCGCCGCCTCCGCCGCCGCCGCCGCCGCCGGTTCCGGCCAAGCCGGCCGCCCGTCAGTTCGTGGTCTACTTCGACTTCGACCGTTCGGACCTGACGGCGGAAGCCCGCTCGGTGGTGTCGCAAGCCGCCAACTACGCCAAGTCGGGCGCTCCGACCCGCGTCCTGGTCGTCGGTCACACCGACACCATGGGTTCGCAAGCCTACAACCTGGGCCTGTCGAACCGCCGTGCGCGCACCGTGGCTGACGCCCTGGTCGCTCAAGGCGTCAACGGCGGCGTGATCTCGCTGGACGGCAAGGGCAAGACCGACCTGGCCAAGCCGACCGCCGACGGCGTGCGTGAGCCGCTGAACCGTCGCGCGACGGTCGACATCAACTTCTAAGACTGAGGGGGCCGGG
>NZ_JBDJMK010000024.1:0-584 GCF_039673845.1 Brevundimonas diminuta | reverse complement strand
ACCCTCGCCCCGTCGCGCACCGAGTGGGCCATCCACTGCGACTTCGACGGCACCATCAGCAATCGCGATGTGACCGACAGCCTGCTGCACGCCTTCGGCCGTCCCGGCTGGACCGATCTGGAAAGCGCGTGGGAACAGGGCCAGATCGGCTCCAGGGCCTGCATGACCGGCCAGATCGCCCTGCTGGACATGACGGACGCCGACTTCGACGCCGCCCTGTCCGCCATTCAGGTGGACCCGGCCTTCCCCGCCTTCGTCCGGGCGGCGCACGGCTTCGGCGCCCCGATCAGCATCGTCAGCGACGGTCTGGATCTGGCCATCGAACGCATTCTGGCGCCGCTGGGGATGCAGCCCCTGCCCATCATGGCCAATCAACTGGAACAGGTTGCGGCCGACCGCTGGCGGCTGAACACGCCGTGGAGCGCCGCCGCCTGCGTCAAGGACAGCGCCAACTGCAAATGCGCCCGTCTGGCCGAGGCCCGACGTTCGGCCGACCGCATCCTCTATATCGGCGACAGCACCTCGGACTTCTGCGTCTCGGGCAAGGCGGACTTCGTGCTGGCGAAAAGCCGCCTGATCGACCA
>NZ_JBDJMK010000023.1:0-638 GCF_039673845.1 Brevundimonas diminuta | reverse complement strand
GCCGTCGAAGACCGCGACGCCCACATCGGCGAAGAGCGCATCCTGGAGCTGATGGCGGCGGTCGACGCCTACATCCCGCAACCGGAACGCCCGATCGACATGCCGTTCCTGATGCCGGTCGAAGACGTGTTCTCGATCTCGGGCCGCGGCACCGTGGTGACGGGTCGCGTCGAGCGCGGCATCGTCAAGGTCGGTGAAGAAGTCGAAATCGTCGGCATCCGTCCGGTTCAGAAGACGACCTGCACGGGCGTCGAAATGTTCCGCAAGCTGCTGGACCAGGGCCAGGCCGGCGACAACGTGGGCGTGCTGCTGCGCGGCACCAAGCGTGAAGACGTCGAGCGCGGCCAGGTGCTGTGCAAGCCGGGTTCGATCACCCCGCACACCAAGTTCGTGGCTGAAGCCTACATCCTGAACAAGGAAGAAGGCGGCCGTCACACGCCGTTCTTCACGAACTACCGTCCGCAGTTCTACTTCCGCACGACGGACGTGACCGGCATCGTGCGCCTGAAGGAAGGCGTGGAAATGATCATGCCGGGCGACAACGCCGAGCTGGACGTCGAGCTGATCACGCCGATCGCGATGGAAGAGAAGCTGCGCTTCGCCATCCGTGAAGGCGGCCGCACCGTCGGCGCCGGCGT
>NZ_JBDJMK010000022.1:0-1026 GCF_039673845.1 Brevundimonas diminuta | reverse complement strand
TTCGACCGCGCCATCATGACCGAGATGGGCGAGATGGGCTTCCTCGGCGCCACCCTGCCGGAACAGTACGGCGGCTCTGACGCCAGCCACGTCGCCTATGGCCTGATCGCGCGCGAGGTCGAGGCGGTCGACAGCGGCTATCGCTCGGCGATGTCGGTGCAGTCGTCGCTGGCCATGTACCCGATCTACGCCTTCGGTTCCGAAGCGCAGAAGCTTAAATTCCTTCCTAAAATGGCGGCGGGCGAACTGGTCGGCTGCTTCGGCCTGACCGAGGCCGACGGCGGGTCGGACCCGGCCTCGATGAAGACCACGGCGGTCGCGGTCGACGGCGGCTATCGCCTGAATGGCGGCAAATACTGGATCACCAACTCGCCCATCGCAGATCTGGCTATCGTCTGGGCCAAGCTTGAAGGCGTGATCCGCGGCTTCATCGTCGAGCGTGATTTCGACGGCTTCACCACGGGCAAGATCGGCGACAAGCTGTCGCTTCGCGCCTCGGTAACGGGCGACATCGGCCTGAACGACGTCTTTGTGCCGGAGGCCAACATCCTGCCGGGCGTGCAGGGTCTGCGCGGGCCGTTCTCCTGCCTGAACAAGGCGCGCTTCGGCATCGCCTGGGGCGCGATGGGGGCGGCGGAGTTCTGCTTCCACGCCAGCCGCGACTATGTGGCCGAGCGCACCCTGTTCGGCCGCCCGCTGTCGTCGCGCCAGCTGGTGCAGAAGAAGCTGGCCGACATGCAGACCGAGATCTTCCTGGGCTTTGAGGGCGCCTATGCGCTCGGTCGCCTGCTGGACACGGGCGCCTGGGTTCCCGAGGCCATCAGCCTGATGAAGCGCAACAACTGCGGCAAGGCGCTGGCCGTCGCGCGCGAGGCCCGCGACATGCACGGCGGCGCCGGGATCACCGGCGAGCTGCACGTCATGCGCCACGCCATGAACCTGGAAACGGTCAACACCTATGAAGGCGCGCACGACGTCCACGCCCTGATCCTGGGCCGCGCCATCACCGGCGAAGCCGCCTTCTGA
>NZ_JBDJMK010000021.1:0-1596 GCF_039673845.1 Brevundimonas diminuta | reverse complement strand
CGAACGTCCGCAACGGGTCGAGGCTGTGTGAAAACACCTTCTGTCCGAGCGAATTAGGGTAGCCTCCTGAGGCCAGCAGGAGGTGGATTATGAGCCGCTTCGTTCAGGGTGCAGATCGTCGGCAGCCCACGCTGCTTCCCGAATGTCTGGATGACTATGTGGCCGAGGACAATCCGGTCCGGGTAGTCGACGTCTTCGTCGATGAGCTGGACCTGAAGGGGCTGGGCTTCGAGGGGATGACGCCAGCGACGACGGGCCGACCGGCCTATCACCCGGCCATGCTGCTGAAGCTCTACGTCTACGGCTATCTGAACAAGGTGCAGTCGAGCCGACGGCTGGAGCGTGAGGCGCAGCGCAATGTCGAGCTGATGTGGCTCACAGGGCGGCTGGCGCCGGATCACAAGACCATCGCCGACTTCCGCCGCGAGAACGGTTCGGCGATCCAGGCGGCCTGCGCTCAGTTCGTGGTCCTGTGCCGACAGCTAGGCCTGTTCGGCGCGGCCTTGGTCGCCATCGACGGCTCAAAGTTCAAGGCGGTGAACACGCGCGACAGGAACTTCACCGCCTATAAGGTGAAGCGACGGATCGAACAGGTGAGCGAGCATATCGCCGGCTATCTGCAGGACCTGGACACGGCGGACCGTCACGAGGGCGAGGCAGCCGAGGCGCGGTCTGGCCGTCTGGTCGAGAAAATCGATCGGCTACGCGCCCAGATGGCGATGCTGAAGGTCATGGAGGCAGAGGTTGAGGCGGCGCCTGACGGCCAGGTCTCCCTGACCGATCCGGACGCCCGGGCCATGGCGACGTCTGGTCGGGGCAGCGGCATCGTCGGCTACAACGTCCAGGCGGCCGTCGAAGGCGGGCATCACCTGATTGTCGCCCACGAGGTGATTATGACCGGCTCCGACCGGCAGCAACTGGCAACATGGCCGGCCGAGCCAAGGACGCCATGGGCGTGGAAAGGCTCGATGTCCTGGCGGACCGGGGTTACTTCTCCGGCGAGGAAATCCTGGCCTGCGAGGCCTTGGGCGCGACGCCCTTCGTGCCGAAAACGCTGACGTCAGGCGCCAAGGCGAACGGCCGTTTCGGCAAGCAGGACTTCGTTTATCTGCCCGACCAGGACGTTTACCGCTGCCCGGCCGGCTCCCTGCTTCCGTATCACATGACCGTTGTCGAGCGGGGCATGACGCTCCACCGATACTGGGACCGGGCCAGTTGCACCGGCTGCAGCATCAAGGCCCAGTGCACGCCTGCGGTCGAACGAAAGGTCACACGCTGGGAGCATGAAGCGGTGATCGACGCCTTACAGGCTAGGATGGACCTGAGGCCCAGAGCCATGCGCGAACGGCGAAGCCTGGTCGAACACCCGTTCGGCACGATCAAGGGCTGGATGGGCCACACCCACTTCCTCACCAAGCGCCTTGCCAACGTGAAGACCGAGATCAGCCTCCACATCCTCGCCTACAACATGAAACGGGTAATGGCGGTGCTCGGAACGAAGACCCTGATGAACGCGATCCGAGCCTGAGGCCATCGCGCCTCGTCGCCACCTCGGCCTCATCGTGGATCAGCACGTTTTTACACGGCCTCGGTCGA
>NZ_JBDJMK010000020.1:2500-5883 GCF_039673845.1 Brevundimonas diminuta | reverse complement strand
TGGGTGCGGGAGCAGGATTTGAACCTGCGACCTTCAGGTTATGAGCCTGACGAGCTACCGGGCTGCTCCATCCCGCGGCAAGGCGGTGCGTAAAGGAAGAGGGTTCGAGACTATCAAACGTGTGTGTCGGGTAGACCCGGCGGCGACCTACTCTCCCGCGCCTTAAGACGAAGTACCATTGGCTCTGGAGGGCTTAACGACCGAGTTCGGAATGGGATCGGGTGGGGAACCTCCGACAGAGCCACCAGGTCAACCCGACACACACGAATGAGAAGATATTGTCTTTGATTTCGACAAGTAAAGTCGAATGAGTTTTGCTGAGAAACGATCAAGCCGATCGGATTATTAGTACCAGTAAGCTTCACACGTCACCGCGCTTCCACACCTGGCCTATCAACGTGGTAGTCTTCCACGATCCTCAGCGAAGCCTTGTTTTGAGGTTAGTTTCCCGCTTAGATGCTTTCAGCGGTTATCTATTCCATACTTAGCTACCCTGCTGCGCGGCTGGCGCCACGACAGGTCCACCAGAGGTATGTCCATCCCGGTCCTCTCGTACTAGGGACAGATCCTCTCAAGCTTCGAACACCCACGGCAGATAGGGACCAAACTGTCTCACGACGTTCTGAACCCAGCTCACGTACCACTTTAAACGGCGAACAGCCGTACCCTTGGGACCTGCTCCAGCCCCAGGATGTGATGAGCCGACATCGAGGTGCCAAACTTTGCCGTCGATATGGACTCTTGGGCAAAATCAGCCTGTTATCCCTAGAGTACCTTTTATCCGTTGAGCGATGGCCCTTCCACGCGGGACCACCGGATCACTATGGCCGACTTTCGTCTCTGCTCGACTTGTCAGTCTCGCAGTCAGGCTAGCTTATGCCATTGCACTCGACGACCGATTTCCGACCGGTCTGAGCTAACCATCGCGCGCCTCCGTTACACTTTGGGAGGCGACCGCCCCAGTCAAACTACCCACCACGCCATGTCCCGGGACCGGATAACGGCCCTCGGTTAGACGTCAACGACAGTAAGGGTGGTATTTCAAGGATGGCTCCACCAGAGCTGGCGCCCCGGCTTCATAGCCTCCCACCTATCCTACACATACGGTCGCTAACGCCAAGGCGAAGCTATAGTAAAGGTTCATAGGGTCTTTCCGTCTGACCGCGGGAACCCCGCATCTTCACGGGGAATTCAATTTCACTGAGCCTGTGCTGGAGACAGTGGGGAAGTCGTTACGCCATTCGTGCAGGTCGGAACTTACCCGACAAGGAATTTCGCTACCTTAGGACCGTTATAGTTACGGCCGCCGTTTACCTGGGCTTCAGTTCGGAGCTTTCACTCCTCCCTTTAACCTTCAGGCACCGGGCAGGCGTCAGACCCTATACGTCGCATTGATGCTTCGCAGAGCCCTATGTTTTTGCTAAACAGTCGCTACCCCCTGGCTTGTGCCACTCAGTCCTGGTTGCCCAGGGTGAGTCACGCTTTTTCCGAAGTTACGCGTGCAATTTGCCGAGTTCCTTCAGCACAGTTCTCTCAAGCGCCTTGGTATACTCTACCTGACCACCTGTGTCGGTTTCGGGTACGGTCTCTGCTGGAGTTATTTCCAGGGACAACGCCACCGCCGGGAACAATCCAATAAGCCCCGACGACTTATGCCATCCGTCACTTCCAGCTGGTGCAGGAATATTTACCTGCTTCCCATCGACTACGCTTTTCAGCCTCGCCTTAGGGGCCGACTAACCCTGCGCAGATTAGCTTTACGCAGGAACCCTTGGTCTTTCGGCGACAGTGTTTCTCACACTGTTTATCGTTACTCATGTCAGCATTCTCACTTCCGATACCTCCAGCCAACCTCACGGTTGACCTTCACAGGCTTACGGAACGCTCCGCTACCGCTTGCAGTAAACTGCAAACCCATATCTTCGGCGCATGGCTTTAGCCCCGTTACATTTTCCGCGCAGGATCGCTTGATCAGTGAGCTGTTACGCTTTCTTTAAAGGATGGCTGCTTCTAAGCCAACCTCCTGATTGTCAAAGCAATCCCACATCGTTTCCCACTTAGCCATGACTTGGGGGCCTTAGATGATGGTTAGGGTTGTTTCCCTTTTCACGACGGACGTTAGCACCCGCCGTGTGTCTGCCCGATATTACTCCTGGGTATTCGGAGTTTGGTTAGTATTGGTACCGCTCGCGCAGCCCGCAACCATCCAGTGCTCTACCCCCCAGGGTATTCGTCGGACGCTCTACCTAAATAGATTTCGCGGAGAACCAGCTATGTCCAGGTTTGATTGGCCTTTCACCCCTATCCACAAGTCATCCCAGAATTTTTCAACATTCACGGGTTCGGACCTCCAGTAAGTGTTACCTTACCTTCATCCTGCTCATGGATAGATCACCTGGTTTCGGGTCGTCATACGTCGAACTTAGCGCCCTATTCAGACTCGCTTTCGCTGCGCCTACACCTAACGGCTTAAGCTTGCTCGACATATGAAGTCGCTGACCCATTATACAAAAGGTACGCCGTCACCGCGCTTGGCGGCTCCGACTGCTTGTAGGCTTCCGATTTCAGGATCTGTTTCACTCCCCTTGTCGGGGTGCTTTTCACCTTTCCCTCACGGTACTTGTTCACTATCGGTCGTAGAGGAGTACTTAGGCTTGGAGGGTGGTCCCCCCATGTTCAGACAGGATTTCACGTGTCCCGCCCTACTCGAGTCTCTTGCTGTTTGACGTCTACGGGGCTGTCACCCGCTATGGCCGGACTTTCCATTCCGTTCGACTTTATTTCACAAGAGCACTGGCCTGGTCCCGGTTCGCTCGCCACTACTACGGGAGTCTCGGTTGATGTCCTTTCCTCCGGGTACTGAGATGTTTCAGTTCCCCGGGTTCGCTCAATGAAGCCTATGTATTCAGCTCATTGTACCTTTAAACGATCATCCAATCGCTACCCCGAAAGGTAGAGTTGGAAGACCGCAAAGGTGGGTTCCCCCATTCAGAGATAACCGGATCAAAGGGTGCTAGCGCCTCCCCGGTTCTTATCGCAGCTTGCCACGTCTTTCATCGCCTCTCTACGCCAAGGCATCCGTCAGAAGCCCTTCAACGCTTGATCGTTTCTCAGCAAAACTCATACGCAGGCTTATCCGGGAGATGGAAAGAGGTATCCGCCGGACCTGCGTCTGATTTTACTTTGTCAGACAATATCTTCTCGAACCTGACCTGAAAGCTTATGAGGAGCCGGTCAAATTCTTCCTTTACAATGTCAATGCAGCCAATCTTGCGACTGGATGCAAACTTGTCAGATCGCGAACACTATTCTCAATAGCGCTCAAGTAGCCGTAAGGCGGTAGCGCAAGAGAAATGGTGGAGCCTAACGGATTCGAACCGATG
>NZ_JBDJMK010000019.1:0-6396 GCF_039673845.1 Brevundimonas diminuta | reverse complement strand
CCCCGGCCCATCCCCCATCGAGGGGGAAGGGAGAGTTCAAGTGAAGACGCCCGCCGCTTCGCCCGTTTGCAGCTTTTACAGATTTACATCTTCCGCTTCGCAGTTTTCCGCTCTTTCAGTCCTTAATCGCGGGACGGAAGCGTGAATATTTCAGGGCGACGCGGATCCACCGCCGCCCCGAGGCCCCATGTCGTCGCAGACGCCGCTTCCCAATGAAGAGACCCGCTTTGCGGAGATGGTCTTCCCCGATCAGGCCAACCACTACGGCGCCCTGTTCGCAGGCGCGGGGCTGGCGCTGCTGTCCAAGGCCGCCTTCGTCGCCGCCAGCCGCAGGGCGCGCGGCGATGTCGTCATGGCCCGCTCCGAGGCGACCGATTTCCACACCCCCGTCCGCGTCGGCGAACTGCTGGACCTGTCGGCGCGCGTCGTCCGGGTGGGCCGTTCGTCCCTGACCGTGCTGGTCGAGGGGGTCGCCGAGACCCTGTCCACCGGCGCGCGGCGCCCCGCGCTCAGCGGCCGCTTTGAAATGGTCGCCGTCGACGCCGACGGCCGCCCCGTTCCCATCGCATCCCGTTCCGATCTTCACTGCTGAAGAGGCATCCCATGACCGAACCCGTTCTCGCCCAGGGCGTGAAGCCGAAGAAGTCCGTCGCCCTGTCCGGCGTGCTGGCAGGCAACACCAGCCTGTGCACCGTCGGCCGCTCGGGCAACGACCTGCATTATCGCGGCTATGACATCATGGACTTCGCCGAGACCAGCGAGTTCGAGGAAATCGCCCACCTGCTGATCCACGGATCGCTTCCGAACGCCGCCCAGCTGAAGGCCTACAAGGCCAGGCTGAAGGCCCTGCGCGGCCTGCCCGCGGCGGTGAAGTCGGCGCTGGAGACGGTGCCCGCCGCCGCACACCCGATGGACGTCATGCGCACCGGCGTCTCGGCGCTCGGCTGCGCCCTGCCGGAGGCTCACGACCACAACCACCCGGCCGCGCGCGACATCGCCGACCGCCTGCTGGCCTCGCTGGGATCCATGCTGCTGTACTGGCACCACTTCAGCCAGAACGGCCGTCGCATCGAGGTCGAGACGGACGACGATTCCATCGGCGGCCACTTCCTGCACCTACTGCACGGGACGCCGCCGTCCGACGGCTGGGTGCGAGCCATGCACACCTCGCTGATCCTTTATGCCGAGCATGAGTTCAACGCCTCGACCTTCACCGCCCGCGTCATCGCCGGGACCGGTTCGGACATGTTCTCCTGCATCGCCGGGGCCATCGGCGCCCTGCGCGGGCCCAAGCACGGCGGCGCCAACGAGGTCGCCTTCGAGATCCAGAAACGCTACGCCGACGCCGATGCGGCCGAGGCCGACATCCGTCGCCGCATGGAGGCCAAGGAGGTCATCATCGGCTTCGGCCACCCGGTCTATACGATCTCGGACCCGCGCAATGTGGTCATCAAGCGGGTGGCGAAACAGCTGTCGGAAGAAGCCGGCTCGATGAAGATGTACGACATCGCCGAACGCATCGAGAGCGTCATGATGGACGCCAAGAAGATGTTCCCGAACCTCGACTGGTTCTCGGCCGTCTCCTACCACATGATGGGGGTGCCCACGGCCATGTTCACCCCCCTGTTCGTCATCTCGCGCACCACCGGCTGGTCGGCCCATGTGATCGAACAGCGCATCGACAACAAGATCATCCGCCCCTCGGCCAACTATGACGGCCCCGAGAACCTGAAGTTCGCGCCGCTGGCCGAACGCGCCTGAAAAATCCAACGCGCCTGACCTGTAAGTCCTGAAGAGAGTCCCCATGCCCTATCTCGTCGCCGACGACCTGCCGACCGAATCCGCCGGGAAACGCTTCCGCGCGGGGCTGGCCCGCCCCGGCATCTGGCAGTTGCCGGGCGCCCACAACGGTCAGGCGGGGAAGCAGGCGAAGCTGGCGGGCTTTGACGGCCTCTATCTGTCGGGCGCAGCGATGACCGCCTCCATGGGCCTGCCGGATCTGGGCATCATCACGGTGGACGAGGTCGCCTTCTTCATCCGCCAGATCGCGCGCTCCAGCGGCCTGCCGCTGCTGGTGGACGGCGACACCGGCTATGGCGAGGTGCTGAACGTCATGCACATGGTCCGCACCTTTGAAGACGCGGGCGCGGGCGCGGTCCACCTGGAAGACCAGATCCTGCCCAAGAAATGCGGCCACCTGAACGGCAAGAACCTGGTCCCCGCGCTGGACATGGCCGCCAAGGTCGCCGCCGCCAAGAAGGCCAGCCGCGACATCGTCATCATGGCCCGCACCGACGCCGCCGGGGTCGAGGGCTTCGACGCCGCCGTCGACCGGGCCAAGATGTATGTGGACGCCGGCGCCGACGCCATCTTCCCCGAAGCCCTGAACACTCGCGAGATGTTCGAGAAGTTCGCCAGAGCCCTGCCGAACGTGCCGCTGCTGGCCAACATGACCGAGTTCGGCAAGACGCCCTTCTACACCGCGAAGGAATTCGAGGAGATGGGCTATAAGATGGTGATCTGGCCGGTGTCTTCCCTGCGCGCCGCCAACAAGGCGCAGGCCGAACTCTACGCCTCGATCGCCAACAACGGCGGCACGCACAAATACGTCGACCGGATGCAGACCCGTCAGGAACTCTACGACGTCATCGGCCTGCACGACTTCGAGGAACTGGACGCCAGCATCATCAAGACCGTCGTGCCCCAGGGCATGCCGCAATAGATCGAGGCCCAGCACACCGCGCGCAGTCGTGCAGAGCCCCCGTCCCGCAGTCTGTGCCGCCAGGCAGCAGCGTTAGCGCTGTCGCGCTGCCCAGATCGAACATGTCCAGGGCTTCAAGCCCATTTTCAATGCAGATTGGAACCGCCCGCAGTTTGCTCAGGATCATCAGGCGAGTTCGCGGGCGCCCGTCGTCTCCAGCCTCGCGGCGAAGATTTAGACTGCGACGTTCAGCGCCTCCGACGTGCGCTTTCACCTGATCAATCCCGACACGCATAATCGTATCGCATGGCGCCGACCGCATGCCTCGCCCCCGTCCGTGCATGAGACGTCCACGAATGAAGCCTCTCCTTCCCGTATGCATCATGCATCTGACCGGGCCGACAGCGGGAACAACAGGTCGATGAAGCGTTCGGCTGTGGGGCGGGGTTCGTGGTTGGCCAGGCCGGGGCGCTCGTTGGCCTCGATGAAGGCGTAGTCGGGTTGGTCCGGCGCTGCGACCATCAGGTCAATGCCGGTCACAGGGATATCGATGGCGCGTGACGCGGCTATCGCCGTCTCGATCAGGGTCGGGTGGACCTCGTCCGTGACGTCGTGGATGGTGCCGCCCAAGTGAAGATTGGCCGCCTTGCGGACCAGGATTTCCGTTCCCTCGCCCGCCACATCATCCAGGGCGTAGCCCGCCTCGGCCAGGGTGCGCTCAGTCTCGGCGTCGATCGGGATGGAGGATTCGCCGCCCGTGGCGGCCGCGCACCGACGGCTCTGGTGTTCGATCAGCGCGCGCATGGTTCACACCCGTCACCGTGCCGATCACCGCGCCGGTCGCCAGATCCTCGGCGACGAAATAGGTCAGGCGAATTCAATGACCTCAATGTCCAGCTCGGAAACGGACAAGTCGAGCTCAGAAACAACGTAGGGATAAATCGCCGGAAGTGCCGCAAAATTCGGCCAATTCGTACTCGGAAATCTTTCATTCGGTAAAATGGATCTTCACCATTCTCGCATCAAGATCGACTATCCTCTCCAGTTCCTTAGTATAGTCCCTCAGCACGACGGGATCGAGATGTTGGGGCGGACATCGCCTTCTAGGCGTCGACGAAGATGGACACTCAATGCATAGACAGCCTGCCGATCCCTCCATTCGATCAGACTGCGCCAATATCGAGGCGTCAAGCTACACTACAAAAGAAGCAACCGCATTGGGACTATGTTAGCCGTCACGTGCTGCCCTTCTGTTCAGGGCACTCAAGATCCGGGACGGATCTCAACTCGCGATGACCGCTACCAGACCGGCTTACCCCCTCCTCGCAGCGACCGTCTCGTTTGGCTCTGAATACTGAAAATAATCAGCTTACACTACAGTTCTCAGTAAAAAGTCCAGATACGCCTCACCTGATGGCTGAACACGATCCCTACGGAACCTTTCAATAACCCTCTCAATAACACCATTGCTTCAATCACAATTAGTAAACCAATCATCACCCAAGAGGGTAAACCCCAAACCTGGAGCGCCCCTTTCACCCAACGTATCTAAATTAGGGTTTTCTGCGCGAGATTGGTCCTCGACTCCTAAAATACCATAACAATTATTTAGCGTTTCGGCAGATGGGAAAAGAACCGGGTATTCTGGCAAAGTCTTTTTTGCAGAATCAGAAAGTCGCTCAAACCCGGATTCTATTAATAGACTCTGAGAAAACCCCACCAATGTCGCGAAATCTCTCTCCATAGACCTTAGACGCTCGATATCCGACCTTGCATATCTAATATCCATTTCTACTTCTTCATCTTGCTTTCCAGCAGCTTCTCCTGAAGACTTTATCCTAGCTATTAATCTTTCAATATCCATAGACGTAACAGTGCCATGAAATCCTACAAATGAATTAGGCTCTATAATTCGACGCCGACCAGAAAGAAATAAATAATTTGCACAACTGGAAACACAATATCCGCGTACAACAACACTTATACCTCTACCGTGTATCTCCCTACCCATACCAATAGCAGCATCTACATCACCGCCCCTTGAAGTTAAAATCAGGGTATCAGTTCTATGGTCAACCAATTCGGTAAAGGATTTAAGTGAACTTGAATCAATATCCCCCCCCCTAAAGGAAATTGTACTAACATCCACCCTATTCCAACCATCAGGCAATGGCGAATGCATACCATAAGTCAAAACGGCCATTATTAAAGAAGGCATAGCAAAATTAAAGAACATAATAGCCACCTATAAAAACCAAACCAACAAGACGACTTGTGTTAACGAGACATAAATTAACGATGAACAATTCTGATCGCCATTATATTTTGTAATACTAATATTCCCATCCTCGCGACCACCACAGAATCTTGTCACTGCTGTCTTTGCTGAACTATCATCTGCATTCTTGACAGTTTGTGCAATTTATTCACAGCAAAATTCAGCGCCTAGCACAGCATCAAGTTCTTCGAAATCTAATTTACGTATATCTATAGCAAGGGCAACCATACAACGCTCTCCTTGAATTAAATGTGAAGCTATTTTCAGCTTTGCTCCCAAATTGCGCTCTGTATGTTTGACTTCGATCAGCGTCGAGCCAATGGCAAAATCTCCGTTGCCAGACGCGACCCAGCCCAACCTTGGAATCAAAGGCGAGTGTTCCAAAATCGCCGAGTGCCTCTGCGCCCGAAACGCCTTCAGCATTGTGACGAGATTCAGCGCAGCATGGCTCGCGACCAGTATGTCGTTATCTTCAAGCGACGTAGGAATCCGCGCATCAAAATGGCGTTGCTGCCGTCTCGAGGCGATTGCCAGACATGACTCCCATGAGGGCTACTTCATCGTCCCCTAGCTGACTTTCAGCGCGCGCCATTGAAAGTTCGAACAACATCGCCTTCTGCAAGCTGCTTCGTTGAATCAGCTCGTCCGGGGTTGGAATCATGTCCGAGCGAACCTCGCAGTTGGTCCCTCATCTTCCTGCCCTCGTCGCCGAACGCGCCTGCCGCGATCCAGGGCATCCTCTGCTCTTCGGCCCCCAGGTTCGGACATTGATTTCTCAGACGTATGAAATTCGAACGGTCGGCCCAGCGCTTCCAGCAATCAATGCAAGCGCGTCTACGGTTACGCCATCTGCAGGGAATTCGACGCGGTAGGCGAACCGATCAGGGGCCTTCGCGATATCGTCCCGGCCGAGGCCGAAGTCGTCATCGAAATCTTCCGCAAGTACGCTGCGGGCGTCTCGAACAAGTGGCCGACGGCGTCCTGAGCGGCACAGCGATCAAGGAAAAACTCTCTGTGCTCGAGGCGCAGCGCACAGCTCTGGAGGCGGAACTGGCAGCTGAAGAAGCGCCCTCGCCCATATCTCTACATCCAGGGATCGCAGAGCACTATCGCCGCGTGGTGATCGAGCTCGCCCAGGCTCTGCATCGCAGCGACAGCGAGGCGGCCGCTGAAGCGCGCGATCTGGTGCGCCAGTTGATCAAGACTGTGGTGGTGACGCCGCTGCCGGAGCGGGGGCGCTTTGCACTGACCGTAAAAGGCAAAATCGCCGCCCTGGTGAACCAGGACGGCGATCATACTGTAGTAGTGGGTGCGGGAGCAGGATTTGAACCTGCGACCTTCAGGTTATGAGCCTGACGAGCTACCGGGCTGCTCCATCCCGCGGCAAGGCGGTGCGTAAAGGAAGAGGGTTCGAGAC
>NZ_JBDJMK010000018.1:0-16300 GCF_039673845.1 Brevundimonas diminuta | reverse complement strand
CTTCCACCCCCATCCCCGGCCATTCCCCCATCGAGGGGGAAGGGAGAAGCTTTTCAAAAGAAAACGGCCCCGGAAGATCGCTCTTCCGGGGCCGTCGTCATTCTAGCCGTGAAGCCGGATCAGGCGTCCAGCGAAGCCGGATCGACCTTGAAGCCCGGGCCCATCGTCGAGGACAGGGCGATGCGCTTCACATAGGTGCCCTTGGCGCCCGACGGCTTGGCGCGGACGAGGGCGTCCACGATGGCCTTGACGTTGGCTTCCAGGGCGTCCTGCGTGAAGGAGGCCTTGCCGATGCCGGCGTGGACGATGCCCGCCTTCTCGACGCGGAACTCGACGGCGCCGCCCTTGGCGTCCTTGACGGCCTGGGCGACGTTCGGGGTCACGGTGCCGACCTTCGGGTTCGGCATCAGGCCGCGCGGGCCCAGCACCTTACCCAGACGGCCGACCAGGGCCATCATGTCCGGCGACGCGATCACGCGGTCGAACTCCATGAAGCCGCCGGCGATCTTCTCGTACAGGTCTTCAGCGCCGACGTGTTCGGCGCCGGCGGCCTTGGCTTCATCAGCCTTGGCGTCCTTGGCGAAGACGGCGACGCGGACGTCACGGCCGGTGCCCGAGGGCAGGTTCACCACGCCGCGGACCTGTTGGTCGGCGTGACGCGGGTCGACGCCCAGGTTGATGGCGATTTCGATCGACTCGTCGAACTTGGCCTTGGCGTTGTCCTTGACCAGCTTGATGGCTTCGTTGAAGGCCAGCAGGTCTTCGGTGACGCCCGTGCGGGCCTTATGGGCTTTGGTCAGCTTAGCCATGTCTTAGCCCTCCACCACTTGAATGCCGATGGCGCGGGCCGAGCCCTCGATGATGCGCGACGCGGCGTCCAGGTCGTTCGCGTTCAGGTCCTTCATCTTCTTCTCGGCGATTTCGCGCAGTTGCGTCTGCGTGATCTTGCCGGCGAACTCGCGGCCGACGAGCTTGGAGCCCGACTTGATGCCAGCGGCCTGCTTCAGATACCAGGTCGCCGGCGGCGTCTTGGTGATGAAGGTGAACGACTTGTCCTGATAGACGGTGATGACGGTCGGAAGCGGGGTGCCCTTGGCTTCCTTCTCGGTCCGCGCGTTGAACTCCTTGCAGAAGCCCATGATGTTCACGCCGCGCTGACCCAGAGCCGGGCCGATCGGGGGCGAAGGCGTGGCCGAGGCGGCCGGCACTTGCAGCTTGATATAGCCGAGAATCTTCTTGGCCATTGGTCTCTCCTGTGAATGACCCGATGACGATGCGTCGGGCCGGTGAGCCGTGGTCCGGCATGGCTGCCTTCCACGGATTTGACGCCGGGCGACTCGAGAGCCGTCCAGCGAAGGCGCGCGTTTAGCAGGCGCGGGGGTGGAAGGCAAATGGGGAGCAGCCCCCTCTCCCGATGGGAGAGGGCTTGAGCCTCCAAGAGCCGAAGGCGATTGGCTAGGGCGACCCGAAGGGCGGCGCGTAGCAGCCAAAGGGTGAGGGTTCGCAGGTGAAGTCGGCCGAAGGCCGCGGCTGATGGTTGGCGCGACGGCTTACGCCGACGGACAGGACAAGCCCCTCACCCTTTCGCGCAAGAACGATCGCTTCGCTCTCGTGCGCTCAAGCCCTCTCCCGCCGGGAGAGGGAAATACCCGTCCAAACGCAAAACGGCGGCCCGGAGGCCGCCGCTGCATTCCTGTCGAAAACGTCAGGCCGATCAGGCGCTGACCTTCTCCACCTGATTGTATTCCAGCTCGACCGGGGTCGGGCGACCGAAGATGGAGACAGCCACGCGCAGGCGGGCGTTCTCTTCGTCGACGCTCTCGACCTGACCGTCGAAGCTGGCGAACGGGCCGTCGATGACCTTGACGTTCTCGCCGATGTCGAAGCGGATGGTGGGCTTCGGACGCTCGACGCCCTCTTCCACCTGACCGATGATGTTCTGGACTTCCCGTTCCGAGACCGGCAGCGGCCGGGTGCCGCCCGCGGCGCCCAGGAAGCCCGTGACCTTCGGCGTGTTCTTGACCAGGTGATAGGCCTCGTCGGTCATCTCCATCTTCACCAGCACATAGCCGGGGAAGAATTTGCGCTCGGCGTTGATCTTCTTGCCGCGGCGGATCTCGATGACGTCCTCAGTCGGAACCAGGATTTCAGAGAAGGCGTCTTCCAGGCCCTGTTGCCTGGCCTGATCGCGCAGTTGCTCGGCGACCTTCTTTTCGAAGTTCGAATAGGCGTGGACGATATACCACTTGTGGCGGTGACTGGCCGCCGGCTTGGGCGCTGCATCGGTCATGTGCGCGTCTCCTTTATTGGCCAAGGCTGAGGATGATGCGGGACGCGAAGCCAAGGCCCGTATCGACGATCCAGAAGAAGGCCGAAGCGATCAGCACCATGATGAAGACCATCACCGAAGTGATCCAGGTCTCCTTGCGGCTGGGCCAGGTGATCTTGCGGGCCTCAGCGCGGACTTCGCTGATGAACTGGGGGATGGACGTCTTTTTCTTGGGCGCGGGCGCGTCGACGGCCACGGTGGCTGCGCCTTGCGCGGCTGCTGCGGTCTTGGTCCCCGCGGTACGGCGGCCGCCCGGGGTCTTCGCCTTGGCCATTTGACGTCTCTTCAACCTCTGGATCCTGTTGCCCCACATGGGAAGTCCCAGGCGATAACAACAGGGGGAATGGCAGGAGTGGAGGGACTCGAACCCCCGGCCCTCGGTTTTGGAGACCGATGCTCTACCAGCTGAGCTACACTCCTAGTGTCCCGGACAAAGATCAGCGCGCCGTGGATATCAACCCAGCGGCGCGACCCTCGCCAGAGGGGGGCGTATGCCCGAGCGCCACGGTCATTTCAAGGGCCATCTGCGCCGCAGACGCATGAAGTCGCGGATTTTCCTCAGAACAACCGCGCCACGGCGCTAGGCTCATAGCTCAGGCCTTTCACCGCATCATCGGCGTCGCCGATCGAGAAGGCCTGCGCCCGGCTGCGGCCGTCGATGACCGCCACGGCCTTGACGGTTTCGGGCGTGACCCGGACCACCGTCGTCTGGTCCCCGCCGGGTGCAAAGGGGCTGTTGTCGGCCGAGCGGGCCTGAATCAGGCCGTTCAGCTGCGCGACTTCGGCCGGATCGGTCACAGGCTCGGCCCGGCCGTCGATGGAGACGCCGATCGCCTCGCCCTCCTGCCCCACCCCGCGCACGGCGACGCCGACGCGCGGATCGGCGATCAGATTCTTCAGCTTCTCGCTGTCGCGGCTAGTGACAAAATAGAGGTTCAGCCCGTCGTTCACATAACCGAGCGTCGCCGCCTGCGGCCGTCCGTCGGCCCGATTCACGGCCAGGGTCATCAGCGTCTGGCTGTCCAGCAGCTTCAGGATGGCGGCCACTGCGCCGCCGTGGATCGGGGTGATGCGCGGGGACGGGCTCATGGCGATTCTCCGAGGGATGGAACGGCAGGGTCGACCGCCAGCTTCGGCCCAGCCTTGACGCAGATCAAGGCGCATGGACCCCGGCCCCCTTTCTATGCGGTCATGACAGAGTCCCGTTTCGCGTCCGATGCGCCAAGGCTGGAGGTGGCCCCCCTCAGCGAGGCGGAGGCCCCGGCCGCCTTCGCCCTGGCGCGGCTGTGGCGCCCCTATCTGGAGCAGGCCCAGTGGGAGGCCTTTCTGTCCGCCTGGCGCGCCGCGCCCGACAGTCGCGGCATCCTCAGCGCGCGCAACCAGCGCGGCGGCGTGCTGGGCTTCGTCAGCTGGTGGCGCCAGCCTGATCTGGAATATGGCGAGACCCTGTGGGCCGGTCCCTTCGTGGTGCGCGAAATGGGCGTGCGGCCTTTGGTGCGGCAAAGTCTGGCGGTCGAACTGACCGCTCTGGCGGGCCAGCTGGGCGCGCGGCTACGCTATGCCGAAGAGGCGCCCGCGCCCGGCTGCGTCGTCGAAAGCACGGCTAGGACAGGCTGACCTATTCGGAATCGGCCTGTGATCGCCTAGAGTGTCGCGCTATCCAGGAGACGACGTTCGTGAACACCGCAGCGGCCCCGGCCCCCATCAACGAGGTGCGTCTGGAGGACGTCCATCCGTGCGCCAGCTGTGGCGCCCGCCCGCTGGGCGTGTGCGCGGACCTGAAAGGCCACGAACTGCAGAGCATGGCCTGCGCCAGCGAAAGCGTCGCCGCCCAGCCGGGTCAGGCCCTGTTTCATGAAGGCGATCCGAATCCTTACGTCTTCAACGTCGTGGACGGGGCGGTGAAGCTGTATCGCCTGCTGCCCGACGGACGGCGCCAGATCACCGGCTTCCTGTTTCAGGGCGACTTTCTGGGTCTGGGCGGGCGCGGGCCGTCCAGCTTTACGGCCGAGGCGCTGACGCCGCTGAACGCCTGCCGGTTCCGGCGCGGCGACTTCGATCAACTGCTGAACGCCCTGCCCGCGCTGGAGCACCGTCTGGTCGCCCTGGCCGGGGATGAGCTGATGGCGGCGCAGGAGCAGATCGTGCTGCTGGGCCGCAAGACGGCGCGCGAGCGGCTGGCCAGCTTCCTGACCCGCCTGTCCGAGCGTCAGGTGCAGCTGGGCGGCGCGGTGGGTCACGTCCACCTGCCGATGACGCGGCTGGACATCGCCGACTATCTGGGTCTGACGATCGAGACGGTCAGTCGGGTCTTCACCCAGTTCAAGACGTCCGGCCTGATCCAGCTTCTGCCGGGCAATGATGTCGCCCTGCCCGATCCGGCCGCGCTGAAGGCCCTGGGCGAAGGCGCCGCCTGATTCATTCCGGCCAATAGGGATAAGGGGGCGCGGCCTGACGTTCCGCGCCCCTTCCCGCATCGGCTCTAGAACTTGCGGCCGACGCCAACCGACACGACCCAGGGGTCTAGGCTGACGCTGCTCTTCAGCGCGCCGCCGTTGATCTTGGCGTCGGTGTCGAACCACACCTTCTTGGCGTCCAGATTCAGCGTCCACGGGCCGGAGATGTTCCAGTCCGCCCCAGCCTGCAGGGCCACGCCGAAGCCATTGTCCAGATCGACCTCGAAGCCGTTTTTGTCCTTGCCGCTGAAGAAGGCCATGTAGCTGACGCCCGCTCCGACATAGGGGCTGACCGTCGCGTTCGGCGTCGGGCGGTATTGCAGCGTCACCACCGGCGGCAGAACCCATGTCTCATGCACGGCCACATCGGTCGCGCCGCCCTTGGCGCGGACCTCGTGCTGGGTCGCGCCCAGGATGGCCTCGACGGCCCAGTGGTCGGCGACGAAATAGGTGAAGCCCAGCGTCGGCATCCAGTCGTCGCCCACATCGACCTTCAGGCCGCTGTCGGCCCCGGCGGCGGTGACGATGGCGTCGTCGGCCTGCGGCAGGACGCCGGTCATGCGGGCGGTGACGATCAGCGAGCCCTTGCCCACCGGTTCAGGCGCGGCGTTCTGGGCCGAGGCGGCGCCCGCGACGGCCAGCAGGCTGACGGAGGCGATAAGAGCGGCGGCGGTTTTCATCGGTTCAATCCCCGACATTCGCCGGGTCGGGAGAGGGCCCGGCTTCGATGTCCCCATCACCCTGCGCCTGCCCTGCCCGTGTCGCCTTGATCCATCGCAAGCCGCCGATATTTCGCGCGTCAGGAACCAGAAAAAATCCCCTCCGGCCTGCGCCGAAGGGGATCTTTCAGTCTGTTCGTCAGATGACGGGGATCAGGGTTCCGACTGACCTTCGTCGCCTTCATCGAACAGGCGGAACTCGTGCCACAGGCCGTTCAGCACGCCGAACGCCACCGCCAGGCCGAGGCCCAGGATCCAGGCGAAATACCACATGGGATGATCTCCTTTCGCGGGATCAGTAGAGGTCGGGGTTGGTCTTCAGCGCTTCGGTCGTCGAACGGCCCCACAGCACCTTATAGACCCACGAGGTGTAGAGCAGGACGAAGGGCAGGAAGACCGCAACCACGACCAGCATGATGAACAGGGTCGTATGGCTGGACGACGCGTTCCATACCGTCAGGCTGGACTGGGCGTCGATCGAGCTGGGCAGGATGAAGGGGAACATCGACAGGCCGACCGTCGAGATGATCCCGACCGCCGAGACCGACGAACCGCCGAAGGCCATGGCCGCCGACTTGCGCCACATCCCCAGCAGACCGACCGCGGCGCCGGCGAAACCCAGCACCGGAGCGATGATCATCCACGGATAGCGGCCGTAGTTGTCCAGCCAGGCGCCCGGCGCCGCCGCAACCGCCGTGCGCAGCGGGTTGGAAGCGCCCGCCGTGTCGACCACGCCGGTGATGCGGAAGCCCATATCGCCGAAGGCAACCATGGCGCCGCCGACAGCGAACAGCACCAGACTGGCTGCACCGGCGATGGTGCCGATGGCGCGGGCGCGTTTCAGCACCGGACCTTCTTCGCCCTTGATCGCCAGCCAGGCAGCGCCGTGCAGCACCAGCATGGACACCGACAGCAGGCCGCACAGCAGGGTGAAGGGGGTGAACAGGCCCAGCAGGCCGCCTTCATAGAAGCTGCGCAGGTCGCTGGTCAGGCGGAAGGGCGCGCCCAGCAGGACGTTGCCGACCGCCACGCCGAACACCAGGGCCGGGAAGAAGCTGCCGATGAACAGGCCCCAGTCCCACATGGAGCGCCAGCGCGCCTCGGGCCGCTTCGAGCGGTATTTGAACGACACGGGCCGCAATATCAGCGCGGCCAGCACCAGGAACATCGCCAGGTAGAAGCCCGAGAAGCTGACGGCGTAGACCTGCGGCCAGGCGGCGAAGATCGCCGCCCCGCCCACGATGAACCAGACCTGGTTGCCTTCCCAGGTCGCGCCGATGGTGTTGATGACCATGCGGCGCTCTTCGTCCGTCTTGGCGACGAAGGGCAGCAGCGAGCCGACGCCCATGTCGAACCCGTCGGTCAGGGCGAAGCCGATCAGCAGCACGCCCAGCAGTCCCCACCAGATCAGGCGGAGGGTGGTGTAGTCGAGGGGAAGTTCCATCTCTCTTTTTCCTTCAACGACCGGGTCAGGCGACCGCGGGCTCGCCTTCCGTGCGGGCGTCTTCTTCGCGGGCTTCCTGTTCGGCGAACGGCCCCTTCTTGACCGCGCGCAGGATCAGGCCGACCTCGACCACCGCCAGCGCTCCATACAGCAGGGTGAAGCAGATGATGGTGGTCCACAGGTGCGCCACTGTCAGGCTGGACGCGCCCAGGAAGGTCGGTAGAACGCCTTCCACGGCCCAGGGCTGACGCCCCACTTCGGCCAGCAGCCAGCCGGACTCGATGGCGATCCACGGCAGCGGGATGGCCAGAACGGCCAGGCGCAGGAACCACTTCGTCTCATGCTTGCGCAGGGTGCACAGCACGAAGGCCGTGCCGAACAGGCCGATCATCAGGAAGCCGATGCCCGCCATGAAGCGGAAGACCCAGAACATCAGCGGCACGTTCGGCACCGTGGACCATGCGGCCTGCTTGATCTGATCCGGCGTCGCGGCGCGCGGATCCTCGACATAGCGCTTCAGCAGCAGGCCATAGCCCAGGTCGTTGCGGACCGTCTCGAACTGACCGCGCGCGGCCATGTCGGTGGGATCGGCCTTGACCTTCTCCAGCGCATCATAGGCGACGACGCCGCGTTCGATGCGGTCCTCGGCGACAGCGACCAGTTCAAGGATGCCCTCGACCGGCTTGTCGATGCTGCGCGTCGAGATCAGGCCCAGAACATAGGGCACCTTGACCTCGAAGTGGGTGTGACGGTCCTCAAGGTTCGGCAGGCCGAACAGGGTCAGACCGGCCGGCGCCTCTTCGGTGCGCCACATGGCCTCAAGCGCGGCCAGCTTCATCTTCTGGTTGTCGGTCAGGGCATAGCCCGACTCATCGCCCAGAACGACCACCGACAGCGACGACAGCAGGCCGAAGGCCGCAGCGACCGTCATCGACCGCTTGGCGAAGCCCTTGTGCTTGCCCTTCAGCAGGTAGAAGGCCGAAATGCCCAGCACCACCACGGCGGCGCAGACATAACCGGCCGACACGGTGTGAACGAACTTGGCCTGGGCCACCGGGTTGAAGATCACCGCCATGAAGTCGGTGATTTCCATACGCATGGTGTCCGGGTTGAAGGCCGCACCGACCGGGTTCTGCATCCAGCCGTTGGCGACCAGAATCCACAGGGCCGACAGGTTGGTGCCCAGGGCGACCATGAAGGTGACGAACAGGTGGGCGTGCGGCTTCAGCTTGTCCCAGCCGAAGAACATCAGGCCGACGAAGGTCGCCTCAAGGAAGAAGGCCATCAGGCCCTCGATCGCCAGCGGCGCCCCGAAGATGTCCCCGACGTAGTGGGAGTAATAACTCCAGTTCATGCCGAACTGGAATTCCATCGTCAGGCCGGTGGCGACGCCCAGCACGAAGTTGATGCCGAAAATCACGCCCCAGAAACGGGTGATCGTCCGCCAGATCGGCCGACGGGTCATCACATAGATGCTCTCCATGATGACCAGCATGAAGGAGAGGCCCAGCGTGAGGGGCACGAACAGAAAGTGATATAACGCCGTCAGTGCGAACTGCAGGCGTGAAAGGTCTACGACCGCCAGGTCGATCATCGTTCAGGCTCCTGACCGCCAGCCCCCATCGACCGGCGTTCTACCATAACCTAGGACAAAGCCGTTTGGCTCGCCTTGATCCTGATCAAAGCTGGTCACAGCCCCTTGAACCACAGGGCGTTTCGCCCAAAGACCTTTCGCCACATAGGCTTTTTGCCTCATGATTTATTGTCGGCGTTCATGTGGGATGAGGCCGCCTCCGGCCGATATTCCCGAAATGGCGCAACAGGAGACGCGATGACGGCCCAGCCGGTCGAACCTCAACAGGCGAATCGCCGCCGAATCGCAGAGACGGCGACGGCGGCGGCCTGGCTGAAATCCGCCCTGTCGCCGTGGCGTCGGCTGATGCGTCTGGGCGGCGCGCTGGTCATCGCCGACACGGCGCCCGCCATCGGATTCGCCGCCGGTCTGGCCCTGGCCGTGGGCGCCCTGCCGCGCGGCCTGTCCGAAGCCGTTCCGGGTCTGGTGCTGGCGGTCGTCGCCCTGATCGTCCGCGCCTCCCTTGGACAAGGCGCCGTTCTGGTCAACACCCGGGCCGCCCGCGCCGCCAAACACGGCCTGCGCCGCAGGGTGCTCGAGGCTTCCCTGTCCGGCGGCCACGACGCGCGCCCGTCCGACGCCGCCGCCATGACAGCCGCCGCAGAGGGGGTCGAGGCGCTGGACGGCCATGTCGCCCGCTTCACCCCCGCCCGCACGGCGGCGGCGATCTCGCCCCTGATCCTGATCGCGGCGGCGGGCGTGGTCAGCCCCTTCACGGCAGGGATCCTGATCTTCACCCTGCTGCCCTTCGTGCTGGGCATGGCGCTGACCGGCATGGCGGCGGGCGCCGAGAGCCGCCGTCAGTTTCTGGCGCTGGAGCGTCTGTCGGGCCTGTTCCTGGACCGGGTGCGCGCCCTGCCCGCCATCCTGTCCTTTCAGGCCGAGGCGCAGCAGACCCGCGTCATCGCCCGCGCCTCGGACGATCTGGCCCGCCGCACCGGCAAGGTGCTGAAGGTCGCCTTCCTGTCCTCGGCGGTGCTGGAGTTCTTCTCGGCGCTGGCCGTGGCCCTGGTCGCCGTCTACTGCGGGTTCAACCTGTTGAAGCTGCTGCCCTTCCCCGCCCCGGACGAGTTGAGTCTGGCGCAGGCCTTCTTCGTCCTGGCCCTGGCGCCCGAGGTCTATCAGCCGATGCGCCGCCTCGCCGCCGCCTATCATGACCGTCAGGCCGCCGAATCGGCCGTCCCCGGCCTCAGCTGCCCCGATGGCCAGACCGACGCCGCGACGTTCATTCGCCCGGCCACGCCCGCCTCTGCGCCCGCCGTGCGCTTTCGCGACGTGGCCGTCGCCTATGACGGCGCGCCGGTTCTCAGCGGCTTCAACCTGACGGTCGCGCCCGGCTCCATCGTCGCCCTGACCGGCCTCAGCGGCGCCGGCAAGACCAGCCTGCTGAACCTGTTTCTGGGCCTGTCCCCCCTGTCCGGCGGCGAGGTCGAGGTCGGCGACGTGCGCCTGTCGGGCGCGCCCGACCTGACCGCATGGATCGCATGGGCCGGTCAGGCGCCGGTCGTGATCCGCGGCACGCTGGCCGAAAACATCGCCCTCGCCCGGCGCGACGCCGCCTCCGAAGAGATCGCACAGGCCGCGCGCAAGGCGGGCCTGGACGGCGCGCTGGATCGCCTGATCGACGAGCGCGGCGGCGGCCTGTCGGGCGGCGAGCGGCGGCGGCTGGGTCTGGCCCGCGCCTTTCTGAAACCCGCGCCCCTGCTGCTGCTGGACGAACCGACCGCCAATCTGGACGCGGCGGCCGAGGCCGCCCTGTTGCCGCTCATCCGCGAGGCGGCGCGCGGGCGCACGACCCTGATCGCGACCCATTCCGACGCCGTGGCCGCCCTGGCCGATGTGGTGGTGCGCCTGTGAAAACTCAGTCCTCTTCCGGGGTCGTCCGCCTCAAGGCCATGATCCGCGCGCAAGAGCGCGCTCAGTTCCCCCGCCTGCTGGCTGCATCCGTGACCGGGGCGCTGGTCTCGGCCGGGGCCGTGGCCCTGCTGGGCGTGTCCGGCTGGTTCATCACAGCCGCCGCGCTGGCGGGCGCGGCCGGGCCTGCCGTGGCCCATGTGTTCAACTATCTGGTGCCCAGCGCGGTCATACGCTTTCTGGCCATCGTGCGTACGGCCTCGCGCTACGGCGAGCGCGTCACCGGGCATGAGGCGGCGCTGAAGGCGCTGGCCGCTCTGCGCCCGCAACTGTTCGAGGGTCTGGCGCGCGGCCCCGCGTCACGCGCCCTGTCGCTGGCGGGGGGCGAGGCCTCGGCCCGGCTGGTGCAGGACGTCGACGCCGTTCAGGATCGCTTCGTGCGCCTGTCCGCCCCGTGGAGCGCGGGCGCTGGCCTGCTGACCGGCATGGTGATGGCCTCGCTGGCCGGATGGCGCGCGGCCGTGGCGGTGGCGATGGCCGCAGGGGTCAGCGTCGCGCTGGGCGTCGTCATGGGCCGCCGTCTGGCCGAGCCCGCAGGCCGCCGCCTGCAGGAGGCGATGGGCGACTTCAAGACCGAGTTCGCGGCCATGGCCGCCGCCGCGCCTGAGCTTCAGGCCTATGGCATGAAGGACTGGGCCGTGGACCGTCTGGCCCGTCAGGGCGGCGAGGTCGAGGGCGCCGCAGAGGCGCTGGCCCGCGCCGGAGGCTGGCTGATGGCGGGCCAGACCCTGTCCATGGCGCTGGGCGTCACGGGCGCAGCGCTGGCCGCCGGTTCCGCCTCTCCCGCCCTGACGGCGCTGGCCATGCTGGCCGCCGTCGCCACGGTGGAAAGCGCGGGCAATCTGCTGAACGCCCTGCGCCAGAACGGCGCCGTCGCCGTCGCTGTTCAGCGTCTGGGCGAGCTTCTGGACGGCGAAGCGCCCGCGGGGGCGACCGCCCCCGCCGCACCCGCGCTGCACCTGACGGCGCCGGATCTGCGCCTTGCTCCGCCTCAACGACTGGCCGTCATCGGCCGCTCGGGTGCGGGCAAAACCACCCTGATCGAGCGGATGATGCACCTGCGCCCGCCCCTGCCGGGCGAGGTCGCCTTCGCTGGCGTCGACGGCGCCGCCCTGAGCGCGGACGCCGTGCGACCCCTGTTCGCCTATGCCCCGCAACAGGCGGTGCTGATGGCCGGAACGGTGCGCGAGAACCTGCGTCTGGCCGCCCCCGCGGCCGATGAAGAGCAGCTGTGGGCCGTGCTGGAAGACGCAGGGCTGGAGCCGCGCATACGCATCGCGCCCGGCGGACTGGACGCGCCATTGGGCGAAAACGGCGCGCGTCTGTCGGGCGGCGAGCGACGGCGTCTGGGGCTGGCGCGGGCCTATCTGCGCCCTGCGCCCTGGCTGGTGCTGGACGAACCGACCGAGGGGCTGGACGCCGCGACCGAGGCGCGGGTGCTGGAACGGCTGGCCGCGCGCCTGAGCCGCACCGGCCAGGGGCTGATCCTGATCAGCCACCGCCCCGCCCCGCTGGCCCTGTGCGACCGGTCCCTGCGCATCAGCGGCATGACGGCGGACGGCCGCGTCGAAGCTGTCGCCGCACCGGCGGGCGTCGCGGCCTAAAGCCCGGCGATCTTTGATCTCCATCAAGGCGCGCCTGTGGGCGATGGGCTGTTCTGGCGGAACAGGAGATTACCCATGCCCACCGAAATCCTTCCCGCCGTCGCCGCGATCGCCGCCTTCTTCCTGATCTTCATGGCCGCGCTGGGCTTCGGCGTCGTCGCCACCAACATGGCCGACCGCGAGGAACGCTGATGACGGCCCTGCATCACATCCGGCTGGAACTGGCGCGCGAGGCCGACGCGCCCCACGGCGATCCGCGCGACGGTTATGATCTGGTCATGACGCTGGACGGCGAGGCGCGTCTGAACGCCCCGGCCGTTCTGGCCGCGCCCGAGCGCACGCGCGTCCGCCGCTTCCGCGACGGCGAAACCCTGGCGGTCGGCCAGCTGGGTCAGGATACGGAAGGCCGCTGGCTGCTCGACTTCCCCGGAGAGGATTCCGACGCCGTCGGCTATCGTCTGGCCGACGAACAGTTCGTGGTCGGAGAATACGTCTCACTGGCCGAACCGAACGGCCCCATGCGTCCCTATCGGGTCGCCCTGGTCCAGCCTCTGGGCCGCCCCTGAAAGCAAGGAAGCCGGCCCCGCTCGGGACCGGCTTCTCAAGTCGTGGCCAGCGGCGCCGTCTGATATCAGGCGGCGTCGTTTTCCTGTCCGTGGATCACCGGGCGGAACAGCAGCTTGTCGATGCGGCGGTCGTCCATGTCGATGACCTCAACCTCAAAGCGGCCCAGTTGCAGGATGTCGCCCTCGTTCGGCACGCGCGACAGATGGTGCAGCACCAGCCCCGCCACCGTGTGGAAGCCCTCGTGTTCGCCGAAGTCTTCGCCGAGGATTTCACCCAGTTCGTCCAGATCAACCTGCCCGTCGACCGCCCAGGTGCCGTCGGTGCGCTTGCGCACGGCGGTTTCCGTCTCGTCGTGGCTTTCGTTGAAGTCGCCGGCGATCATTTCCAGCAGGTCGGTCGCCGTGACCACGCCTTCAAAGGCGCCATATTCATCGACGACGAAGGCCATATGAACCTTGGAGCCCTTCAGGATCTCCAGCGCCTTCAGCACCGAGGTCGACTGGGGGATGAAGGCCGGTTCGGCCACCAGCTTCTCGACGTTGAACTCGCCATTGTCGAGCAGGCTGTCCAGCAGGTCCTTCTTGTGGACCACGCCCAGCGGATTATCGATATCGTTGTCGCGCGCCACCACGATGCGCGAATAGGGGCAGGTGCGGATTTCCTCGCGCAGCGTCTCTTCGGAATCGTCCAGCGCGATCCAGTAGACCTCGTGGCGCGGCGTCATGGCCACGCGCACGGCGCGGTCGCCCAGACGCAGGATCTCTTCGATCATCTCCTGCTCTTCCGGCTCGATCAGGCCCGCAGAGGTGCCTTCGGCCAGAATGCTCTCGACCTCTTCCTGAGTGACGTCCGAACCGTCGCGGTCCTTGACGCCCAGCAGCTTGAGGATGCCCGAGGTCGACGCCGTCAGCAGCAGAACGAACGGCTTCATCACCAGGGCCAGGGTCGAGATCGGCCCCGCCATCTTGGAGGCGATCGCTTCGGGGAAGATCAGCGCCAGACGCTTGGGCACCAACTCGCCCACGATCAGCGAGACATAGGTGATCACCACCACCACCAGCGCCGTGGCGATGATCTGCGAATAGGCCGCCATGGCGGGGAAGTGCGCCATCAGCATCTCGTCCAGCTCGCCGGCGATGGCCGCCTGACCATAGGCGCCCGCCAGAATGCCGATCAGGGTGATGCCCACCTGAACCGCAGACAGGAACTGCGTGGGTTCTTCAGCCAGCTTGAGGGCGGCGCGGGCGCCGCGATCGCCTCTTTCGGCGCGGCTCTGGAGTTTGGATTTCCGGGAAGACACGACCGCAAGTTCGGTCATGGCGAAAAGGCCGTTCAGCACCACAAGCAGCAGCACAACGACGATAGCGATGGTCAACATCGAAAAGGGAAAAGCCCTGACGCGGCGCGACTAACGGCGTCCGCACCGTCCATAGTAAAGATGAACCTTGGTCTGCGCCAGCTTTCTTGTCGCGATGGGCTGAACGATTCGTCGCGGAGGGCGCTCACGCCGCCGACAGAACCCCCTCGCCCGGCCACTCATGGGCGGCGGCGGCGCCCTGCTCCATGCCCTGCAGCAGGATGTCCAGCGTCACCGGCTTGGCCACCAGATGATCGGCGCCCGCCTGCACCGCCTTCAGGTGATGGTTCTCGGTCGTATTGGCCGTCAGCATGACGATGGGCGTGCGCCCGACCTTGCGCCGGGCCTCGTCGGCGCGGATGCGCCGCATGGCGTCCAGCCCGTCCATGACCGGCATCTGCATGTCCATCAGCACCATGTCGAAACGATCCTGCTCAAACTGCAGCACGCCTTCCAGCCCGTTGTCGGCGGTGACGATCTCAAAGCCCAGCGGCTCCAGCAGGCAGCGCACCACCATCTGATTGGCCGGATTGTCCTCGACCGCCAGGACGCGCAGGCGCGCGCCCTGCTCCGTCGCGGCGGACGCTTCCGACGCCTGCGCATCCTCATCCTGCGCAGAAGGCAGACGCTGGATCGGCAGAACGACGCGGAACAGACTGCCCGTGCCCGGCGCCGACTCGGCGGTGATCTCGCCGCCCATCAACTCCGCCAGCGACTTGCAGATCGACAGCCCCAGACCCGTGCCGCCGAACTGGCGTGAGATGGCGTCGTCCGCCTGAACGAACGGCCGGAACAGGCGCTGGGCCGCCGCAGCGTCGAAGCCGATTCCGGTGTCCTCGACCTCGATCACCAGACGGTCGCCCACCTCGCCAGAGCGCATGTCCCCAGATCGCACATCCCCTGCGCGCACGTCCCCGGAGCGCACGTCGACCCGGACCATGACCCGCCCCTGGGTCGTGAACTTCACTGCATTGGACACCAGATTGGAGACGATCTGGGTGATGCGCACGCCGTCGCCGATCACCTGCCCCCGCGCCGACGGCGTGAAGGCGACATCCAGCGTCAGATTCTTGTCCTCGGCCGCCGCACGGCGCATCTCGACCACGGCCTCGATATCCGCCTTCAGGTCGAACGCAGCAGACGACAGGCTGAATTGCCCCGCCTGCATCTTCGACAGGTCCAGCATGTCGTCCAGCACCCGCCGCAGGGAATCGCCGGCGCCGGTGATCAGGTTCAGCATTTCCGCCTGACGCGGCGTCAGCGTTGTATGGGCCAGCGCCGAGGCCAGCCCCAGCACGGCGTTCAGCGGGGTGCGGACCTCATGGCTGATATTGGCGAAGAAGCGGTCGCGCACCTCGGCCGCGCGCTTGGCCTCGGCCTGCGCCTGCTCCAGCGCCTTCAGGGCGCGGACGTGGTCCGACACCTCAAAGCGGATGGCCGTGTAGGTCTCGGGCCGCCCGTCCGGCCCCGGATTGGGCACGATGGTTGTGTCCACCCAATAGGCTTCGCCCGCCTTGGTGCGGTTCTGGATGGTGCCGCGCCAGACCTCGCCGCGCGCGATGGTGCGGTACAGGTTGCGGAAATAGTCGCGGTCGTGAACGCCCGAGTTCACCACCCGGTGAGTCTGGCCGATCAGTTCCGCACGCGAATAACCGCTGACCGCCTCGAACTTGTCGTTGCAGTACAGGATGCGCCCGGCGCGGTCGGTGATCGCCACGATGGCAGCCTCGTCCAGAGCAGCGGAAAGCCCTGCCCGGCGGGGCCAATCGACATCAGACATAGGTGGTCCTTTCAGGCGCACCTCATGCCCGCGTCATGGCTGCCAAATGCTTAATCGTAACAGCCGACCAAGGTCGAAGGTTACGTTTTGATCCAGCGCAATGGCCAGGCTTTCTCCGACGCCGCCCCTGCCCGCCATATGCAAAACGGCCCCCGGATCGCTCCGGGGGCCGCTCTGTTACGCTTTACTCTTAGCCTAACGCCCTTGCGGGCTGCTTGAGGCCGGTACGCTTACGCTTACTCATACTAACGAACCGGCGAGGACCAAGGCCCTCGCCCATTCTGACGTCGATTACTCGACGATCTGGGCCACGGCGGGAGCGAGCTCCCGCCTAGCTTTAACCTCGCGTGGCGAGGATCGTCGATTACTCGACGATCTTGGCCACGACGCCGGCGCCGACGGTGCGGCCGCCTTCACGGATGGCGAAGCGCAGCTTCTCTTCCATCGCGATCGGCGTGATCAGCTCGACGTCCAGCTCGGCGTTGTCGCCCGGCATG
>NZ_JBDJMK010000017.1:0-20717 GCF_039673845.1 Brevundimonas diminuta | reverse complement strand
CCACCCAACCCTCCCCCATCGAGGGGGAGGGCTTGGTTACAACGCCCCTTCACTTCACGCCTCCCGGCTGGCGCGGCTCGATCAGTTCGCGGCCTTCGCCCAGCAGGATCAGCCGCTCCTCTTCATCGACGCGGATCAGCACCAGACGGCGCGAGGGGTCCAGCACCAGAGTCTCGATCACCTTCATCCGCCGCACCTGACCCTGCTGCCCCTGAAAGCGCGCCAGAAGCTCGGGCGCATAGCGGCGCGCCGCCCAGGCGGCCAGGCCGATGATGCCCAGGGTGATGGCCAGGCCGAAGATCGCCCGGAACAGATCGAGGAAGTTCATGCGGATGCAGCCCCAGACGCATACGGCGGCGGCGCGCGGACGCGGCGCTTCGGGGTCATGTTTCAACAGACGTGGTTAACGGCGCGTTTAGGGATACCGGATATTAACCATGCAGGCGGCAAATTCTGCCGATCATCGTCCGAGGGATTCGCGTGTCCGTCACCGACCTGCCGCTGCTGAACCAGATCAAGGGCCGCCTGGGCTGGCTGGACGACCGCCAGCGGGTGATCGCCCAGAACGTCGCCAACTCCGACACGCCCGGCTATGTCGCCCGCGACCTGAAGACGCCGACCGATTTCGCCGAAGCGATGCGGACGGGCGGCGGCCTGCGCATGATGGCCACCAACGCCCGGCACATCTCGCCGCCCGGTCAGCCGGCGCGTTTCGAGGCGAGCAACGCGCCGGATTCAGAGACGACGCTGGACGGCAATTCGGTCGTGGTCGAGGAGCAGATGCTCAAGATGGCCGAGAGCCGCATGGCCTATGACGCCGCCATCGGCTTCTACCAGAAGTCGATGCAGATGATCCGCATGGCCGCCAAGAAGCCCGGCGCCTGAGGGGGACTGAACCATGCCTGATCCGATCAACAGCCGTCCTGTCACCCCGCGCAACACCGCCATGGCCGTCGCCTCGACCGCGCTGAAGGCGCAGCAGTCGCGGATGCGGATCATCGCCGAGAACATCGCCAACGCGGAATCCACGGCGAACGTCGCGGGCGGCCAGCCTTATCGCCGCCAGACCCCGGTGTTCCAGACCCGCAACGTCGACGGCGCGACCGGAGTGGTTCTGGCCGAGGTGCGGCCGGACCAGGGCGACTTCCGCATGGACTACGACCCCTCGCACCCGGCGGCGAACGCCGAGGGTTACGTCATGCGGCCCAACGTCGACACCCTGGTCGAGGCGATGGACATGCGCGAGGCGCAGCGCGCCTATGAGGCCAATCTGAACGTCATCGAGACGGCGCGGAACATGGAGTCCCGCACCCTCGACCTCATCAAGAAATAAGAGGGCTTAGGGCATGAACCCCATCATGGCCGCCCGCGCCTATGCCGCCGCACAGGGCGGAACCGGCGTCAGCGTCACCACCTCGGCGAATGCAGCCGCCTCGACCGGCCCGAACGCGGCCGGGGGCTTTGCTGACCTGCTTCAGAACGTCATGACGCAGACGACGCAGGCGACCCGCACGGCCGAGACGCAGATGGCCCAGTCGGTGCAGGGGCAGGGTAATCTGATCGACGTCGTCACGGCGATTTCTTCGGCCGAGGCTTCGCTGGAGACGGTGATGGCGGTGCGCGATCAGGTGATCTCCGCCTATCAGGAAATCATGCGGATGCCGATCTGAGGGGGCTTGATGCGCCGTCATCCTCACGTCCTCAAACCCTACCGCCGTCATCCTCGGGCTTGACCCGAGTATGACGGCGGTGGGGGGGCGGAGGGGTTTGTCTCGCCCCTCAGAACCCCAGTTCCGCCCTCAGCGCCTCGGGAGTCAGGCCGCCCTCCCTCAGTTCAGCCAGAGTGACGGAGCGGTCGCGCTTGGCGTAGCGGCGGCCGTCCGGTCCGGCCAGCAGGCGGTGGTGGCGATAGACCGGCGCAGGCCAGTCCATCAGCGCCTGGATCAGCCGCTGGATATGCGTCGCCTCGAACAGGTCCTGACCCCGGATGACATGGCTGATCCCCTGCAGGGCGTCGTCGTGGGTGACGGCCAGATGATAGGCGGTCCCGGCGTCCTTGCGCGCCAGCACCACGTCGCCCGCCGTCTCGGGCCGCGCCTTGACCCGGCCGGTCTCGCCGTCAGGGCCTGAGCCTTCCTCGATGAAGCTGAGTGCGTCCCACGCCGCGCCGCCTAGCGCCGCCTTCGCCCGATCCAGTGATAGCCGCCAGGCGAAGGGGCGCCCCTCGGCCAGCAGACGGGCCTCCTCCTCGGAAGGATGCGGGCCGGGGCGGGCGGCTTCGGCGGGGCCGTGGGGCGCATCGCCGATGGCGTCCAGTATCTCCTTGCGGGTGCGGAAGCAGCGATAGAGCAGGCCGCGCCGGTCCAGCGCCTCGACCACGGCGGCGTAGTCGCTCAGATGATCGGACTGACGCCGCACCGGCGTCTCCCAATCGAGGCCCAGCCAGGCCAGGTCTTCATGGATGCCCGCCTCGAACTCCGGCCTGCACCGCGTCGGGTCGATGTCCTCGATCCGCAGGATGAAGCGCCCGCCCGCTGCTTTCGTCGCCCGCCACGCTGTCAGGGCCGAAAAGGCGTGCCCTTTATGCAGGCGGCCGGTGGGCGAGGGGGCGAAGCGGGTGACGAACATGAGAACAGACTAGCGGTTTCCGGCCGTGGTCAGAACCGGGCGGCGAACGGCTCTTTTCGAGAGGCGGGGCGCAGGCCTAGCATGGCGGCATGGCCCTTGCTCCGTCACCTGCTTCCGTCGCTGCCGCCCGTGAGGCGCTGGCTGCCGCCGATCCGGCGCTGGCGCGCGCCCATGCCTCGACGCCTGTGTTCGAGTGGCGGTTGCGGCCGGGCGGCTATGAGGGCCTGTTCCGCATGATCGTGGAGCAGCAGGTGTCGGTGGCGGCGGCGAACGCCATCTGGAAACGGGTGGTCGAGGGGCTGGACGGGCAGGTGACGCCCGACGCCGTGCTGGCGCGCGATGTCGAGACACTGCGCACCTTCGGCCTGTCGGGGCAGAAGGCGAAATACGGCCATGAGATCGCGCGCGCCCATGCCGACGGCCACATCGACTTCGACCATCTGGAGCGGCTGGACGACGCCGAGGCCATCGCCGCGCTTGTGGCCATCAAGGGCGTGGGCAAGTGGACGGCCGAGACCTTTCTGATGTTCTGCGAGGGACGGCAGGACGTTTTCCCCGGCGGAGACGTGGCCTTGCAGGAAGCCATGCGCTGGGCCGACCGAGCCGAGGCCCGTCCGAACGAGAAACAGGCCTATGCCCGCGCCGAGATCTGGCGGCCGCATCGCGCGGTGGCGGCGCATTTGCTCTGGGGGTGGTATGGTGGCGTCCGGCGCGGCGAAATCGCGCTGGACGAGGGCGTCTGACCCTCGTCTTCATGAAGGCCGGGGGCGACCCCGCAGACGGCGCCGTGCGGCGCCCCGGGGATGATGACGATGTTGGAGCCGATCGCGGGCGCAGACCTGGTTCGTCCGGCTGCGGTGCTGCCGTTGCTGGATTTCGCGGGCGTGGCCGTGTTCGCCGCCACCGGCGCCCTGGCTGCCGCGCGTGAGAAGCATGACGTCCTGACCTTCGCCTTCTTCGCCGCCGTGACCGGCATGGGCGGCGGCACCCTGCGCGATCTGCTGATCGGGGCCCCGGTCTTCTGGGTGCAGGACTGGCGCTATGTCGCCGTCTGCATGGTGGCGGCGGTCGGCTTCTGGATGCTGGGCTCGCGGTCGTGGCGTTTCCGGGCCCTGCTGTGGCTGGATGCGGTCGGGCTGGCGGCCTATGGCGTCATGGGGGCGGCCAAGGCGGCGACCTATGGCGTGACGCCGCTGATCTGCATCGTCATGGGCGTGCTGACGGCCTGTTTCGGCGGCATCGTGCGCGACGTGCTGGCGCACCAGCCCTCCATCCTGCTGCGGCGCGAGTTGAACATCACCGCGGCTCTGGTGTCGGCGGCCCTGTTCGTGGGCCTGAAGGCGGTCAGCATTCCGACGTGGCCCGCCGTGGCGGTGGCTGTCGTGGCCGGGTTCGGCGTGCGTGCGGGCGCCTTGAAGTGGGGCTGGAGCCTGCCGGCCTTCCCGACCGCCGCGTCCCGTTACTGAGGGACAGGATGAGCGATATTCCCGCCGCCTATGCGTCCGCGCCCCGTTGGCCCTTTGGCGACAGCCCCGAACTGGCTGACGAACTGCTGGCTCTGGTGTTGGCGGGGGGCAAGCGCGCGACCTGTTCGTCGCTGGCGTCCTGCGAGGCCGACATCATGCCGACCGTGGGCGAGGTCAGCGTCATTCTGGACGGCGCCGGCCTGCCTCGCTGCGCGATCCGCACGACCGAGGTCGAGATCATGCCCTTCGAGCAGGTCAGCGAGGACTTCGCCCGCGCCGAGGGAGAGGGCGACCTGACCTACGAATGGTGGCGCGACGCGCATGAGGCCTATTACCGCCGCGAAGGCACATGGGCGCCGGGCATGAAGGTGGTCTGCGAACGCTTTGAACTGGTCGAGGTGTTCTGACTAAGGGCGCGAACGGGGAGGGGGCGTCACGAAAATGCGGCGCATCCGTCATGGCGATGCGGGGGAATCAGGCGTAGGATTTTCGCATCAGACCAAGGAAGGAGACGTGTCTTCAGTCCTGTCGCGTCGATAACCCCCCGTATGAGCGGGAGGGCCTGATGCAGGTCCTGTCCCGCCCGCCGTCCGGCTTTCCGGCCCTGGTGCTGAACGCCGATTTCAGGCCCTTGTCCTATTTCCCCCTGTCGCTGTGGCCGTGGGAAGAGGTGGTCAAGGCCGTGTGGCAGGACCGCGTGGACGTGGTCGCCACCTATGACAAGGTCGTGCGCAGCCCCTCGCTGGAGATGCAACTGCCCAGCGTGGTCTGTCTGAAGTCCTATGTGGACCAGGACCGCAGACCGGCCTTCACCCGTTTCAACGTCTTCCTGCGCGATGGGTTCGCCTGCCAGTACTGCGGTGAGCCGGGCACGTCCCAGGACCTGACCTTCGACCACGTCATCCCGCGCTCGCGCGGCGGGCGCACGACGTGGCAGAACATCGTCGCCGCCTGCGGGCCCTGCAATCTGAAGAAGGGCGGCCGCACCCCCGGTCAGGCCCACATGCCCCTGCGTCGCACCGCTCACCAGCCCAGCGCATGGCAGCTTCAACAGGCCGGGCGCCGCTTCCCGCCCCACTTCCTCCACCAGAGCTGGCTGGATTACCTCTACTGGGACATTGAGCTGGAGCCGTAGGCGGCCGTTGATTAGATCCGTTCCAGCGGCACCCGCATCCCCGCGACAATCAGACAGGCCGTGTCTGCGATCTCCGCGATGCGCTGGTTCAGGCGCCCGGCCTCGTCGCGGAAGCGGCGGCCTAGCGGGTTGTCGGGGACCAGGGACCAGCCGACTTCGTTGCTGACGACCCATAGCGTAGCGGGGCAGGTGTTCAGGGCTTGGGTCAGGTCGTCGATGGCGGCGTTTAGGTCGCGCTTGTTCAGCATCTGGTTGCTGAGCCACAGGGTCAGGCAGTCGATGACGGCTATGTCTTCAGACGACAGGGCGCGCACGGCGTCGGCCAGATCCAGAGGGGCCTCGATCTGGCGCCAGGCGTCGCCGCGCTCTTGCTGATGGCGGGCGATGCGGTCGTGCATTTCGTCGTCGAAGGCTTCGGCCGTGGCGATGAACAGGGGCGGGCGACCCGCGGCTTTGGCGGCCTGTTCGGCTTGCGTCTGCGCATAGCGGCTCTTGCCCGAGCGGGCGCCGCCCAGAACCAGCGTCAGGGTCATGCATCGTCTCTCCGGTTGACCTGGAGGGAGCGCGGTCCTATCGCCACGATCGCGTCAGGTTCCCCATCCGGGGATTGAAAGGGAATGGAGTTTAAAGCTCCGGCTGTTCCCGCAACTGTAAGCGGCTAGCCCGCGCGTCATACGCCACTGGCGGTCCGGAAGGCCACGGCCTGAACGACCACTGGGAAGGCGACGCGCACCGGCCCTGATCCGCGAGCCAGGAGACCTGCCTGTCGCCGTCGTTCTCCGCGCGGTCGGGATGTGCCGGGCGGTCGAGGCAACTCGTGTGACGACAATCGCAAACCCCGCCGCGCGGGGCCGCCTTCGTCCATCCGGGCGCGGGCCGGTCCGGCGTGGCGTCGTCACATGGAGAAACCGGATGAACCGGACCGCCTTTGCTACCCTGGCCGCCGCCAGCCTTCTGGCCGCCGCGCCTGCTTTCGCTGACGCCCCCGTCGACCAACAGGCCGCCGCTCCCGACGTTGCGGGCCGCGCCGGGGCCTCTGCGGTTGAGGACGTCGTCGTCACAGCCAACCGTTCGGCCCAGCCGATCGAGCGCGTCGGCGCCTCAGTCACTGTGCTGACTCAGGCCGCCATCGAGGCGCGTCAGACCCCCGCCGTGGTCGAGCTGTTGGCCCAGACGCCGGGCGTCAGCTACACGCGAAACGGCGGTCCGGGCACGGCGACCACCCTGCGCATCCGCGGCGCCGAGGGCCATCATACCGTCGTCCTGATCGACGGGGTCAAGCTGAACGACCCGTCCTCGACGCAGGGCGGCTTCAACTTCGGCAATCTGCTGATCGGCGACACGGCGCGCATCGAGGTGCTGCGCGGCGCCCAGTCGACCCTGTGGGGCAGCCAGGCCATCGGCGGCGTGGTCAACATCGTCACCGCCGAGCCGACCGAGGCGCTGCAGGGCAGCCTCGACGCCGAGGCCGGTTCGCACGGCACCACCTATTTCCGCGGCGGCGTCGGCGGCGCGGGCGAGCGCGTCAGCTGGCGTCTGGCCGCCAGCCGCTATGACACCGATGGCTATTCCAGCTATGCGGCGGGCAAGGAAGACGACGGCTACAGCAACACCGGCCTGTCGGGGCGGCTGAACGTCAAGGTCACGGACGCGGTGTCGTTGGACCTGCGCTCGGTCTGGTCCAGCGGGCGCAACGACTTCGACGCCTATAACGGCGACAGCCGCGAGTATGGCAGGACTGAGGAACTGGTCGCCTATGCTGGTGTGAACTTCGACCTGCTGGATGGTCGGTTCCGCAACCGCATCGGCTATGCCCACACAGACACCGAGCGTCGCAACTTCAACCCGGACAACAAGATCCAGACCCTGACCTTCGACGCCGAAGGTCAGAACCGTCGTTGGGAGTATCAGGGCGCCTTCGCCGTCACCGAGGCGCTGAACGCGACCTTCGGCCTTGAGCACGAAAAGTCCGAGATGAAGACCCGCTCGCCCGGCGACTGGAGCCCGAACCCGGCCTATGGGCGCGGTGAGGCCGAGCTGAACAGCGCCTATGGCCAGGTCCAGTGGACGGTGCTGAACGGCCTGACCCTGACCGGCGGCCTGCGCTATGACGACCACGATCAGTATGGCGACAACCTGCTGGGTCAGGTCGCGGCGGCCTGGGCGCTGAACGAGGGCGACACCGTCCTGCGCGCCAGCTGGGGGCAGGGGTTCCGCGCGCCGGGCCTGTATGAGCTGTACAGCGAATACGGCAATCTGAACGTGCAGCCGGAAGAGTTCGACAGCTGGGAGATTGGCGTCGAACAGCGCCTGTTCGACCGCGCTGTCGTCTCGATCGCCTACTTCAACCGTCAGGCCGACAATGAGATCAACTACAACGGTTGCGTCGAGGCCAAGGACAAGCCGAATGATCCGCTGTGCGTCATCGGCAAATATATCGACGACAAGGGCAAGGAACGCGACCTGCTGCGGTACGGCTATTATCGCAACCTGCAGAAGACCGAGGCGCAAGGGATCGAAATGATCGGCCGCGTCGATGTGACTGACCGTTTGAACGTCAGCGCCAACTACACCTGGACCGACGCCAAGAACGCCTCGGGCGACTATGACGGCAAGCGCCTGACGCGCCGTCCCGAGCATATGGCCAATCTGGCTGCCGACTATGACTGGGCGTTCGGCCTGAAGACCGGCCTGTCGGTGCGCTATGTCGGCGAAACCTTCAACGACGGCCCGAACAAGGTGAAGGTCGACGCCTACACCCTGGTCGACATCCGTGCTTCCTATCCGATCGACGACCATCTGGAAGTCTATGGCCGGATCGAGAACGCCTTTGACGAAGAGTATCAGACCGTTCTGGGCTACGGCACGGCGGGACGCGGGGTCTTCGGCGGCGTGCGCGTCCGGTTCTGATGTGATGAAGGACGCCGGGTTCCTGACGACGGCGACCCGGCACGGCGGCGGCCTGATGACGGCCGCCGCCGCCTTTCCTGATGCGCCCCTGCCGTGGCTGGACCTGTCCACCGGCATCAATCCAGAGCCATGGCGCGGCCCGCGCGCGACGGATGAGGCGCTGAACCGCCTGCCGGACCCGGCGGCCCTGATCCAGCTGGAAGCTGTTGCGGCGGCGGCGTTCGGCGCGGCGCCGGAACGCACGGCGGCCGTGGCGGGGGCCGAGGCGGCGATCCGTCTTCTGCCCCTGCTGCTGGGCGTGCGGGCGGTCGAGGTGGTCGGCCCGACCTATGGCGCCCACGCCGAGGCATGGCGCGCGGCGGGCGTGGCGACGCGCCTGATCGCGCCGGATCAGGCGGCGGCTTCGCAGGCGGGCGTGCTGGTCATCGTCAATCCGAACAATCCGGACGGCCGCCTGATCGGGCGGGCTGATCTGGCGGCTATGGCGCGGGCGCGGTCCAAGGCCGGGCGCTGGCTGATCGTCGATGAGTCCTTCATCGAATGCGCCCCGGACGACAGCGTGTCGGATCTGGCCGAGCCGGGGCTGATCGTGTTGCGGTCCTTCGGCAAATTCTATGGTCTGGCCGGGGTGCGGCTGGGCTTCATGCTGGCCGCGCCGGAGCTGATCCGGCGCCTGCGCGCGTTACAGGGCGACTGGCCGGTCGGCGCCGATGCGCTGGCGCTGGGGTGCGGCGCCTACGCCGATGTCGCGTGGCGGCGAAACACGCAGGCGGCGCTGATCCAGCGGGCGGAACGACTGGATACGGTGCTGACGCAGGCCGGGTTTGAGATCATCGGCGGGACCAGCCTGTTCCGCATGACGCGCACGCCGCTGGCCGATCCGTGGTTCCGTCATCTGTGCCGGGCGGGCATACTGACCCGGCCGTTCGACCATACGCCCGACGCCCTGCGGTTCGGCGTGCCGGGCGAGCGCGACTTTCCCCGTTTGCAGGCTGCGCTGGAGACTTTCGCATGACGGCGACCCGGCGGCAGGCGATGGGGCTGGCCCTGACGGGCGCAGGCATGATGCTGGCGGCCGGGCCGGTCGCAGCGAGCGCTGGGCCGCGCCGCGTGGTGTCGCTGAACGCCTGCCTCGACGCCATTGTGGTTCATGTCGCGGATCGGGGGCAGATCGCGGCGCTCAGTCACTATGCGCGCGAGGAAACCGGCTCGACCATCGCCGGCGTGGCCCGGACCCTGCCTTTCACCTGGGAGACGGCGGAAGAGGTCATCGCCCTGCGCCCCGATCTGGTGCTGACCAGCCGCCACAGCGCCCTGGCGACGCGCAATGCGCTGGACCGGCTGAACATTCCGACCGAGCTTTTCTCGGTGCCCGACAGTATCGAGACCAGTCTGGATCAGGTGCGCGAGGTCGCCCGTCTGGTCGCCCGCCCGGCGCGCGGAGAGGCCCTGATCGCGCGCATCGAGGCCGCCATCGCCGCCTCGGCCCCGCCGCCGGGATCGGCTCCGCTGAAGGCTCTGGTGTTCCAGCCGAACGGCTTCAGCGCCGGCTCCGGCACCCTGATGGATGAGATGATGACCCGCGCCGGGTTCGAGAATGTCGCCGCCCGCTATGGTCTGGGCAAATGGGGCAATGTGCCGATCGAGCATCTGCTGGCCGACCCGCCGCAGGTTCTGCTCAGCGGCGTTCCGGTGCGCAATTCGCGCACCTGGGCTGACCGGGTGATGCGCCATCCGGCGCTGAAGTCGCTGTCCGGGCGGATGGTGCAGGCGCAACTGGAAGAAAAGCTGCTCTATTGCGGCGGGCCGGTGCTGATCCAGACCGCCGCCGCCCTGGCGAACGCGCGTCGCATGGCGCAGGAGACCCTTGCATGACCCTGCCGCGTCCTCTGGTCCTGATCGGCCTGCTGGTGCTGATCGCCGTCCTGTCCGTGGCCAGCATGAGCGCGGGCCGCGTCTGGATTCCGTGGAGCGAATGGGCCGCGCAGCGCGGCGACCCGGCCTGGGCCATCCTGTTCGAATTGCGCCTGCCGCGCACGGTGCTGGCCCTGATGGTCGGGGCGGTGCTGGGCCTGACCGGGGCGGCGCTGCAGGGCTATACGCGTAACCCGCTGGCCGATCCGACGATCATGGGCGTGTCGACCATGGCGGCGCTGGGGGCGGTGCTGACCTTCTATATGGGGGCGGCGGCCAGCGCGCCGTGGGTGCTGCCGGTCGCGGCCATGATCGGGGCGGGCGTCGGCGTGCTGTTGCTGCTGGCTCTGGCGGGGGCGACCAGCAGCGTCGTCACCTTCATTCTGGCCGGGGTGGTGATCCAGACCATGGCCGGGGCGGGCGTCGCCCTGGCGCTGAATCTGGCGCCCAATCCGTGGGCGGTGAACGAGATCGTCAACTGGCTGATGGGGTCGCTGGCCGACCGCAGCGTCATCGAGCTGAGGCTGGCGGCGCCGGGCATGATCCTGGGCTGCCTGCTGCTGTTGACGCAAGGGCGGACGCTGGACGCCCTGACGCTGGGCGAGGCGGGGGCGCGGTCGCTGGGTGTAAGACTGGACGTCGGGCGGGCGATGCTGGCGATCGGCGCCGCGCTGGCGGTGGGCTCGGCCGTGGCGGTGACGGGGTCGATCGGCTTCGTCGGCCTGATCGTGCCGCATCTGCTGCGCCCGCTGATCGGCGCGCGTCCGGGCGGCCTGCTGCTGCCCTCGGCGCTGGGCGGAGCGGCCTTGACGCTAGCGGCGGATATTCTGGTGCGGATGACGCCCGCCGCCGCCGAGATCAAGCTGGGCGTGGCCATGGCGGCGCTGGGCGGTCCCTTCTTCCTGGCCCTGTTGATCAGCATGAGACGGAGGCTGGCATGAGCGCACCGGACATGAGCCTTCTGGGCGCGGAAAACCTGTCGGTCCGTCTGGGCGACAAACCGGTGCTGAACGGCGTCGGCGCCGTGTTCCAGCCGGGCCGGGTGACGGCGGTGGTCGGGCCGAACGGGGCGGGCAAGTCGACGCTGCTGGACTGTCTGGCGGCGCTGCGTCGCCCCGACGCCGGACGGACGACGCTGGACGGCCGCGACCTGCGCAGCCTGCCTGCGCGCGAGCGGTCGCGCCGCATCGCCTATCTGCCCCAGAACGCCGAGATCGCCTGGGCCGTCGACGGCCGCACCTTCATCGGCCTGGGCCGCACGCCGTACGTCGGGGCATGGGGGCTGACGGCCGAGGATCGCGCGGCGGTCGCCCGCGCCATGACCGTAGCGGGGGTAGAGGCGTTCGCCGACCGCATCGTCTCGACCCTGTCGGGCGGCGAGCGGGCGCGCGTCCTGATCGCCCGCGCCCTGGCCGGGGAGCCGCAGTGGCTGCTGGCGGACGAGCCGCTGGCGGGCCTCGATCCGGGCCATGTGCTGGACGCCTGCGACCTGTTCCGGCGGTTGGCGGATGAAGAGGGGCGGGGCGTCGTCCTGACCCTGCATGATCTGGACGCGGCCCTGCGCGTGGCCGATCGCGTCATCGTTCTGGCCGAAGGGCGGGTGCTGGCCGACGCCGCCCCGGTCGAGGCCCTGTCGCCCGCCGTGCTGAAGGCGGCCTATGGCGTCGAGGCGCGCACCCTGGACGGCGTGCATGGCCCGGTGCTGGAAATGGTCGGTCGTGCCCGGTAGCAGCCTGTCGCCGCCGTGGATCGTCGCGGGCGCGTTGGCGGTGGAAGGCGTCTTTGGCTGGCCCCGACACCTGTTGCATCCGGTGGCGTGGATCGGCGCCCTGATCGCCGTGCTGGAGCGGCGCTGGAACAGGGCGGAACGGCCTGAGTGCGCGCGCCGCGCTCTGGGCGTCGTCACCGTGGTGATCCTGTTCGTCGTCGCGGGCGGGGCGGGCTGGGGCGTGCAGGCGCTGGCCGCCGCTGCGCCCCTCTGGCCGGGGTTGATGCTGTTGCTGGTCTGCGGCGCGGCGGGGTTGGCGGCGCGCAGCCTGTTCGATCACGTCCGCGCCGTGGCCCGACCGCTGAAGACGGGCGACCTGCCCGCCGCGCAACAGGCGGTCGGCATGATCGTCGGCCGCGATGTCGAGACGATGGACGAGAGCGAGGTCACGACCGCCGCCCTTGAAAGTCTGGCCGAGAGCTTCTGCGACGGCGTGGTCGCGCCGGTCTTCTGGTTCGCGATCGGCGGCCTGCCGGGGCTGTTCGCCTATAAGGCGATCAACACCGCCGACAGCATGATCGGCCATATGGAGCCGCGCTGGAGCGCCTTCGGCTGGGCGGCGGCGCGCACCGACGATGTGATGAACTGGATCCCGGCGCGCATCGCGGGCGCCCTGATCGCGCTGGCGGGCGCGGGCGGCTGGCGCGTGATGCTGCGCGATGCGCATCGGCACGCCTCGCCCAATGCGGGATGGACCGAGGCGGCGATGGCGGGCGTGCTGCGGGTTCGACTGGGCGGCCCGGTCCGCTATGACGGGGTCATGAGCGACCGGCCCTTCTTCGGCGATGGCGCGCCGCCGTCTGCGGCTGACCTGACGCGGGGGCTGAGGGTCTATGGCGTCGCCTGCGCCCTGTTGCTGATGCTGCTGATCGTCGGAGGCTTCGCATGGCCGCGCTGATGATTCAGGGCTGCGGCTCGGACGTGGGCAAGTCGGTGCTGGTCGCCGGTCTGTGCCGCGTCTTCGCCAATCGCGGCCTGAGCGTGCGGCCGTTCAAGCCGCAGAACATGTCCAACAACGCCGCAGTCACAACGCCCGACTCTGAAGGCCGCACCGGCGAGATCGGTCGCGCTCAGGCGCTTCAGGCGCTGGCCTGCCGCACCCCGGCGACGGTGGACATGAACCCCGTCCTGCTGAAGCCGCAGAGCGACACCGGCGCCCAGCTGGTCGTGCGCGGTCAGGTCGAAGGCGTGTGGCAGGCCAAGGGCTATCAGGCGCGCAAGGCCGCCCTGCTGGACGTGGTGCTGGACAGTTTCCGCCGTCTTCAGGCCGAGGCCGATCTGGTGATCGTCGAGGGGGCGGGCAGTCCGGCCGAGACCAACCTGCGCGCCGGGGACATCGCCAACATGGGCTTCGCCCGCGCGGCGGACGTGCCGGTGGTGCTGGTCGGCGACATCGACCGGGGCCATGTGATCGCCTCTCTGGTCGGCGCCCATGCGGTGCTGGACGACGAGGACCGGGCCATGATCCGGGGCTTCATCATCAACAAGTTCCGCGGCGATCCGGCCCTGTTCGATCAGGGGCGGGCCGAGATCACGCGGCGCACGGGCTGGGCGGACCTCGGCATGGCGCCGTGGCTGGCGGATGCGCGGGCTCTTCCGGCCGAGGACGCCGTGGTGCTGGAGCGGTCGGGCGGGCCGCGTGGCGGAAAGGTGCGGATCGCCGTCCCCATGCTGTCGCGCATCGCCAATTTCGACGACTTCGATCCGTTGCGGCATGAGCCCGGCGTGGACTTCGGCTTCGTGCCGCCGGGGCAGGCCCTGCCGGGGGACGCCGACCTGATCATCCTGCCGGGGACCAAGGCGACGCTGGCCGATCTGGCCTTCCTGCGCGCGCAGGGCTGGGACGTGGACATCGCCGCTTATGTGCGACGCGGCGGGCGGGTGCTGGGCGTGTGCGGCGGCTATCAGATGCTGGGTCGGACGATCAGCGACCCTGACGGCGTCGAGGGCGTGGCGGGTTCGGCGCCGGGGCTGGGTCTGCTGGACGTCGAGACGGTGCTGGCGGGGGCCAAGACCCTGCGCCGGGTCGAGGGACGGCTGACGTCCTCGGGTGCGGCGGTTCAGGGCTATGAGATTCATATGGGCCGCACCGACGGCCCGGATGCGGCCCGCCCGGTCGCCATGATCGACGGAGCGGCGCACGGCGCGCGCTCATGCGACGGGCGGATCGCGGGCCTCTATGTCCACGGCCTGTTCGACCGGGCCGAGGCGCGGGCGGCCCTGCTGGCGAAGGTCGGGGCCGCATCCGACGGCGTGGATCAGGGCGCGCGGGTGGATCAGGCGCTGGACCGTATCGCCGCCGTGCTGGAAACCCGTTTCGACATTCCGGCGTTGGCCCGGATCGCAGGACTGACATGACTGAGTTGACCGACCTTTTCTCCGTTCCGCCGCTGGATCAGGGGCTGCGGGAGCCGCTGCGTCAGGCGCTGGACGGCAAGGCCAAGCCGGTCGGCGCCCTGGGCCGGATCGAGGATCTGGCCCTGACGCTGGGCCTGATCCAGCGGACCCTGCGCCCGGCCGTGACACAGCCGGTGCTGCTGGTCTTCGCGGGGGATCACGGGATGACACGCTCGGGCGTGGCGGCCTATCCGGCGGGCGTGACCGTCGCCATGGTCGATACCCTGCTGACGGGCCGGGCCAGCGCCAACGCCTTCGCCGCCGTGGTCGGGGCTGAGGTGCAGGTGGTCGACGCGGGCGTCGACGCCGACCTGTCGGACCGCACCGGCCTGATCCAGGCCAAGGTCGCGCCGGGCACGAAGGACGCTTCGGTCGAGCCCGCCATGACGCCCGATCAGGCCGAGGCCGCCCTGCTGGAAGGCGCCGCCATGGCGCGGGCCGCCATCGACGACGGCGCCGATGTGATCGCCCTGGGCGAAATGGGCATCGGCAACAGCGCCTCGGCCGCCCTGCTGATGCACCGGCTGGCGCCCGCGCCGCTGGCCGACTGCGTGGGGCAGGGGGCGGGGCATTCGCCCGAGGGCATGGCGCGCAAACAGGCCGTGTTGGCGCAGGCTGCCGCCCGTTCGGACGCGACGGCGCCGCTGGAGGTGCTGACCCAGTTCGGCGGGTTCGAGATCGCCATGATGGCCGGGGCCCTGCTGGGCGCGGCCAAGGCGGGCGCGCCTGTCGTCGTCGACGGCTTCATCGGCTCGGCGGCGGCCCTGCTGGCGATCCGGCTGGCGCCGAACGCGCGCGACTACTGCATCTTCGCCCACGCCTCGGCCGAGGCGGGGCATCGCCGGATGCTGGAGGCGGTGGAGGCGCAACCCTTGCTGGGCCTCGACATGCGGCTGGGCGAGGGGACGGGCGCGCTGCTGGCCGTGCCGCTGTTGAAGGCGGCCTGCGCCCTGCTGTCCGACGTGGCCGAGCTGAAGGACATATTGGAGGCCGCGCGATGATCGGGCGCGAGGCGCGGCTGTTCGTCTGCGCCCTGCAGTTCCTGACGCGCCTGCCGACGCCGCCGCTACGCGATTTCCAGCCCGAGTGGATCCAGCAGAGCGCGCGCTGGTTTCCGCTGGTCGGGCAGGTGGTGGGCCTGATCGCGGCGGCGATCCTGTATGGCGCGGCGCAGGTGTGGAGCCCGTGGATCGCGGCCCTGCTGGCCGTGGCTGCGGGCGTGGCGATGACCGGCGGCTTTCACGAGGACGGTCTGGCCGACACCGCCGATGGTCTCGGCGGCGGCCAGACGCGGGCGCGGCGGCTGGAGATCATGAAGGACAGCCGCCTCGGCTCATACGGCGCGCTGACGCTGGGGCTGACGCTGGGGCTGCGGGTGGCGGCGCTGGCGATGCTGGCCGCCATTTCGCCGTGGATGGCGGCGGCGGCGCTGGTCGCGTCACACGGACTGGGCCGGGCGGCGGCGGTCGGGGCTATGGCGCTGATGCCCTATGGCGGCGATCCCGGCATGGCCAAGGAGGGCAGGCCGGACCGGGCTTCGGTCGCGGGGCTGGCGGTCGCCGTTCTGGTCGCCCTGTGGCCGCTGGCCCTGCTGCCGGTCGCGGCGGGCGTGGTCGGCGCAGCGGCGGGGCTGGTCGTCGGCGCCATCCCGGCCTGGCAGGCGCAGCGGCTGATCGGCGGGCGCACCGGCGATGTGCTGGGCGCAGTCGAGCAGATGTTCGAGGTCGGCTTCCTGCTGGCCGTCGCAGGGATTCTGGCGGCATGAGGCTGATCGTCTCGCCGCTGCCGCAGGTCGAGCAACTGCTGGCCGCGCACCAGCCGTCGCATCTGGTGACGCTGGCCTCGCCGGGGACGGTAGCGGCCTTTGACGCCGCGCATCGGCTGGACCTGCGCTTCAACGACATCGCCGCCCCGCGCGAGGGTCTGGTCGCGCCGTCGGCTGAACACGTGGAGGCCCTGCTGGCCTTTGCAGGCGGGTGGAGCGGCGCGCGGCCCCTGCTGATCCACTGCTGGGCGGGGGTCAGTCGCTCGACGGCGGCGGCCTACGTCATCGCCTGCGCCCGCACGGCGCCGGGGCGGGAGTCTGAGTGGGCTGCGCGTCTGCGAGGCGCCGCCCCGACCGCCACGCCCAACCCGCTGATGATCGCGTTGGCCGACCGCCTTCTGGGTCGCGACGGCGCCATGGTTCGCGCTGTCGAGGCCATCGGCCGGGGCGCGGAGACGGATTGGGGCGCGCCGTTTGAACTGCACCTGACCGCTGAAGGAGCCGACCGATGAGCGCCGTAACCGGGGCCGAACACAGGGCGCGCGTGGTCGTCTGCTCGACCTGCCGTCATTCGGCGGAAGAGGCGGTGGACGCCGAAGGCGTGACCGGCGGCCAGCGTCTGCGTGAGGCGGTGATGGCGGCGGCGGGGCACGCGCCCGAACTGCAGATCGAGGAACAGGCCTGTCTGTGGGCCTGCCGCAGCCACTGCACCGTCTATCTGGCTCAGGGCGGCAAGCCCGCCTATCTGGCCGGAACCTTCGCCCCCACGGCCGATGCGGCCGAGGCCATCGTCGACTTCGCTCGCCGTTACGCCGCCAGTCCGTCCGGCGCCGTGCCTTATCGGGACTGGCCGCAGGGCATCAAGGGCCACTTCATCGCCCGCCTGCCGGAAGGCGCCGGATAGGGTGCTTGACCTTCCCTTGATGGGAAGGTTTAGAGGTGTCGTCGTCAAGGATTTGCGAGGACGACGCCATGGCCGCCGAAGGCTTCAGAACACTGGAACTGCCTGTGCTGGGCATGACCTGCGCCAGCTGCGTGGGCCGGGTCGAAAAAGCCATTCGCGCCGTGCCAGGCGTGACGCAGGCGCAGGTCAATCTGGCCGCTCAACGGGCGCAGGTGTCGCTGTCGCCCGACGGTTCCGCCGCCGCAGTCGCCGCCGCCATCAAGAGCGCGGGCTATGAGCCGATGGAGGAGGAGGTCGTCTATCCCGTGCGGGAGATGACCTGCGCCTCCTGTGTCGGCCGCGTCGAAAAGGCGCTGGCCGCTGTGCCGGGCGTGCTGTCGGCCAGCGTCAATCTGGCGACCGAGCGGGCGACGGTGCGCTTCCTGTCGGGGGCGACGACGTTCCAGGATCTGGCCGCCGCCGTCGAACAGGCCGGCTATGTGCTGGAGGCGCCCGAGGACGCCGGGCCGGACGCCAGCGATCGCGAACAGGCCGCCCGCGACGCCGAGATCAAGAAGCTGGGCCGCGCGGTGCTGATCGCGGGCGCGGCGACCCTGCCGCTGTTCGTGCTGGAGATGGGCTCGCACTTCGTGCCGGGGATGCACCACTGGATCGGCGAGACCATCGGCGCCTTCAACTGGAAGGTCATCAGCTTCGTGTTGGCGACCTTCGTGCTGTTCGTGCCGGGGGCCGTTTTCTTCCGGAAAGGCGTGCCCGCCCTGCTGCGCGCGGCGCCGGACATGAACTCCCTCGTCGTGCTGGGCGCGACGGCGGCCTGGGCCTTCTCAAGCGTGGCGACCTTTGCGCCGCAGTGGCTGCCTGAAGGCACGGCCAACATCTATTTCGAGGCGGCGGCGGTGATCGTCACCCTGATCCTGGTCGGGCGCTGGATCGAGGCGCGGGCCAAGGGCCGCACGGGCCAGGCGATCCGCCGCCTGATGTCGCTGCAAGCCAAGACCGCGCGCGTGGTGCGCGACAGCGTCGAGCAGGACGTGGCCGTCGATGCGGTCAAGGTCGGCGACGTGGTCGTGGTGCGCCCCGGCGAGCGGGTGCCGGTCGACGGCGTGGTCACGGACGGCGCCTCCTTCGTCGATGAATCCATGCTGACGGGCGAGCCGATCCCGGTTGAGAAGACCGCCGGGGCTGACGTCACGGGCGACACGCTGAACACCACGGGCGCCTTCCGCTTCGAGGCGCGTCAGGTCGGCTCGCAGACCGTGTTGGCCCAGATCGTCAAGATGGTCGAGGCGGCGCAGGGGGCCAAGCTGCCGATCCAGGCGCTGGTGGACAAGGTGACGGGCTGGTTCGTGCCCGCCGTCATGGCCATCGCCGCCCTGACCTTCGCCGTGTGGTTCCTGTTCGGGCCGGACCCGGCGATGGGGATGGCGCTGGTCGCGACCGTGTCCGTGCTGATCATCGCCTGTCCGTGCGCTATGGGTCTGGCGACGCCGACCTCCATCATGGTGGGCGTGGGGCGTGCGGCCGAACTGGGCGTGCTGTTCCGCAAGGGCGAGGCGCTTCAGGCCCTTCAGGGTGTGGACGTCGTCGCCTTCGACAAGACCGGCACCCTGACCGAAGGCAAGCCGACCCTGACCGATCTGGTCACGGCCGAGGGCTTTGATGAGACGACGGTGCTGGCCCAGGTGGCGGCGCTGGAGATCCGCTCCGAGCATCCGGTGGCCCGCGCCCTGGTCGCGGCGGCTGAGGCGCGCGGCATGACGGTGGCCCGGCCGCTGGACTTCGCCTCCATCCCCGGCAAGGGTGTGACGGGTCTGGTCGACGGGGCGCGCGTCGCCGTCGGCGCCGACCGCTACATGGCCGAACTGGGTTGCGACGTGGCTGTGTTCGCCGAGGCGGCGGCCCGTCTGGGCGACGAGGGCAAGACGCCGCTCTACGCCGCCGTGGACGGTCGACTGGCCGCCATCATCGCCGTGGCCGACCCGGTCAAGGCGACGACGGCCGAGGCCATCGCCGCCCTGCATGAGCTGGGGCTGAAGGTGGCGGTCATCAGCGGCGACAACCGCCGCACCGCCGCCGCCGTCGCGCGTCGTCTGGGTATCGATGAAGTCCACGCCGAGGTCATGCCGGACGGCAAGGTGGCCGTGATCGAAGAGCTGAAAGCGGGCGGACGCAGGGTCGCCTTCGTCGGCGATGGGGTGAACGACGCCCCGGCTCTGGCGGCGGCGGACGTGGGTCTGGCGGTCGGCGGCGGTTCGGACGTGGCGATCGAGAGCGCGGACGTGGTCCTGACCGGCGGCGATCTGCGCGGCGCGGTCAGCGCCATCGGCCTGTCGCGGGCGACGATGAACAATATCCGCCAGAACCTGGCCTGGGCCTTCGGCTACAACGTCCTGCTGATCCCGGTGGCGGCGGGAGTGCTGTATCCGGTCTTCGGCGTGATGCTGTCGCCCATGCTGGCGGCGGGTGCGATGGCCCTGTCCAGCGTCAGCGTGGTGCTGAACGCCCTGCGTCTGAAGACCTTCAAGCCCCATATCGGCGCGAACAACGTGAAGGGAGCCGCGTAATGAACATCGGCAAGGCGGCCCAGACGACCGGTGTCTCGGCCAAGATGATCCGCTATTATGAGGCGCAGGGGCTGATCCGTCCGGCGGATCGGACCGAGGGCAATTATCGCGATTTCAGCGAGCGCGATCTGAACGATCTGCGCTTCATCCGCCGGGCGCGGGGGCTGGGTTTTTCGATCGAGGAGATCAGCCGCCTGCTGTCCCTGTGGCGCGACAACGCCCGGCCCAGCCGCGAGGTCAAGGCGATGGCGCAGAAGCATCTGGAGGATCTGGACGCCCGGATCCGCGAAATGCGCGAGATGGCCGACACCCTGCGCCATCTGGCCCATTGCTGTGCGGGGGACGAGCGGCCCGACTGCCCCATCCTGTCCGATCTGGCGGGCGATGCGCCGCAGGCCGCCCATGCCGCAAACGCTTGACCCTGCCACGGTGGCAAGGGGTCGAATGACGTGTCGCGTATCAAGAAAGGGAGCGTCGTCATGATCTCGCTCAACATTCCGAAAATCCGCTGCGGCGGCTGTGTCGCCTCGGTCGAGAAAGCTGTCCTGTCCGTCGATCCGACGGCCACGATCACGGCCGACATTCCTGCGCGCCGGGTCGAGGTCGAGACGACGGCGACGCCGCAGTCATTGGCCGAAGCGCTGGCGGCAGCGGGCTATCCGGTTCAGGAGAACTGAAGATGAATACCATGACCCGAATGGCCCTGATGGCGGTCGGTGCGGTGGCGGTCGGGGGCGGCGCCTTTCTGGCGGACGGCCTGTCGACCCGCGCGCAGGCGTCGGAGATGACCGTCTACAAGAGCGATTCCTGCGGCTGCTGCGGCGGTTGGGTCGAGCATATGCGTCGCTCGGGCTATCAGGTGAACGTCGTGCCGACCGATGATCTGGCGCCCGTCAAACAGCGTCTGAACGTGCCGCAGCCGCTGTGGAGCTGCCACAGCGCCGTGATCGACGGCAAGGTGATCGAGGGGCACGTTCCGGCGGCGGGCGTGACGGCCTTCATGAAAAATCCGGGCCAGGCGCGCGGCATCGGCGTGCCGGGTATGCCGACCGGCTCGCCCGGCATGGAGGCGCCCGGCTATGCGCCCGATCGCTATGACGTCATGACCTTCGGGCAGGGGGCGCCTGTGCGCTTCATGACCTTTGTGGGCGCCGATCCGGTCTGAAGACTGTCAGATGCTGAAAAGACGACGGCGGGGGGGGCTAAAGTTGGTCCCCCGGTTAGAATTGGGGAAGGGGGTGAAAGGCAAAAAAAAAAACATTTTTG
>NZ_JBDJMK010000016.1:0-36823 GCF_039673845.1 Brevundimonas diminuta | reverse complement strand
GCCGTTCCAGTTCGCCGCCGGGGTGAAGCTGTAGCCGCCGTCCGCCGCCAGCGTGAAGACGCCCGCGCCGGGGATCGTCACCGTGTCGCCCGCGTCATGCACGCCGGGAACCCCGGCGATGGTGAAGCTCACAACGCTCAGCGTGTCGCCGTCCGGGTCGCTGTCGTTGGTCAGCACATTGCCGGTGACAGGCCCGCCGTCCTCCGTTCCATGAGAGGAGTCATCTACTGCGACAGGAGGCTTGCCTTTGCCGCCGTCCCCACCGCCGTTTGCAACAGCAGCGATTGCCGTCCCGCCCGCGACTAGGCCTAGAACCCAGGGCCACCACACCACTCCTGCGACGTGATCCAGCTCGATCTCAGTGAAATGGAATTCGCTCCACTCCTCGGGATACTGCCCCCACCAGACCACCCCGTAGTCGTCTTCCAATACGAGGTCGTTGCGCGCTTCCTCGCCGTTGGAGGCGTCTTCGCTCGTGGAAGCGACGTCTTCAGGGCTGTCGCCATCCGGATATTTGACGAAGAACGCCAGTATGACGATTTCCTGGCCGTCCTTAAGGACCAACACGAGATCATCACCACGCCGCACGTAACGAGCGACGCTCTCAGGCGCCAACTTCAGACGGAAGACCGAAGGCCGGTTGGAGGAAATCGGCTGCCCGTCTTCGACTTGACGACGCGAGCCGCTCTTCTTGTCGATGATGTCAGCATGCATGGCCTTATTCCCCGTCCAAAATCGTCAAAATGGCGAGGAACTCTCAAGAGGCTAGGTTCCCCAGTGTCAAGCTCTTCTCAGAAGAGCCTTAACGTTTTGAGCTCAAAATCGAACGCTTTCGCTGCGAAACTGTAAAATGTCGCAAAGGCACCTTCAGCCGTCCCGCCCGCCGTGCGGACAACTGTTCAATAAAAGCGAAATAACCATCGCCAAGGACCGCCAGCGCGGGGTCTGAAATTCATCAGAGCGAAAAGAACCGGGGCCTGCGAGGGGATCAGGCGCTCAGCTGTCTTCAACAACCGAGTGAGACGTTTGCGCATGTCGTCTCGAGCCTACCCGACCGCCGCCATCCCGCCGCCGCACCTGGTCGCCGAAGCTTGACAGCGAAGTCCATCTCCTCACCACACTCTTGCATGTCGGAGTTGCGCTCGATGTCTTTCGTCGTGGCGCGCGCCTATATCGCAGCGCTGGAGCGCTACTTCCTCCTGCTCGTCATCTTCACGGCGGGCGTGATCGAGGCCTGGCGCACAGGCGAGGCGCAGCCCCTCCGCTTCAGAAGGCCGTAGGATCGAGACCAAACACGCCTTTCAGTCGGGGCGGTCCGTGAGGTCGGCCAATCCCTCGAGAACCCTCGAAGCTCTGCGCCCTTATTGCGGTTACGGCCTCGTTCAGTCCGACCCCGTCCGCAGCCATCGCCGTCACGTCCGCTTGAGTGGACGGGAGCTCCGCCAGCAACGGCCTGCGCTGGCGGGACCAAACCAAGATATGTACCTCAAATGAGCTAGCAGGACGTGATGGTCGGGGTTTCGATCCGGGCGGAGATTCTGCTGGGGGCACTGGCGGCTGCAAGATGCAGGACGGAATCAAGCATGGGCATGAATAAGGCTTTTCACACGCCCGGCTTACGATCACCCATGGCGGAAGGATTGAACCATTATCCGGCGCCGCTATCGATGAAGATATGAAAAGTATTGCATTGCTCTTGCCTCTGCTGCTGACTTTGCAGGCAACTGCGCTGGCGCAGACGGTCAACACTGGTCCATTGATCGCGCCGCCACCGCCGCAGAAGAGTCCGCTGTACCGCGAAGAGCCATGGCTACCGGAATATCCAGCCCCGGCGCGTGCCGAGAGGCGCGAGGGTACAAGCTATGTTCGGCTGGCTGCCGCGGCCGACGGGAGCGTTAAGGACTGCGTTGTTACTCGCTCAAGCGGTCATCAAGACCTCGATGCGGCGGCGTGTCTGGTCGCCATGCGGCGGGCGCGGATTCCGACTGCGCACGACGAAAAGAAACTACGGTATTACATTCAACCGATAGAGTGGAAGCTTGAACGGCCAGCGGGACCTCCTCCGATGGCGCCGCCAAATTGGAAAGGACCTGATGCGGCCAGCGCCCCCCACGCTCAGGCCTCATAGCCGGAACAGGACGGTTGCGGCGAGGGCTATGGAGGACAGGAAGATGTTCGGGCAGGGTGCTTCGGCGTGGCTTTCGAAAACGGCACGCATGGGACGTTTTCAATGGACAAGGCGCTTCGAGTCATCGCGGAATGATCAATCTGTCTGCGCGCGTGCGGACTATGCGTTTAGCGTTCGGACCTCTATCCGACGAGACGCCGCCTCGACGCTGATTTCGAAATGCTCCGCCTGCACCACTTCGGTGACGGCGATCGGTCGATAGGCGACGATGTTGCAGCCGCCGCGATGCCGCAGACTGTCGTAGAGAAGTCCCGACGCCTGGGACGCCCGGACGCCTTCACCGAACGGCTGCGAGGCTTCATAACTATCGGTGGCGTAGGCGTCGGGCAAGGCGGCCTGTCGGCCGCGAATGTCGCGATAGTCGCCGATCAAGGCGGCGGTATAGTTGCGATAGGTTCGTCGCATTCCCTTCAAGGATCGCGCCACGGCTTCGCGGCGCAGATGATGGCCGACTTCGGCGGCTGCAGTGACGACCGACGCCGCTGCATACCAGGCGCCGAGGTCCGGACCGTTGAACCGCATGCCGCCCGGCGCGACATGGAGGAAGGACGCCATGACGATGCTCGCATTGGCGCGACCGTAGATCCACTGATCGCGCGGCAGGCGGTCGATCCGTTCGGCGACCAGACGGTCGTTGGTCCATCCGGCCAGCTCCATCACCGCCGCGGCATCGGCCGCCGTGGCGACGGTGTCGAACAGACCGATCGGTGGAAAGCGCGACGGCACCAGCCGGTGGGCCGGACGGGGCGCAGCGACGAGCTTCTCCATCAGCTGAAGACGATCTCGCTGTCGTCATAGGCTTCGAACGCCGCATCGAGGGCGTTGGGAGCCATGTAGGCCCCGCCCCGAGCGGCGTCGAGGAAGCGTCGCACCGTCATCAGACCGTCCTGAGTCCCGTTGGCCACGAGGTTGATGGGCGGATGCCCGCCGAACACCGCCGCATCGTGCGGTCGTAGCAGCCAGTCGACGCCCTCATGCTCATCGGCGAACAGGACGCCCAGCGCCTGATGGATGCCGAACAGCGCCGAAATGCGCGTCAGCACATCAACGTCGAGCGTGATCTCACCATGCTCGCGCACCTGCTTGCACCAGCTCTGGTAGGTCGAGCGCGACGGGTAACCGAGGATCAGGCGGCGCTGCTCCTCGTTCAGCCCCCAGAGATCGGCGATGGCGGTGAATGTGCGAAGCGCAGGCGCGCTCAGACGGCGCCGGTTCGCCGGGGCGAAACGCGCCACATCGAGGCGCGGCAGCTCCGCTTGAGGACCGCGACCGGAAACGATGCCTATTGCCATGACCATCTCCTAACAAATCTGGACATAGTCCATATTCGGTCAGATATCAACCAACCAGCTTCGGCTCGCCCGCACGGTTCTCGGCGACGAACAACCGGAGGCGCTTAAGCGTATGGTCAGCGAGACTCACGGTCGTTACCGTGCCGCAGGCGAGGATAGAGGACGACACAGATATGCGGACCTTCGGACTGACGATGATCGCAATCGCTCTCGTCGGATGCACCGCCCCTTCGTCGCCGGACCAGGGCGTCGGCCCTGCCCCCGGACCGGCATCAGCCCGGGTTCCCGCCGGCGCGACCATCGGGGCGGACGGCTATGCGACGCTCCTGAGCGCCCCGCCCTCGCCTGCGCCGCCGCCGCGCTCCCGGCAGCCCATGCCTTCGGAGGACGACGAAAGCCTCCGCAATCCCGAAGAGGCGGCGATGCGCGACGCCCAGGCGCTCGACCGGCGTCTGAAGGCGGCCGAGCCGGGGAACTATATCGGCTACCGCGTCGTGCGCGATCCTTCGCCGCGTTTCGCCTTCCAGTTCCGGCGCGACGCCGCCGCGACCCTGGCGCGTCATACGCGCGATTCCCGCTTCGCTTCGCGCGAGGGCGGCGTCCCCACCGCCGAGCTGCAACCGATCTTCGATGAGTGGTTTCCGCGTCTCGCGGCCAAACGGCTCGTCGGCGGCGGCTCGGTGATGGAGTTCGACGGCGTCGTCGCCTTCGACGTGACCGTGGACGAAGCCGCCTTCCGCGAGATCGCCGCCGCCGAGGGCTGGACCTTGCCCGAGCGGCTGCGCCTGGACTTCGGGCCGCCGCCCAATCCGCGCGCGATCGATCCGGCGCTCGCCGCGCTGGTTCGCCTCGTCCCTCGCTCGGATCGTCTGCCGGGCGCCGTCAACCAGGCGGCGCTGTCGGGCCGGATCATCCTGCGCGATGGCTGCTTCCGCCTCGCCGATCATGGCGACGGCGGCGAGCCGCTGGTGCTGTTCGACAGGGACGCCGAGATCGGACTCGACGCCGACTACCGCATGACCGTCACGGACGGCGGACAGACGGTTCGGATCGGCGAGAAGGTCATATGGGCCGGTCCGCGCGGCGCGAATGAAGCCGACGCCGGCGTAAAGGCGCTGCGGGCGCAATGCGGCGCGGGGCCGATCATTCCGATCGGCGCGCCGAGGAGCGCCGCCCATTTCCCGCCCCGATGACCGACATGCCGCACCACTGCGACCGCCAGGCAGACCTTATGAAGCAAGCCCTTCTCAACATCGACATCCAGTCCTCCAGCTCGGCGCGCGCGCGCCGCCTGCTGATCCTGTTCGCCTGCGCGGCGCTGACCGCTTGCGGGCAAACGCCGCCGGAGGCCGCCCCGCAGCCCCGCACCACAGACAGTGATGCCGCCGCGCCGGTCGATCGCGAGGCTCCCGCCGCGACGGTCGCCACCCTGTCGGGCGAATGGCGCGTGGCCGCGATCGACGGCCGCTCTCTCGATGAGCCTGTGGGGATCGCCATCAGCGGCGACGAGGCCTCGGTCTGGTGGGAGCCGGCCTGCGCCGGCGTCGCGCGCCGCTATCGGATCAACGGCGGGTCGGTCTCCTTCTCGTCGATCGGAGCGAACGGAGGCCGGAAGGAAGTTTGCGAGATCGCTCCACCCCCGCGCCTGGACGATGTCCTGCGCGCGCTCGATGAGGCCGATACGATCGCGCGCACGCCCAGCAACGGGGTCCGTATCTCGGGCACGCGCCACGACGTGACCCTGTTCTCGCAGTAGTCGGTCAGGACGGCTCGCGCCGAAGCATTCCGGGTCCGGCGCCGGCGACGAGGCGTTCGCCCGTTCTGACGAGCCGCGCCACCCGTTTGCGCATGTGGTCGCCCGCCGCCCAATCCGAGGCGACGCGCGCCCCGCCGAACAGGGCGACAGCGATCTCGCGCTGGCTCGCGCCGGCTCGCCCGCCGTCCCAGGCCTGCAAGGCCATCGCCCACCGCCTCGCCCGCGGCTCGATACGAAAGAGGCCGGACGGCAGTCGGTTGAGGCGATGCAGGGCGACGAACTGGCCGAGCGCCTGAAGGCGGATGTCGATATCGGCGAAGCCGGCGAGATCATAGGTCAGCCGGACAGGTCCTTCGAGCAGGGTGCCTGCCCGCACCTCGAGGCGGATCGAATGCGTCCCGCCGCCGATGATGATCTGTTCGCGCCCGTCGCCAAGGCGTCGGATGACCGCACGACAGGGCAGACGATCAAGTCGAAAAGCGTCGGGGTCGGCGTCGGCCACAGGCGCTGCCCGGACGGGAAGAACCGCGGGGTGGAGGTCGGCGCGCCAGAAGACGAGCGGGGACCGCGCCCCGAGGAAATCGCCACCCCCAGACCTCCCGTTCATCCACGGCCGGGGTCTCGATGAGCCGGATCGTCGGGAAGCGCCCGAGCTGTCGGTTCGCCTTCACCGGCAGGATACGACCGGCGTCATCAGGTCGACGCCGGAGCGCTTCCCAAGCCCACCCGGCGAGGTCGAGCGCGACCATCCGGTCATAACCCTCTCGATCGCCCCATTCCGGGCGATAGCCATCGCTCCCCGCTTCGCGCATGCCCCCTCCTTGCGGCCGCCGCTTGAAAGTCAGTTGGGATGATCCCCCGCCGGTCGGCCGCGCGCGGCGCCGCTCAAGTTCAGCACGGCTCCCCTGTTGGCGAAGCCAAGGGGACCTCGTCTACGCCGTGGGCTGACGCAGCGCCGCGCCGGGCGATTTCCGCCGCGATATGGGGCGCCGCCCGTATACGGCGATGGTGATAGGTTCGCAGTGCTTCGCAGAACGCTTGGCGCGCGCCTTCATCCGCCAGGACTTTTATGCGATCCGCCTCGACATCGACGTCGATGAAGACGATCCGCTCGGCCTCCAGGACCTGCCGCAACTGCACACCGACACGCTGATAGGCGGCAAGGAGCACAGCATTTCCCGAGCGCCGCACGACATCCTCGGAGATCCTCTGGAGATCCGGCGCCGCCGTGGCGTCCGTTCGCGAGCGCCGCCGATATCCTGGAAGGTCAGCAGTGAGATCGAGCGCCGCCAGCAGGCACGTCAGACGAAATTCGTAGCGATCGCGCAGGGCGCCTGCGTCAAAGCGCGGCGCAACGAACCCGCCGCACGGCCCTCGCTCGACCAGACCCTCTCCGCAAAGGCAGGAAAGCGCCTCACGGATCGGCGTCGTTGACAGACCCAACCGGCGCGCTTCGTCCGCGATCACGATTGGCTGCGCAGGCGGATAAACGCCCTTCAGCATGTTGGTCCGGATCACATCCAACGCCCTTAGGAAGGGATCCCGCTTCTTGGCCATGGCGCCCTCCAACCACAGAAGCGCCGCGATAACGCGCGGCGAAGCTTGTTCGCCAACACGTTGCAAGCTCGTCCGATGCGAACCCGCCGGACATCGTCGGCCTCACCGCCCGTTATCGACGGGTCGCCCTTTTTGCACCAACGACGAACGTCGTTACGGTGACGGCCAGTGATCGTCAGCAAAAGGAAGGCAGCCATGGATTCCATGCGCAGGCAGCCCCAGCGAGACAACGACGTGCTGTCCCGAGCCCTCAAGCTGGTGCGTCGCCACCGCGGCATGACTGCCCGCGCCGTGGCAAAGGCGATGCACATGCCGCTTCGCACCTATGAGCGTTTCGAGGCGGGCGGGAGCCGGCTCAATATCGACTACATCCATCGCTTTGCGGCGGCCACGCGCAGCGATCCCCACGCCGTCATCATGGCGGTCGCCATCGGCTCGCCTGAGCTGGCCTGGCGCAGCGCCGACAACAAGCTGGTCACGGCCTTGACCATCGGCGGCAAGCGCCTCAACGGCCTTCTGGGCGATGGGATCGCGAAGCTGGACGGTCGCGCCGTCATTTTGGCCGTGTGCGCCATGTATGATGATCTGCTGGCCGAAAACGAGCGTCAGGAGATGGCGGCGCGTTGGCTCGAGAAGGGCGTCACGGAACTTACGCTCGCACGTCCCCGACCGGGGCGATGAAATATACGACAAATATAGTTTTGAGTACCGACGTCTAGGGCGCTTACTCTCTGGGCTACGTCTGTAGCGATCAACCAGGGAGTGACTGAAATGACCAAGCTCAAACTGCGCCTCGTCAGCTTCGGCAGCGCCAAGGCTCTGACCCTGCAGGATATCGATGGCGATTACATCGAGTTCACTTTGCAGCCGAGCCGAGTGCCGATGGGTTGATGGAGACGGGCGGCCGACAACGGCCGCCCGCTCTTTTGTCATGGTCGACAAAACGACAGACACCATGTGGCTCGCGCAAGATGTTCACTTGGCTTGGCGCGGAAACGATGTGGTCGTTCTGAAGGTAGCTTCGGATGCCTATAGCTGCCTCGTCGGCGGGGCCGAGATACTGCGCCCCGTAGATCACGTTCCCGATGCTGTGGCTGCGCATCCCGATTACCAGGCCGAATTGCTCGCGACCGGCTTGATCGCGCCTGATCGACCGGCGACGCGGCGGCGCCGCGCCCCACCGCCTGTGCGCGCGCTCCAACCTGAGCCTCACGCCCCTTTCGGTTCGGCCGTACAGACCGCGGTCCTCATTCTAGCCGCTGGCCGGCGATTTGAGGTCAGCCCCCTGGATAGGCTCATTCGCAGCGAACCGCTTCGCCGCGACCAGCCCGCCTCCTCGCGGGTCGCCGAGGTCGTCGCAGCCTTTTATAGCACCTTGCCTTGGGTTCCCTCTCCTGGGCAGTGCTTGAAGCGCAGCTTCGCCTTGCGACGGCTGTTAGCGCGGGAGGGCATCGTTGCGGATTGGGTGTTCGGCGTACGGACATGGCCGTTCCTCGCCCATTGCTGGCTGCAGATCGGCGATGTCCTCCTTGCCGACGACCTCGATCGCGTGCGCGGCTTCAGCCCCATCCTGACAGTGTGACATGGACTATCTATGCGTCACGGGGGGGACGACGCCGCGAGCGCGAGCGCAGGCGATGATGCTCCTTCAGGCCGCCCAGGCGCATGGTTTACCGCATAGGCCCATGGGCCGGTCCGGGTGGCTGGCGTGTGGAGGGCCGAGGCCCCCTCGCGTCGTTAAGGCTGGCCTCTGGACGTTGATCGGAGACGTTTTCGACCGACGTCAGGGCCCGCTTTCCCGCTTCATCACGGGGCCCGACGATCACGCCTGTGAGCAATCGATCATGCGACGCTTCTGGGGCCGTTATGTCGGACTCCGCGTGGGGCCAAACGGGCGGATCGCGGGGCTTCTTCGCGACCCTTCCGGCGCCTTGGAGTGCATCGCCTGGGAGTGGCGCGATCTCGTCGTCGTCTCTTCGGATCTGCCCGAGTGGCTTGTCAGCCTGACCCGGCCGGATTGGCGAATTGCATTCGATCGGGTGGGGCGCGCGCTTCAGGACCCGTTGGGCGCTTGGTGGGAAACGATGATCGATGGTCCCACGGTTCTGCCGCCTGGCGCCGTGCTGCCGTTTCCCTCGTCCGTTCCTCCGGTCTCGTCTTGGCGTCCGGACATCTTTGCGCGTGCGAGCGATGAGGACGTCATCCCCGACAAGGCCGCAAGCGCGGCGCTTAGGAACGCCGTGGACGAGGCCGTCTATGCGCTGGCGGGCGACGGCCGACTCGCGGCCGAGCTATCCGGAGGCCTCGACTCCGCCATAGTGGGTTCAAGTCTGCGCGCAAGCGGGCGCGACGCCGGCGCGTGGCTCCACGCTTTCGGCGAAGAGCCGGGCGGAGATGAGAGAGCCTACGCCCACGCCATGGCGGCCAAACTCGGCGTTGTCCTGACGACGCTCCCTCGGGCGCCCGGCCCGCTGACGGAGCGCATGCTTTTGGACCTCACGCCAGGTCTTCGCCCCGGATTAAACGGTATGGACGCTCCCAATGACGCGATATGGGCGCGGGTCTTGAAACAGGGCGGCTCAAACGTCCTTCTGACGGGCAAGGGAGGCGACGCCGTCTTCATTCAAGGCGCGGGCGCTGACGTATTCTGCGACATTTGGCGGCGACGCGGCTGGCGCGCCGCGCTTTCCTCCTCTTTACCCAACTTGGCGCGATGGAATGGATGCTCGGTTTGGTCCCTCATCGCCGCCGCACGGCTCGACGGTCCCGACAGGCCGCGGCTCGGCCGCTCGGTCTCCTTTGTCTCTGGCGACGTTACGCCGTCTATCCACCCGTGGCTGGACGCCGCCTCGGATCTCGGCCCCGCGAAGCGGTATCAAATCGCCGGCGTCATCAACGGGGTCACGTTCAGCGGTCCCTCGCTTCAGTCCCAGACAGTCGAACTCGTCCATCCGCTTCTGGCTCAGCCTGTCGTCGAGACCTGCCTCGCGCTCAGCGCGGAACAACTTACGCTAGGGCGCCGGGACCGGGCCTTGGCCCGAGAGACATTTCGCGATCGGCTGACTCCCGAAATCGCCGAGCGCAGGTCCAAGGGAGAAATGACAGCCTACTATGGACGACGCCTCGCCATGAGCCTCAACGTGATAAGGCCCTGGCTTCTGGACGGTCGACTCGCCAGCGAAGGCCTGATCGTTCGGGAGACGGTCGAGGCTCTGCTTACCGAGGACAGCTTGATCTGGCGAGGGCGCGTCGGCGAGATCATGACAGCCGTCGTCATCGAGGCGTGGGTTCGGACGTGGGAAGCACGATTGGCCGTCAGGTGACGCCAAAGTCTCGTTCAACCAGTCCATGATCTGTTGGTAGAGGTCGCGGATATTCGCCGGGCTCCAGTTGAAGTGCCCCTCCCCCCAATAGGTGATCATCCGGGACCGAACGCCGGTGCGGTGCAGGGTCGTGAAGATGCGCTCGGACTGCGAGAGCGGAACGAAATCCCGGTCGGCCGAGATCAACAGCACGGGATCCTGAATTCGCCACGCCGTCGAATAGGGACTGAGGGCCGCGAATCTCTCCGGGGCCTCCCAGGGCGTCGCTTTCGTTTGCCCCTGACCGGTCTCGACCCAGCCCATCTGCGCCTGGAGGCTAAGGCCCTCCTCGGGACGGATCCGTGCAATGGGATCGAACTCGCCCCATTTCCCGGCGAAGTCGGTCCCCGCCGACCAGGCGATATAGGATCTGAATCTGCGAGTTGACGAGGCGAGCGTCAACGCCGCCGTCCCCCCGAAGCTGTGGCCAAGGATCGCGATGCGGTCCGACGGCAAGGTCGGGTGGGCGGTCAGGGCTGCGTCTACGGCCAGCTCCACGCTCTTCAGCAACTGGTCAGGAACCAAAGCTTCGCCGGACTCGACTGGGATTGCGGGGGAAAGAACGGCGTAGCCCTGCTCCGCCAGGAATGCGGGTCGAACGCCGTACAGCAATACTCGCGGGTCGATGTACGCGCCGCTGTCTGAAGATCCTGGATAGATCGACACGATCAGACCGCGTGGACTGCGCCGCGCATCGCCCTTCGGCAGGGTGAGCCAGCTTTGCGCAGGGCGGCCAAGGCGGTCCAGATGAGCCACGGCGACGGCTCGAGGGAAAGCTAGGGTTGCGAACTCCGGATTCGCCTCGTCGATCCGCCGCTCTTCTCGCTCGCGGCTCAACCAAAGCGCCTCCGAACCCTGATGCCGAAGAAGACGAACGATCGCGTCCTGCGACGCCGCCGCAATCATCGAGCCCTCTGACAGCGGCTCGATCTGGAAGCTGCGCCGCAAGCCTTCGGTCCCCAGCACATCCACATGTTCAGAGCCCGCGCGGGCCAGGGCCCAGTCGCGCCTCGGCGCCGCATTCAGCCGCAATCGCAGCGCCTGCATTCCACTGACGGAAGTCGCGTTGGAGACCTGGCCGCCCTGCGGCGTCAATCGTTCCGCCCCGCCCTCATTGACCCGCCATAGGGCGCCTGAGGCGAAGATCAGCAGCTGGCCCTCCCCTACCGCCGCCAGATCGCCGACCGCCCCGGGGACGATCGACGTCAAAGCTATGGCCGGGGCGTCAGGGGAGAGCAAGAACCAATCGAATCGGCCGTTCCGGCGCGCGCGAAGCACGGGCGCTTCGCCCAGCCAGTCCGCCTGGACGCCCCTGAGTTCGTCGATCGACTCCCCTGCGGCCATAGGCGACAGCCCGTCCGACATGAAGCCGGACATCGATCCGTCGCGGTCGACACGCAGCAGGCCGCCTTGGTCCCATGCAGCGCCGTCCGCCCGCCCCCACACCAGGATCGCGTCAGAACGGCTCGTCCACCTCAGAAGATGCAGGGCGATGTCTTGGGTCGGGGCGGCGATAACCGAACCAGACGCCGCGTCCAGCAGACGCAGACGCGTCCGGTGTTTCATCTCATAAGCCCGCACGGGTCCCGTACCGATGGGGATCCCCTCCCCCGAAACCAGCAGCGCAATCGTTTTTCCGTCTGGGGCCGCAGACATATCAAGGATGGACGCCTCAGCCACCTGGCGAATCTCGCCAGTGAGTGCGTCGATCTCCATAAGCCGCTGGGGCGGCTTTTCCTTCGTCGTGGCGGCGATTCCGCCAAAGGTGTCGATGCGCGTGGCGGAAGAAACCCTGCCCTCGGCGGCGTCGCGCCATAGCCGTCGAGTTGAAGCCTGACTGGCGCCGTCGCGCTCGAGCATCCAGGGCATGGCGCCGACAGGACGGGTGGTCAGGAGCAGCCGGTTGTCGTCTCGCCATTCCGCCCCGCTGCCGGTAAGCGGCATGTCAGGGGTCAGGCCGGTCCAGCGGACGGTGCGGGTTTTCACGTTAAGGACGCCGGCTTCCATGCGATGTGCGCCGACCCGATAGACGAGAAGCCAAGCGCCGGAAGGCGACCAAGGCCCCAGCACCAAGCCTTCTTCCTGGGTGGTATGGATCAACCGCATGGGTTCGTCTGCGCGGTGAAGATCGAGGAAGAACAAATCCGTAGCAGCCCATACGGACCGATGGCCTCGATCGAAACGCGGGGCGCTGTCAAAGGCGCGTCTGCGCTCATAGACGAGCCAATGACCATCCGGCGAAAGCGAGACGTCGCCGAAGGATTCCATGCCCAGGACATCGTCGATCGTCAGCGAGAGTTCCTGGGCGATCGTCGGCGTAATCGGCAGAGCGCTCGCTAACGCGAAGGCCCACCCCGCCCGGATCCACCGGACGAAGCCCGCCGAGCGGCTCCACATCACCAGCGCTGCGTCAACTGCAGCGAGACGACCCGGCCGAACAGGTTGGCCTGTCCAGCGTCGAAGCCGTAACCCGTTCGACCATCATGGAAGGGCGGATCGACGTCAAAAATGTTCTGGATTCCAAGCGACGCGCGAAGACCGTCGAGTGCGCCGTTGACCGGCTTCCAGGTCAGTCTGACATCTGCCGTATTCCAGGCGTCGATCCGCCGGCCGTCCTGATCGGCGTAATCCGAAACGTGGATCCAGTGAGCGTTCAAGGTCCAGTCGCCCCGCGACCAGGCAAAGCCGGCCCGGCTTCTCAGGGAAACGGGGTAGCCGACCTGATCGAGCAAGCTCTGAACAGGCGATGCGGAGGTCATCCGACCGTCATAGTCCAGAAGCCATGACGCCCACGCATCCCATCGCAGGGTATGACCGCCGAAACGCATGGGATAGGCGGCCTGAAGATCAAGGCCGCGGACCGCCACCGATGCCGTGTTGATCCATCGACCGTCGATAATCGCGCCGTAGGTGGTCGGCGGGAACAGGCTGCCGGCGCCGAAGCCCGGCGCGGTGGTGTAGCTGCGAACAAGCGCCAGATCGGCAGCGTCGTTGGCCGGATCCACCCGTCGAACAAAGGGCGACAAGGCGGGATCGATGAGGACGTTGGCCAGATTTCCGGTTGTCGGCCGGGCGATCTGATTGTCGAATCGCGTATCGAAGTAACTCGCGCTCAACACCAGGCCGCTGGGGGGATTGTAGTTGAAGCCCAGGGTCCAGGTTTCAGCGGTTTCAGGGGTGAGATCGGGATTGCCGCCCGACAGATAGATGGAAAGCATACGTGTTCCATCAGGTCGTGGAACGAGCGAGGCGCCGGCGCTGGAGGCGTCGTTCAGCTGGGTGAGGCCCGGGGCGCGGAAGGATGTGCCCCACGCCCCCCTCAGCGTCAGATCAGGCATGGGCGACCAGATCGCGCCGACTTTGGGGTTCGACGTGCGCCCAAAGTCTTCGTAGTCCTCGATGCGTCCGGCGACCGACACTTCAAGCGCCCAAACGCCCGGCCGTGCGTTGTCGGGTCCGAACAAGGGAATGCGCGCCTCGCCGAAGACGGCGGAGATCAGACGGTCGTGACCCGGCGTGAAACGTGCGACGGGCTCGAGGGTCGACAGGAACGTCGTCGACTGGGTCTTGAAGCGCTCGCTTCGCAACTGGGCGCCCACGGCGATATCAAGCGCGCCGCCGGGCAGGGTCAGCGGCGTTCCGTTCAGCAGCAGATTGACGGAACTGGCCGCGCTGCGGTCCAGATTGCTGGAATAGCCCGCGCTGATGAAATCCAGGACGCGAGGGGCGTTCGCGGTGCCCGCGCCGAACGGATTGAAGAAGCCGTCGACCGAGGTCGAATAGTCGGTTTCCGGATCGTCCGGCGTGTTCCCAAGCGCTTCTTGAAGGAACTGGGTGTTGATCTGTCCTCGGATGGCCGCTTCGCCGCGTTCTTCGGCATGCGCCAGGTACCCATCGAGTGACCAGCCTGAACCGAGGTCGAACACGGCGCCTGCAGTGAGCCCCAGACTACGAGACGATCCCACCTTCCGCGACGGGCCCAGGTCGCCCGAGAAAGAATAGGCGAGAAGGTGGGAATCCGCGCCCGTCGGGGAAACGAAGAAGGGGTTAGCGCGCGTCACCGTGAAGACGCTGGCGCCGGGAACATTGGCGAACTCATAGGCGCGGCGGCTGAAGCGCACGTCGGCCGAAAGATCCAAACGTTCGCCGGCGGACTGCCGGATTCGCCCATAGGCGCTGTGCCTCTCCAATTGCGGAATGAGGTCCACCCCCAGAGAGTTCGACTGCAGGTTTGTTTCGCCTGCCGCAAAGTCGGTCGGCGCGATCGCCGAGCTCGACGGCCCGGGACGGATCGCGAATTGCGAGACGTAGCTCGCGCTCGCTGCGTCGTATGCGACGATGTTGCCGGGCGCACTGAAAAGCGACCGCCAATCCGACCCGCCGAAGGGACGAAGGTCCCCGTCGAGCGTATAGGGCCGGTCGCGCGAGTTGACGGCGTTCTGTTGCTGGTACTCATACGACAGCAAGGCGCTGCCGCTCGACCAGGAACCTCCGGCGATATGCGAGGCCTGGACGGTTTCCATGCCGCCTTGGGCGGCGGACAGCCGCACCGCGCTTTCCTGGCCGTCGAAGGACCGCCGCATGATGATGTTCACCACGCCGCCGACAGCGTCCGAGCCATAAAGAGCCGATGCGCCGTCGAGAAGGATGTCCACCCGCTCTACAGCGGCGGAGGGCAGCGCCGAAACATCGGCGAATTCGCCCCTGAACCCCGTGCCGGCCAATCGACGGCCGTTGACCAGGACGAGCGTGGCGTCGGCGCCCAGACCTCGCAGATTGATCCCCGTCGCGACCACCCCGTTCGAGCCGCCGCGATCTGCGCCGGTCAACAGCGCGCCGGGCGTTCCGCTGCCGGCGTAGTTCTGCGGCAGGTCCGTCAGCGCTTCCGCCACGGTGCCCCGCCCCCGGCTGTCGAGCTCGTCCCGGTCCATGATCAGCACCGGCGACGCCAGTTCGCCCGAAGAGCGCAGCAGGGTGCCCGTGACGACTACCTCGTCAAGGACGGTGATTTCGTCGCTTGTCGCCGGAGCCCCCCTCTGCACCACGAAGACCCCGGTTCGTCTCTGGGACCAGGTCAGGCCGCTGTCGAGCAGCAGGCGGCTCAGGGCCGCCTCGGGTTGCATCCGTCCGCTGACGCCCGGCGAGCGGCGGCCCGCGACGACGTCCGTGGTGAAGAATATCTGCCGGCCGGACTGGGCGCCGAAGGCCGTCAGGGCGTCGCGCATCGGTCCAGCGGGTATGTCGAAATCGCGCGCGGACTGGGCGCAGGCGGGCGTCCCGGCGGAGAAGAGGCAGGCGACCGCGGCGACGCCGGATAGAAGACTCGAACGGCTCATAGACAGGTTTCCTCCAACGTTCCCTCTGGCGTCGAAGAAAGAGACCAACGAGACCCCGGCCTACCCCGGAGCCGAAACCCAATTATTTTCCGCGGCGGACCAATCCGACGGATCCGTCCGCCTTGGGAACGGACTTCAGGCCCAAGCCATCTGAGGCTGCCGAGACGAAGGCGTCGCGGTCTCCGACCAGGAAGACGCCGTTGATCGCCACAGTCCGGATGCCGGGATCGTCCAGCTCGATCTTGTCTGTCAGATAGCGGTTCATCTCGGAGACGGCCTGCTCCAGCGGGATGTCGGAGAAGATCAGCCGTCCAGAGGTCCAACTGGTCTCGGCGGCGACATCCACCGCCCGGGTTGAGATCGCGCTGCCCGAGACCCTGGTCTGCTGGCCCGCCGCCATGCGGCGCTCGCCGGTCGCCATTTCCGGCGCCGCGACGTCGATCACCCCCGAGACGAGGGTCACGCTGACCGCCTCCCCTGCCCTGCGAACGTCGAACACCGTGCCCACGGCGGTGACGCGGGCATCGCCTGCATAGACCACGAAGGGCCTATCCGGCGCCGCCGCCACGTCGAAGAGCGCCTGACCATGATCAAGATCGATCCGCCGCTGCCCGCTCGTGAACCGCACGCGGATGCGGGAATCCGTGTCCAGATTGACCCTGGAGCCGTCGGCGAGCCGGATCACGCGCTGCTCGCCGACATCGGTCGCAAACGCGCCTCGCCCGTTCCACAGGCAGGTCCCAGAAAAGATGAGCAAGCCGGTCGCGCCCGCCAGCCCCCCGATCAGAACGGACCGTCTGCCCAAGCCGCTACGGCGGGCGCGATGGCGCGCGCCGTCCAGCGCCTCTGCGATGGCCGGATCGGCGCCCAGGCCCTGGCTCTTGCGCCAGACGCGATCAACCCGGCGATAGGCGTCCGCATTGCCGGGTTTAGACCGCCATTCGAAAAACTCCTCGATGGCGCCGGAATCGATGGAGGTCGAGCCGAGACGGGCATGCCACGCGGCCGCTTCCTCTTCCGCCTTCTCAACCCTCGTCGGGTTGGCCATGTCGCGCCTCATTCTAGCGCCGGAGTTGGGCGGCGCAGTGGGCAAGGGCCTGCGTCATGCGCCATTCGACCGTCTTGGGGGCTATGCCCAGCCTATCCGCGATCTGGGCGTTCGTCAGACCGTCGATACGCGACAACAAAAAGACATCACGAAGAGATTCTGGCAAGCCGAGCACGATCTGGGCGAGCATGACCCGGTCGGTCTGGTCGGCGTCGATGCAGTCGCGAACCGCCGCCACGGCCTCCGCCCTCAACGCCAGTTCCCGCCTCCGCCCCCGCGTCGACGCTAGGTTGGTCGCTATCCTCAGAAGGAAGGCCTTCGGGTGACGAATATCCGAGAGCGAGAGCGCCGAAGCCAGCCTCAGCCAGGTCTCCTGAGCCAGATCCTCAATGTCCTGATCGCCGAAGCGGCGCTTGAGCGATCGGGCCAGCCACCGCTCGTTCTCGCGATAGAGAGTGGACAGTTCGGCGCCGCACTCGCCTTCCATACGTCTGCTTTGATCCGACACGGGCCCGCCTCCTTTCGCAAAGAGGCGGGCCCGGCCGATGCCGGGTGTTGAGAACGTGATTGAGGCACGCGCGAGCGCCTTTAGCCCAATAGGAGCCTGGACATACGCGCCCGCCACGCCGAGCACCGGAGAGTGTAGGTCGAACAGTTCAATCGAGGTTCTCACGCCTCGGCGTCCATACGAACGCATCACAATGCTCGTCCAAATCCCTGCTGCTGACAAGGGGTGGTTTCCGACGACGCCCTCATGTCGTAGGTTGCCGCGTCCGCCCGGATCGCCGTCGTCGTGTCCAAGCGCTCTGCGCCAAGGGCGGCGGCCATGCCAACAGTCATGATTTCTCACTTTTCGGGCGGACGCCTGACCCTTCCATGGCTAAGGTTCAGTCGACCCAGGCGGCGCCCACCCCCCGACTGTGGTCATGCAGACCAGCCGTGCTAGAGTCGAAGTCATGAAGGACGCCCTCGATCATCTGCCCGAGCGTCAGCAGCGCGAGCTGGCCCGAATCCGGTCGATCCTGCTGGAAGAGTTCGACCGTGCGATCCATGCTGGCGGCGGCCCGACCCAGTCCTGGCGCCGCGACGGCAAGATCCTGAAGATCATCCTGTTCGGTTCATACTCGCGCGACGATTGGGTCGATGCGCCCGAGACCGGTTATCTGTCCGATTTCGACATCTTGGTCATCGTCAGCCACGAGAAGCTGACCGAGATCGCCAACTACTGGTACGTCGCCGAGGACAAGATCGAGCGCGACCCGGCCATCGGCCGGATCGTCAACGTCATCGTCCACACCATGGCCGAGGTGAACTCGGGCCTGACCCAGGGCCAGTATTTCTGGACGGGCGTCATCAAGGACGGCGTGGAACTCTACGCCCTGCCCGGCCGTCCCTTCGCCACGCCAAAGCCGCTGACGCCGCAAGAGGCGAGCGAGATGGCGGAGAAGTACTTCACAGAGTGGTCGGCTAAGATTGAGGGTGCCTTAGACGTCGCCACGTATGCTGCCAATCGCGGCAACGTCAAAGACGCGGCCTTCCTCCTTCACCAAGCGGTCGAGCGCGCCTATGCGTGCTTCCTCTTGGTCCACGCCTTCTATTTCCCGCGCTCTCACAACATCAAGTTCCTCCGCTCCCAGGCCGAAACCCTGGACAAGGCGCTGATCGCCGCCTGGCCGCGTGAGCATCGCGCCGACCGCCGCCGGTTCGAGATGCTGAAGCGCGCATATGTCGAAGCGCGTTACTCCGACCAGTACGACCTAAGCGCCGAAGACCTGGCCTGGCTGATGGACGGCGCGCGTCGCCTGCGCGATCTCGTCGAAGCGGCCTGCCGCAACCGGCTCGCCGCTCTGCAGCGCGAGGCAGGAAAGGTCTGAAACTCTCTGCAGGGACAAAGGAGAACTTCAGCTCTTCGTTGTAGGTGGTCGACCGTCAGGACATTACGCTGAGTCAAGGTCGGCGCATATTTCGACAATCCAATACGCCAGTATGAATGAGACCAGCATTGGTCTGTCCCTGGCTCTCAAAATCGACCAGTGGCCAAGCGGAACGCTGGTCCAATGTCTCGGCGCCGAACATGCCCCGCGAAAGCCATGCATCGCGATTACGACGAGTCTGACGCGCTGGATGACGTCGCGCATTGTGACCTTGTGAAACTGACGTGCGGCTGCGGGGGCATTGTTCGCCCTTCCTGGGCTCGATAGCCGAGGCGGCTATGCGAACCTGGGGCCGTCTCTCTCGAGGCAGTCCTGCGGCCTACGAGACCCTAGCATGGCGATCAGAAGCTATGGCGGCGCCAGTAGGCGCATTTTATGGCGCTGACCGCGTGACTGACCATGGACGCCACAAGCGCCTGACCGATTTGCCAGAACGCTGACGCTGTGAGAGGTACTCCTAATGAAGACCCATGCTGCGCCCGCCGAAGACCTTGAAGAATTTGCCGAACAGCTTGAAGGCCCGCTCGGCACAGCCCTGCGCTCTACTGGAGTCGCCTTGGAAAGAAGGATGCGCGAAGAAGGCTTGGCTTGGTCCGACCTTGATGACGATCATGTCGCAGACTTGTTTCTGACAGCCTTCGTGGAAGCTGCGCCTGACGCATACCCCCATCTTGAACGAGAGATTGTGGAAGAAGCTGTGCAAGCCATAGCAGCGAACGTGAGGATGGAGCTGGCCGCCAACGCTGGCGGCAGTACTACCCCGAACTGACCCCCCTCGCCGGCGCCTGGGGCGTACGGCGCCAGCAGCGGCGGTTCAACAGAGTGCAGCAGCAAAGGATGGGGCGGGCTGCGTTTAGCCAACTTACCGGATTGAAGGTCGTTCCAAACGACGAAACGCCCGCTCTCATAAGAGAGCGGGGTTCCACTTATTAAAGAACTCTGATGGCCTCAGACAGCCTGCAGCTGACCTGCCGAAGTCTTACCCGAGCGCTGGTCGCGCTCGAGTTCATACGACAGCGCTTGGCCTTCGTTCAGGCCGCTGAGGCCAGCACGCTCGACAGCCGAGACATGGACGAAGACGTCGCCGCCGCCAGCGTCAGGAGCGATAAAACCGAAACCCTTGGTAGGATTGTACCATTTGATAATGCCAGTAGCCATTTCCATGACCTCCGAGAGAGATTGCCCTGAGGAAAAGGTCCTGAGAGCTGTCGAGTCTAAGGAAACGGAAATCTCGATGCGTCGCAAAGAAACAGGGCGTTACGCAGAGATATCGACATCCAGACGGTGAGCTACAAAGACGGAACAAGCAAGGATAATTATTATTTAGTTCGAGTTGAGCGCTCCACCAGATTTAATATCGAGCAATTACAGGGCGCTTCTGGAGCGCAGACAAGTTTATCACTTTAGGCTTCACAATGGCGCTACGCGTACTCTTCGCTGGCCGCCGTCCACGGAGGTCACGGAACAATGGATCATCGGAGGCTGACTGCCGCTGAAAAGCGCCTCGTAATCGCCGCTGCGTTTGGGGCTGTGATGGCACTGGCCGTAATCATCTGGGCCGTTCTGACGATCATTGCAGGCGGTGCTGATTAGTTTCTTGTGGGCCTTGCGCTTTTAATACTGGCTCCCATTTAGGCTACGAGCCTCGGCTCATTAAGCCCGTCTGAGTCCCAATGTGGCAGACGGGTTTTCTTATGCCCGTCAGCCAAGCTTGGGCGGCGGTTCTGGAGGCGACGAGATTTCGGCCGCTCATGCCGTTATCGGCCCCGAACGGCCCTGCACTGCGGCCTGTCAACCAAATATTATCGCACCAGCCATCTATTGCAGTATGATAGCGATGGGTCTCTCCGCGAGCTTAGGCCAAATCGCTTGTCTCGGATGCCCCATACGGCACCAATTTAGATAAGGAAGATTTTCTACTTGATCCTTATCTTTTAGGAGGGAACAGGTATGCAGAGGGGACTGTACCAAGCCGCCTTCAAAACGCCCATTGGTTCCGGCTACGGTGTGATCACTGCTGCGAACGGCAAACTGAGCGGCGGCGATGGTCGATCATACTATTTGGGCGATTATGAACTGATCGGGAGCTTCCTCGTCGTCGATCTCAAGGTTTCAAGGCATCGGCCTCTCCCGCTTGTGCGCTCGGTGTTGGGCGCACGTAACGCAACGGTCCAGGTTTCAGGAGAGTTTGATGGTGAATCTGCTGAACTGACTGGGTTTGCAATAAGCAGCCGCGTTGAACCCATTTCAGTTAGCGTTAGACGTCTTTCGCAGGATACTGAAAGAGAGCCCGAAGTCTATGACAAGGACTCATAGCCAGACGAGCACGGTAGCGGCGATGGCTATGGTAGACAGAAAGACGATAGGTCAGCGACCCTAGAGATTGGTGAGCGCCGCCAATTCTTTCAGCCTGCAAACATGACTCGATACGGTTTCGCTGTTGTAGCGGTGTTTGTTGTGACGGACGCCCGCAATCACCGTTCAACAGGATGCTGGGAACGAAAGCCGATGGCGAAGCGGTTCCATGCATTGATTGTCGTGATGACGAGCGTCATTTCCACTCGTTCGCGTTCGTCGAAAGCTGCCGCAAACTTGTTGTAATCGGCATCCGAAGCGCCGGATGTCTCTAGCCGCGTGAGCGCTTCAGCCCACAGGAGGGCGGCACGCTCTTTCTCGTCGAATGCTGGGCTTTCTCTCCATGCAGCCAATACATCCAGTTTTTGCTGCGGTACGCCAGCTGAACGAGCTTCAGAGGCATGGAGGTTCAAGCAGTATGCGCAACCATTTATCTGAGAGACACGCATCTTGACGAGTTCGCGCACCGATTGCGGAATCGACACGCCCTTGGCGGCATCTTCCAGAGCCGTCATGGCTTTCATCGCCTCTGGCGCCGCGCGATAATAATCCATCCTGCCCGACAATTTTCCTCACTCCACAAAGCATTCCAATGAGCCGTTCCAAGCCTGTCGCTTGGCTCCTCATAGCTTTCAAACCGATCCCGCACGGCGCCAGACTTTGCCGGGCGACAGACCGTTTACATTCCGATCAGGCAGGCGGATCGATCGTCGAAAGCGGATGGACAAGGAACGCCCTCTTCCACCAACTAAACATCAAATTTCAAGCGCGCCATCAGGCCTTCGCCTTTCAGAGCGGCGAGGCATTCTGGATGTACAGATTACTGAGGCAGCCGAACCTTTAGTCCAGGCTCAGCTAGGTCGCGGCAAACCGACCGCAATTGATGACCACGGCATGCTGATGGCGCAGACGCGTCGCGCTGCTAGCGATAGTGAGCGGCTCGAATAAGGTCTCAGACAGCGCAGCCGGACCCGATGCCGGCGCCTGGAGCCTGCCCAGATCACTCCGGCTTTTGGCACACGGCTTCAACGTTCACGCCGTCAGGATCTATCACAAAGGCCGCATAATAGGCCGGATGGTAATGCGGCCTGATGCCGGGCGGGCCATTGTTTCGACCGCCCTGTGCCATCGCCGCTTCATAGAAGGCATCCACGGCTGCTCTTGTTTTCGCTTCGAACGCGATGTGGATGCCATCTCCTCGCTCTCCATAAGGCGGGGGGCGGCGACTGTCGGTCGAAAGCCAGAAGAACGGTTTCGAAGCAACTCCGTAGCCGATGCCGTGATAGCCGCCCGTTTGATCAGGCGTCACCTCCATCACGATGTTGACGCCTAGCGGCTTGAGTGCAGAATCGTAGAATCGCCGTGCACGCTCAATGTCGGCGGGGCTGACGCCCATATGATCGATCATGGCCATGGTCTCAAACGGTCGCACTTTCCTGTTTCCAGCCCCAAGGCCGGAACGTCTTTACCTTAGCCACCATGACGGCATCTCGACACCCTTTGCCGAAAACCCGGGCCGTAACGGCGATTTCGTCCCATACGGCGTACCGACGCTCGCCGACCGCCAGTCTCGCTTGTAAGGCGACCCGCAGCGGACATCTAAAGCGCCTTTGGCGGTATTCCCGTAAACGCCTGTCCGACGAGTTCGCGCAGCGGCTGAAGACGGGTGAAGCCGCGGTTGGTGAGAATAATCAAAGCAGCATCATGGTCGGGCAACTGCTCAAAGTCAGCGATATAGCCGTTCGTTCCGCCGCTATGACCGACAAGCGTTTGTCCGCCCGCTGAAGACACAACCAGGCCCAGGCCATAGCCTCTGTCGGCGACTTCAGCCTTTCCCTGTCTGCTCACAACCAGATTTGCGCGCATTTCGGCCCGGCTGTCGAGGCTAAGCAGCCGTCCTTCGTCCAACGCCCGGTCAAGCGCGAGCATGTCCGCGAGACTGGCGCGCACCGCGCCCGCGCCAAGCTGAACGAAGGCCCAGTTTTCAGCCTGAACCAGAGCTCCCGGCGCTCCATTGTAACCGATCGCCAGGCCATCTTCCTGGACCGCCACAGGATGACCGGCCACCATGTTCGGGGCCTCGACGCTGGCGTTGGTCATCCCCGCAGGTTCGAGCACAAGTTCGTCGAGCACTTGGGAAAAAGGCTGACCTCGGACAACGGCGGCAGCATGCGCCAGCAGTTCGAAGCCGAAATTATTATATCGGAAGTTCTCTCCCGCCTCCTCGAGAGGGCGAGCCTCATCTTCCGACAATTCAGTTAACACAGCCTTCATCGCGGAAGGAGGATCAAGCCGAAAGCGAAACAGCATGGCTTCTGTCAGATCGGGCAGACCTGACGTGTGATTCAGCAGGTTCCTTACAGTGGCGCCCGACCAAGACTCAGGGACATCGACCAAATAGCGACGGATCGGAGCGTCGAGATCCAGCTCGCCTAGTTCGCTCATACGCAGCACGGCGATGGCAGTCAGATATTTGCTGGTGGAAAAGATCTTGAACCGCGTTTCAGGCGTGATAGCGGTGCCATTGACCGGGTCTGCAAGACCGCAGACATGCTGAAAGAGTGTCTCCCCCCGTTGCGCCACTGCGACGACTCCCGAAAAGTCACCGGCTTCGCAGGCCTTCTCAAGATGTCTCTCGAGCGCCTGAAAATCAGGCCGCTCCGCAGCGGATGTCGAAACCGGCGACAGCAAAAAAATGCAGGCCATCGCGATGGGGGCAAGGCGGCTATGGGAACAGGTCATATTCGCAGCCTATAAGCCCTCGCCTTGCCCGCTCAAGTGAAGATTGTTTCAGAATGACGGCGACACAAGGGCCTCTTCCATAGGTTCGGCGGAAAATGCACGCGCGCTTTACGCAGAGACGACGGATAGGAAGCCTCGGTCCGCTAACCACCCGCCCCAGAGTCAGCTTAGTGGCCAGACCCTTGTTCGAACGAAACGACCGCTGGGCGCCGATTTCGTTGAAAAAGTCGGCCTCCGGCAGTTGGCATGAGTGCGCCGCGCTAATTCACTCTAGTCGTTGAGGTCGGAGGTGCAGCGATGATGGGCGCACGGCGGGTCGATCAGTCGCCTCTGCGGTCATTGCCGCTCTGCCAGAAAAGCGACAATCTGGCTCTTTAGTCGATGGTCCGATTTTTACCCCACACAGCCCTACTTGCGCCCAGGGACAAGAGCGCACTCAGAGCAAACAAGGAACATTTGTTCGCGGCTCGACGCCTTGGCGACCCGCCTGGAGACCCGCCTGGAGGCCCTGAATCGGACCGTCGGTGTCGCGTGGGCGGGGGCGGAGGCGGGGGAAGCAACGCCCCGATATCATGAGCGGCCTCCGTCGCAGCCAAGCCGCACCGTCTTCCACGCTGGGCTGTAGGAACAGCCGACTCCGCGCCGTCAGTCAAGGAAAGCGTCTTCCCTCCTTCACCCAGCATGACGCCGCCTAGACCTTCAAAGCGTTTCGAGAAACGCCACCAAGGCGGCCCGCTCTTCCCGGGTCAGCTCAAGCGGACGAAGCAGAGGGTCCGTGACGGCGAAAAGAGGATCGTCCGCCTGATCCGGCCGGGGTCGCGGACGGGCCGCGCCAGCGTTGTAGAAGGTGACCACGCCGTCCAGTCTCGGCATGATCCCATTGTGCATATAGGGCGCCGTACGGCTGACGCCGCGCAGGCTGGGGGTGCGGAAGCGACCGACGTCTCCTGGCGCCTTGGTCACCTCGTAACGGCCGAGATCCTGCAGTTCCCGCCCATAGAAGTGCAGCCCGAGATTATGAAACCCGCCGTCGCTCAGCAGGGAACCGTTGTGGCAGTTAGCGCATCCGGCCTTGGTCCGAAACAGATGCAGGCCGAGCAGCTGCTCCTCGTTAAGCGCGCGCACGTCGCCCTTCACAAATCGCTCGAAGCGGCCTCGCGGCGGGCTCAGGCTGCGCTGAAAGGCCGCCAGGGCCATGGAGATGCGTTTCAGGTCGATCGCCTGATCGCCGAACGCCGCTTCGAAGGCGGCGACGTAGGTCCGGTCGGCGGCGACCCTCGCCACCACCGCTTCCAGATCGTCGACCGCCATCTCCCTCGGGTCGGTCAGCGGATGCAGGGCCTGGGCCTCGAGGTCGGGACTGCGACCGTCCCAGAACAGCGGACGCATCCAGCCGGCGACCGCCAGGGACTGAGAATTCCTACGCCCCCTGAGCCGGTCATGACCGAATGAGGTGCGAAGAGCGTCCCCGAAACCCAGCTCCCGAGCGTGGCATGTGGCGCAGGCGATCTGGCCGGATTTCGACAGGCGGGGATCGTCGAACAGCCGCGCCCCGAGCGCGACCTTGGCGTCATTCGTCGGATTGGCGGCGGGATGCTCCACCGGCGGCAGAGGCCCGAACTCGGTGAACACCGCCCCCTCGTGGAGCACCGGCCGGGGCCAGGATTCGGGCGGGCCGGCGTAGGCGGCGCGCAGCTCGGCCGCCGTCTCCGGCGACCGAACCAGGGAGACGGCCGCCCCGGCGCCGGCATGCAGCATGCCGACGATCAGGGCGATCGCGCCGATGTCGCGCCAGGAGATCAATAGCGGTACTTCAGGCCGACCCAGAGATTGCGCCCCAACTGGTACGGCTGGGATGCGGTGGAATATTCCTGGTTCAGGACGCTGTTGAAGAGGTTGTTGACGCGCACATCCAGGGCTGCGGCCCCATAGCGGGTTCTGGCGAGTTCGAAGGTCGCCGCCAGATTCACGTCCACCGAGGGCTTGTATTCGACCTTGTCATAGACGTCATAGCGCACCCCGTTGACGGTGATGTTGACCAGGGTGTCGTCCACCCGGCTGAAACCGTCGCGCCAGCGCGCATTGACATTGGTCCGCAGCCGTCCGTCCAGCCAGCGCGCCGACCAGACGCCATTGACGATGAGCGGCGAGGCGAAGTCCAGAAGCTGATTATCCGCCAGCGCGCGCAGCTTGGGCACGACCTCGCCCTTGTAATAGACGTATTCGCCTTCGAATGCCGTCTCGTCGGAGATGTCGAAATAGCCGACGTTGGTGGCGTCGGTATGGGACCAGTTGGTGCTGAAGCTCAGCGCGTGGTCGCGCCCGAACTCCCGCACATACTCCAGCGACAGGCCACGGTAGGAGCGCTCGCCGTCATTGGTCACGGTGTAAACGCGCCGCGTCGAGACGCCGCCAGTCTCGACGTCATAGACCTCCGAGGTCGACTCCGAACTGGCGAACTGGTCGCGGCTTCGCGCACAATGCCCTTGATCCGGTATTCGCCGCCGATCCAGGCGATCGGCCCGCGCAGGGCCAGGGTGAACTCATCCGTGTAGGGGGTATCCAGCTCGGCGTTGGAATAGCGCGCCGTCTCGCTGCGCGAATAGAGCGTCCATTCGTTCGCCCAGACATTCTGGCCATTCACCACCGTCGGCGCCCGGCGATAGATACGAGTTCCCGGATAGTTCTCTCGCAGGGCATACCCTAGGAAGCTTCGGCCGAAATAGCGGTTTAGCCCCCCGGTCAGGTTCATTCCTGCCAAGGGAAGGTCCCGGCTGACCGACAGGCGCGGCGCGAAATTGTGGTTCTCGAGGAAGCTCTCGTAGTCGTATCGCAAGCCGGCGCGCACCATGAAGCCCGCCCAGTCGAAGTCGTATTCGCCCCACAGGCTGTAGGACTGCAGATTCACCTGGGTGTCGAAGGCCGTCGCGTCGCCGCGTTGCGCCAGGGCGTAGGCGCCGGTCACGCACGTGCCCGCCGCCGCCTCGGCCGGATCCAGGCAGACCGTCTGTGGCCCGACCTCGATCCCAAGTTGGTCGCGATCTCCATGTCGGAAGGCGGCGCTATAGGGCTGCCCCTTCTTGGCCGAGATGTCAGCGATCTCGAATCCAGCCCGCAGACGGCCGACGCCCAGCGGCTGGGTCCAGCGTCCCTTCAGGGTGGTGTCGTTCTGCTCCTGCCACAGGATGCCGGGCCCGCCCAGCGAACAGCTTGAGCCCGAGCACCAGTCGATGCCCGCGGACTTGGACACATTGACCGTGCCGGGACGCTCGCTGTCCCGGTCGTTGTTCGACCGGGCATGGGTAAGGTCCAGCGTCCATTCGGCCTCGCCCCGGCGTCCCTCCAGGCCCACGCGACCGGTCAGACCGCCGCCGTTGAGGAAAACCCAGTTGTCGATGCCGTTCGGGTGCGAGAATTCGCTTTCATAAGGGCTCCAGGTGACCTGCCCGGTCAGCAGCAAATCGTCCTTGAGATCGGCTTCCGCCTTCACCATCAGGGTTTCGCTGAAGCTTTTCTGGCCGTAGTCCCCGTACTGGACCCAGTTCTTGCCCCGGTAGTTCGTCACCTCGGCTTCTGAGCGGGTATAGGCCCAGAGGGTCCTGATGCGATCATTCAGCGGAAGGTCTACAGCGACCCCATAGCGTCGCTTCATATAGTCAGGTTGATCCGGATAGGTGCCGTTCAGAACCTCCCGCACCTTGTCCGACATGCGAAACTGAGCCAGCGCAGGGCTGGTTTCCCCGTAGTGGGTCTCCACTCCGAAAACCGAACTGGGGCGACGCGTAGCCATCTCCACGACCCCCCCGGCGAACTGCCCGTATTCGGCCGATACGTTGGAATCCCGAACAATGATCTCGCCGATCAGATTGGAATCCACCCAGACGGTCTGCGCCGAGGCCGCCGCATTGCCCTCGATATAGTGGTTTTCATGGATGTTGCTGACGTCCAAACGCGAGTTCACGCCCACACCATCCAAAACGAACAGGTTTTCATAGATGGAGCCGCCGGAGATAGAGACATCCGCAGGCCGCAGATCCTGCAGCTCCTCGCGCGACGCCCGGCCCTGGGTCGAAGAAAACTGCACCGTGGGGAGGGCTTTCAGCACCTCATTGGCGTCGCCGGACCCCGGAGCCTGATCCTCGACGGCTTCCCGCCTGAAGGTGCTGGACCCGGAATCTACGGCTTCGCCGAAATGATAGCTCCGGGAGGCCGGGCGCTGGTCCTGCAACACGATGGTGGGCGCATCGACGACGTCTGCGGAAGAGACCCCGCCGTCTGCGGAGCCGACGACCTGAGCGGATGCCAAAGCAGTAGCCGACCAACAGCATCCGGATCAGCAGCTCCGGGTCGATCGAGGGGCGACCGATGGCGCTGTAGAATGGCGCCAGATGCGCCCGCAGCCCGTCCAGTTCCACAAACCGGTCAATCGCCCGCAGCATGTGATCCGCCGGCACATGCCGCTCCAGCGAGAACTCGTAGAACAGGGCCGACTGATCGACCCGCCGCTCACCCATCATCGCTGCACCTCCCGTCTCAACGACCAGAGTGAATCAGCGCGGCGCCCTCATGCCAATTGCCCAGGTCGCCTTTTTCAACGAAATCCGCCAGTTGCGGTCTTTAGGAGATCGGCGCAGACCAGACATTAAAGCCGCTGTCAGCGATGCTCTCGAAAGGCGCAGACGATCGTTCGCAGTGCGGCCTTCGACTTGGGATCCGTCAGCGTGGAGTGAAGGACGATCTCGGATGACGGCAGCGGCGGCAGGCCGAACCGCTCGCCAATGTCCACTGTGCCAGCGGGGGCCAATCGACGGGAAAAGACCGAAGTCGCAAGTCCCGCCGCCACCGCCGCGTCTACAGCGGAGAATCCGCCGAGAAACACTTCGGTCCACTCCATCCCGGCCTGATCAAGCGCGCGGATCGCCAGGTCGCGAACGCCACACTCAGGCAGCAGGGCGGCCAAGCGAAGCGGTTCGCCTGTGCGATGCGCGAACTGCGGGGCGGCGAACCAGCCGAAATGTTCCGGCCCCAGCGTCTCGCCATCGCGGCGGTCCTCGTCGCGTCGGATGATCGCGGCGTCCATTTCTCCCCGATCGAAGGCGTCCAGCAGGACACGCGAATTATCCAGCCGGACCTCTATCGTCAGGCATGGATCATGCGCATTGAGCCGCGCCAGCAATAGGGGCACTTCGGGACCGGCCACATGGGCTGCGATGCCCAGAACGAAATGACGACGGCCGCCGGACAGGGACGATAGCGCCTGTTCATGCGCACTCAGAAATGCTCGCGCGGGCTCCAGAAACAGCGCGCCCTGGGCGGACAGACGCACCGAGCGCGGTGTCCGTTCGATCAGCCGATGCCCCAGGCCGTCCTCCAGACGCTTCAGCTTCACGCTGATCGCACCTTGCGTCGTCCCCAAGGTCTCGGCCGCGCGAGTGAAGCTCTGCAGGTCAGAGATCGCAACGAAGGCCCGGACGGCCTCCACATCGAGCGACTTCATCTTAACCATCCCAATTCAGCATCACTGAAATCGAAAACCATCCCATTCTGTTGTGGTCAAGCCCGGACTATCTCGCCTCCGCCGGATGTCTCGACTTTGTCCGGCGTTTCCATGAGCCTGACCTTTCATGACCGCGTTCCGTCTCTCGCAGAGCATGCTGGCGCTCGCCGCCGTCGCCCTCTCCTCACTCATGTTCGGGCTGGAAATTTCCAGCGTGCCGGTGATCCTGCCGACGATCGAGCGCGTGCTCGGCGCCGACTTCATCCAACTTCAGTCGGTCATGAACGCCTACACGGTCGCGGTGGCCGGCGTCCTGATGGCCGCCGGGGCGATCGCCGACCGCTTCGGCCGCAAACGCCTGTTCCTGATCGGCGTGGCGGCATTCGGCCTGACCTCATTCGCATGCGGCGTCACTGACGAGATCGCCGTCCTGATCGCCGCTCGTTTTTTACAGGGGATAGCAGGCGGCGTGATGCTGATCTGCCAGGTCGCCGTCCTGTCTCACCAGTTCCGCGAACCGAAGGCCCGCAGCATGGCCTATGCGTGGTGGGGCGTCGTCTTCGGTTTTGGTCTGGGTTTTGGCCCGATCATCGGCAGCGGGATCATCGCCGTCGCCGGCTGGGAATGGGTCTTCCTCATCCATGTGGGCTTGGCCGCTCTGACGTTCGGCCTGGGACTGGTCGGCGTCCAGGAATCACGCGATCCGCACGCCAGTCGTCTCGACATCGCCGGGATCCTGCCCCTGTCCACCGCGGTCCTGGCGTTGACGGTCTTCATCACCGAGGTGCCCCGACTCGGCATAACCTCCCCGCTCGCGCTGGCGATCCTGGTCGTCTTTATCGCCGCCCTCATCGCCTTCGTGGCGGTCGAACGTCGCGTGGCCCATCCGATGTTCGATTTCGGCGTCTTCCGCATTCCATCCTTCGCAGGCGCTCTACTCGGCGCGGTCGGCATGAACCTCAGCTTTTGGCCGCTGATCATCTATCTGCCGATCTGGTTCCATGCCGGCCTGGGTCTATCTTCGATCGGTGTCGGCCTGGCACTTCTAGCCTATACCCTGCCCACGCTGGCCGTACCGCCCCTGGCCGAGAAGCTGTCTCTCCGCTTCGGCGCCGGCCTGATCATTCCCGCAGGCCTGTTCGGCATCGGGGCGGGCTTGCTGATGATGCGTCTTTCGCTCGAACTGGCCGGGGCGGGCTGGCCGCTGCTGGCACCCGGCCTAGTGCTGGCCGGCGTCGGTCTGGGTCTGACCAATACCCCGGTCACCAATACGGCTACCTGCGTCGTTTCCAGCGACCGTGCGGGCATGGCGTCGGGAATGGACATGAGCGCCCCGCATGATCACTCTCGCGGTCAACATCGCCGTCATGGGTGCGATCCTGTTCAATGGCGTTCTGGCTCATCTGCAGGCGGCGTCGGGTGTCAACTCCGAATTACGCCAAGTCGCTGAACGCATCGCCGCTGGCAGCCTCGAAACCGGCGTGCCTGCTGACGTGGCGCGGCAGGCGCTTGAACCAGGCTTCGGGTGGGTGGCGCTATATGGCGGACTCGGATGCTTGCTGCTGGCGTTCGCAAGCGGCGCCCTGTTTCGCGTTGGAGGGCAACGGCCCGGAACACAGCATTGAGCCGTGTCCTTTCCAGGCCGGGCAATGCTTACGTTAGCTGGCAGAGCTCCCTAACTGACGAAATCAAGGCATCGATCATCTCGTAGTGGATGCCCGCTAAGCGCCGATTTCGTTGAAAAAGGCGACCTGGGCAATTGGCATGAGGGCGCCGCGCTGATTCACTCTGGTCGTTGAGACGGGAGGTGCAGCGATGATGGGTGAGCGGCGGGTCGATCAGTCGGCCCTGTTCTACGAGTTCTCGCTGGAGCGGCATGTGCCGGCGGATCACATGCTGCGGGCGATTGACCGGTTTGTGGAACTGGACGGGCTGCGGGCGCATCTGGCGCCATTCTACAGCGCCATCGGTCGCCCCTCGATCGACCCGGAGCTGCTGATCCGGATGCTGTTGGTCGGCTACTGCTTTGGCATCCGCTCGGAGCGGCGGCTGTGTGAGGAGGTCCACCTGAACCTGGCCTATCGCTGGTTCTGCCGGTTGGGCCTGGACGGCGACGTGCCGGACCACTCGACCTTTTCGAAGAACCGCCATGGCCGTTTCCGCGACAGCGATCTGCTGCGGGAACTGTTCGAGACGGTGCTGCGCCGCTGCATGGCCGAGGGTCTGGTCGGCGGCGAAGGCTTCGCGGTCGACGCCAGCCTGATCAAGGCCGACGCCAACCGCCAGCGCTGCGTGCCCGGCGACCAAGGCCTGCCGCCCGAGGCCGCCAGCCGCGCTATCGACGAGTATCTGGCCGTGCTGGACGACGCAGCCTTCGGCGGCGCCACCCCGGTGACGCCCAAGTTCATCTCGCCGGCCGATCCGGCCTCGCGCTGGACCGGGGCCAACAAGGGGCTGGCCTTCTTCGCGTACGCCACCAACTACCTGATCGACCTGGACCACGCGATCATCGTCGATGTCGAGCCGTCCACGGCGGTGAGGCAGGCTGAGGTGACGGCGGCCCGCACCATGGCTGAGGTGACGGCGGCCCGCACCATGATCGAGCGTGCGCGCGAGCGTCATGATCTGTGGCCCGCCCGGCTGGCGGCGGACACCGCCTATGGCTCGGCCGAGATGCTGGACTGGCTGGTCCACGATCAGGGCATCGAGCCCCACATCCCCGTCATCGACAAGTCCGAGCGCGTCGACGGACCTTCTCGCGCAGCGACTTCGCCTATGACCACGCCCAGGACCTCTACCGCTGCCCCGGCGGAAAGGAGCTGAAGCAGTATCGGCTGGCCTTCCGCGCGGATCATCCCGATACCCCGCCGGATAACACCTATCGGTACCGCGCCAGCAAAAATGGACTGCGACGCCTGCGCGCTGAAGAGCCGCTGCTGCCCCAACGCGCCGGCGCGCAAAGTGACCCGCTCCATCCACGAAGGCGCCCGGGACATCGCCCGCGACATCGCCAAGACTGACGCCTACGTCGTCTCCCGGCGCGAACGGAAGAAGGTCGAAATGCTGTTCGCCCACCTCAAGCGCATCCTGAAGCTGGACCGGCTGCGCCTGAGAGGTCCCTACGGCGCCAAAGACGAGTTCCTCCTCGCCGCCACCGCCCAGAACCTGCGCAAACTGGCCAAACTGATCCCGCCAAGGGCGCCGGTGATCGCCTGAAGCACGAGTGAACCGCCGTGCCGGTTACTTGTCGGCGATCTCAACGGCCGCCTTTTTCAACGAAATCAGTCACTAGCAGTCATTGTCGCTCAACCCCGCCTCGCGAAAGCCGGACTGTCTGATGAAATCGCGTTGGCGAAAGACCCGCAGCGACACCGTCTCCATAGTTTCCCCGCCAAGCCTCCACATTTCCTAGGTACGTTTTTAGCGAGCCGCGCCAACAAACTTCTTTCAGGATTTAGCCTTGCGCCCCCCGACTCGATCAATCTTGCCCGGCGTGCGGTGCGCGGTTTTTATATCGGCGATGGTCGGCGCTAATGTGCACGCCGTACAGGCTCCTGCAGCAGCGTCCTACGTCTCGCTCTCCTCATGCGACGAAACTGCTAAGTTCGTTGAAGCTTGGCGCGCAATTTTCGACGACCCCGATCTGACGGCCCTGCTGACCGAGGCGTTTGAGCGCAATCTGACCATCGAAAGCGCCCGTCGACGCCTGCAGCAGGCGACAGCCCTGCAGCGCGGCGCCCGCAACGCCGACCGCCCCGGCGCGGACCTGTTCGGCGTGCCCCTGCAGGATGTGCCCACCGGCAACGGCTATTATCAGCTGGGCGTCGGCACGCGCTGGGAGTTCGACTTCTTCGGCGCCGGAGCCGCCCGCGATCAGGAAGCCGCAGCCAAGACGGCGACAGGCGCCGCGCAACTTCGCGCCGCGCAGCTGATGATCGCCGCAGCGGTCATTCAGGCCTATTACGAACACCATCAGGCGCAGGTGCAACTGGCGCTGTCCCGTCAGTCGCACGACCTGGCCCTGCGCGCCCAGCGTCTGACGCAGGCGCGACATGATGCCGGGCTGGCCGACGCAGGCGAAGTGCGCGCCGCATCGATGCAGGAATATAGCCGCCGGATCGAACAGGCCCGCCTGAAACATCAGATCGACCGCGCTTCATCGACCCTCGCGGCGTTGCTGAGCCAATCGACGCCTGCCCCCAGGGACGCCCGCGTCAGCGGCCATTTCGCGGCGGTGCGCTTTCCGTCCGCCCTGCGCGCCGACGACCTGCGCCGCCGTCCCGACCTGATGGTCGCAGAGGCTGAAGTGCTGGAAGCCGCCGCAAGGGTCAAGATCGCCAGGGCCGCCCTTTACCCCAGTCTGAAGCTGGTCGGATCGATCGGCTACACCCACAGCCTGTCGTCCGCCCCCTCCCCCGGCGGCATCGCCCCCGTCATCGGCCCGACGATCGACATTCCGTTGTGGGACTGGGGCCGCCGCCGTGCCGTCGTGAACAGCGAAGACCACGCCCTGTCCGGCGCCCTGGCCCTTTACCGCCAATCCGTCATCGACGCCGCCAGCGAGGCCCACATCGCCCTCGGCGCCCTGGAGCAACAGCAGGCCGTCGTCGCGACACGCCGGGAAACAGTCGACGCCCTTCAGCAGTCGCTGGACGCCTGGACCACCCGCTACGATCTGGGACTGGCCAGCGAACTGGACCTGATCCAGCCCGAGGCGGACCTGCTTGACGCCCGTTCGGCCCTGGCCGGCGCCCGTCTGGACAGCATTCTGGCCCTTCTGAGCGTCTATAAAGCCGCAGGCGGCCCGACCCCGAACCCAGCCTCCGGAGAGACGCCATGATCTCTCTGGCCCGCAAGACCCTGATCCACGAATGGCCGCGCTTCGTGCCCGTGGTGCTGGCCGTCACCTTCGCCGGTCTGTTGCTGATCGTGCAGGCCGCGCTGGTGCTGGGCATTTTCAGCAGCGCCGCCATCTACATCAAGGCGTCCTCGGCCGATCTGTGGGTCGGCTATCCCGGCTCGCAGAGCGTCAACTACGGCCGCCCGCTGGGCCCGGACGTAGAGATGCGGCTCAGCGCCGACGACGCCGTCACGGCGGTCGAGCCCTATCGCTGGGTCGACGCCGACTGGCACTCGGCTTCGGGCGATGGCGGGGCGATCTCCATCTATCTGTCGGGCGTTTCCGTCGAAGACGGCGCCTTGGCCTTTTCGGAACGGCTGACCGTCGCCCAGCGCCAGCGACTGCGCGAACCTGGCGCCGTCATTGTCGACGCCGCCGACCTGTCCACCCTTCACGTCGCCGATGGCGGCCGCGCCTGGATCAACAAACAGCCCGTGCGCGTGGTCGGCGTCATCAAGGGGATGCGCGGTCTGGGCGGCGTCAACGTCCTGTCATCGCTGGAAACCGCGCGCGAGATCGGCGCCGCCGAGACATCGGCCGATACCTATTATCTGGCCCGGCTGAAGGACGGCGCCGCGCCCGCCGACGTGCGCCAGCGCCTGATGCAGGACCGCGCCGCCTTCTCGCCCTATGAGGCCTGGACCGCGCGTGAGTTCGCCGCCCGGTCGCAGAACTACTGGCTGCTGGATACCGGCGCCGGGATCGCCGTCCTGTTCATGGCCATCATCGTCAGTCTGGTCGGCGCGGTTGTGACCAGCCAGTCGCTGGCCGGGACCATCGCCGCCTCACGCCGCGAATACGCCGCCCTCAGCGCTTTGGGCGTCGGGCGCTGGCCCCTGACCCGCGTGGTGCTGGAACAGAGCGCATGGATCGGCGGCGTCGGCCTTGTGCTGGCGACCCTGCTCAGCGCGCCGCTGCTGACGCTGGCGGCCAGTCACGACGTACCGGTCGCCATGAGCCTGCCGGTCGCGGCCGGATGCGGCCTGCTGATCTTCGCCATGGCCATGCTGGCCAGTCTGGCGGCGGTGCGGACCATGCTGGGGACCGACCCCGCCATGTTGCTGAGATAAAGCCATGGCCGATTCCGCACCCATCATGACCAACGCCCCGGCCGTGGTCGCCGAAGGGCTGGTGAAGACCTTCATCACCGGCACAGTGCCGACACGCGTGCTGACCCATCTGGACCTCAGCCTTCATCCCGGCGAGATGACCCTGATCTCCGGCCCGTCGGGCTGTGGGAAAAGCACCCTTTTGTCCCTGCTGTCCGGCCTGCAGAAGCCCGATGCGGGCGCCGTCACCGCCCTGAATCAGCGGCTGGATCACCTCAGCCGTGGACGGCTGGAAGCCTTCCGCCTGCAACATACCGGCTTCGTCTTTCAGGGCTTCAACCTGTTCCCGGCCCTGACGGCGGTCGAGCAGGTGCAACTGCCGCTGGGCTATCTGGGCATGGACCGTCGTCAGAGCGAGGCGCTGGCCCTGAAGGCGCTGGACGAGGTCGGTCTGAACCACCGTCTGCACATGCGCCCGGCCCAGCTGTCCGGCGGCGAAAAACAGAGGGTCGCCATCGCCCGCGCCATCGCCAAATCGCCTGCCCTGCTGTTCGCTGACGAACCGACCAGCGCTCTCGACGCCGAGAACGGCCAGCGCGTCAGCGAGATGTTGCGCCAGATCGCCCATCGCCACGGCTCGACCGTGGTCTGCGTCAGCCACGACCCGCGCCTGATCCGCTTCGCCGACCGCCTGCTGACGATGGAGGACGGCGTCATCCAGCGCGACGAGCGCCCTGCCCAGCCTTCCGCCCCCGCCAGCCCCTCGGAAGCCCGGTGATGAGAGCCAGAACCATGCCGCCAGCACCTCGCCTTTCCGTCACCCTCGCCGCGCTGGCTCTTCTGAGCCTGCCTGCCCTGTCCGCCTGCCAGAAGGCTGAGGCGCCCGCTGAGACTGCGCCCCTGCACGCCATCGCCCGTGGCCGTATCGAGGTGCAGGGCGGCCTTCTGGCCCTGAGCGCGCCGATCGACGGCGAACTGCGCGCGCTGGGCGTCGTCGAGGGCCAGAAGGTGCGCAAGGGCGATGTCCTGGCCCGCTTCGACACCGCAGACCTGACGGATGAAACGCGCCTGATCGAGGCTCAGGCCAATCAGTCGCGCCAGCGCCATGGCGCAGCCCAGCGCAAGGCCGCCGCCGTCGCCGAAACCGTCAGCCGCTATGAACAGGCCACTCAGGCCGGCGCCGCCTCGGCCCAAGCCCTGGCGGAGGCGCGGCAGTCGCTGGCCGACGCCCGGTCCGAGGTCGACGCCGCCGCCGCCGAGGTCGCCGTCGCCGATCAGCGCCTGGCTCAGGCCCGCAACCGCCTGCACAGGGCGCAGTTGATCGCCCCCGCCGACGGCGTCGCCCTGCGCGTCGCCGCCTCAAACGGACAACGACTGTCGGCGGGCGCCCCTGTGCTGACCCTGTTGCCCGACCGCCCCCTGATCGTCCGCGCCGAGATCAACGAAAGCTTCATCAGCCGGGTGCGCCCCGGCATGAAGGCGACGGTGACGATCGATCCGGCGCCGTCGGGCGGCAAACCGCTTCCCGCCGCGCGGCTGACCTATCTCAGCCCCATATACACCCATGCCCGTCAGGACGACGACGTCGAACGCGGCCCCAGCCGCGTGGTCGAGGGCCTGCTGGAGTTCGACACTCGCCCCGATGTGCGCGTCGGCCAAACCGTCCGGGTCCGCTTCGATGACTGATCGCCCCTATACCCTCGCCCCGTCGCGCACCGAGTGGGCCATCCACTGCGACTTCGACGGCACCATCAGCAATCGCGATGTGACCGACAGCCTGCTGCACGCCTTCGGCCGTCCCGGCTGG
>NZ_JBDJMK010000015.1:0-54286 GCF_039673845.1 Brevundimonas diminuta | reverse complement strand
ACTTAGATCGATCAGCGTCGGCCATCCTCCAACGTAACGACTTAGACTAGCTTCCATAACAACACGGAGGCTACAGCTTCCCCCCTTTAAGCGAACTTCGCTTCACGACCCGTTGCAGACACTGGCCGCCAGTGCGACCGTCGTCCGAATGATTAGAGCAACGATCCTGTTTGCCGCGTTCATGCTGGCGGGTTGCGGGCCTCGCACGATTACACTGGCGGAGGGGCAATGTCGGACCTTGCAGGTCGGCGACCGGGTCGAAGGTGTCGCGACGCTGGATGCTTACAACGGCAGCATCTGCATAGAGTGCGGAGCAAAGCTGAAGCAGACGGGCTGCGCCGGGGAGATTGGATACCGTAACGCCACTGATGCGGTGGAAGAGGAGTATCACCGTATCATCAGCGAGCTACCTGCGAACCCCGCCTATCAGATCGACGGGTTCGTCAGCGGTCGCGTCTTCGTAACCGGGGAGATTATCCCGAACGGAGCGGATGGAAGCCCGACCTTGAACGCTGAGCTCATCAGACGAGAAAGCGAATAGAGTCCTCTATCCACCCATTGCGGACGTTAGCCGACCGCCTTGCCTTCGTAGGCCGCAACCAAGTTCAAGAGAACCTGCTGATGATCACCGGTCATTTCAGCCGCGTTGCGCACCAGATAGAACTCAGCGTCGTTTGCGATGACGCCCTTGCGGACAATCTTTGCAACGGCCTTGCTGAACTTCGCACAAACAGCGGAAAGCGAAGGTAGTTCAGCTTCCGAAAGTTGGCGATCAACTTCTAGGATTTTATCGAGGGGCCAGTTGCTGGTCATCTCCACAATGTCGCCTATCGCCATAGACAGGCCCTCTCGCGCTTTCGCGGGGGAGGTTTCTGCAAAGCGGTCGAGCACGACAATCGGATCGATGTCGGAACCCGGCACCACGTCAGGCACCATCAATCGCACCATATGCGAGAGCCAGCCCCTCAATGCCTCGTATTCTTCGGGTTGAACTTGCATGCTCGATTCCTGCACCCGGTTGGGTGCGAACGCAATGTCCGCCTTCCCCCCTTAGCTGACATTCGACACGGCCGGTTCTCGCACCACAACTGAACCAGACGGTCGCCTTCCCCCATGCCTCGGTTCGTGGCACTGACGCGCGATGCCTGCGCTAAAAACCTCCGCCCAACCCGACCGCCCCTTCCCCACCCTGATGCTGGAGCTTGAGGCGGGCGCGACCTGGGGCGGTCTGATCTGCGGCGTGGATGAGGCCGGGCGCGGGCCTTGGGCGGGGCCGGTGTCGGCGGGGGCGGTGATCCTGAATGCGGATGATCTGCCGCCGGGCATCGACGACTCCAAAGCGTTGACGGAAAAGCGCCGCGCGGCGCTGGAGCCGATCATCAAGGCGCGGGCTTTGGCCTGGGGCGTCGGCTTCGCCTCGGTCGAGGAGATCGACGAACTGAACATCCTGCACGCCACCGGTCTGGCCATGCGCCGGGCGGTCGAGGCGCTGGGCCATCCGCCGGTGCATGCGCTGGTGGACGGCAATTATCGCTTCAAGCTGCCCTGCGCCGTGACGCCCGTGGTCAAGGGCGACAGCCGGTCGCTGTCGATCGCGGCGGCGTCGATCCTGGCCAAGACAGCGCGGGACCGGGTGATGATCGAGATGGACTCTGTCTATCCGGGCTACGGCTTTGCGGGCCACAAGGGCTATAATGCGCCGGTTCATCAGAAGGCGTTGCAGACGCTGGGACCCTGCCCTGCGCATCGGCGCAGCTGGGCGCCGATCAAGGCGCTGCTGGACGCCGCCTGACCTTCAGGTTCAGACCGAGAGCACGCCCCCGACCAGCATGCCGACAAGGCCGGCGACGATGGCGGCGATCAGCAGGATGGTCCAGCCGTCCAGACCCTTTCCGCGCCCCAGTCGGGAGGGGTTGCGGTCGTCGCGCGCCGCCGGGCGGGCGGGACGCAACGCTTCTGCGGGGGAAGCGTGATCACGGGCTCCGAAACGGGCGGCGGGATCAGGGACACTGGAAAGCGTACGCATACCGATGAAACGGCGAACGCATGATTTTCGTTCCCGTCAGGCGGCGACCGGCAGTTCGACGGGCTGTTCCGTAACCACGAAAAGATATTCCACGTTCCTGAGCCGTCCGACCGAACCGACCTTCTGCCCCTTCAGATTGTGGATGCCGATGCGGGCGCCGACGTAGCGGGGGTGCGGGATCTCGACCACCTGCACATGGCCGCGCGCCGCCAGCATGGCCGTCAGGTCTTCGCGGCTCAGATAGCCTTCGTCATTGAAGCTGACGATCAGGTTCGGGGCCTTCAGCCGCTCGATGACGGTCTGCAGGGCCGGGCCGATGCCGGGGCGGCTGTTGAAGGCGGACTTGCGGGTCTTCACATCCACCCGCTTGCGCGCCACGCCATAGGTCTCCGGCTTGTCCCACAGCACCAGACTTTCCCAGCAGTGATAGTTGCCGAGGTAGGAGTGCTGATTATAGGGCGGGTCCAGATAGACGAGGTCGGCCTCAACCTCGGCCGCGATCTCGACGGCGTCGCCGCGCGTGGCGAGGCACGGCCCCGCCGCCACGCCGGGCAGCAGGTCCGGCAAACGCAGCTCCAGCGGCTTCAGCGCCCGCGGCGCCCACTGCTTCATGAAGGCCATCTGCAGGCCCGCCGTGGAGTCCACCCTGTCGGCCGCCTCCATCAGGGCGACCAGAACGACAGCCTTCAGTTCAGGCTCCAGCCCCATGACCTCGATGCGTTCGCGCATGGCGTCGATGCGGGCGCCGTTGTCGGGGTGGAAGAAGCGGGCTTCCTCGCAATAGGTGCGGGTGAACCAGCCCGGCGCGGGCGTCAGGGCGCGCAGTTCGGCCAGCACCGCCTCGGCCTTGTCCGCCCAGACCTCGCGGTCGGCCTGGACGTAGGCCGCCGCCAGCGCATGGGCATAGGCGTTGTGATCATTGGACCAGACGCGATAGCCCGCGCGCTTCAGCGCATGGCCCACGCGCGCGGTGCCCGAGAACAGGTCGCAGACCGTCCCGCCCTGCGGCCGCGTCGCCTGCACCGCGCCCATGACATGGCCCAGAAGCGCACGCTTTGAGCCGATGTATTTGATCATTCGGTCCTGTCAGGTCCTGCGGGCGCGCTTCGCCCCGGTTTTGTTGCGGCCCTCAGCATGGGCCGGAGCATGGGCCAGACGCAACAGATTCGCCGCGCCCGGCGCGCCGAAGGGCGTTCCGGCCAGGATCAGCACGCGCTGGCCCGGCTCGGCCAGACCATAGAGCATGGCCGCCTCGACCGCATCATCGGTCAGACTTTCCAGCGAGGTCGGCTGGTCGCCCAGACGCGGCTCCAGCCCCCAGACCAGAGCCAGACGCCGCGCCGTCTCGGGCTTTGGCGTCAGGGCCAGAACCGGCTGCAACGGCCGCTCGCGCGACATGCGCCGCGCCGTGCCGCCCAGCGTCGTGAACACCACCATACAGGCGGTCGAGGACGCCTCGGCCGCCTTGCGCGCCGCCGCGACCAGAGCATCCACGTCGTCGATGTCCATGCCCGCGTGTTCGGCGTCCATCAGACCGGGCCACAGGGGGTCGCGCTCCACCCGCTCCATGATGCGGTTCATGATGGTGACGGCTTCCAGCGGATAGGCGCCCGCCGCCGTCTCGGCCGACAGCATCAGGGCGTCGGCGCCCTCATAGACGGCGTTGGCCACGTCGGACGCCTCGGCGCGGGTCGGGGCCGGGGCGCTGGTCATGGATTCCAGCATCTGGGTGGCGACGATGGCGGGCACGCCGCGCTGGCGGGCGGCGCGCAGGATCTTCTTCTGGGCGACCGGCACTTCCTCCGGGTCCATCTCGACCCCCAGATCGCCGCGCGCGACCATGACGCCGTCGCAGTAATCGAGGATGCTCTCAAGGTCGTTCAGAGCCTGCGGCTTTTCGATCTTGGCCAGACAGGCGGCCTGACCGTTCACGATGCGCTTCAGCTCGGCCATGTCCTCGGCCTTCTGCACGAAGCTGAGGGCCACCCAGTCGACGCCGAGGCGAAGGGCAAAGGCCAGATCCTCGCGGTCCTTGGGCGTCAGGGCCGACACCGGAATGACGGCTTCGGGCACCGCCACCCCCTTGCGGTCCGACAGTTTCGAGCCGCTCTCGACAGTGACGTCGCACCATTCGTCGGTGCGCTCGCCCACGCGCAGCCGCACCCGACCGTCATCCAACAGCAGCAGCATTCCCGGGCGCAGGGCCTTGAAGATTTCCGGATGCGGCATCTGCACCCGCGTCGCGTCGCCCAGCGCCGGGTTCAGGTCGAAGCGCATCCGGTGACCCGGCTTCACCTCGATCTCGACATCGGCGAAGCGGCCCAGCCGCAGCTTGGGCCCCTGCAGATCGGCCAGCACGCCCAGCGGCCGCTTCAGCGCCATCTCGGCCCCGCGTACGGCCTTCAGGGCGGCGGCGTGGTCGTCGTGCGAGCCATGGCTGAAGTTCAGGCGAAAGACATCCACCCCGGCCTGCGCCAGCGCCTTGACCGTGCCCGGCGCGCGGCTGGCGGGTCCGAGTGTCGCGACAATGCGCGCGCGGCGGGCTCTTTGCATGAACGGGTTTCCTCTTGCGGCTCTGACGGCCTGACGCCTCCCCTCAGAGGCGTTTCTCAGGACCTTGTGCCAAGGAAACGCAGAAGGCGTAAGGCCGTCGCACCGCGTCGAAACACGAGTTTATGCGGTTGAAATACGTTGCTTCCGTTCAAAATAGCAGGATGTGCAGATGGCGAAGCCTTTCCAGGCTTGTAAGAATGCGCAGACACAGACTGAGTAAAGAGTTCCATGCGCGTAACCCCAGAAGGCCTGAACCATCTCTACAACGCAGGGGTGATGCTGTGCCAGAATACGCCGCCCCCGTCAGAGACCTATGGTTGGGCGCGCGCCGGCTCCGACATCCGCGTTTCCAACACGTTCGAGATTGAGGGGCCCTGCGTCTTCTATAAAGGCCCCTATACGCCCTCCATCGGCGGGGACGCCTCGTCAGGGCTGTGCGCCATGGGAATGCACAGCTATTCCTATTCCGCACTGCATGAAGCCATGCGGGTGGGGCGCTACTGTTCAATATCGACAGGCTTGACCGTTCTGGATTCCACCCATCCGATCGACTGGGTGACAACCTCCATCATCGCCTTTCGGCCCCATAACGATATCGTTCGCGGGCACGTGGACGATGGCGCATTGAGAGCCTTCGAATTCTCGCCAATCGGCGTGAAGTCCTACCCTATCATCGGACACGATGTCTGGATCGGCCGTGATGTCACGCTGAGCATGGGCGTAACCCTGGGCGCAGGTTGCATCGTCGCCGCCAGCAGCGTCGTGACCAAGGATGTGCCGCCTTACGCCATCGTAGGTGGCAATCCCGCGACCGTCATCGGTTGGCGTCACAGCCCAGAAATCATCCAAAGACTGCTTAACAGCCAGTGGTGGCTTTACAGCGCCCGTGACCTGACTCGCCTGCCGTTAAACCAGCCGGAGCGTTTTCTCGACCTGCTGACCCGCTCGGTTGAAGACGGGAGCATCCAGCCTCACCAGCCCGCGACTGTGCGCGTCGGGCCAGACGGAATCGCTCCCATCAAACGCTAAGCTTAACGCGTCTCGCAACGCCCCTTGGCGAACTGGGGCAGGTCCATGCAGCGGCCGTCGATGGGGCCGTCCGGCTGGACGCCGATCAGATTGGCCAGCGTGGGGGCGATGTCGATGGTGCGCATCGGCAGGAAGCGCTCTTGGCCTTGCGCGCCCGGCCACCAGAAGATGATCGGCACGCGGCGGTCGTAATCCCAGGGCGAACCGTGGCTGGAGATGGCGCCGCCGATGCGGCCCTGCCCCGTCAGGCCCGGCTGCCAGGCGCGCATGATGTCCGGCGCGCGGCCGCCGACCGCGGACAGGCGCAGGCGCTCGCGCACCGTCAGCTCCTCCGGGTGGTCCGAGGCGGGCAGAGGTTCGGCCAGAAGTTCGTCGCGCGACACCGCCAGCGCCACCTGCGGCTCGGCGTTCAGCAGTTCGATCGCGGCGGCCAGAACCTGCGAACGCAGCGGCTCGGCCAGCGACTTGCGGTCCTTGTCGACGATGACGAAGCCCCCCGCCGAGGACACCACCGGATCGGCGTCCAGACCAAAGCGGGCCTTCAGCGCGGCGTTGACGCGCGGTTGCAGGGCGGCGTCCACGCGACCGGCGGCGGGATAACCCTCAAGCGCCGAACGCTCGGGGAAGTCGGAGCCGCCATGGTCGGCCGTCAGCGCCACGATCACGCCGCCCGGAATGGTCGACAGCCGGTCCAGGAAGGCGCCCAGCGCCGCGTCCAGACGCAGCATCTGTTCGCACATCTCGGGCCCCTGGGTGCCGAAGGCGTGGCCGATGCGGTCGGTGCCCGACAGGCTGACGCCCAGCATGTCGGTGACGCCGCGACGGCCCAGCTGCTGCGTCTCCAGCAATTCGACCGCGCCCTCCAGCGTCAGCTCATCCAGCACCGGCGAGTTGTCGAAGCGATCGCCCACAGGCGGCAGCTTTGAATCGAAGGTCTGGCCGCCGATGGTCCAACGGCCTTCCAGACGGCGGCAGCCCCCGTTCGTATAGGTCCAGCTGGGCATGCCGCGGCTGAAGCGGTCGATCAGGCGCGCATTCGCCGCCGCCACGGGCGCCAGACGCGCCTGCGCCGACTGGCCCGGCTCGACATAGGTGGTGAAGCCGAAACCGTCGGTCAGCCAATAGGCGCCGTCCGCCTTGTGTCCGGCCAGGTTGATGGCGCCGCGATCCTTGCCCGACACGCCATAGACGCGGCTGTCGGGGCTGACCGACTTCAGCCAGTCGCCCAGCGTCGACACGGCCAGATTGCCGGGGCCGACCGGGCCGTTGTCGGTGTTCTTGCCGTGCGCCAGCGTGTTCTGCGGGGCGGCCAGACAATAGGTGGTCTTGCCGGTCGTGGTGTCGATCCAGTCGTTGGCGGGGATGCCGCTGCGGGCCGGGTGGGCGCCGGTCAGGACGGTCGAGTGGCCCGCGCAGGTCACGGTCACGCCGTGGGTCTGATAACCGTTGATCGACACCATGCCCTGATCGGCCAGGGTCTTCATCCCGCCGGTGAACTGGCTGCGGTACTGGTTGAACAGATTGGCGCTGAGCTGATCCACCACGATGGTGACGATCAGGGCCGGCGCCGCCCTGTCGGCCTGCGGCGTTGCGGGGGCCGCGACGGGCGCCGCCGCCTCGCTCGCCTGTGCGCCGCTGGCGATCGCGACGAGGCCCAGCGTAAGGCCGAGGGCGGAGGCGAGAAGACGGCTGCGGATCATCACGAACACCAATCAAAGCAGAAGGTCGTCAAACACCTACGCCGGGCGTGTGACGCGGCCAAGACAGCTTGACCATGAAAAATATGGTGCGTCCTCAGATCATCGGCTCGCCGCGCCGGTGCGCGTCCAGCCACTCGCGGAAGAAGGCGCGGGCGATGAAGGCCAGCACTGCGGCCACGATGACGGGCCACATCAGGACATAGGCGGTCAGCCAGAACGCGGTCATGGCGATCTCTCCTTGGTTATCGGGATTGCGGAAGGGGTTGGTCGGCCGGCGCGGCGGTTCGCGCAGGCGCGGGCGCGGCGTCCTCCTCCACATCGAAGTCGCCGGTCATGCGGGCGATGCGCGAGAAGTCGAAGCCGTCCTGATTGGACATGGACATGGCGGTGCAGACCACGGTGCTGACGGCATAGGCGATCAGTGAACCGCTGAGCACGGCGTAGTCATGCAGGAAGCCGATGCCGAAGGGCGCGACGGCCAGGGCCGCGATCACGCCGACGATCCGCGCCACGCGCGCGCCGAAGAAGCCGAAGGTCATCAGGCCGGCGACCACGCCCACCCCGACCACGGCGATGACGTCGAAGACATAGCCGACCGCCCCGTCCATCGGGATCCAGCCGAACCGCACCGGGAAGAAGAAGACCAGCGCCGCCAGCACCGAGACGGTGAAGGCCTTGTTGGTCACCTTCTCCCAATAGAAGCTGGCGATGACGGGGAAGACCAGCGCACCCCAGATGGCGCCGACCAGCACCAGCAGGTCCAGGATGTTCATCCGCGCCCCGGCGAAATAGAGGGCCGCGCCGGTGGCGATGACCATGGTCGCGCGGCCGACAGTCAGCATCAGACGCGGATCGGCCTTCTTGCCGCGCGCCCGGCCATAGATGTCGGCCATCATGATCGACGACAGGGCCGACAGGTCGGAATCCGCCGTCGAGGCCAGCGAGCCGATGATCATGATGAAGAAGACGCTCAGCAGCACCGGCCCGAAATAGGTTCCGGCCAGTTGCGGGATCAGGTTGTTGAGGTCGCCCTCCATCGGATTGATCCCGGCGTACAGGGCCACGACGCCCAGCATGCCGATGCCGATGATGGTGGCGCCATAGCCGACCGTGGCGGTGATGAAGGTCGGCTTGATCAGATCCTCACGCACGGCGAACAGGCGCTGGGCGATGGTCTGGTTGCCGATGGCGTAGGCCAGGACGGCGGCGATATAGGGCGCTCCCTGATTCAGAAAGGCGTCGGACGAGAAGAAGCTGGTCTGCTGCGGCGTCAGATTGGACGCGCCCTCGACAAAGACGCTGGGTCCGCCCATGGCGAAGAAGATGGCCGGAATGACCACCACCACGGCGCCCAGCATGGCGCACACCTGGATGAAGTCGGTCAGCACCGAGGCCCGGAACCCCGACCACAGCGTATACAGCAGCACCCCGCCCGCGATGACGACGATGCCCTGGCTGAAGCTGAACGGCGACAGCATGGAGATCAGGGCGCCCCCGGCGATGAAGTTGGACGTCAGGCTGATGACGCTGCCCAGAACATTGGAGCCCGCCAGCATCAGCTGGCTGGAGCGGCCGTGCCGGGCGTACATGACCTCGGCCAGCGTATGGGCGCGCGGCGCCACGGCGCGGATGCGGCGGCCGTAGGGGTAGATGAACAGGATCATCAGCGCCCCCCACAGCCCATAGTGGATCGGCCCCGATATGCCGTAGACATAGCCCGAGGTGGCGGACGCATACATCGACGCCGCCCAGATCCAGGTCGCCGTCATCGAGGCGGCCGAGACGCCCAGACCGATGCCGTTCCCGGCGGTCATATAGGCGTCGGCGTTTTCCTTGCGTCGACTGATCCGCAGCGAGATCAGCATGGTCAGGCCGAAAAACAGCACCAGCAGGCCGATCGTCAGCGGCCCGCCCAATTGTTGAAGTTGTACGTCGTCCACGCGCGCCTGCGCTCCTGTCTCTTCTTGCCATCAGGCGAGCCCCCGGCCCGCCATCCGCGCAGCCGCAAAGACGCCGCCGCGCCGCAGGGCGCAGGCAGACGGGATGTCACGGTTGCGTACGCGCCCGACAGAAACGCCCGGCGCAATGAACGGCGCGTCGAACGCGCCAGCGGCTCAACCCCTCAAGCCACGAAGACGCAGCCTAATACATCAACGGCAAGGCTGAGATAAAGTTTTTGTGCACCGCGACAGACTTGACAGAAATCAGGCCGAATCTCGCCAACCTTCAGAGATTCAACCGAAGACTGCCAACGACGAACTGACACAAAAACAAAATGAACTGAAGACCGTCTGAAACTGACCTATACTGCATAGGCAAGGCTTTCTCATTTCAGACAAAGAAATGGGCAGGCGCTAAAAACTGCATTCATCGTCATCACATATCGCGCCATGCGCGAACCGCCCTCAACGCCCGACGACGCATGGCCCGAAACGACAAAACGCCTGCGTTCGGAAACGCAGGCGCTGAAGCCGCCTCAAGGGCCGACAGCCCTCGGGGGATGACCGGATCAGAACCGGCCGATGATGGTGCGAGCGGCGGGAATCGAACCCGCACGACCGAAGTCGAGCGATTTTAAGTCGCTTGCGTCTACCAGTTCCGCCACGCTCGCAGCGCGCACCTCAGCGCTTCGCCTCCTGTGCCGCACGGGCGGCCCGGAAGTCTACATCTGAATCGGCGATCAGGCGCACCAGAGCCGCCCAGGCGGCGACATTCTGGGTCATCTGAGCCGGGTCGATCTTGTCCAGCGTATCGTCAGCGGTGTGGTGCAGGTCGAAATAGCGCGTGCCGTCCTGACGCAGGCCGAACACAGGCACCCCGACCTTGGCCAGCGGGCCGATGTCGACGCCGCCATACAGTTCCGGCTCGCCCGGCAGGACGCCCAGCGGACGCAGGACGCGCTCGGCGATGCGGGCGAAGTCCGTCCCCTGCGATCCGGGCGGCAGGCCCAGCGCATAGATGCGGTCGGCGCCGAAGTCGCTCTCGCCGGCGATGATATGCTGTTCGACCGCCGCGCCGACGCCGCGCACATAGGCGCCGCCGCCGTTGCCGTGGTCGGTCGGCTGTGCGACCTCTTCAGAGCCATAAAGGACCACGCGCACGGTGCGGGCCGGGCGGCCCTGTTCGGCGATCAGCTTGGCCGCCGCCAGGGTGATGGCGCCGCCCGCCGCGTCGTCGATGGCGCCGGTGCCCAGATCCCAGCTGTCCATGTGCGAGCCCAGCACGATGATCTCGTTCGGGCGCGAGGCGCCGACGACATCGCCGATGACGTTCTGGCTGGTCGTCTCATAGGTGTGGGCGGTGGACTTCAGGCGCAGGCGCACCGTCTCGCCCATGCCGACCAGACGGGCCACCTGATCGGCGTCCGGCGCGCTGAGCGCAAAGGCGGGCAGCGGCACCTTGCCCTCGACATAGCGGGTGGTGCCGGTGTGCGGCATCCGGTGTTCGTCCGACCCGGCCGAGCGCATGACGAAGGCCACGGCGCCGCGCTTGGCGGCCTCGACCGGCCCCATGCCGCGCAGACGCGACAGCGGGCCATAACCCGAGCCGTCCTGCATCCGCACCATCTGGCCGCCGTCGACCAGGGCGATCTTGCCGTTCAGCGACCCGGCGGGCGCGGCCAGCAGGGCGTCCAGACCGTCGAAGAAGACGATTTCGGCCTCAATGCCCTGAGCGGGCGTGGGGATGGAGTGGCCCAGCGCCGCCACGACCAGCTTCTGCGGACGGGCGCCCAGAATCTCGGCGCTTTCCTCGCCCCGCTCCCAGCCGATCAGGGGGAACTGCTCGATGCGGACGTTCTGGAACCCGTGGGCGCGCATATAGTCCGCGGCCCAGGCGGCGGCCTCCTGCTCGGCGCGCGAACCCGCCGGACGCGGGCCGAAGCGGGTGGTGATCTGGGTGACGTAGTCGAGGGCGATATTGCCCTTAAGCGCCTGATCGCGCACCTGTTCGGCGGCACGGATGGTGCGGGCGTCCTGCGCCATGACCGGCGTAGCGACAAGGCCGAGCGCCACAGCGCTGGCGGCCATCAGACGGATATTGAACGACAAGAGCGCCTCCCAGACTCAATGACAGGCGCGGACCCTAGCGGGCGAAGACTGCGACCGAAAGCCTCAGCTTCGCCGCCAGGCGGAAATCACTCGCCCTTGATGAAGGGCTCGACCAGGCCTTGCAGCTTGACGGTCAGGGCCTTGCCGCGACGGTCGACGCGGTTGCCGACGGCCAGACGGACCCAGCCTTCCGAGACGCAATATTCCTCGACGTTGGTCTTTTCCTCGCCCTTGAAGCGGATGCCCACGCCGCGCGCCAGCAGTTCGGCGTCGTGGAAGGGGCTGTCGGGATCGACCGAAAGGCGGTCAGGCAGGGCGTCGGACATAAGAAGGTCTCGCGAAAAATCGAAGCGGGCTGAATAGCCGCGCAAGGCCGATGCGACAACCGTCGCCTATTGCACCGACTGGCGCGGCGCAGCCGCAGCGCCCGTCGTCGCCGCCGCATAGGGGCGCGGGCCGCTTTCAGCAGTCGCCGTCGGCGCCTTGGCGGCGGGCTGGGCCGCAGGGCGCGCGGCGGGGGTCGGGGCGCGGCGCGGAGCCGTCGCCTGGGCGGCGCGGGCCGGGGCGGGCGCAGGAGCGGCGGCCGGTTGGGCGGCGGGCGTCGGCGCGGGCGCCGCCTCGGCCGAAGGCGAGGCCACGGCGGCGGCGCGGGCGGCGTATTGCTGGGCCTGGAAGCGTTTGGCCAGTTTTTCGGTCAGTTCGCGGGCGGCGGCGGGCTGCATCTGGGCCATGATGGCGGCCAGCGTGCGGGGGCGCATGGCCGAGGCGACCGGCAGGCGCACGCTGTCGTCCAGAGTGGCGAAAACGGCCGCCGCCTCCTTGGGCCGCATGGCGGAATAGACGGCGACCAGACGATCGGCCTCGGCCTTTTCCTTCTCGTCGACCTGACCGACCAGGGCGCCGATTTCGCCCTTCAGCGCCTCCAGCGCCTGCAGCTTGGCGTCCAGCTTCTGCTCGGCGGCGACCATCAGCGGCAGGGTGGTGGCGAAGTCGGCGTCGCGGGCGTCCAGCGCGTCGCGGCGCTTGGACAGGGACTGGATGATGCGCAGTTCAGCCGGAGAAATGCCCGCCTGCTGGGCCAGTTGTTCCGGCGTCAGGGCGCAGACGGCGGCGGGTCTGGGCTCAGGCTTGGCCCCCTCGCCTTCCTTGACGGCGGCTTCCTGCGCCCATGCGGTCGCGCCCTGAAAAAGGTCCGGCGCCACGCCCGCAGCGCGCACGGCCACGACGCCGCCGATGGCGATGGCGATCAGGGGCAGAAGGCGGGGCAGCTTGCTCATCGGTCAAACTCAGCGAACGGTTTGGCGCCAGGCGCCGGGCAGGAAAACACTTCGCCCCCTCAAGTCGCCTGACGCCGCGCGTCAGGCATAGGGGCGCTTAAAAACATCAAGCAGCGAACAGGTCGTCGTCCAGACTACGGCGGGCGCGGTTTAGGCTCTGTTGCGCAGCATGGTTAGCGGCCAGAGCCTGCATCACCGGCGAAGCGCGTTCCGGCGCGGGCGCAGGCTTGGGCGACGGCGCCTTCATGACCGCGCGGGCGCCTTCGATGCGCTCCATCAGCGAAGCCATGCGACGCGCGCGGGCTTCATCGTCCAGCAGGGGGGCGACCGAAGAGGTGCGGACGGGTTCAGGCTCGACCGCCATGTCCGTCTCGACCGGGGCGCGGGCGGCGGCGCGGCGCTCGTCTTCGCGCGTTTCGATGCGGCTGTCGGCCGGGCGGGCGGGAGCGCGGGCGATCAGCACCTCCAGCTCCTGTTTCACCGCACGGGCCTTGATGATGCGGTCGTGCAGCAGGTCCGTCTCCTGCCCCGAGGCGCGCAGGGTGGCCAGCGCCTGTTCGGCGCGTCCGGCGGCGCTGTTCAGCTCGGTCACGGCGGCGGCGAAGGCCAGCTGGCCCTCACGCAGCGTCTTCAGCTTGCGCTCCAGCTTGATGCCGTAGCCGATGGCCGCGACCAGCAGCAGCATGAGGATGGAGTCGAGGATGATGCCGGTCATGTCAGCTGTTCTCCCTGGCGAGGCGGGCGGCGGCGTCGGTGCTGATGGGGCCTTCGACGCGGACGGCGATGTGCTGGCCCTTGCGGCCCATCTTGCCGGTCGTCAGGGCGATGGAGCCCGCCCGCACCGAGACGTCGGATTCAGGCGTGACGTTCAGCATCAGGGTGTCGCCGACCTTCAGGTCCAGCACCCTGGACAGGGGCATCTGCTGCTCGTCCAGCACGCAGCGCACCTCGGTTTCCGTGGTCCAGAGTTCGGTGGCCAGGTGGCCTTCCCAGATGTTGTCGCGGCCGAACTTCTCGCCCATGAACTGCTGCAGCAGCATCTTGCGGATCGGCTCCAGCGTCGAATAGGGCAGCAGCAGTTCGACCCGACCGCCGCGATCTTCCATGTCGATGCGCAGCTTGACCAGAATGGCGGCATTGGCCGGGCGCGCGATGGCGGCGAAGCGCGGGTTCGTCTCCAGCCGGTCCAGATTGAAGTGGACGGGGGTCAGCGGCTCGAACGCCTGACGCGCATCGTTCAGGATGACCTCGACCATGCGCTGCACCAGCACCCGCTCGATGGTGGTGTAGGGCCGCCCCTCGATCCGCAGGGCCGCCGTGCCGCGACGTCCGCCCAGCAGCACGTCGACGATCGAATAGATCAGGTTGGAATCAACCGTCAGCAGGCCGTAGTTGTCCAGCTCCTCGGCCCGGAACACCGCCAGAATGGCCGGCAGGGGGATGGAGTTCAGATAGTCGCCGAAACGGATCGAGCTGATGGTGTCGAGGCTGACCTCGACGTTGTCGGAGGTGAAGTTGCGCAAGGACGTCGTCATCAGCCGCACAAGGCGGTCGAAGACGATCTCGAGCATCGGCAGACGCTCATAGGACACCAGGGCCGAGTTGATGATGGCGCGGATGCCGCTGCGCTCATCATCGGCGCCGCCGCCCATGTCGAAGCCCAGCAGGCTGTCGATCTCGTCCTGATTCAGCACCCGTTCGGACAGGGCCGCGCCCAGATCAGCCCCCAGATCGGCGTCGCCGCCGAAGGGGTCCAGTTCGTTCTCGGGCGCCAGCGCGTCAGTCATGACTACTGCACCAGCATTTCTTCGATCAGCACGGCGTCCACCTTGCCCGGCGCCGCGATCAGATTGACCCGGCGCAGGATTTCGGCGCGCAGCTGATACGACCCGGCCGAACCGGCCAGATCCTCGGGCCGCAGTTCGCGCAGGAAGCTCTGGAACATGTCCTGCATCCGCGGCGCCTCGGCCTCAAGGTGCGAGGCCACCGAAGCGTCCTTCATCTCCAGCGTCAGGCGCAGCTTCAGATAGGTCGGGCGCCCGTCCGCCGACTGAATGTTCACGATCATGTCGGGCAGGGTGTAGAAGGTCACGCCGTCCGGACCGGCCGCGATCTTGCCCGCGCCGGGGGCCGCCTCGCCCTCCTTGCCGCCGCCGTGACCGCCGCCTTCCTTCTTGGCCTTCTTCTCGTCCTTGGCCGGGGCCGCGTGGCCGCCCGACGCCTCGGCGGGCTTGGGCTTCATCATCAGGAAGGCGGTCGCCCCGCCCCCGCCCAGCACGACCAGCGCCGCCGGGATGATGATGAACAGCAGAGGGATCTTCTTTTTGGCCGGAGCCTCGGCGGCGTCGCCTTCGCCCTCGGCGCCGGGAGCAGCCTCGCTCGCGGCGGGCAGGTTCGCGTCGTCGCCCGTGGGCGCTTCGCTCTTCTTCTTGCCCAGCTTGAGTTTCAGCATCCGCAGGCCGCCCCGATCCTTACCCTGCCGGGTGTGGGCCAGTTTTGGTTAATGAGGCGTTTACGATCGGCAAATCCTGCCGGGCGCCGAACCGTCGAAAACCGTTCAAACCCCCATTCCACGGGCGTTAACCCTGTTGGCACGGCCGTTGCGACGCAAGACGGCGAAAGGAGCCTGCCCGTGGAAAACGCCGCCTATATCGGACTGTCGCGCCAGATGACGCTTCGCCGCGAGCTGGACATCGTGGCCAATAACGTCGCCAACGCCGACACCACCGGCTTCAAGGTCGAGCAGCTGATGGTCGGGACCGAGGTCGGCCAGCGCGCCCGCAACGACAACATCCGTCCCTCGGCCAGCTTCGTGCTGGACAAGGGCGTGGGCCGCGATTTCGGACAAGGCTCGCTGAAGCAGACCGGCCGCGACCTGGATTTCGCCATCGAGGGCGAAGGCGCCTTCTTCACCGTGCAGACGCCGGGCGGCCCCGCCTATACCCGCGACGGCGCCTTCGTCACCGATCCCGAAGGCCGCCTGACGACCAAGCAGGGCCTGCCGGTGCTGGCCGACGGCGCCGAGATCGTTCTGGACCCGCAGCGCGGCCCTGCCAGCGTCGCCCACGACGGCACCATCAGCCAGGAAGGCCAGCCGGTCGGCCGCCTGACCGTGGTGCGCTTCGACGCCCTGTCGGCGCTGCAGAAGTCCGGCGACGGCCTTTACCGCAACGCCTCCAACGCCCAGCCGCTGGACGCGACCGACGCCCAGATCCGTCAGGGGATGCTGGAAGGGTCGAACGTCAACACCCTCGTGGAAATCACCAACCTCATCGAGATCAGCCGCGCCTATGAGCGCGTCACCAAGATGATCGAAAACGCCAACGACCTGTCACGCCGCTCCGTCGAGCGGCTGGGCCGGGTTTCGTAAGGGAGAGCTGAGACATGCGCGCGCTTCGCACCGCCGCCACCGGCATGGCCGCCCAGCAGTTGAACGTGGAGGTCATCTCCAACAACATCGCCAACATGAACACGGTCGGCTTCAAGCGTCAGCGGGCCGAGTTCCAGGACCTGCTGTACCAGAACGTCGAACGCATGGGCGCACAGTCCTCGACGCAGGGCACCGTCGTGCCGACCGGCATCCAGATCGGCTCGGGCGTCAAGGCGGGCAGCGTCTATCGCATCACCGACCAGGGCAGCCCCAACCGCACCGGCAACATCTACGACCTGGCCATTCAGGGCAAAGGCTACTTCCAGATCACCCTGCCCTCGGGCGAGTTGGCCTATACCCGCGCGGGCAACTTCACCGTCAACGGCGAAGGCCAGCTGGTGACGGACGACGGCTATGCGGTCGAACCCGCCATCGCCATTCCGCAGGACATGGTCGACGTCACCATCTCCAAGTCCGGTCAGGTTCAGGTGAAGACCGAGGGGCAGCCCGAACCGCAGGTCGTGGGCCAGCTGGAACTGGCCACCTTCTTCAATGAGGCAGGGCTGGAAGCCATCGGCGACAATCTGCTGCTGGAGACGGCGGCCTCGGGTCCGGCCACGGTCGGGGCGCCGGGCGAGGTCGGCTACGGCACCCTGCTGCAACACTATACGGAGGCGTCGAACGTGGACGCGGTCAGCGAGATCACCGCCCTGATCGTGGCCCAGCGCGCCTATGAGATGAACTCCAAGGTCATCACCACCGCCGACGAAATGCTGTCCGTCTCGACCCAGTTGAAGAGCTAGGGAAAGGCCTTAAGCCATGAAGCGCGCACTGATCCTCGCCGCCGCCGTCGCCGCCTTCGCCGCCCCTGCGGTCGCGGGGCCGGTCAATCTGCTGCCCGATCCGGTCGACGATGACGGCCGCATCACCCTGGGCGAACTGTTCGATGACGCGGGGGCTGCGGCCAACGTCGTGGTCGGCCGCCGCGTCGGGGCGACCGCCGTGCTGGAGGCGTCTCAGGTTCAGCTGGCCGCGCGCCGCGCCGGGCTGGAGTGGAGCAATCCGGCGGGCCTGCGTCGCATCGTCGTGCGCGAGGGCGGCGCCGCCCTTCCGGCCGAGGCCTCGGCCCGCCCCGCCGCCGCCAGCGTCGGCGCCAGCGCAGCCGCGGGCGTTGAGGTCCTGACCTACGCCCGCAGTCTGGCCGCCGGCGAAGTGGTCCAGCCCGAGGACGTCATCTGGTCGCGGGTCCAGTCGCATCTGGCCCCCGCAGGCGCCCCCCAGGACGCCGAGGCCGTCATCGGACTTCAGGCCAAGCGCGCCCTGCGCGCCGGATCGCCGGTGGCCCAGCGCGACCTGGCCTCGCCTCAGGTCATCGCCCGCAACGACATGGTCGAGGTCGCCTATATCAACGACGGGGTCGAGCTGACCGTCACCGGCAAGGCGACCCGCAACGCCTCGGCGGGCGAGGCCGTGCCGATCCTGAACGTCCAGTCCAACCGCACCATCGACGCCGTGGCCGTAGCCCCCGGCCGGGCCGTCGCCGGTCCCGCCGCCCGCATCGCCCGCCAGAACCCGCAACAGTTCGCCGCCCGTTGAGCGAGGAAACCATCATGCGCACCCTGCCCCTCGTCGCCGCCCTCTCGCTGACCGCCTTCGGCCTGACCGCCTGCTCCACCGCCATCGAGGCGGTGAAAGGGCCGCAGCTGGCGCCCATCGGCTATCCGGCCGCCCTGACCCCGATCGAGCAGGCCTATCTGCCCGAACCGACCGCAGCCAGCGCCAACAGCCTGTGGCGCACCGGCGCGCGCAGCTTCTTCGGCGACCAGCGGGCGCGCCGCGTCGGCGACATCCTGACCGTCTCCATCGACATCAACGACCGCGCCCAGACCCAGAACACCACCCAGCGCAACCGCACCAACAGCGCCTCGACCGGGGTGAACAACTTCTTCGGGCTGGAGAACAGCCTGGGCCGCGCCTTCCCCGGCGGCTTCGACCCGTCCAAGATGGTCGGCATGGAAGGGGCCGTGAACGCTAACGGCTCGGGCAGCGTGAACCGCTCGGAGCGGGTGAACGTCACCGTCGCCGCCGTCGTCACCGCCGTCATGCCCAACGGCAACATGGTCATCCAGGGGCGGCAGGAAGTGCGCACCAACCGCGAGGTGCGCGAGCTGACCGTGGCGGGCATCGTGCGGCCCGAAGACATCTCCAGCGCCAACACCATCCGCCACAGCCAGATCGCCGAGGCGCGCATCAGCTATGGCGGGCGCGGCGACATCAGCCGGATGCAGGCCGCCCCCGCCGGTCAATCGCTGGTCGAGCGCTTCAGCCCCTTCTGACCCGCGTTCAACAAACCGTGTGATTCCGGTATCGCCGCATCACGGAATCGCGCGCCGTCCAGCTGAGCCGTGAACCGTTAACAGGCGACCCGCGTTTGATCCGTCGAACGCGAGTTGTCTTTCATGCGGAACGCCGCCTTTCCTGTTCTGGCCGTCCTGGCCCTGGCCGCCGTCGCGGGTCAGGCCATGACGCGCGCCCCGCAACCGGCCGAGGCGCAGGCTGCGGGCTGGCACGTTCTGCGCGAAGGCCCGCTGGCCAAGCTTGCCTATGGCGCGCCGGATTCGGACCATCTGGCCCTGATGCTGACCTGCATGCCGGGCGAAGGCGCCGCTGTCGTCTATGGCGATATCCAGCCGCGCAGCGCGACCCTGCAACAGGCGTCGCTGGCCCCCGATCCCGTCGATCCCCTGTCGGGCGGCGAAGCCTTTGAGGCCCGTCTGTCGCTGGACGACGCCGCCCTGACCGGTCTGGCCCGCGACGGCCGGATGCCGGTCCTGACCGAGGCGGGCGAGCGCCGCCTGACCGCCACCCGCGACGAGCAGCGGCTGATTCAGGGCTTTCTTGGCTATTGCGCTTCGGGGCGGGCCTGATCACAGTCCGACCGTCTTCATCAGCGGGGGCTGAAACATGACCTCAATGCTTGGCCTGGCCCAGGCCGCGATGTTCGCCCTGGTCGTTCAGGCGGCGCCTCAGGACGGGGCGCAGGCTCCGGTCGAACGACCGCAGGGCGCACAGTCTACACCCGGTCCGGCCGCGCCCCGGCGCCCGTCCGAAGGCTGGACCTGGACCCTCTACAGCGGCGACGGCCCTCTGGTGCTGGCCAATGAGATTCCCGACACGCCGCGCCTGCGCACCACGCTGGAGTGCACGCCGGGGTCCAGCATCGCCCGCCTGACCCTGCATGAATCGCCGGGCGCCGACGGCTTCGCCGCCGTCCGTTCCGGCGCCGCCTCGGCCGAGGTGGAGACGCGCGCGAGGCGCGGGCGGCTGGAGACGGCCCTGCGCGCCGACCACCCGGTCTTCGCCGCCTTTCTGGCCACGGGACGGCTGACGCTGGCCATCGGCGACCAGACGCCGTCGGTCGAGATTGATCGGGCGAATCTGCCCAAGCTGCGCCGTTTCGCCGAACTGTGCACCGGATGAGAACCCCCATGCGCCCCTTTCCCCGGCCCGCCGCGCTGGCGGCCTCTGCTGCGGCCGTCGCCTGCATGGTCGCCCTCAGCGCCTGCGCCCCGACAAACGCCCCGCACGCCGCCCTGACGGCGAGCGGCGCCGCATCGCCGCGCCCCGTCGCCGGCTACGACTGGTTCCTGAACGATGACCCGGACGAGCCGCGCCTGTCCTACGGCATGGCCGAGTCGGACGACGTGCCTCTCAGCCTCATGTGCACCAAGGGGTCGGGCAAGGTCGCCCTGTCCCTGATCGCCGACCGGACGCCCGCCCGCGCCATCACCGTGGAATCGGGCGGCACCGTCGAAACCTATCCGGCCCGCGTCGAAGAGGCCGACATGCACGACGGCGCCTATCTGGTCGCCACCGCGCCCAGCGCCGACCCGGTGTTCCAACGCTTCCGCAGCCTCGGTTGGCTGGCGGTGCTGCAGGGCGACCAGCGCCTGACCATGGCCGCCCAGCCCGGCTCGGAAAAACGCGCCGCGCGTTTCCTCGACCTGTGCCGTTGAAGGCTTGACCGCAGCGGCCCCGTCCGCTCCCCTCCCCCGCTGTATTCGGGAGGGCTTCTGCCATGCGTCATCTTCTTTTCGCCGCCGGTCTCGGCTTGTCGGGCCTTGCGGCCGCAGGCGCGCCGCCCGCGCAGGCCGCCGTCGTTCAGGCCCAGTCGCCGTCCGCCGCCGCGCTGGACGCCCTGCTGGTCGACTATGAAGCCTATCTGCGTCAGGCGGACCCCATCGGCTCGGGCATGGACGGCGACCGCGCCGCCCTGTCGCGCCTGCCCGACGCCAGCCGCGCAGGCGAACTGGCCCGTCGTGCGCCGCTGAACGCCCTGAAGGCCCGGCTGGACGCCATCGACCCGGCCGCGCTGGATGAAGGCCACCGCCTGAACCACGCCTTCGTCGGCTATCTGATCGGCCGCGAGCTGGAGCGGATCGAGCTGGACCCGTCGCGTCTGGCCTTTGATTCCGAAGGCGGCCCCGGCCAGATGCTGGCCTATGTGGCGCCCGCCACCCGCATCGCCACGGCCGCCGACGCCGAGGCCTGGCTGAAGCGTCTTGAGGCCGCGCCCGCCTATTACGACGCCGGGATCGCCAACACCCGGCGCGGGCTTGAGACCGGCCTGATCCAGGCCCGTTCGGTCGTCGACAGCGCCCTGGCCCAGGCCGAGCGCGACCTGAAACCCGGCGAGGCGGGCGATGTCCTGCTGCGTCCGTTCAACGCCCTGCCCGCCACCATCCCCGCCGCCCAGCAGGAACAGTTCCGCGCCCGCGCCCGCGCCATCGTCGAGGGGCCGATCACCGCCCGCCGCACCGCCTGGCGCGACCTGCTGCGCGACGAATACGCGCCGAAAGCCCCGCAGGAGCCGGGCCTGGTCCACCGCCCCGGCGGCCGCGACCTGTACGCCTTCCTGGTCCGCAGCCACACCACCACCGACCTGACGCCCGATCAGGTGCATCAGATCGGCGTTGAAGAAGTCGCCCGCATCCGCGCCCGCATGGAGACGGAAATGCGCGCCGCCGGCTGGACCGGCGACTTCGCCGGCTTCCTGACCTTCCTGCGCACCGACCCGCAATTCTACGCCAAGACGCGCGAGGAACTGCTGGAGAAGGCGTCCGAAATCGCCAAACGCTCGGACGATCGCCTGCCGTCGCTGTTCGCCACCCTGCCGCGCCTGACCTATGGCGTGCGCCCGGTGCCGATCGAGATGGAGGAAACCTACACCACCGGCCGCTACAACTCAGGCTCGATGGCGACGGGCGTGGCCGGGGGCTATATCGTCAACACGGGCAAGCTGGACCAGCGGCCCCTGTATGAACTGCCCGCCCTGACGGTGCATGAGGCGGTGCCGGGCCACCACCTGCAGATCGCCCTGCAACAGGAAGCCGCCGACCAGCCCTATTACCGCCGCGACGCCTCGGTCACCGCCTTCAGCGAAGGCTGGGGCCTGTATTCAGAGTTTCTGGGCGAGGAAATGGGCATCTACCGCACGCCCTATGAGCGGTTCGGCCGCCTGAGTTACGAGATGTGGCGCGCCTGTCGTCTGGTGGCCGACACCGGCCTGCACTGGCTGGGCTGGAGCGAGGAACAGGCCCGCGCCTGCTTCCGCGACAACTCCGCCCTGTCGCCGCACAACATCGAGACCGAACTACAGCGCTACATCGGCGACCCCGGTCAGGCCACGGCCTATAAGATCGGCGAGATTCGCCTGCGCGAAATCCGCCAGAAGGCCGAGCGCGAACTGGGCGACCGCTTCGACGTGCGGACCTTCCACGACGCCCTGCTGGTCGACGGCGCCCTGCCGCTGGCCCTGCTGGACGCCCGCATGGATCGCTGGATCGCCGAACAGAAGGCGAAATAGCGCCTCCCTCTCCTCCCCACTTTGTGGGGAGGGGGACCACGAAGTGGTGGAGGGGTTTTGCAACAGCAGAACCCCTCCACCTCTTGCGTCTCGTCGGCTTCGCCGTCGATCCCCCTCCCCCTCAGATGGGGATGACAAGCCCCAGTTCGGCCCGCGCCTTCTTCGTCAGCCTGGCGGCGATCAGGGCGTGGGCCGACTTCAGATGGTCCGCCAGTTCCTCATCCGGCCAGTCGCCCGGATCGGCCAGATGCACCCACTTCGCCCGCGCCAGATAGGGCGCCGGCGCCGCCCGCCCCTCTTCGGTCAGCACCGCATAGGCGATGTCGGATACCTTGAACGACAGCCCGCCCTCGGCCCCGATCAGGGCGAACATCTTGCCCCCGATCTTATAGGCGTCATGAAACGGCCCGAACGGATGATCCATCGTCGTTCCCGGCAGAGCCAGGCAGACCTTGCCTACGCCCGCACGATCCATCAGGCGCCCCCGCTCATGCCCCGACGCCCAGACCGATCGGGCAGACCACGCCCGTCCCGCCGATGCCGCAATAGCCCGCCGGATTCTTGGCCAGATAGCCCTGATGGTAATCCTCGGCGAAATAATAGGGCCCCGCCGGTTCGATCTCGGTCGTAATGGCCCCGCGCCCCGCCGCGCTCAGCGCCGCCTGATAGGCGTCGCGCGACGCCAGCGCCTGCGCCTGCTGCTCATCATTCTGCGTATAGACGGCCGAGCGATACTGCGTGCCCTGATCGTTGCCCTGACGCATGCCCTGCGTCGGGTCGTGGTTCTCCCAGAAGGCCTTCAGCAGGTCGTCGTAAGCGATCACCGTCGGATCAAACACCACCTGCACCACCTCAGTATGGCCGGTGCGGCCCGAGCAGACCTCCTCATAGGTCGGATTGGGCGTGATCCCGCCCGCATAGCCCGCCGACGTCACCCAGACGCCCGGCAACTGCCAGAACACCCGCTCCACGCCCCAGAAACAGCCCATGCCGAACACGGCCGTCTGCATCCCCGCGGGATGCGGCCCCTTCAGCGCATGGCCCAGCACAAAGTGCGTCTCATCGGTCGCCAGCGCCTCGGCCCGCCCCGGCAGAGCCGTCTCGGACGTGGGCAGTTCATCATTCTTCTTCAACAACATGGCGCGAACTCCGCGAAAACAGCGTCTTCGCCTATATGGAGGCTTCAAGGGCGCTTGCCCATGGGGGCGTCATGCTCTAATCAGCCCCTCCCGTCGGTCCGCTCCCGACGGCTCCGCCCCGGACGCATCCGGGCTCAGGTGGAATGGACAGGTGGCCGAGTGGTTGAAGGCGCACGCCTGGAACGCGTGTATAGGGGCAACTCTATCGAGGGTTCGAATCCCTCTCTGTCCGCCACCACCATCGTAATTTCTCTTATTTTCAGTTAGTTACCGTTCGATTTGGCTAACTTGCCTGTTGGGTTAGCCAAAGTTTGTTCGCGTTGCGTGCCGCCGATCGTGGCGAAGGCGTCCTGCGCCAGAAGCCGCTGATCCCGCGCCTTCGTATAGCGCTCCACCTCTTTTGAAGTCTGGTGGCCGGTCACAGCCTTGATCTGCACCTCGGTGCAGCCCGCATCGGCCAGCCGCGTCGCTGCCGATTTTCTCAGCCCATGCGCCGACCGATCAGAAATGCCACCTGTCTGCACGCACGCCGGAATCAGTTGCCGAATACCCCCGCCGTAAAGCCAACATGCGACTGCGTGATCAGGAACAACATTTGCCCCGCTGGAACGGTGTCGAGCGACGACTTGAGACGTAGATGAATCGGCAATTCGAGAAAGGCCTTGGTCTTCTCCTGCCAGACTAGAATCGCGGAGCCCTGGACGTGTTGCTGCCCCATGTTGCGCACGTCGCCTGACCATTGAGCGGTGTAGAGCAGGAGATCAAATGCCAATCGCTCACGCGAGCCAACTGGCCCGCGCCCGAGCAAAGGCTGCGTCGGCGCCCTTAATGACGCGCGTGTCTTCCTCGGGCGTCAGCGCGATGGCGTCCAGAGCGCCCGTGAAGGCCCTTCAGAACGCAGCGGGACCTTCCGGCAGGTTAGCCGTGATCGTCCGACAGCCCCGGAAACAGGGCCTCCAGCGCGGCATCCCCGTAAAGCGCGTCGATATCGCGGTGGAAGACCCACTGCACGCCCACGAAACGCGCATAGCCTTCCAGACTATCGAAGGATGAAGCCTCCATGATCGACTGGTCCAGTCGATCATGGACGGCATGTGTCATGGTTTTCAGCCGCTTGGCGCGCGGCAGATCGGAAACCTGGTCCGTTCTTTCTCTCCTGTGCTCCGCCGCGGTTCAGAAACGATAGCTGAGGCCGATGCGGACCATGTGCAGGTCGGCGTCCGAGCGGACCTTGCGGCCTTCGACGATGTTGACGGTGCCCGGCCCCGACGAGGTGACGCGCACCCGTTCGCCGGTGACCGGGTCGCGCACGAAGCCCGAGAAGTTATAGGCCAGCCCCACGCCCGCGCGGGCGTCTTCATGCTCGAACGTCTCATGGCCGAAGTGGGCGTAGTTGTATTCGGCGCGCAGCGACCAGCGCTCGTCGATGGCGCGCTCGACGCCCGCGCCCAGAACGGCGCCGGTGCGGATATGGCGAGCCTGCTCGGTGAAATAGTGTTCGAGCGGGATATTGCCCGGCGCATAGGGGCTGATGCCGAAATCGGCCCGGCTTGTCGGCGGGGTGGAGCGGTATTGGCTGCGCGACTGCGTTTCGCGCATCCAGCCGACGCCTGCCGTGCCGTACACCAGGGTCCGTCCCAGCGCATAGCCCAGCTTGCCCTGCAGGGTGACGAGCCGGTCCCATTTGTAGCGCGTGTCCGACTCCAGGATATTGGCCGCACGCAGCGATTTGATGCTGTTGCTTTCGCCCGAGGTGGACGACACGAGCACGCCCGACCAGGCCGCCAGATCGCCGGTCGTGACATCGCTTCCGACGCCGATGACGATGTTGTTGGCGAACTGATAATTATAGCCCGCGCGCGCGCCGCCGACGAAGTTGCGCAGGCTCTCATCGATGCGGCTGCCGTTTTCGACGTCGGCCGCCTTTCCGGCGCTGTCGGTCACATCGCCCTGGGTGTTGCCTGAGCCATAGCCGAAATCCATGCCGACATAGGGGCCGGTCCAGTCGACGGCGCCCGCCTCGTGCGCGCCGCTGAACCAGTCGCCCAGCCAGAGCCCGCCGCCTGAGCCCAGCGTCTGGCTCAGACCGATGCGGAAGGTCCGCCCCGGCGCCGGGATGAAGCCCAGGCTCATCGGCTCAGTATAATAGCGGTCGGTCAGGTTATCGACGCTCCAGTTCAGCGACAGGCTGTCGTTCACCTTCACGCTGCCGGTCAGATCCACCAGCGTATAGGGATGCCATTCGACGGCGCTGATCAGGGGCAGGAAGCCGGTCGAGGGCTTTTCAGCCTCGATGGCGCGCTCGCCCATATAGGTCAGGCGGGCGCCCAGGGTGGCGCGATCGTTCAGGAACTTCTGGCTGATCGAGAGATTGGCCGACCACGTCGGCGGGATATAGTTGGTGGCGTAATCCGAGGCCAGCGAACTGGCGATGCAGTTCTCGCCCGGACGGCAGAAGCGGATGCTGTCGTAATAGGTGGCCCCGGCGTCCACGCTCAAACCGCCGTTGCGATAGCTGATGTTGCCTTCCAGACCGCTGAACTGCGCCCGGTCGATATTGTACATCTGCATGGCGGCTTCCTGCAGCAGGTAGCGGCGCGAGATGTAGCCGTCGATCTCATTGTCGAACCAGACCAGCTTCAGGCCCAGTTCGTCCTCGTCCGCCAGCAGGCCGTAGCGGATGTAGTTGGCGCCGACCTCCCAGTTGCTGGCGGTTTCCTTGTGAAGGTCCGGATTGGCCACCATGAAGAAGTTGGTGGTCGCCTCCAGCAGCGACGGCAGGCGCGACGCCTTCTTGTAGGTGGCGAACAGTTGCATCCCGTCCATCGGCGTCACCGTCGCGCCCAGCGACCAGTTGAAGGCGTCCTCGCTGCGCTCAAGCCGCTGCTGAACGGTCTGGTTCAGGCGCGTCTGCCGGTCCGTCAGGGTGTAGTTCTGGTAGCGCGCGCCCGCGGTCAGGCGCAGCCAGCCGGTCGGCTCCAGCGCCGTATCGGCGAACAGGCTGTATTCGCTGCGCGAACCCTCACGCCCCGGCGGGTTGGAGACGACGGCCGACCAGTCGCCGACCGGCCCGGCCTTTTCATGAAGGAAGGAGGCGCCGTAATCGGCCGAGAACAGGCCAGCGGGCGTCGACAGCCTTGAGGCGTTGCCCGCGTCTGCGCCCCAGCTGTCTACATAGCGACGCGACGGGTCGGAGTTATAGAAGGACGGCGCGCTCTCCTCGAGTTTGGAAAGCCAGCCGTTGATCTTCAGATCAATGAGGTCGTTCGCGGGATTCCAGCGATAGCGGCCCGTGACGCGATCCAGAGAGGTTTCTGAAAAGGCGCTGTTCTGGAACACCGCGCCCGTGGGGCTGACCAGGGTGCCGGGATAGTTCTCTCCGAAGGTGCTCCAATAGCCGCCATAGCCCAGCTCAAGCAGATGGTCGTCGGCCGGGCGGATCACCGCCTTCAGCAAGACCGATTCACTCTCGTTCGAGGTGTTGTAGACCTGTTCGCCGGCGACGAACGGCGTGTGGCCGTGCTCGCCATAGAAGGCGACGGCGCGATCGCACAGCTGCTGCAGCACCGCCTCGTTCGAGCCCGCGGCGCAGAAGGGCGACGGCGCGCCCGTCGGCTTGGGCGCATATTTGCCGCCCGCGCCCGCGAAATAGTTGCCCGTGTTGCGATAGGAATAGCCCGCCACCAGGTCGATCCGCTCACCCCGGCGCCCGAACACCAGACTGGTCGAGCCGCCGCCCGGCGTGAAGAAGCCGGGCCGGTCACGCCGCCGCGTCGCAGCCAGCGGGTCGCCGTAGAAGCTGAGCGGCTCCAGAATATTGCGGGTCATGTTCGACCCCGGCGTCGTGTTGTTGCCGCTCAGCGACGCCATCACCCGCACGGCCATGACATCGTCCGCAGGCACGATGTCGTCGACGCCGAGCCACCGATCCCGCCTGCGATGGCGTTGCCCATCGACGGGCCCTTCTCGATGGCGACGTGGCTGATGAAATCAGGGTCGATGAAGCTGCGGTTGCTGGTGCCCTGATAGCCGCGATAGACGGTCGTTCCGTTGATCGCGCCGTCGACCGTCACCGGCACCCGGCCCTGCCCCTGCATCCCCCGGATGTTGACGTCCAGGCCGCCGCTGCTGCGCGCCTCGCCCGAGATGATGCCCGTCGCACCGCGCAGCATGTCGGCGGGGGCCTGCGCCGGATAGGCTTCCAGCTTGTCCCGCGTGATGACGCTGACCGAACCCGGCGTCACATAGACCGATCCGCCCGAGCCGTCCCAGCCCGCTGCGCGCCCGTTTCCAGCGACCACGCCGCCGTTTCCACTGTCGCCCTCAACCCGCACGGCGCCCAGCTGGATCACGCCCTCGCCCGCCGCACGTTGGGGCGCAGGCTCCAGCTGCACGGTCTGCGCGCCGGTGAAGCGATAGGTCAGGCCGCTGCCCGCCAGTATGCGCGACAGGCCCTCGGACGACGACATCCGCCCGACCGCGCCCGGCGAACGGGCGCCCGGCATGGTTCCGCCATAGACCACATTCACCCCGGTCGCCCGGCTGTAGGCCGCCAGCGCGGCGCCCAACGGCTGGGGCCCGATATCGAAGGCCGCTTCCTGCGCCTGCGCCCGCGCCGGATCGGCGGAGGCGGCCATGGCGGCCAGTGCGGTAGAGCCCATCAAGGCGGCCATCATCAAGGCCCGGCCGCCGCCCAATCTCGTCTTCATACGCCCCTCACACGGGATAAACCGGCAGGCTGTCGGCGCCCGCCCTCGGTGAGAAAGACGACAGGATCGCCCCCTCGTCAGGTAAGAATGAGATTTATTTTCAATTTGGCGTCAGAACGGCGAACAGATCGCCGCCGCGCCGGATGCGCATGGGCGTCGCCTGCGCCAGACGCTCCAGCCCCTGCGCGGCCTCGGTCGTGCGGGTGATCAGGGTCACGCGCCGCGCCGCCAGCGCCTCATCCAGGATCACGGTGCGCCCGCCGGTCCAGCGGTCCAGCACGGCCGCCACATGCCGCAGCGGCGCATCAATGAAGACCAGACGCCCGTCGCGCCACGCCAGACTGTCCTGCGACAGTCCGCGAACCGGCGACAGCCCGGCCCGACCGTAGGACAGACCCTGTCCGGCCTGCAGTCCCGCGCTCGCCTGCCCCAGCGCGACGCGCACCGCCCCGGCCGTCGCGCCGACGCGGGCGACGCCGGGCTCGACCACGGCTGCAAAGGCGCCCTCAGGGGCCTCGATCCGGCCGCCCGCCGCCTCCACGACGAAAGGACGAAGGTCCGCCGACGACGGCTGAAACCACGCCTCGCCGCCCAGCAGCCGCAGGCGCCGCCGTCTGGCGCTGAAGTCCACGTCCACGGCTGTCCGGGTCGAAAGCTCGACGCGCGAGCCGTCCGCCAGCGTCACGCGCAGCGTCTCGCCCGGCCGCGTCGCATAGGTCGCGAAAGGATGAGGCCCAAGGGCCAGACGCCCGCCGATCAGGGCCACGGCCGCCGTTCCGCCCAGCCCGGCCGCCCCGCGCAGCAAGGTCCGGCGATCCGGAAGCGGCCCCAGCCCTTTCGCCGCCCCGCCCGTCGCCAGGGCGGGCAGATGCGCCGCGGCGCCCCACAGGCGCTGCAGCCGGTCATAGGCGCGGCCATGGGCCGGGTCCGCCGCGCGCCACGCCTCGAAATCGGCGCGCAGGCTGGTGTCGGCCGGGTCGTCGTGCAGGCGCACGAACCATGTGATCGCCGCCTCCGTCGCCGGATCGGCCTGGGCCTGACTTCGCCTTGGGTTCACATCCGTCTCGTGCGGTTCGCGCGCCGGTGCAGGCGCCCCCTTGCAAAGGGGGACGAAAGACCGCGTCCTTTGTCAGGTCTCTGCGTCGAAATCCGTATCCGCCGCCAACTGAATGGCCAGCAGGGCGCGGCCCATATGCTCATGCACTGTCTGGCGCGACAGCCCCATCCGGCGGCCGATCTCGGCGAAGGACAGCCCCTCGATCCGCGACAGGCGAAAGACTTCACGCGGCCGGGCGGGCATGGCGGCGATGATGCGGTCCATCCGCGCCAGTTCGCTGCGGGTGATCAAAGCGCGCTCGGGATCGGGCCTGGGATCGGCCGCCATCAACAGGGCGTCGTCGCCATCGACCGGCGGCCGGGCCGCCTCGCGCCGTCGGTGGTCGACGATCAGATTGCGGGCGATGCGAAACAGATAGGCCGGACCGTTTACGATCGGCGCCCCCTCGCCCCGCACCGAAGACGCCAGCCGCAGCCAGCTGTCCTGGGCGATATCCTCTGAATCCTCGCGGTGGCCGACTCGGCGACGCACAAGACCCTTCAGCCGTCGGTCCGTCTCTCCGATCTCATCTTCGGACAGCGGGAGGGGCGACGGCATGGCGAGGGTCCGGAAACAGCGAGTGCAGACCTCCTAACGCAAGTGATAATGATTATCAAACAAGCATTGCGGCCGCCGCCTCCATACCCGTACTCAGCACTCGGCCCAGCGCCGCAGCAGGTTGTGATAAACGCCGGTCAGCTTGATGACCTTGGGGTCGTCGTTGCCCAGCACGGGAACCAGCCCCTGAATGGCCGTGTCCAGGCTGTAGAGGGTCGCGCGCTCGCCATCGTCGCGCACCATGCTCTGCGTCCAGAAGAAGGAGGCCACCCGCGCGCCGCGCGTGACCGGCGTGACCAGATGCTCGCTGGAGGCCGGATAGAGGATCAGGTCCCCGGCAGGCAGTTTGATCCGCTGCTCGCCATAGGTGTCCTGAATGACCAGTTCGCCGCCGTCATACTCATCCGGATCGGACAGGAAGAGGGTGGACGACAGGTCGCTGCGGATCCGGAAATCGGTCCCGCGCAGGATGCGGATCGAGTTGTCGATATGCAGGCCGAACGACTGCTCGCCCTCATAGCGGTTGAACAGGGGCGGAAAGACCTTGAGCGGCAGGGCCGCCGAGACGAAGGCGGGCGAAGCGCCCAGGGCGTCCAGAATGATGGCGCCCAACTGCTTGGCCAGCGGCGAGCCTTCGGGCAGTTGGGTGTTGTTCTTGGCCAGGGCGGACTGGGCGCCCGAGGTCTGGTTGCCGTCCGTCCAGTCGGCGGCGTCCATCAGGGCGCGGAACTGCTGGACCTGCTCCCGGCTCAGGACATTGGGGATGTGCGCCAGCATGGCTGTCTTCTCCTGCAGGGAAGGAAATGGCTGGGCATCGCCAGCTTGCGATCCATTCGCACGACTGTGCCGCCCGCTCAAAGGAAAACCCCCGGCCTTGATGCAAGGCCGGGGGCGTCACGGGATCAGAAGTTGAAGTTCAGCGTCACAAAGCCGGAGCGCCCCGGCCCGACATTGGCGAACAGGCCGACGTGCGAGCCTTCATAGATGGTCTCGTCGGTCAGGTTCTGGATGTTCACCCGGACGTTGACGTTGTCGTCGATCGCATAGCTGCCCATCAGGTCGTAACGCCAGTAGGAAGGCACGCCCAGAGAGTTGGCGTCATCCATCCAGCGATCCGACATATAGGTGGCCCCGCCCCCGACGGTGAACCGGCGGATCTCATAAGTGCTCCAGATGCTGAAGCTGTTCTGGGCGATGAACTTCAACCGCTTGCCGTCGTTGGAGCCCGCCCCGTCGTCCAGCATCTTGGGATCGAGATAGGTGTAGCCGCCGTAGATCGCCCACGCCTCGGTCACATTGCCCGAGAAGCCCAGTTCCAGACCGCGCGTGCGGTTGTGCCGATCAGGGCCACTTCGCCGGTCGTGGGGTCGGTGGCGCGCTGGTTCGTCTTTTCCGCCTCGAACACGGCGGCGGTCAGCGACAGGCGGTTGTTCAGCACCTCCCACTTGGTGCCCAGTTCAAAGCTGCGGTTCTCTTCCGGGTCGAGGTTCGGGCGCGAACCGCCCAGGCCGCCGCCCGCCGAACCGTCCGCCCCGCCCGACTGGCCTGCCGTTTCGCCCGACGGGTTCGATGAGGTGCCGTAGGACAGATAGATGCTGCCGTTCTCGCGCGGCTTGTAGACGAGGCCCGCCTGATAGTTCCAGAATTTGGAGCGGTTGGAGACCGAGCCATCGGTCACGTCATAGTCGTCGTAGCGCAGGCCCAGATTCAGCGACCATTTGTCGGTCAGATCCATCGTGTTGAACACATAGGCCGCCTGGGTCCGCGTTCGGTTGCTCAGGGCGTCATAGTCGTCGCTGAAGTCGGCCAGGGTCGGGCCGCGATAGGCGGGATCGCTGGCGTTCGGCTTGGTCAGGTCGGTGCGCCCCACGGCGAACAGGGCGCTGGCCGGAACGTCGCCGGTCAGCAGCTTCTCCTGCGCAAAGTCCAGCCCCGCGACGAACTGGTTGCGCACGCCCGCAACGTTGAAGGCGCCGCGCAGCGCCGTCTGGTTGGCCCAGGTCTCGCTGCGGCGATTGCCGGTCCGCACGTCGCGGTTCACCATGCCCGACGCCACATGGATGGTGGGACGGCTCATGATGTACTGGCTGGTGGATTCCGCCAGCCGGGAGACATTGGTCAGCTGGAAGCCGTTGGGGAACTCATGCTCCAGCGTCAGGGTGCCGATGTCGGCGTTGTTGCGCCGGGCGTCGCGGCCGACCACGCCATAGAAGTTATCACGGCGCACCTTCACCGGCTGGCCGCTGCCGTCGATGGCGAACGGGTGGCCCAGATCCGGCACATCGTCGGCGCGCAGCATGTAATAGCCCAGATGGATGCTGGTGCTGTCCGACAGGCGATAGGCCAGCGACGGCGCCAGTCCATAACGCTCGGCGTTGACGTGATCGCGGCCAGGCGTGTCCGCATGGTGGCTCATCAGGTTCAGCCGCACGGCGAACCTGTCCGTAATCATCCGGTTCATGTCGAGCGTGCCGCGCATGTACTGATCCGTGCCCGCGCCGATCGAGCCTGACAGGAAGTTGTCGGGGCGCGGACGCTTGCTGACCATGTTGATGCTGCCGCCGGTCGATCCGCGCCCGCTGTAGGCCGAGCCCGGTCCCTTGATGATTTCGACCTGCTCGATGTTGAAGGCTTCATGCGCGAAGCGGCCCAGATCGCGCACGCCGTCGATGAAGATATCGGTGCTGGCCTCATAGCCGCGAATGAACGGCCGGTCGCCGACCGGGGTGCCGCCCTCGCCCAAGCCCAGCGAAATGCCCGGCGTCGTGCGCAGCACATCGGCCAGCGAGGCGGCGCCGCGCTGTTCGATCAGTTCGCGGCTGATGACGGTGACGCTCTTGGGCGTATCCAGCAGCGGCGCCGTGAACTGCGGGCCGGTGGGTTCGCCGGCGCGGCGGCCAATCACCTCGACCTCGTCCACCTCCGTCACGGCCGTCGATGAGGGCGTCTGCGACTGGGCGAGGGCGGCGCCCGGAACCGCCAGCAACAGGGCGGCGGACATGGGCGGAAGAAGGCTGGACAAGGGAAGGCTCCGGTTCCTGAAAGACCGCGCCGCATTGATCTTGAGAATGGATCGCATAACGCCGTCGAGGTGGAGCCTGCTAATAAGAAAGACTCTCAGTATCAAAACGACATTTGTCACAGGCTGTCCGTCGCGCCCGCAGACGCGCCTCTTCAGACGCCGCCCGCGGGCCGAACGTTGAAACAGATGCCCGCCGCCAGTTCGAGATTCCTGTCCGCCAGAAAACGCTCGATGGTCGCCAGCAGGGCGTCGGCGGGAACCTCGCAGACCTGCGCCTCATGCGGCATGACCAGGGAGACGACGCGCGGCACGGTGCGCAACCGGAACAGGCGACGCGATCCCTGTCGCGCGCTGACCTCGACGGCGCCGAGCTCCTCCAGCAGCCGCAGACTGCGCGTCACGGTCGAATAGGAGGCGCCGACGCCTCTTTCCGACACGGCGTTCCAGACGGCGTCCGTGTCCATGGCCTGACCGGCGGCGGCCAGCACGTCGAAGACGGCGGCGCGCGTCTCGTTCACCACCCTGCCCTGCCGGGCGGCGAAGGCCTCAAGCGCGGCGAAGGCTTCGCGCTCATCCTGTGAAGCAAGACGACGGCGCGACGGCGGCGCAGCAGGCGGCGCTTCGGCGGCAAGGCTGAACACGTCCCGGGCACCACGCCTGTGCGCCGTGACCGCGCCGATGTCCTCCAGCAGCCGCAGGGTGCGCGCAATGGTCGAACGGGCGAAACGCCGCGCGCCGCCGTTGCTCCTGAGCCAGACCGCCTGCGCATCCAGCGGGCGATCGGCCTCGCGCAGGACCTTCAGGACGACCTCATGCTCGGGACCGACGACATGACCTGCGCCTTCAATGAGGGCCACAACCTCGGCAGAGGAAATCACGTCGGAAAGCGCCGCATCAAAACCCCGACGACGGACGCGACGGACAAGATGCGCACACAAGACGCGCCATTGATCATGACGCCTGCCAGACGGCGCTCATCAGCGAGTTGCAGAACAGGAAGGAACGCAGGCATGACAAAGGCCAAGAAGGCTGAATCGTCCGCCCCCAAACGCGGACGCCTGAATTCCTAGCAGCCCTCAGTGGTCCGGCAACGGCCCCGGTCGTTTTGTAATCTGACCGCAATGTATACGTCAGGTTCCGTCGCGCAGCCCCGCCCCGACACCGCTCAGATAGTCATCCATCGACGCGCGAAACGCTGGCGTGGCGTCCTGACGCGCACGGCGGAAGCTGACTTCAGCGCCTTGTGCATCTCCCTCAGCGCGCTGAAAGCGCCCCAGGTTGAACCACCCCCGGAAATCGCCGCCCTCGGCTGCCTGCTGATATAGGGCGCGCGCCTGCGCGAGGTCGGCCTCGACGCCCCAGCCGTCCTCATAAAAACCGCCCAGAAGATTCATCGACTTGGCGTGCCCCAGCGCGGTCGCACGCCTCAGCCAGCCCAGCGCCGCCTGGCGATCCTCGGCGACGCCACGCCCCAGCGCGAGGGATGTCGCATAGTTGTACATTCCCCAGTCCAGCCCCTTGTCCGCCGCACCGCGAAACCATGTCGTCGCGATCGCAGGATCGGCGCTCACGCCCCAGCCGTTTTCATAGCAGCGGCCGACCATGTTCATCGCCATCGGATGACCGGCGCGCGCCGCCTTCAGAAACCATCTGAAGCCCGCCTGTGCATCCGCTGCGGCGCCGCGTCCATCCAGCAGCATCTGGCCCAGCACAAGCTGCGCTTCAGGAACCCCGGCCATCGCCCAGGCCTGAAACTGCGACAGGGCCTGATCATTCGGAAGGGTCAGGGCATGATCTATGTCGCGCGCAGCGGGCTGGTTCATAATCGTCGTCTCTGAACGAAAGACGCCCCTCCGCTGCAAACGGAGGGGCGTCTCATGAAGCCGGATGGCCCCTAGTAGCGGAAGTTCAGCGTCAGCGTCGCCGAACGGCCCGGCGCCACCGTCGCAAAGTGCGTCGGATAGGCCTGGCTGAAATAGTACTCATCCGTCAGGTTCTGCACGTTCAGGCGCAGGTTCAGCGCATCATTGATCACATAGGTCGCATTGGCGTCGACGCGCGTGTAATCGGGAACCCATTTGACGCTGTTCGCGGTCAGGGTTGAGGCGTTCCCATAGACCTTGCCCATGTAATAGACGCCAAGACCCAGATTCAGCTTGGACGTCACCTGATAGTTCGTCGTCACCGAAGCGCTGTGCTCAGGCGTATTGGGGAAGCGGATTCCGTCATTCAGACCGAAGTTGGCGCCGGCGCCGCCCGCCTTGACCAGTTCAGAGTCCATATAGGTATAGCCTGCAAAGATCGACCACTGCGGCGTGACCTGTCCGGTCGCGCCCAGTTCCAGGCCCTGGATGACCTTCTCGCCGACCTGATAGGCTTTTCCGTCCGCCAGGATGATACGGGCGTTATCGGTTTCCATGCGGAACAGGGCGCCCGACAGCGACAGGGCGCCGTCCATCAGGTCCATCTTGCCGCCGACCTCATAGGCCACGTTCTTTTCAGGCACGAAGGCGGCGTTATCAAGATTGCTCAGGCCGTTGGATTCCGAGCCCTGGCCCATGGCCGCCCCCACGGGAATATAGGACGTGGCGTAGCTGGCGTAGATCGAGGCGTTCGCAACCGGCTTGTAGACGACGCCCAGCTGATAGTTGAACAGGTCGTCGCTGCGCTTGAAGGTCGAGCGCAACTGCGTCGTCGCATTGCGCGATGTGACGTTTTCAGCGTCATACAGTTCATACCGCAGGCCCAGATTGATCTGCCACTGAGGGTTCAGCGTAATGGTGTCGAACAGATAGAGCGCCTTGGACGTCGTCTTGGCGTTTGCCGGATTGTTGTTGCGCGTGATCGTCCCGACCCAGGGATCATGAGGGTTGGGATTGTTCAGGCTGGTGCAGTTGTAGGTGTCCACCGCGTTCGGCAGGGCGCAGAACTCATAGGATGCAACCGTCGCCCCATTGCTGGTCACGGTGTAGGAATCCGTCTCGCTTTCCTCTCGCGAGAGCTCAAGCCCAACGGCGAAGCTGTGGTGCAGGGCGCCGGTCTGAAGCGTTCCATACAGATCGGTCTGGTTGATGAGGCTGGTCGCCTCCGAAATCCGCGAGTTCGTGCGCCGCCAGACATAGCCATAGGCCGCGTTGCCATGGGAATCGTCCGGCTGGGTCCAGACATATTCCATTCCGGTTTCACCATACCGCGTCGTATTGCGCAGATGCAGGATCGGGCTGAGGTCATGCTCGATCCGGATCGTGCCGGTGTCGACGTTCTCCTTGCGGAAATCCCGGTTGGCCAGGCCGTAGTAGGTGTTGCGATCAACGCGGAACGGACTGCCGTCGCCGGGCGGCGTGGGCGTCATTCCCGGCTTGACCGAACCGGGCCGGATGGCGGCGTTGTTGTAGGGAATCCCCGAGTCCGGCAGATCGTCGGCCTCAAGGTGATAATAGCTCAGATAGGCGCGCGTCGGCGATCCCAGCCCCAGGCTCAAAGTCGGCGCCACGCCCCAGCGCGAGTTGTAGATCGCATCCCGACCGGCGACATCGGCGTCATGCACCATGGCGTTCAGGCGCACCGCCGCCGTCTCGGACAGCTGATAGTTGGCGTCCAGGGTCGCGCGACCATAAGAATCGGTTCCGAGCCCGGCCGATCCGGCGATGAAACTGCCCAGACGCGCCGTCTTGTTGTTGATGTAGATGCCGCCTCCGGCCCCGCCCCGGCCCGTATAGGCGCCCGAAGCGCCCTTGATCACATCGATGCTCTCGATGTTGAACACCTCGCGCGACTGGGCGCCGATGTCCCGCGCGCCATCGACGAAGGTGGACGACTGCGTGTCCGCGCCGCGCAGGAACGGACGGTCGCCCAGCGGATTGCCGCCCTCGCCCGCCCCGAAGGTGATGCCCGGCACCGTGCGCAGCGCATCGACCAGCGTATCCGAACCCGTCGCCTGGATGATCTCTTCGGGGATGACCGTGATCGAACGCGGCGTATCGCGCAGCGGCGCCGTCTGTTTCGGCTCCTGACGACGCAAGCCGGTAACGACGACGTCCTGCACCGACGTTGCGCCCTGCCCCGTTCGGTTCTGGTCAGACACATCGCCCGAGGCGGCGGCCGCCTGAGCCGACGCGACGCCCAGCCCCCCGATCATGGCGAACGCCAGGCTGGAAACGCTCGTGGCTCGTCGGGCGGCCGATAGGTTCGAGGTCGTCACAATTATGGATCCTGATTTCAGACGCGCGCAAACGCCGCATGCGGCGGAGCGTCGCATTAAGAATGCGAATGGATCGCAGATCTAAGATTGTCAATGCGAACCATTCACATTTGGGCCAAGATGTCCCTGCAGACCTCACAACGTGCTTTCGGCGCCAACAATTACGATCTGCGCCCTGTCAAATAACTGCCAAGCACACGCTCAATTATCGGAAAAAGCCGCCGGCTAACCCAGCCAGGGCTCTCAAGCGCTCTGTAAAGGCCTTACGCGCACTTCAATCCCCGCACTCAGAGCAAATCCCTCCTGAGCCAAGACCAGATGGAGCGCGTTCAAAGCTCCCGTCGCCTCAATGCGCCGAACAGATCCGTTCACCTCATCCACCAAAACGATGCCCAGCGCGCCCCCAGCGAGGCTATAGTAGCAACGCTTTCTGTCCCGCGCCGCGAGCTTGGCGATCCCCACTTCATGCAGCAGCTTGAGCGTGCGCGATACAGTCGCCCGAGAGACCATGAAATGGCGACGAGTCTCCGCCAGCAACTGCTCCGCATGCACAGGACCATCCGCACGAACAAAGGCGCGAAGTATCGCCACTCTCTCCGGATTCATCATATACCCGCGAGCACTCAACATAGCCGCATAAGGTTCAATGGACGGCGTCCCTTCGCCCGACGGCGCAATAAAGCGAGCTTCCAGATAGCCGAGCGGTTCGGTCTGCTTCGCCTGATAGGCGTCGACGACAATCCCATAGGTGGCACGACCTGCATCGCACCCCATGAGTTCCGCCAAGCCAACCGAACGCAGAAAGCTCAGCGTCCGCGAAACAGTCGCGCGGGAAACACCATGAAAACGGTTGGCGCTTTCGAACAACTGCTCAGCATCAACCGGGACACCGGCCTCAACCAGCGCGCGAAGAACCGCCATGCGCGGCGGGCTCATCGTATGCCCGCGCTGGCGAAGCATATGGACAATTGACTCGAATAAACACGATCTGGACACGCTGCCTCAGCGCCGGACGCTCGAGCATAAAGTCAGGCTGCGCCTAGACGCATCCAAGCGACATTCGGCTTTATTTCTCGGCCAGCAGAACATGACGAAACATCGACTCATGCAAACGGCCTGCCAGCAGGCCTACGCCCATCAACCGCAGCATCTTACGGACGCACTCAAACGGTCAGAACATAATAGTCAATATCAACTTCATGACTATGATGGGTTGGGCATACCCTTCATACGGCTGCAACATACCCTTGGCTCAGACGAGATGTCGGCCCCAGCAACCTGCGCCCTGCCAATCCCGACTTCCGCGCGATCGTGGATCGCCTTTGGCTATGGATGAACATCGTCCGCCGTGCCGACATGGTCGGCGCGATACACGCCATCCCTCTTCCGCAGGACTACGAGTTGAGCGCCACGAAGCTCTCGCAACGCCAGCGGTGAATGCGTCGTGATGAATGCCTGGAGCGGTGGCGGATTCCGCCAGCAGACGCTGATCCCGGGCCTTGGTGTATCGCTCGACCTCTTTCGAGGTCTGGCGACCCGTCACACCTTTGATCTGAGCTTCCGTGCAGCCCGCGTCGGCTAGGCGGGTCGCCGCCGACTTTCTCAGCACATGCGCCGACCGATCGGGAATGCCCGCCGCCCGGCAGGCGCCACGGCACCAGTTCCCGAAGCCTCCAGCCGTAAAACCGACGCCAGTCTGCGTAACCAGTCTGCGTAACCAGAAAAAGCATCTGATCCGGCCCGTTGCCGCAACAACCCAGCTGGTGGCGTGATCCTTGCCGGGCATTTTTTACGCATTGAACCGCCCGGATAGGCCTTGCGGCGATCTTTCGAGGGGCGGAGACCGGTGTGCTCCATAAACCGAATAGACCGCTCCGCCGTCGACAGTCGCTCACGGGCATACACTTGGTTAGGCGCCACGGCGTCGCAAACGAAATGGTCGTCGGCGACTATCCTCAGGTTTCCAAAACCGCGCGCCCGCTTGAGGTCGGCCTTACCGCAGGTCTCTAGGACAGGGCGCGACAGGGGCGCCTTCATCGCCGCAATCATCATCGCCACAATCATGATCTTCTGGATCAATGAGCTCTGAAACCAGGCGAGTGGCGGCGCTCGCCAGCCTGGATTTAATGACCCAGCACTGAACGCTTTCAGCGCCCCCCATCCACGGCCGGGGAGAGAGGGATGGCTCGTCTAAAAAGCACCGCCACCAAAGCGCGGCCGGCGCAGGACGCATCAACTTCAATACATTTCCCGCTTCGGCATCATACATTCTCCGCCGAAAAACTGCTCGATTGACAGAATGGCCTTGTTGTGACGACTATCACTCGTATTTATAAAGATACATGCTCGAACATAAGAGCGTGAAGGGGAGTGACAATGGGATATCGTACCCAAGCCTTGGCTATGTCCGCCATAGCGGCTGGCTTTACCGTTTTAGCAGGCACAGCCGCCGCTCAGGACGTCGTTCAGGTCGATGAAGTCATCGTCACTGCACGCAAAACCAGCGAACGCCTGCAGGAAGTGCCGCTGGCCATCACCGCTCTGAACGCCGAAGAGATGCAGCGCCGCGGTATACGCGAAGTCACGGACCTGTCCTCAATCGCGCCCGGCCTGAACATCGAAAAGGATCAGGGTCGCCGTTTCGAACGCCCGGTCATCCGCGGCCAAGCCAACGTCTTTGGCTCGCCAAACGCCGCTTCCTTTATCGATGGCGTCTATATCCCGGACAGCCTGTTCGCGACTGAAATGGCCTTCGTCGACCAGGTTGAAGTGATCAAGGGCCCGCAGTCGGCCCTGTACGGCCGCCAGACCTTCTCAGGCGCCATCAGCTACACCACGCGCAAGCCGTCACAAGAGGTCGAGGGCCTGATCCGCGCCACGGCGGCCGAGCATGATGAGTACAACTTCCTGATGGGCCTGAGCGGCCCGCTGGTGAAGGACGTTCTGTCAGCACAGGCCTCGGTCAACTACTACACCTATGGCGGCGAGTACCGGAACAATGCGCCCGGCACGCCCAGCGACGGCAAGACCATAGGTCAGGAAAAGACTGTCGGCGGCACCCTGGCGCTGATGTACACGCCGACGTCGGATCTGAGCTTCATCCTGCGCGGTTCATACGCCCACAACGACGACGGCCATGAGCCGATGGCGATTCAGCGATCCAGCGCCAACAACTGTTATCTCGATACCCGCACCCAGTATTACTGCGGCGCCATCAACATCACGCCGGACATGATCGGCCTGAACCTGGACGAGATCGGCGGCGGCGGCGTCGAACGCAAGACCGGCCGCGTGAGCCTGACCGCAGAGTATGAGCGCGGCGGCTACACCCTGACCTCGATCAGCGCCTACAACGACTCTGAAGAGCACCGTAAGGCCGATCTGGACTACCTGCCCCAGCGCCTGCTGGGCGGCTCGCTGCATGTTGACGACCGGGTGAACATCAAGGGCTTCAGTCAGGAGCTCCGCATCGCTTCACCACGCGGAGAACGCCTGCACTGGATGGCAGGGGCCTATTACTTCAACAGCGATCGTCGGGATGGACGTTATCGCTATGTCTCGCGCGCCCTGCAGGACAACGGCACGATCCAGACCGAAAACCTTGCTGCGTTCGGCCTGGTCGGTTTCGACTTCACCGAAAAGCTGTCGGGCACAGCCGAAGTACGCGTCGCCGAAGAGAAGCTGCATCTGACCGGCGGCGACTCCAACTTCGATTATGAGGCGACCTATCGCTCGACCAATCCGCGCTTCACCCTGTCGTACAAGGCAAACGACGACCTGATGTTCTACGGCCTGGTGGCGCGCGGCAACAAACCGGGCGGCTTCAACACCGATGTGCGCCTGGCCCCCGCGGATCGCTCTTACGGTGAGGAAACCGCCTGGAACTATGAACTCGGCTTCAAGAGCGACCTGTTCAACCGCCGCGTCCGCCTGAATGTCGCCGGTTACTATATCGACTGGTCGAACCAGCAGATGACTCAGGTCGCAAATCTGTCCTCGACCGAAACCGTTTCCTTCATTCGCAATGTGGGCGAGGTCGAGGTCAAGGGCGTCGAGGTCGAGGCCCAGACCAAGATCACCTCCGACTGGTCCGTGCGCGGCACATTCGCCTATGCGGACTCTGAATACACCAACGCCACTGACCCGGACTTCGCCACCCTGAGCGGAGGCGACGGCGATGTGCGCGGCAAGGCCATCCCGAACGCGCCCAAGATTCAATACTCGCTGGGCAGCAACTACGCCTGGCACGTCGGCGAGAACCGCTTCTTCATCGACGGCTCCTATTCCTTCCGCTCGAAGAAATATGATCAGGTCGCCAACCTGGCCTGGGTCGATGGGCGTGATACCGCGAATGTCCAGTTGGGATGGGAGCGCGGCATGCACCGAGTGATCCTGTTTGGGCGTAACATATTCGACAACATCGATCCGGTCGGCATCATCCGCTACTCGGACTTCAGCACCAGCAAGCGGGGCTTCGTCGGCTCCCTGCCGCGCGGGCGCCAGATCGGCCTGACATACGAAGCCAACTTCTGATCGCCCTGGCGATTATGTAAACAGGGCCTGCGGTTTACGCCGCAGGCCTTTTTCATGCCCACAGCCCCCAGACAGAAAAGCGCCCCGGGCGGCGGCGCACCCGGGGCTGATATCTGAGCAGCGTTTCGATCAAATGGTGGAGGCTGTCCCTCGGCGCCCCTCGGCATCCGGCTTCTCACCCAGCACCACATACCAGGCGCGCGGGCCGTCTCGCATCCTCACGGTCGTCTCCAGCACCTCATCAGAGGCGAAACCCGCCTCCAGCATGACTTCAGGCGCCTGGGTGGTGAGGAATTCGTCCCAGAAGGGTTCATCGTTATTCTTCGTTTGCCAGGCGAAGATGAACTTTTCGAAGGCGCTGAAGTCAGCGCCTTTCATCGGCACGTCCTGATGCACCACCACCCCGCCAGGACGCAGCACGCGGCGCGCTTCACTAAAGATGCGGCCCAATGAAGCGCGCGACACCTCATGCATCATGTTATGCGACACGACCAGGTCGAAGCTTTCGTCTCCGAACGGCATGTCGCCCGCGTCCATCTGGCGGAAGTGCGCCTTGAACCCCATCGCCTCGGCTCGGATATGGGCGTAGCGCAATAGGCCTGGAGCGACATCCACGCCATAGACCTCAGCTTCCGGAAAGGCCGCCGCATAGCCGACGGTGGCGCCCCCAGAGGCACAGGCCAGATCAAGGATGCGACGCGGCTTGAAACCCGGATATCGATCCGCCAGAAATTCAATAACGGCCGCAGATTTGGAATCTCGAGTACCGATGCCGACGCCCAACGAATAGGCGTTGCCTCCGCTCTCATAATAAGCGCCAGCGACAAAATCGTCCGCAGAGCTCTCGCCCAGCATGTAGCCGCCAGGCTGACCGTGAATATGCCCTGCATAGGCGTCAGCGGGAGCCTTGAAATCAGGACGCGTTTCGCAACTGCCGCCCGCTGGCGCGTTGGCCAGACGCGCGGCCACATCCTTCATGCGTGGAAGCTCACGATGGATGGTTTCGCCCACCGAGTTCCACATTACGTCCTGAGCACTGCGACTGAAAGCGCTCCAAATCTGATAGAAGGGGTCGCCGATCATGGCGGCGGTGATTTCCTCGACCGTTTCAGGGCGCCGCCCAGTCGTCGTGGCCCAGGCCGGACCTGCACGAGCATCGAGAGCGGTTTTATTCGCGTCCTCATAACGGCGCAGGCGGTTCTTCAACTGAACGATGTACTGGGTGCGCGCCGCCTCGTCATGAAGCGGCCGAGCCAGAAGCTCATGGGTGGCCGTACGGTCGATGATCATGCGCTCTCTCCATGTTCGACTGGCGTTCAGTCCGTCAGGATGTATTATCTCAAATACCTCTTGAGCGGAAGCTCTCTTGCTGGATCGGACCATGGCCCCAACACCGCCTTACGCCCATGCCGAACGCGCCCGGAAAGATCGCCCCGATCTTGGAGCAGGCGGCGTCGTCGCCCTGCTGACACCTGCGGAAAACCCCACTGCGGAGCCGGAGCTGTCCGTCCTGCTGCCGTCGGATATCAATCTGCTGACCGCGCGCATGTATGCTCCCCATACCGGGATGAACGATCGTTTGGTCAATTATGAAATGCGCCTGGAGGAATGGCTGGCGCCTTTCGGGGAAGCGCCGCTGGACGCCATCGCCTTCGCCTGCACAGGCTCTACCTATCTGCTTGGCCCTTCACGGCGTCGTCCAGCACCGCTTCAGCGTTCGGCCACGTCCTGCCCTGTCATCTGCGCCGCAGATGCCCTGAAAGACGCTCTGGATTCATTAGGCGCACAACGCATCACCCTGCTCAGCCCCTATCCAGCGCCGCTGACCCATGCTGCCGAAGTTCATTGGCGCAATGCTGGCTATCAGATCGCCGCCGTCATCCAGTCTCCCCTAGCGCCGAACGCTACCCATCCGATTTACGGTCAGACGGCTGCGTCCCTACTGAATGGTCTGCGTCAGTGCATCGATGCTCGCGATGTCGACGCCATAGTCGCCATGGGGACCGGTGCGCCCAGCCTGGCCGCCCTTGCGGTCGCCAGCCGCGAGACAGCCACGCCCATCCTGTCGTCAAACCTGGCGACCGCATGGTCCGTAACCGCGGCGCTTGGCCTGGAAGCCCCCTCGTCAATCGCCGCCTGGCTAGCGCCTGACGCCTCATGGCGAGACCGACTGTGGAGCCGCTTCCCTACGGTCCGCGACCGCATGAAGCACGCCTGACATCTCTTTCATTTCCACTTCGAGGAGCTTTCAATGTCCACACCCAAACCGCCCCGGCCGACTTTCTTCGCAGACACGGCCAACGATCGCCTGACCGCCATCATCACCGCTCTGGTCACCGAGGTCGCCGGTTTGAGCGATCGTGTCGCCACGCTCGAAGGCTTGCTGGCGGATCAAGGCGTTCTGGCGCCGGACGCAGTAGACCATCATACGCTGACGCAAACGCAGATTGATGCCCGTCGCGCCCGCCACGCCGCCCTGACCGACCGCATATTCTATGTGCTTCAAGAAGAGGTTGATGTCTTGAAGGGGCAGATAGAGGCCTGATTCAAAAGACGGGCCGGGACGCCATCTCCCCGGCCCGCCGCCCCGACCATCCCCCTTAAATGGCCAGAAGCCTTCTTGTCAGGTCAAATGCGCGGCTTTGCGCAGGCCATCGATCATGGATGAGCGCATCACATAGTCCTTGTGACGTACCGGGTCGGCCAGCATAGCCTGCATGTCCGCCATCATGACCCGTCGACGCTCGGGATCTCGCTCCTGCATGCGCCCTCGATTACGATCCGCCTGAGCCAGGATTTCCTGCTCCGCAATAGGACGGCGCTGCCGAGTGTAGAGGTCCAACAGCGCTTCGTCCGCACCATTCAGAACCGCCTTGAGCTTCTCGGTCAGGTTGAAGGCGTCATGAATGCCTCCGTTCATGCCCATACCGCCCGACGGACTGTTGATATGAGCGGCGTCGCCCGCGAGAACGACACGTCCGCTGCGGTAGTCCGGCGCAATACGCATGTGTACGCGATAGGGGCGGATTTCCAGCACGTCATAGCGCTGGTCACGAGCGACGATGCCCTGCAGCTTGGCCTCGATGCTGTCGGGCGCCAGCGCTTCCTCAATGGACTCTTCGCCGCGCGGATAAAGGCTACAGCGCCAGAAATCCTTCAGCTTGAGCAAGGAGAAGGTGCCGCCATTCGTCCAACAGTAATTGACGTTTGACAGGCCCTCCAGGTGGTCCTCAAAGGGGAAGCCCGTGATCGCCAGGATCGTCGTCTCAGGGTATGTCTTGCCGTCAAATTCCCAGCCCAGCAGGCTCCGCACCGCGCTACGTGCGCCGTCAGCTCCGATGAGGTAGCGACAGCGCAGGGCATAGGTCTGACCATTCTGCTCATAGGTTACGGAGACGCCGCTTTCATCCTGGTCGATGGCGCTAACCGACGCGCCCATCCGGATCTCGACATGACGCGCATCGACCAGATGGTCGGCCAGGATGCGGCACAGGCGGAACTGTTCACATTGCAGACGAAAAGGGTGTTGGGTCTCCCCCTGCAACAAGGACAGATCGAAAACAGCTCGCTCGCCCGTTTCGTGCTGACGAACCTGCCACTGCTCGCACTTCAACCCCTGCTCAATCAGCGGATCGGCGAGGCCGTACTGAGCCAACATGTCCAACGTCGGCGGATGAAAAGTCGAGGCCCGCAGGTCTTCAGGCAGCTCTGTTTCAGCCTCAAGCACAACGGCCGAAATCCCGAAGGCCTCCAGCCGCATAGCCGCGCTCAATCCAACCGGACCGGCGCCGACGATGACCACTTGGGCGTCCCATTGCTGCATATTGGCGACCTCAACCTTACTTGTATTTGACTTAATACATTTGTTCGCCATTCCGGCAAGAGGGAAGCCACATGTCGAGGTCAAAACGGCCCAAGCCACGAAATCAAGAAGCGCTGCAACTAGGCAATGACATGTGGACGGACGCGTAGACCGACGCGGCCTTGCAGCCCGCCCCCATCACGTATTAGCTTGAAAACAACACAAGTCACCACAGTATCAGGATGACCGCCATGCCCGCCCCTGCACTTCCGCTCGACCTAGCCCCAGACTTGGTCACAAGCTTCATCGACGGCGCATGGATCGGCGAGCGCGGCGGCTACCGCCTGCCCGCCTTCTACCCCGGCAACGGCGAGATCATCTCTGAACTACAGGAAGCCGACGCCGCGGAAGTCGATCGTGCGGTCCGCTCCGCCCGACGGGCTTTCGATGATCCGTCGTGGCGTGAAATGTCGGTCGATGCACGCCAGGCGGTGCTGTATCGGATCGCAGATGCCATCGACGCCCACGCCATGGAACTGGCGACACTAGAAACGCTGAACGCCGGGATCGTCCGCCGCGACGTGCTCAGTCGCCAGGTCGTCCGCGCCGCTCACAATTTCCGCTTTTTCGCCGAGGCCATCAGCCAGCAGCCCGGTCAGGTCTGGCAGCAGATCAAGGATCACCTGACCTTCGTCACGCGCCACCCCGTCGGCGTGGCCGCCCTGATCGCGCCGTGGAATTCACCGCTGGCGTTGGCGTCGATGAAGGTCGCCTCGGCCATCGCCTTCGGCAACACCTGCGTGCTGAAGCCGTCGGAACAGACGCCGCTGTCGCTGGCGCGCATGGTCGAGATCATCAATACCATCACGCCGCCGGGCGTGGTGAACCTGGTGAACGGGCGCGGGGCGGTGACGGGCGCCGCCCTGGTGGATCACCCCGAGGTCGATCTGATCGCCTTCACCGGCGGGACAGAGACGGGCCGCCACATCATGCAGGCGGCCGGTCGGCGACTGAAACCGGCGGCGATGGAGCTGGGCGGCAAGTCGGCCAACATCATCTTCGCCGACGCCGATCAGGAGCGAGCCCTGGACGGCGCCCTGATCTCCATCTTCTCGAACAACGGGCAACAGTGCCTGGCCGGGTCGCGCATCCTGGTGCAGGATTCCATCTTCGACGAGTTCGTCGATCGCTTCGTCGAGCGGGCGCGAAAGATCCGCGTCGGCGACCCGCTGGACGACGCCACCGAGATCGGCCCCATCGCCTCGGCCCGTCACCGTCAGCACATCCTGTCCTATGTCGACATCGCCAAAAGTCAGGGCGCGACCCTGCTGACCGGGGGCAAGGCGCTGGACCGGCCGGGCTACTTCATCGAGCCGACCGCCGTCCTGGCGCCCAGCAACAGCGACCGCGTCTGTCAGGAGGAAATCTTCGGCCCCTTCGCCGCCTTCGTGAAATTCAGCGACATGGAGGACGCCGTCCGCATGGCCAATGAAAGCCAGTTCGGCCTGGTCGGCTATTGCTGGACGCAGAACATCGACAAGGCGCTGCGGGTCAGTCAGGCGGTTCGCACAGGTCTGATGTGGGTCAACACCCCGATGGTGCGTGAACTGCGCGCGCCGTTCGGCGGCGTGAAGGATTCAGGTCTGGGTCGCGACGGCGCCGCCGCCTCCATGGCCTTCTTCACCGAAGAGAAGACGACGACCATTCCTCTGGCCGACGTGCCGCTGCGCAAGTTCGGCGTCTGATCCCGACGGAGTTGCGGCGGGCCTGTCCCGCCGCGCTTTATCTCAGCCGATGTGGCGCCACTGCGGACGGGCTGAGCTGTTATCGCGCGTCAGCAGCATGTGGTACTCATACTGATCGGGATTATAGAGGCCGACCTGGTGCTCGAACGGGCGGCCGTCCCCGTCGAACACCGTCCGGCGCAGACGCAGCAGCGGCGCCCCGATGGCCACATTCAGCTTATTGGCCGCCGCGTCGTCGGCGGGAATGGCGCTGATGGTCTGTTCGGCGCGCTGGGCGCGTATCCCCCCGCCTTCCAGAATGCGCATGATCGGCCGGTCGTCGATGACGCTCCGGGGCGTCAGGTGGGCGACCGAGCTCGGCAGCCACACCGTCGTCACCGACAGGGGCTTGTCCTTGAAGAAACGCAGGCGCTCGATCCGCAGCGCCCGCTCGTCGGCGGGAAGGTCCAGCGCCTGAAGCACGGCGGCCGGCGTCGGCGCCTCGGGTTCATAGGCCAGCAGCCGCGCCGTCGTCTCAAGCCCCAGGGTGATGAGGTTCTCGACCAGACCCGACACCCGGCTTTCCTCTCGCTGCGCCTCATCCGCGCGCGGGGCGACGAAGGTGCCGACGCCATGCTTGCGTCGAATCCAGCCTTCGCGTTCCAGCAGATCCAGCGCGCGCCGCACCGTCACGCGCGACACGTCATAGGCCGCCGCCAGCTGCATTTCGGACGGCAGCGGCTGCTCGGGCGCAAAGGCGCTGTCCTTGATCTGCTGACGCAGAATGGTGGTCAGCTGGTGGTAGATCGGCAGGCTGCTGGAACCGCCGTCCGCCTTGAGGCTGCGCCGACCGATATCGGTCCCTGCCCCGGCGCCCTGTCTGGCCAAGCTCATCCTCCACACGCTGGCGTCAGGGCCTGCGTCGTCAATTAGCGAACTTGTGCTTATTATCAGACCTTAGCGGCTTGGCCACACCGGCTTGTCTCCGTCGCCGCCGCAAGCCACACAAGACGGCATGACATCATCCCCGCCCACAGACGACGCCCTGGATCTGCGTCCCGAGCTTCTGGACGACAGGCTGCCGATCCCCCTGTATCATCAGGTTCGGCTGCTGCTGGCCGAGCGCATCCGGCGCGGCATGTTTCCGCCCGGTTCCCTGTTGCCCGGGGAGCATCAGATTGCAGAATTGCTGGGCGCGTCGCGAATAACGATCAAGCGCGCCATGAATGAACTGGCCGATGCGGGCCTGGTCACGCGCCATCGGGGCCGCGGCACGGTGGTGGCGCCGCAGGTCGAACTGCCGGTTGTGACGGGGTCCTTTTCGACCCTGATGGATTCGCTCAAGACCATGGGGCACGAAACCCAGGTCGAGTTGCTGGAAAGCCGGTCCGTCGCCGCCGATAGCGACGTCGCGCACGCGCTGGCGGTCAACCCGGGCGCCCCTGTGCGGCGCATCATCCGCCTGCGTCGGTTGGGCGAAACGCCGTTTTCCTATCTGGTGTCGTGGTTGCCAGAGTTCGTGGCCAGCGGATGCGACGACGCCGCCTTCGCTGAACAGTCCATGCTGGACCTGCTGGAGCGGGCCGGGGCGACGCCGCATGAGGCTGAACTGTGGATCTCGTCAGTCGGAGCGGACACCGCTGCGGCCTCGGCGCTCCAGGTGGCGATCGGATCGCCCCTGCTCAGGATCGAGCGGATCATGCGCCGGGCCGACGGCGAACCGGTCCAGTATATTCACGCTCATTATCACGCCGACCGCTTCCGCTATCACCTGCTCAGCCGCCGCGAAGAAGGAAACTGGCAGGACGGCGCCTGATTTCCGCTGCGCCGTCTCAGGACCGGCTGGCGCCCGCCGCAGGACCGTCTATAGTTGGCCTATCTTTATACCATTAAGGACAGACCGACCGTGAGCGACCTTGTCTTCGAACCGACCATGATCTGCGAGAACAAGACCGCGCGCGAGTTGTTCGAGGCGGTCAAGGCCAATCCCGCCCGCGCCCGTTTCGGCTTCGGCGAGAAACTGGCCGTCGTGAACGTCGACTTCCAGCAGTCCTACACCCGCCCCGACCTGTTTCCGAAGACGGCCTATGTGACCCATCCCGACCAGATCGGCTTCACCAACCGCATCTCGGCCGCCGCGCGCGCCAAGGGGATGCCGGTGATCTGGAGCCATGTGGCCTATAAGGCCGACGCCGGGGACGCGGGCGTCTGGGGCACGCGCACCGACACGCCCGACAGCCTGCAGAACATCAAATACGGGTCCGAACGCCACGCCCTCGATCCGCGCTGCCAGATCGATGAGGCTGTGGACCTGATCTACACCAAGCGGATGCCCTCGGCCTTCTTCGAGACGCCGCTGAACTCCTACCTGCGCTGGCACAAGGTGGATACGGTGCTGGTGACGGGGGGCTCGACCTCGGGCTGCGTGCGCGCCACGGCGGTGGACAGCCTGTCGTACGGCTTCCGCACCATCGTCGCCGAGGAGTGCGTGGCGGACAAGCACGAGAGCTACCACTACGCCAATCTGACCGACCTTCAGCTGAAATACGCCGACGTGGTGTCGGCGCAGGAGGTGCTGGACTGGCTGGCCGCGCGCTGAGCCGACGGCAGCCTGAAGAACCGAAGGGCGGCGGACCGAAATCCGCCGCCCTTCTTTTTTACGCTTTTACGCTTCCCGGCCGAAGGATGGGGGCGACGGCCGAGTCTGGAGCCGGGACGACGGCGGCGTCAGCCGCACGCCGCCTCGACAATCTCTGAGACGCCGGTGGTCCATACGGCGTCATCCTGCGCCAGACCGTCCAGCACGCGGCGGACAGACTTCATCCGGAACGGCAGGCCGCTGACGTAGGGTGTCAGGGTGAAGCCGACGACCTGGCCGCCGAAACGGTCGGCCTCGGCCTTGTGCAGGCGGATCGCCTCCAGCACCTGATCGGCCCATTCGTCCTCGGTCTGAAGGCGCACGGTCAACAGGGTGCGGTCGTCCAGTTCATTCGACAGAGGCGCCGCCCAGACCACGCCCTTTTCGGTCTGCATCGGCACGGGAACCGTGTCCTGCTCCCAGTCCAGACAGATGTCGAAGCCCGCTTCGGCGATCAGCTCCAGCGTCTGGAACGACTGCTGCCGCGCCGGGCTCATCCAGGCGCGCGGCTTCAGCCCGGCCCTGTCGAAGGCGTCGCACGTGCGGCCAATCCACTCCGCTTCGACGCCCGGCTCAAGCCCGCTCCAGTGGATGCAGTCCGCCTCCCAGCCATAGGCGGCGATCTCATGCCCGTCGGTCAGGATGGCCTCAACCAGCGGCCGGGCGCGTTCCAGCAGGACCGCATTGATCGGAAACACCGCCTTCAGCCCTCTCGCCTTCAGCGCGTCCAGAATGCGGAACACCCCGACCCGATTGCCATAATCGCGCGTCGTGAAATGGCGCAGATCCGGATAGGTCGTCTGCATGGCGCCGGGGTGCTTGAACGGCTTGCCTTGCGGGTTCAGGCGGTGGAACTCCAGCGGGACCACGATCATGGCGGCGGCCGTTTTGCCGTCCGGCCAGGCGATCTTCGGCCGCTCGGTCGCCGGACGCCACGGATACAGCGTCTGATCCATGCCGTAGGAGCGGTGCGGATAGGTCAGATAGTCCTCAGGCAGCGCCATGGCCGAACCCCTTTCCTCCGGTCGCGCAGCCCTTGGCCGCTATGTCGGCCTGCGTCTGGTCCCAGCAGTGGTCACGATAGTAGCCCGCGATCTCAGCGCCGGTGGCGAACCACACGTCGTCGGCGTGGCCCATCACGTGTTTCAGCGCCTCTTCGAACGGGCCAATGCGGTGCGGCTGGCTGACCAGATAGGCGTGCAGCGGAATGCACATGACGGTGCCGCTCTGCTCGCCCTCTTCCAGCAGTTGGTCGAAGTGCCGCTTCAGGATGTCGGTGTAGCGCACCGGGCTCATCCCCAGTGCGCCGTAGGTGATGACGTCGTTCACTTCCAGCGAATAGGGCAGCGAAATCAGCTTGCCCGACGCTGTCTTCACCGGCTGCGGCTGGTCGTCCTGAAACAGGTCGCAGGTGTACCAGAAGTCGTTCTCGGCGATCAGATCCAGCGTCCGTTCGGTGTGCGTCAGAGCCGGAGCCAGATAGCCGCGGATACGTTGGCCGCTGGCCTTTTCGACAGTCCGTATGGCGTCCTCGATGATGGCGCGCTCCTGCGCCTCATCCATGCCGTAGGAATAGCGGGTGTTGTAGATGCCGTGCGAGAAGAACTCCCAGTTCCGCTCGACGCAGGCCTCGATGATCTCGGGATGGTGGTCGCACAGGGCGACGTTCAGCGACACCGAGCCGCGCAGGCCGTATTTGTCCAAAAGCTCCATCAACCGCCAGTGGCCGACGCGGTTGCCCCAGTCGCGCTGGGAATAGGCGACGACATCGGGCGCAGGCTTGGGCCAGCCTGCGCGGCCGGGGTTCTTCGCGGGATCGAACTCATAGAACTCGATGTTCGGAGCGACCCAGAAGGCCAGCTTCTTGCCGCCGGGCCAGACGATCTTCGGCCGGTCCCGATAGGGCCAGTAGTCGTAGAGGTTGGGGTCTGCGACGGTCATGCCTTCTCCTCTTCCTGCGCTTCGTATCGCTGTCCCAGCGCCATCATCTCATCCAGGCCGATGCGGTCGTTGACCCCCATCAGGTCGGTCATGTGCGCCCGGTGCGCCGCCGTGCCGCCATCGCGCTTCAGCACCGACAGGAAGGCTTCGACGGCCGGAATGACGGCCCGCACCATCGCGCCCGGCGCGATGACCAGACGATAGCCAAGGTCAGACAGGCTGTCGGCCGAACTCAGCGGCGTGTCTCCGCCCTCGACCATATTGGCCAGCAGGGGAACACGGGCGGCGAAGCGTTCAGCCACCGCCCGCATCTGATCCAGATCACGCGGCGCCTCGACGAACAGGACGTCGGCCCCGGCCTCAAGGAACAGTTCGGCGCGATCCATCGCCGCTTCAAAGCCTTCGACCGCGATGGCGTCGGTGCGGGCGATGATCAGGGTGTCGTCGTCGTGGCGCGCGTCGACGGCGGCGCGGACCTTGCCCGCCATCTCCGGCGCCGAAATCACGCCCTTGCCGCGCAGATGGCCGCACCGCTTGGGGAAGGTCTGGTCCTCGATCTGGATCGCGCGGGCGCCCGCACGCTCGAACAGCCGCACCGTCCGGCCCATGTTCAGGGCGTTGCCGAAGCCGGTATCGGCATCGACGATCAGAGGAATGTCGATCCGCTCGGTGATGCGCGCCGCCACGTCAACGACATGATCCAGACTGACCAGACCGATATCGGGCCGCCCCAGCTGGGTATAGGCGACCGAGGCGCCCGACAGATAGGCCGCCTCGAATCCCGCCTGCTGGATCAGCAGGCCGGACAGGGCGTCATAGCAGCCCGGCGCCAGCAGGGCGGGCGACTGCTTGAGCCGACGACGCAGGTTCAGACGCTCGCTCATGCGGCGCCCGCCAGCTTCTTCTTCAGGTGCGGCATCAGCCCCCCGTCATCCATCATGGCCATAAGGTGCGGCGGCAGGGGCGTGAAATCATAGCCCTGCCTCGTCGTCAGATTCGTCAGACGCCCAGCCGCCAGATCGACCTCCAATCGGTCGCCTGCGGAAATTTCGCCCGCCTGCTCAAGGGTGATGCAGGGCACCCCCAGATTGATCGCATTGCGCCAGAAGATGCGGGCGAAAGAGCGCGCGATCACGGCGCGCACGCCCAGCAGGCTCAAGGACACCGCCGCCTGTTCGCGCGACGAGCCGATGCCGAAGCTGCGGCCGCCGACGACGAAGTCGCCCTTGGCCACCGTGCGGGCGAAGTCAGGATCGACAGCCGCTAGACAATGTTGCGCCAGTTCCTCGGGCGGCAGCTTCATCAGCGTGCCCGGCGCCATGACGTCGGTGTCGATATTGTCGCCGAAGACGAAAGCCCGACCGCTCATGCCGTCTCTCCCAGAAACTGACGCGGATCGGCGATGCGGCCTGCAACAGCAGCGGCGGCCACGGAATAGGGCGAGCCGAGATAGACCTGCGCCTCCTTGGATCCCATGCGTCCCTTGAAGTTGCGGTTGGTCGAAGAGATGCAGACCTCGCCATCCGCCAGCACCCCGGCGCCATAGCCGGCGCAGGCGCCGCAGCCGGACGGCAGCAGGACCGCTCCCGCCTCCATCAGCGTCTGCAAGGTGCCGTCCTGCGTCGCTGTCGTCGTGGTTTTCTGAGACGCCGGGGCGATCAGCAAGCGGGTGTCCGGCGACACCCTGCGGCCCTTCAACACGGCGGCGGCCATGCGCAGGTCTTCGATCTTGGCTCCGACGCAGGCGCCGATATAGCACTGATCCACCTTGATCCCGGCGTGTTCGGTCACGTCCTGAGTGCGTGACGGATCATGCGGCGCGGCGATCTGCGGCTGCAGCGTCGCCGCATCGAAGCGGTGAACGGCGGCGTAGACAGCATCACGGTCCGACGCCAGCGCCAGAGCCGCCGCCTCATCCTCCACCGGACGCCCGGCCGCGCGCAGATAGTCGAAGGTGGTCCGGTCCGGCGCCACGACCCCGGCTTCGCAGCCCAGTTCGGCGGCCATGTTGCACAGGACCATGCGCTCGGCCATCGACAGGCCCTCGACCGTGTCGCCGCCGTATTCAATGGCCTTGAAGGCGTTGTCCATGCCCAGTTCGCGGCACAGGAACAGCATGATGTCCTTGGCCGCAACGCCCGCGCCGAACCGGCCCGACCACTCGACGCGGATCGTCTCGGGCACGGCCAGCCAGGTTTCGCCGGTGGCGACGATGGCGGCCATGTCGGTGGCGCCATAGCCTGCTGCATAGGCGCCGAAGGCCCCCGCCGTCGGCGAGTGACTGTCGCCCCCCGCCACGAAGGCGCCCGGCCGGATCAGGCCATGCTCGGGCAGGACCAGATGGCAGATGCCCACCATGTCGAAGAAGGCGCCGACCTGATGTTCGGCGGCGAACTCTCGCGCCAGCTTCAGGATGCGGGCGGATTCAGCGTCCACCGCCGGAACATAGTGGTCAGAGACGATGGCGACCTTCTGCGGATCCCACAGGCCCACGCCCAGTTCGCGCAGCATCGGGGCCCAGCGACGCGGCCCCGAACTGTCGTGCGCAAAGGCCAGATCGACCTGAGCCGTCACCAGTTGGCCGGGCGCAACCCGGGCCACACCCGCCGCCCGGGCTATGATCTTTTCAACGAGGGTGGAGCCCCGGCCCATGCCTTCTCCCGATGATGCGCCGCACAAGGGCATTGCTGGATCAAATGATATAGTTTTATATCATCTAAACGCGCAGCCTTGGCAAGCGCATTCCCGCATCTTCCAGTCCATCAGGAACGCTCATCATGTCGAACCCCGCCGCCCCTTCCGCCCAAACTTTTCGCTGGGATGATCCGTTCGACCTGACGGGGCGTCTGACGGACGAGGAGCGGATGGTTCAGGACGCCGCCCGGTCCTATGCGCGTGAGGCCCTGCTGCCGCGCATCGTCCCCGCCTTCCGCGACGAGGTGTTCGACCGCGCCATCATGACCGAGATGGGCGAGATGGGCTTCCTCGGCGCCACCCTGCCGGAACAGTACGGCGGCTCTGACGCCAGCCACGTCGCCTATGGCCTGATCGCG
>NZ_JBDJMK010000014.1:0-77256 GCF_039673845.1 Brevundimonas diminuta | reverse complement strand
CCATGAAAGATCGCCCTCCCTTCCACCTCGATGGGGGAAGGGTCGGGGATGGGGGTGAGTACGCGACGCCTGGGAATGAGCCTCAAGAGACGGAACAGTCCGCGTCTCATGCGCTTGAGCGGAAGCCCCAGCGACCAGCCCCCCACCCCACCCTCCCCCATGGAGGGGGAGGGCTTTGTGAAGCGCCGCGCGCGCTCGCCCCCGTCCGAAGCGCAGGTCGTCGTTGGCCGGGTCTTCCAGCCATGTCAGGTCGCGCGCGCGCAGATGATTCCGCAACGTCTCCCGCGCCTCGCCCAGCATCGGACGCAGCAGCATCAGTCCCCGCCCCTCGGGCCATGCCGGGGACGGCGAAGCCTCGCGCAGGCGGCCCAGAGTGGCGCCGTCCTCTCGCATCCAGTCGCCCTCGGCGACATCGTCGGCGGTGTGGCCGGTCAGGATGACGCGCGCCCCGGCCTCGCGCGCCGCCTCGGCCAGCAGGGCGTGGCGCGCCGCCCGCGCCCGCGCCGGGACGCCGGGTCCGCCCCGCGCGCCCTGCCAGACCAGCCCGCGCCAGTCGGCGCCCGCCGCGCGCGCGGCTTCTGCGGCGAACCGGGTCCAGTCCGCACTGTCAGGGTTGAGATTGTGGTCGACCGTCAGGGCCAGCAACCGCCGCCCCCTCGCCATCGCCCATGCGACGGCGAGGTCCAGCATGGCCAGAGAGTCGCCTCCGCCCGACAGGGCCAGGGCGACCGGCTCAGGCCCGGCGTGGTTCAGGCGCGCGTCCAGCCGGGAGAAGACCCGGCCGGTCAGATCGCCCATCAGCTGCAGCTGGCGCGCGTCCGCAGCTGGGTCGCGCGGGTCTTCTGCGCCGCCGTGGCCGCCTCGGCGTAGCGGCGGCCGAACTCGGTCAGGGCGCCGCAGGCCTGGGTCGCGCGATCGGTGGCGCGCAGGGCCTCGGCCAGCTTCAGCGTCGTCTCGGGCGCCCACGGGGTGCGCGGCCAGCCGTTCAGGGCGGCGGCGTAGGCCTGAACCGCCGCCGCATTGTCGCGCGCGGCGACGTGCAGATCGCCCAGACGGCTGTTGGCTTCACGCGCCTGGGGCGTGTTCGGCCAAGTGACGATGACGGTCTCCAGCGCGCGGCCGCCGCGCACGGCGTCCTCGCCCGCCAGACGCATGGCGGCCTGAAGGTCCTGCGCCGCGTCGCCGGTCGGCGAGTTGGCGACGATCGGGCCGTTCAGTTCGGCGGCTTCCTCGGCGGCCTTTTCGGCGCGCTCGACACGGCCTTCCAGATCGCGCAGGCGGCGGCTGAGCTGGGTGTTCTCGCGCGTCGCCTCATCCAGCTGGAAGGTCAGGCGCTCGCTGTCGGCGTTCATGCGCTGGAAGGTCTGCTCCACGTCGCCCAGACGGCGCTCCAGGATCGACACCTGCCCCTGCAGGGCCACGACCTCGGGGTCCAGCTCGACCAGAACCGGCTCTCCGGCGGCGTTGCGCTGGGTCAGGGCGCGCTCAAGACGGCGGACGTTGCGGTCCAGCTGGTCCAGGCGGCGCTTGTCCCACTGGATCGGCTCCATCGGCTGGACCTGGGCGACGACGGCGCCCCCGATCAACGTCAGGCCGATCGCCGTCAGGACGGCGGGTTTCGTGAGGCGGAATGGCGTCTTCAGCATGGCTCTGTCGTCCCACCGATTTGCGGCGACGGCAAGGCCCGTGCGCCGTCTTCATGCGCTGACCGTGCGCGAAAGGCGCGCCGCGTCCAGCCTCCAAAGCAAAGAGGCGCCGACCGGGGGTCGACGCCTCTCGCCAGTTTCACAAACCGTCGCGCGGTTTAGCGCGGCGCGCCCGACACGATGGCGGTGCGGCCGTTACGGTTCTGGGCCCAGGCCGACTCGTTCGAGCCTTCAGCGATCGGGCGTTCCTTGCCGAAGCTGATGGTGTCGATGCGGGCGGCGGCGACGCCGCGGCTGATCAGATAGGAGCGCACGGCCTCGGCGCGGCGGGCGCCCAGGGCCAGGTTGTATTCGCGTGTGCCGCGTTCGTCGGCGTTGCCTTCGATGCGGACGGTGACCTGCGGATAGCGGGCCAGCCAGGCGGCCTGTGCGTCCAGACGCGGCTGGGCTTCGGCGCGCACCGAATAGGAGTCGAGGTCGAAATAGATGCGGTCGCCGACGTTGACGACGAAGTCCTGTTCCGAGCCCGGCGCGGCGGCGCCGACGTTGCCGCCGTTCACGGGGCCGGTCGGGGCGGTCGGGTATTGCGGGCCGGTGGCGGTCGGCGGCGCCGTTTCGGTCGGAACGGCCGGCTCGACCTTGGGCTTGGTGCAGGCGGCCAGCGAGGCCACGGCGACGCCGACGGCGGCGAGCCGGATCAGGGTGGAGGTATTCATGGTCAGTCTCCTTCTCATTCGGTTCGAGGCCGACGCCTCTAGCTTGGCTGTATTTGACGGCTGCTACAGCGCCCCGCAGCTTTACGCTAGCGGTGATAACGCACAGTTTATGGCAATGGCTCCGGTGGCGGCGCCGATACCGAAAACCCCTGTTACGCCGGACAGGAATCCGGCCCCTGACCGATGCCCAGATTGACCGGCGGCGCGTCCAGCAGACCCGACCAGGCCGGGTCCGAGCCACGCCCGTCATAGCCTGCCTGAGACACCACCCGACCCGACAGATCGACGGTCCACAGACGGGTGTCGCCGCCCGGGCTCTGACGCGCGAAGGCGATGTAGCGGCCGTTCGGCGCCCACGACGGGCCTTCCTCGAAATAGGAGGACGACAGAATGCGCTCGCCCGTGCCGTCGGACTTCATCACGCCGATGTGGAAACGGCCGCCCTGCTGTTTGGTGAAGGCGATCAGGTCGCCGCGCGGGCTCCACGCCGGGGCGGTGTAGATGCCGCCGCCGCGGCTGATCGGGCGCTGGCCCGAGCCGTCGGCCCGCATGGTGTAGAGACGCGCCGAACCCGAACGGTCCGAGGTGAAGACGATCTGCGACCCGTCCGGGCTGAACGAAGGCGAGGTGTCGATGCCCGGATCGGTCGTCAGGCGCGACAGCTGGCGGCTGCGCAGGTTCATCACATAGACGTCGGTATTGCCGTGCCGGATGATGGAGAAGGCCATCTTCGACCCGTCGTTCGAGAAGCGCGGCGCCAGCACCTGCCCGTCGAACTCGCCCAGGCTTTCGCGGCGGCCGGTCGACAGGTTGTAGAGGTAGATGCGGCTGTAATCCTTGCCCAGCGCCACATAGGTGACTTCGTCGGGGTTGGAGGCGGAGAAGCGCGGCGACATGATCACCTCGTCGCCCTGCGTCAGGAAAACGGGGTTGTAGCCGTCCTGATCGACGATGGTCAGACGCGACAGCTTGTTCAGCTGGCTGCCGCTCTCGGACACGAACAGGACGCGCGAATCGAAGAAGCCCGCCTCGCCGGTCAGGCGCTGATAGACCACGTCCGAAATCTTGTGGGCGATCCGGCGCCACTGCTCGGACGTGGCGGTGAACTGATAGGAGACCAGCTGGCACTGGCGATAGGGATCATACAGGCGGAAACCCACGTCGATCCGGCCGTCGGGACGCTGCGTCACGCCGCCGTAAAGCAGCGCCTGTGCGCCGATGGAGGTCCACTGCGGAAAGTTCGGCGCATTGGCCAGCGTCAGCCCCGTCTCGACGAAGCTGGCCGGGTTCAGCGGATCGAAGAAGCCCGAACGCTTCAGATTGCCGCTGATGACGCCGGAAATCTGCGGCCCGTTCACGCCGGTGAAGGGCACGACGGCGATCTGGAGGGGACGCAGCACGCCCTCGTCCACCACCACGTCCTGCATCGGCGCCGACGGCGGCGTCAGCGACTGGGCCTGCGCCGATCCGCCCAACGCCAAAGGTGCGGTCAACGCAAGCGCAGCGGCCGAGGCGAGAAAGCGGTTCAGGCGCATGGGTCATTCCTTCGCAGATCGTTGCACGTTCGGGATCGATCGCCACACATAACACCGGCGCGACCGACAATCGCCAGCTTCACAAGGATTTGGGCGACTTTGGGGTGATAGACGGCTCGCGCCCCTAACGGTTCCCGCATTGACGTTTGGTTTCAAAGCGGAAGGGCACTTCCTGCGCCTGGAAACCGTCCGGCACGTCGAAGGGCGCCGTCGCCCGCAGCGCGCGCTGCATGGCGTCGGACGCCGCCCGCCACGTCGAATCGTTCTGCACGTCCTGAAGGCGCGGCGTGCCGACGATCTGGCCGTCTGCGCTAAGGCGCACGGTCACGCGGATGACCAGATCATCCATGCCCGGCATGTCGCAGTTGATGTTCCAGTTCGGCGTCACCTGCGCGCCCAGCGCCGCCAGTTGCGGCCCGGTGGCGCGCGGCGCGGCGCCGGCTCCCCGTTGCCCCGCCGCCGGACCGCCGCGGTTCTGCGTCTGGCGCGGCGGACCGGCCAAGGCGTCGAGATCCAGTCCCGGCGCCGGGCGCGTGTTGCGCGGCGGCGTCGCGGGCGCCTTCTTCTCGGGCGGCGTTGGCGAAGGACGCGGCGGCGTCGGGGTCGGAGTCGGCGCCTTCTTTTCAGGCGGCGTCGGGGTCGGACGCGGCGGCGTCGGGGCCTTCTTCTCGGGCGGCGCCGGTGTCGGGGTCGGAGCAGGGGTCGGGCGCGGCGGAGGCGGCGTCGGGCGCGTCGGCGCGGGCGGCGTCGGCTCAGGCTCCGGCGGGGTCGGTTCGGGCGGCGTCTCGACCGGGGCCGTCTCGCCGTCGTCGGGCGAAGGCTCTTCCTGCGGATTGTCGGCCGGGGCGGCCGCGATCTCTATGTCCGAAACGATCGACACCGGGACCGAGTTGACCAGCGGCGTCAGTTCGTCCTTCGACGACCATGACACGAAGGCGAGCCCGACCACCCCCGCGTGCAGGGCGATGGAGCCGAGGATGGCGGGACTGGGGCGGCGCAAGGTCCGTCAGCCCTCCGTCGGCTCGTCGGCGGCGGTGTCGGTGATCAGGTTCAGCTTGGTGAAGCCCGAGGCCGACAGGCGCGCCATCACGCGCGCCACGGCCTGATAGGGGGCGCGGCCGTCGGCGCGGATGAAGATGGCCTTGTCGCGGGCGTTCTCGCCGCCCTCTTCGGCCACACGCAGGGCCAGCTGTTCCCAGCGGACCTCGCCCTCACCGATGAAGATGGCGCCGTTCTGATCGATGCTGACCGTGACCGGCTTGTCGGTCGTCTCGACCGCGCTGGCCTCGGTCTTGGGCAGTTCGACCGGCACCCCGACCGTCAGCAGCGGCGCCGAGATCATGAAGATGATCAGCAGCACCAGCATGACGTCCACCAGAGGCGTGACGTTGATCTCGCTCAGCGGCCGCTTGCGCGCGCGGCGTCGGCCGCGACCGCCGCTGGAGCCTCCTGCACCACCCATGGCCATGGATCAGGCGCCCCGGCGCAGGTTCAGGTCGGACGACGGCGGCGGAGGCGGGGGCGGCGGGGTCGACGGCGCGCCCAGACGACGGGCGATAGCCGACTGCAGGTCGTCGGCAAAGGCTTCCAGACGCCCGGTGAACTTGCCCGCCGACACCGAATAGGCGTTGAAGGCGATATAGGCCGGGATGGCCGCCGCCAGACCGATGGCCGTGGCGAACAGGGCCTCGGCGATGGCCGGGGCCACGGTGGTCAGATTGGTGTTGCCCGCCGCCGCGATGCTGTCGAAGGCGTTCATGATACCCCATACCGTGCCGAACAGGCCGATGAAGGGCGAGGCGGTGGCGACCACCGACAGCACGCCCAGACCGTTTTCGATCTTCTGGCTTTCGCGGGCGATGACGGAATCCAGCGCCCGGTCGATGCGGGCGATCAGCATGGAGCCTTGCGTATCCGTCATGGCGCCGCGCGCACGCGCCTCGCGCCAGTCCTGAAGCGTCAGCACCAGCATGCGCGGCAGGGGATCGACGGGCTGAGGCCCGGCTTGAGCGGCGACTTCTTCCAGCGAGCGGCCGCTTTCGACCTGCTGTTCGAACTCGGTGGCGCGGGCGTTCATGCGCGAGAAGCGCACGGCCTTGTCGATGATGATGGTCCACGACCAGACCGAGGCCGCAGCCAGGCCGATCATCACCGTCTTGACCACCCAGTCGGCGGTCATGAACAGCTCGATGGGGTTCAGCAGGGAGGCGTCGACAGGCGGTGTCATGCGTGGTCCTTGGCGAAGGGTCCGTTTATTCCGCCAGTTGCACCGGGCAGACATGGCGGTTTCATGGCGGCGGTCTAACGGGCGTCGCACGCCGCGTCATCAGGCGAACAGGTGACAACCTCGTTATTGTTCGCAAACACGCGGCCCAAGCCACACCAGCCGTCATTCTCGGGCTTGACCCGAGAATCCAGTCTCGCAACGCCTGAGACGTCGTGAGGGTTGATGCGGTCGCCGTCGTGCCTGCTGGATTCTCGGGTCAAGCCCGAGAATGACGGCGCAACAGAAAGCGTCTGCAGAACGGTCTGCTATTCTCTCTCAGACAGCCTCGACGCTTGAACAGCCTCGCCGCCCCCACCCGGCTTCGACTTCGCCTCAGCCACCCTCCCCGGGAAGGGGAGGGAGAAATTGCGCCTATTCTTCCCCCGACAGCCAGGGCGTCACCAGTTCGACCAGCCGTTTCGTCGGACGACGGGGCCGCCCGTCCAGATGGATGCACACCGCCACGACATCAGCGCGGCACAGGACATCGCCGTCGCGCTCGACCGTCTGGCGGATGATCAGGCGCGGTCCCTTGATCGTCTCATAGCGGGTGCGCACCACAAGGGCGTCGTCGATCCGCGCGGGTTTCAGATATTTAAGCGCCAGATCGGCCACGACGAAGGCCATCGGCTCGTCCTGCTCCAGCAGGTCGGCGTGCCCCACCCCCGCCAGCCGCAGGAAGTCCGACCGCCCTCGCTCGAAATAGCGGACGTAGTTGGCGTGATAGACCAGACCGGTGAAGTCCGTGTCTTCGTAATAGACCCGCACGGGCAACAGGTGGTCGCGGCCGTCGAAACGGCCTGAACTGGGTTGGTCGGTCATGGTCAGCTCTTGCCGGAGGCGGCGGCGGGCGCGGGGGCGTCGAAGCCCGGACAATAGCGCGATTTCAGCGTCGCGAACTCTCCGGTCAGCGGGTCGTGGCTCATCAGGATGCGGTTGGGGCGCGAGACGAAGGCCACGGCCTCCTTACGCCCCTTCAGTCCGGCATAGCCGCAGGCGGCGCGACCGCGACCTGCCTCCAGATGGCGCACCTCGGCCTGCGGGCCCATCTGCTCGCGCACCTGTTTCAGGACGCGCTCGGCGGGCGTCGCCTGCCCCGGCCCGAAACGCGCGCCCTGCGTCAGAGCGTAGAGGCTGAAACCGCCCAGCACCACGACCGCCGCGCCGAGCGCGACGATCATCCGGTCCGTCCTGCGGGAATGGGCCAAAACCGCCTCCTTCTGGAAGGCTGAAGGATGACCGGGTTCGCCGCCGAGGTGAAGGCTCTTGCTGAGAAAGAACGCGCCTCTCCCTCCCCGTCCCGGGGAGGGTGGCTGAGCCTGCAAGGCGAAGTCGGGTGGGGGCGGCAGGGCTATTCAAGCGCTGAGGGCCAATCACCAAGCCCTCCCAACCCGGTCGCCGCTTCGCGTCGACCACCCTCCCCATGAAGGGGAGGGAGAGGCGCGGCGTCCTATTTGCCGAACAGGTCCGGCGTGGCGGCGGGGGGCGCCTGCGGCGTCTCCAGCCCCAGATGCTCATAGGCGCGGGCGCAGGCCATACGGCCGCGCGGCGTGCGCTGGATGAAGCCCTGTTGCAGCAGATAGGGCTCGATCACGTCCTCGACCGCGTCGCGCGCCTCGGCGATGGCGGCGGCCAGAGTGTCCATGCCGACCGGCCCGCCGCCGTAGTTCTCGATCAGGGCCTTGAGGAAGCGGCGGTCCAGACTGTCCAGCCCGGCCTCGTCCACCTCCAGCCGCGCCAGCGCACGCGCCGCCGCCAAGCGGTCGATAGGCCCGCCCTCCGCGTCGGCGAAGTCCCGCACCCGCCGCAACAGCCGCCCGGCGATGCGCGGCGTGCCGCGCGCCCGGCGCGCGATCTCCATCGCCCCGTCCTCGGTGATGGCCGCGCCCATCTTGCGCGCCGCGCCGCGGATCACGGACGTCAGTTCTTCGGGGGTGTAGAACTCCAGCCGCAGCGGGATGCCGAAGCGATCGCGCAGAGGCGTCGCCAGCAGGCCCGCCCGCGTCGTCGCCCCGACCAGGGTGAAGGGCGCCAGGTCGATGCGCACGCTGCGCGCCGAGGGCCCCTCGCCGATGATCAGGTCCAGCACATGATCCTCCATCGCCGGATAGAGGATTTCCTCCACCAGCGGGGACATGCGGTGGATCTCGTCGATGAACAGCACATCGCGCGGTTCGAGGTTGGTCAGGATGGCCGCCAGGTCGCCCGCCTTGGCCAGAATGGGGCCGGAGGTGGCGCGAAAGCCTACGCCCAGTTCGCGCGCCACGATCTGCGCCAGCGTCGTCTTGCCCAGCCCCGGAGGCCCGAACAGCAGGACGTGATCCAGCGCTTCGGCGCGCGCGCGGGCGGCGTCGATGAAGACCTTCAGATTGCCCTTGGCCGCCGACTGGCCGACGAACTCGGACAGGGTCTGGGGCCGCAGGGCGCGGTCGTGCTGCTCGCCGGGAGCGGCGTCAGCGGAGATGATGCGGTCGTCGGTCATGCGGCGGCCCTCACCGTCCCAACTCCTGCAGGGCGGTGCGGATGACCAGCGGCAGTTCGGCGTCCTCGCCCAGTTTCGTCAGGGCGTGATCGACGGCGCGGCGGGCGTTGACCTCGGCGATGCCCAGACCCAGCAGGGCGGCGACCGCCTCGCCGGTGACGCTGGGCGGCGGCGGCGCGATGACGGCGGCCTCTGCGTGGACGCCCGGCGCGCTGGGGGCGAAGACGCCGTCGCTCAGGCTCTTGCCCTTCAGTTCGGTGACGATGCGCAGCGCCAGCTTCGGCCCCACGCCGTTGGCGCGGCCGACGGCGGCCTTGTCCTCGCGCGCGACGGCGGCGGCCAGTTCGGCAGGCGGCAGGATGTCCAGCACCCCCAGCGCCGCCTTCGGACCCACGCCCTGAATGGTCAGCATCAGGTTGAAGACCTTGCGCTCGTCACGGGTCAGGAAGCCATAGAGGCGCGGCCCCTGATCCTGGCTCCACTGGCTTTGAATGAACAGAGTCGTCTCATCGCCCGGCGCGGGCAGACGGCCCAGCGTCCGCGCCCCGCAGGTCGCGACATAGCCCACCCCGCCGCAGTCGATCAGGCACTCCGCCTCCCCGACCTCGGCCAGAACACCCCGCAGACGACCGATCATGCCGCTCTCTCCACCGCCAGACGCAACGCCTCTCCCTCCCCGTCCCGGGGAGGGTGGTCGACGGGCAGCGGCGACCGGGTGGGGAGGGCCAGGCGATACGAGGTGCGGCGCCTGAACAGCTCCGCCGCCCCCACCCGGCCTCGCCTTGCAGGCTCAGCCACCCTCCCCGAACGGGGAGGGAGAGGTGTCGCGCTTGTTCTCATGCCGCGCCCCTCACCGCGATCGTCCGGAACCGGCGATGATGGGCATGGGTGACGGCCACGGCCAGCGCATCGGCGGCGTCGGCCTTCACCTCACCCGAGGCGGGCAGCAGGCGTTTGACCATGAAGGCGATCTGGCTCTTGTCGGCCTGCCCGGCCCCCACCACCGCCTTCTTGATCAGGGTCGGGGCGTATTCGGCGACGCTGAGACCCGCCCGCGCCGGAGCCAGCATGACCGCCGCCCGCGCATGGCCCAGCTTCAGCGTCGAGGCCGGATTGACGTTGACGAAGACCTCCTCGATCGCCGCCTCGTCGCAGTCATAGGCGGCGCAGACCTCGCCCACCTGTTCCAGCAGATGCAGCAGCCGTTCGGAGAAAGGCGCCTTTTCGCTAGGCGCGACGACGCCGTGCGCGATCCAGCGCAGGCGGCTGCCCTCGCTTTCGATGACGCCCCAGCCGGTGCGGCGCAGGCCAGGGTCCAGCCCCAGGATCCGAGTCGTTTCGTTCGCCATCCGTTCCTATTGCCCCAAAGAGGGTTAGCGAACAATGACCGCGCGCTCAGACATCCGCTCAATCACCGGCTCAATCATCTCTGGGCATGACGGAATAGCCCGCCAGACCCGCCTGTTCGGACAGGATGCGGGACAGGGCGTCGACCTTCAGCGGCATGGGGCCGCGCGCCTTGACGTGCTGTTCGTGGATCTGGCCGTCGGGGCTGACGACATGGCCGATGCGGGTCGGCTTCAGCCCGTTCTCGGCCAGCAGGGCGCACAGCGCCTTTTCTTCCGGCGCCGCGCCGCGCGTCCAGCGCAGGGTGACGTCCAGCACGCCGACGTGCGGCAGGCGCGCGTCCAGAACGCGCAGGATCGCCAGCACCAGCAGGGTCGCCCCCGCCGCGATCAGGGCCAGCTTCCACAGGCCGACGCCGAACATCACGCCGATGGCCGATGTGGTCCACAGCGACGCCGCCGTGGTCAGGCCGTGGACGGAAAACCGCTCGCGGAAGATCACCCCGGCGCACAGGAAGCCGATGCCGGTCAGTATGCCGTGGGCCATCCGCGTCGGGTCGATCACCAGCCGCTGATCCGGCAGGGCGACAAAGGCCCAGCTGGCCTGATGCATGGCCGCCAGCATCAGCACGCACGAGGTCATGCAGACCAGAATATGGGTGCGGAACCCGGCCGGGTGGCCGTGATAGGTGCGCTCGACCCCAATCAGACCGCCCGCCAGCATGGCCGAGGCCACCGGCGCCATCAGGCTGAGATCACCCGCGCTCCAGTGCGTCACGCCCCAATCAATCGCCATCGTCGCCTCACCCCGTCATCACGCCGTCAGGGTGGACCCCGACGACCCAACGGGCAAGCGGTCGATAGGGGCCTACCTCAACCCTCAGCCGTGTTTCTCGACATAGGCTTCTGGGTCTTTGTTCACCGGCTTCACCCCGGTGATGTGGCGCGCCTGAAAAGCGGCGAAGCGAACGCCCAGTTCGTGGCGCGTCTTCATATCGGCGTTGAGGCGGAAGTCGGTTAGGCCCTGACGCTCTTCCTCGCCCATGTGTTTGGAGTTGACGACGTTGGCCTCGCCCACCGCCTTGAACCACGCCTTGCTGCCCACCTTGTGTTTGGCCACGGCCTTGACCGCATTGCGCAGCTTGTTGTGGTCCTCGATAGCGTCTTCGGTCTCGCCCTCGACGGTGCCGTCGTCGGCGTCGTTGGCGCCCTCGCCCAGCTTCAGAAGCTCAGGGTAGAAATGCTGTTCCTCGGCTTCGGCGTGGGCGTCCAGAAAGGCCGACAGCCGCCCCCACAGCGCCTCCAGCGCCTCGACGTCCTTGCCGTCGATCTGCTCGATCAGGGAGAACAGACGGCGCTGCTCGGCGTGGTCGTCCAGAATCAGCTGGGTGATGTCCATGAGGTCAGGCTCCTGTCGGCAAGGCTTGTCGCCCTGTAGAAGCCTCCGGCCCTCAGTCCGGTTCCTGACGCCCCGGCGCGGCCCTGCATGAAGGCGGCGCCGGGATCAGGTCATGCGCGCGATCAGCCCGCGTATTTGGCCGCGTCTTCGTCCGAGACGTTCTCGTTGGAATAGACCTGCTGCACGTCGTCCTCGGCGTCCAGCGCGTCGAGCAGTTTGAACAGGGTGCCGACCGGGTCGCCCGTCAGGTCGATCTCCGACTGCGGCTTCCACACGACGGCGGTGGACTTGGGATCGCCCAGCACCTTGGACATGGCCTCGGCCACTTCGTTCAGGTCTTCGAAGGCGGTCCAGATGGTGTGGCCCGGCGCGTCCTCATAGATGTCCGGCTTGACCAGATCGCTCTCGACGTCCTGGGCGCCCGCCTCGATGGCGGCCTCCATGACGGCGTCTTCGGTGCCGGCTTCGGCCGGATAGTCGATCTTGCCGACGCGATCCCACATGAAGGTGACCGAGCCCGATTCGCCCAGCGCCCCGCCGTTCTTGGCGAAGGCCGAACGCACGCCAGAGGCGGCGCGGTTGCGGTTGTCGGTCAGGACCTCGACGATGACCTGAACCCCGCCGGGGCCGCGGCCCTCATAGCGGATTTCCTCCATCGCATCGACTTCGCCGCCCGAGGCCTTCTTGATGGCGCGCTCGATGTTTTCCTTCGGCATCGATTCGGCCTTGGCGTTGTTCACCGCCAGACGCAGACGCGGGTTCATCGCCGGGTCGGGCATGCCCGACTTGGCCGCCACGGTGATTTCCCGTGACAGACGCGAAAAGAGCTTGGAGCGCACGGCATCGGCGCGCCCCTTGCGGTGCATGATGTTCTTGAATTTCGAATGGCCGGCCATGGTCTCACCCGACAGGAATTTGTAAGTTGGGGCTGGTCCTTTAATGGACAGGCTCCCTTCTGTCACCTGATGGGAACCGCCCGAACGCGCCGGGGATTATGCGCAGGCAAGAATTGGAGACGCCGATGGCCGCCGCCGACGACACCTATCTGGACGACGCCTATGACGAAGGCATCGACCACGCCAACGCCGGCGAGATCGTCCAGTGGTACGCAAAGCGCCCCGTGACGGTGTCCACCGCCGCCGCGACCAGCTCCCTCGTCGGCGCCTTCGCGCTGGGGGTTCTGACCACCGTGGGCGCCCTGACGATCATGCGTCTGTACGACCGCGACTGAACTGCGCGTCTCGCCCTCCCCGTCCCGGGGAAGGAGGGGGCGACTAGGGCGTGCGCCTGAATGGCCAAGTCCTCCCCACTCGGTCTCCGCTTCGCTGCGACCACCCTCCCCGGGACGGGGAGGGAGAGGCGTCGCGATTGGGGCTAGCCTGCCATCAGAGCCTCGACCTCGGCGCGGTCACCTAGCGACGGTTGCGCCCCCGGCCGGGTCGCCGCCAGCGCCCCGGCGGCGCAGGCGAAGCGCAAGGCGGCCTCCGGCGCCATGCCCTCCAGCAGAGCCAGAGTGATCGCCCCGACGAAGGCGTCGCCCGCCCCCACCGCGTCCACAGCCTCGATCCGCGGCGGCGTCGCCCACGCCATTTCCACGCCGCGCCGATACATGGCTGCGCCGCGCGCGCCCTTGGTCACGGCCACCATGCCCCCGCCCATGTGCAGGGCGTCGCCGTAGAAGGCGGCCTCCGTCTCATTGACCACCAGCAGGTCGGCCCGGCGCAGCAAGGCCTCCGACACCGGGGCGGCGGGCGCCAGATTCACGCAGACGAAGTCCGTCGCCCGGCCCACCGCCGCCTCCACCGTCTCGATCGGCAGCTCCAGCTGGGCGATCAGCGGCGTCTCGATCCGGGCGGGCAGCTGCTCCGGCGTGACGAGGTGATTGGCCCCGGCGGCCACGGTGATCTGGTTCTCGCCGGTCGGGTCGACAGTGATCAGGGCCACGCCGGTCGGAGCGGCGAGGTCCGTCTCCACCCCCGACAGGTCGACGCCGTGCGCCAGCATCAGAGCCACCGCCGCGCCCGACATCTCATCGTCGCCGACGCGCCCGATCACGCTGACCTCGGCGCCCAGCCTGCGCGCAGCCAGAGCCTGATTGGCGCCCTTGCCGCCGGGGTGGCGCGACAGGGTCGCCCCCGTCACCGTCTCGCCCGGCGCAGGCAGGGACGCCGCCGCCGCCACAATATCCAGATTGATCGAGCCGACGACGGTGATCCTCATGCGCCTTCTCCCAGCCTCTCGGTAATCAGGGCGAAGACCCCGGCCGCGTCGGCCTTCGTCGCCCAGAAATGGTTCGCGCCCGCCGCCTCGACGCGGAACTCGACCGCCGTGTGGCCGCGGGTCAGGTCGCTGTCCGTCTCCACCGCGATGCGGCAGGGCGTCAGCTCGAACAGCTCCGGCTTCAACAGCCAGGCGACGGTGCAGGGGTCGTGCAGCGGCCCTGCGTCCCAGCCCACAATCCGCCGCTCCACCCGCTGGGAGAAGCGCAGCATGGCCGCCGCCGTGCTGGCCGAGGCCGTGGGCAGGGCCTCGATCGCCGCGATCCTACCTTCCGTCGCCCGCACCTGATGGGTGGCGTCCAACCCCATGACGATCATGCGGCAGCCCGAAGCGAAGACCTCGGCCGCCGCGTCCGGGTCGGCCCAGATGTTGAACTCGGCCGAGGCGGTGATGTTGCCGCCCTCCGAACGCGCCCCGCCCATGACCACGACCGGCCCCAGACGCGCCGCCAGCGCCGGCTCGGCCCGCATGGCCAGCGCCAGATTGGTCATCGGCCCCATGACGGCCAGCGCCACGGAGCCCGCAGGCCGCGCCATGACCAGCCGCACGATGGCCTCAGCCGCCGCACCCTCGGCTACAGGCGCGGCGGGCTCGAACGGGGTCAGGTCGCCCAGCCCCTCGGCCCCGTGGAACGCGCCCGCCCCGGCCGGGTCGCGGCGCAGAGGGCGGTCCGCCCCCGCGAACACCGGCACGTCCTCGCGCCCGGCGATCTGGCGCAGGATGCGGGCGTTGCGCGCGGTCTTTTCGGCGCTGACATTGCCGCCGACCGTGGTCACGGCCAGCAGGTCGAGGTCATCAGAGGCGAAGGCGGTCAGCAGCCCCGTGGCGTCATCCACGCCGGGGTCGCAATCAATGATCAGGCTCTGTTTCACCGATCCGGTGTGCCGTTTGGCAGGCGCGGAATCAATGCCCGGCGCGCCTTGCCTCCTTCCGCCGCGCGCCCATATGCTTCGTCACACACGCTGTTCCAGAAAGCCCCGCCGCCATGACCGACGCCGCCCCGCTCAAGCCGCTGAAGATCGACTTCGTCTCCGACGTCATGTGCCCCTGGTGCGCCGTGGGGCTGGGCGGGCTGGAGCAGGCGCTGGAGCGGCTCCAGGGCGAAGGGATCGCCGCCGACATCGCCTTCCAGCCGTTCGAGCTGAACCCCGACATCGCCCCCGAGGGCGAGAACATGGGCGAGCACCTGGCCCGCAAATACGGCTCCACCCCCGAACAGTCGGCCGCCAACCGCGCCGCCATCACCGCCCGCGCCGCCGAGGTTGGGGTCGAGATGAACTTCCGCGACGACAGCCGCATGTGGAACACCTTCGACGCCCACCGCCTGCTGCACTGGGCCGGGCTGACGGCGCCGGACAAGCAGGCGGCGCTGAAACACGCCCTGTTCGGCGCCCACTTCACGCAAGGCCGCAACGTCTCGGACGCGGGCGTCCTGACCGAGGCGGCGCAGGCCGCCGGGCTGGACCGCGCCGAGGCCGCCGAGGTGCTGGCGTCCGGCCGCTATATGCAGGAGGTGCGCACGGCGCAGGCTCTGTGGCGCGCGCGCGGCATCACCTCCGTCCCCGCCGTGGTGGTGGAGGACAAATATCTGATCTCCGGCGGCCAGCCGACGCAGGTGTTCGTCAACGCCCTGCGCGAAATCGCGGGCAAGGCGTAGTTTCCTTCTCCCCTTGTGGGAGAAGGTGGACGGCGAAGCCGGACGGATGAGGGGTGTGAGCGCCCCGCTTTCCAATGAGCCCGAGGGAGAGAAGGCGCCTCATGTCGCGCCGACACCCCTCATCCGGCCCTCACGGGCCACCTTCTCCCACAAGGGGAGAAGGATCGGGAAAAACAGAGTCCAATTCGTCTGAATCGTCTGAAATCGCCGCCTCTCCTTCCGGCGTCAGGCGGGCGCTGAGAACGGCGATGCGGGCCTCGACGGCGCGACGGCCCAGCAGGTCGTCGGGAGCCAGACGGGCGGCGTCGCGGGCGACGGCGGCGACCGCCTTCATGTCGGCTTCCAGCGTGTCGAGGGGGTCTGGTTCAGGCGCAGGCGGCGGGCTTTCAGGCTCGGCGGCGGCCAGCAGGCCCGGGTCGGTCAGCGCGCGCCAGGTGCACAGCCACGACGCCGCCTCGGCCGCCCGGCCGCGCCGCACCGCCCGGTTCAGCCGCATCAGGGCCTGAGCCGCCATCGCCGCCAGATCGGGGGCGTCCGTCGCCGCATCCTCGACCGGATCATCGTCGTCGGGCCACTGATCAGGGTCGCCCGCGTCGCAGCGGCGCCAGCCCTCGCGCGCGGCGCGGGACCGCAGCGTCCCCAGCTTCAGCCCATAGCGGTCGCAGACGGCCTCGGCCGTATCCCCGGCCAGATAGTCGCGCCGCGCCGCCGCCCAGACCGCCTCGGAGCGGACGCGATAGCCGTCCCGCGGCGCCGGGTCTTCGTAGTAATGGCCGCGCGGGGCGTCAGCCGTCTCGGCCCGCTCGGCGGTCGAGGGCCGCACATGGTCGGGGATGTAGGTGGTGTCGCCGTACTCGTCCTGCTCCCACCGGCCGGAGGCGATGATGCGCGGCGCCTCCTCATGCCAGTCTTTCTCGGGCCAATCCTTCTCCCGCCCGCCCGAAGCCTGATCGTCCATCGCGCCGCCTCCTGCCTGAAAGGCGGAGGATGGAGGACGGGTGCGTCAGGATCGGACGGGAGAGACCCTCTCCCGGCGGGAGAGGGCTTGAGCCTCCAAGAGCGAAGCGATTGGCGAAGGCGAAAGGGTGTGGGGCTTGTCCTCTCAGTCGGCGTCAGCCGTTGCGCCACGGCTTGCGCCGACTTCAGCCGGGAACCCTCATCCGGCCCTTCGGGCCACCTTCTCCCATCGTGAGAAGGACTGGAGAGGTCAGGCCCGCTTGCGTTTGGGTTCGAGCTTCGGTGCGGGGGCGCCCGTGACCAGACGGCCCTTCCAGCCGGGAGGTGGCAGGAACTTGCCGGACTGCTCCTCGCGGGTGCCGTGCTTGGCCGTCTCGGCGGCGCGGCGCAGAGCCTTCAGGGTGGTTTCGTGATCAAACAGCGGCTTGTTCATCGCGGTCCCCAATCTAGCAGTTCGGGGGTCTCGCCGCCACTGGCGTAGACCTGCCAGCTGTCGGCCAGCGGCTTGTAGACGGCTTCGAGGTAATCGAGGCTGAGCGGATAGCGTCGCCTCAGCGTCTCTTCGGGAATGCCGTGGCCGCCGCGCGCGACCCGGTGCGCGACGCGGGCGATGGAGGCCTCGACCGAGGGCAGACGCAGATAGACCAGTTCAAAGCGGTATCCGGCCGCCTTCCAGTCGCGGATGCGGCGGGCGTGGGTGCGCGTGGCCAGCGTCGTCTCCAGCACCACGTCGGCGCGGGCGTTGGTCAGTTCCTCCAGTCGCTCCAGCACCAGCCGCCCGGCGGCCAGATCACGACCGGGGCCATGCGGCAGGGACCGCGCCACTTCGTCAGGATTGACGAACTGAAACGCCTCGGCCCGTTCGCGCAGGAAGCCGTTGATAAAGGTGGTCTTCCCGGCGCCGTTCGGCCCGGCGAGGAGGACGAGGGTGGGCATTTAGCTGCGCGTCTCCCTAGCTAACTAGGAAGTCAGCAGTCGTTCGCCGAGCGACCATGCTGATTTTGTCAGGAGGGTTTGGGGCGCCGACCAAAACCTCGCCTTTCCAGTTATGCAAACTGAAGCAGCCGCCGGTATGGTGGATTGTACGTGTGCCATCCTCACCTCTTATGGGGGACCGATAGAACACTGCATAAAACACGCGAGGCGTGAGTGCAGGCTTAGCGAAGTTCCGCTTGGACCACGCTTCGTCCCGGCGCTTCAAATCTCGACGAGAAAATTGCAGGTGGTGGGTCACAGGGTGGTCGTCCCCCGGAAAGACCACTTCGCCTCCTTGATGCGCGGCCATTCGCGAACGGAGGAATTCCTGAAACGCGTCTTCAATTTTAGTGAAGCTGTAGTCATCGACGTCAATATCGAACACTACGGCGACATCGAATGCAGGTGATGCGCCGACGTTTCTAAAATTAACCTTGAACGCAAGCTCCATATTCTCCATGGGTTCGACGGCCTCAAGCTTTTGCTGCGACATCCATGGGCGTCTCTCGGCAACAAATTGTTCTTGGGAGGCAATGGCCATCTGAACCGCAGCGTCGCTGCCCTTTTGTGCTTCTTCAACGGCTGCCTCAGTCGCCGTGAGGGTCTTGCGAATATAGAAGATGCCGACGCCAGTCAGGATTAACTGTCCAAATGCCCAGAGCGCCATGAGGATTTGGGCCCAAAGATCATACCAGGGCGACGGCTCGGATTTGCGCGTGTCGCCGCTGGCTTGGCGATTGTTGCCTTGACGCTTTGGTTCAGGTTTCGCCTGAGCGGCTATGATCGTCGTGGGCTGCTGAAGGCCCTTCTCTGCGGCTTTGGCTGGTGGTTGATAGGGGACGATTCGCTGTGGCGCGGCCGCACCTCCTAAAGCTACCGCCCCGACAACCACGCATGCTGATAGTATTATTCGTCCCATGAACCCGATCTAGAGATCGGAATTCAAGGATATGCAACAGCACAGTTGTCTATTCGGGATGGTTGCTGAGACGCTTTGCGTCGGGGCGAAGTCCGCTGCCTCGCCCCGACGGAATAGTATTGGCAGATTTGAAACCCTACACCTTCACCTCAATCTCCCCGCCCCCCGCTCTGAACTTCGCGCTCATCTCGGCCATGCCCGCCTCGGCGTCCGTCAGGCTGGCGCCCGCGTCGTTCTGGGCCTTGGCGGCGTCGCGGATGTCCTGGCTGATCTTCATGCTGCAGAACTTGGGGCCGCACATGGAGCAGAAGTGGGCCGTCTTGTGCGCCTCCTTCGGCAGGGTCTCGTCGTGGAATTTGCGGGCGGTCTCGGGGTCCAGGGAGAGGTTGAACTGGTCCTCCCAGCGGAACTCGAAGCGGGCGCGGCTGAGGGCGTCGTCGTGGGCGCGGGCGCCGGGGTGGCCCTTGGCCAGGTCGGCGGCGTGGGCGGCGATCTTGTAGGTGATGACGCCGTCCTTGACGTCCTGACGGTCGGGCAGGCCCAGATGCTCCTTGGGCGTGACGTAGCAGAGCATGGCCGTGCCGAACCAGCCGATCATGGCCGCGCCGATGGCGCTGGTGATGTGGTCATAGCCGGGGGCGATGTCGGTGGTCAGCGGGCCAAGCGTATAGAAGGGCGCCTCGTGGCAGTGCTTGAGCTGCTCGTCCATGTTGGCCTTGATCTTGTGCATCGGCACGTGGCCGGGGCCTTCGATCATGACCTGACAGCCCTTGGCCCAGGCGATCTTGGTCAGTTCGCCGAGGGTGCGCAGTTCGGCGAACTGGGCCTCGTCGTTGGCGTCGGCGATGGAGCCGGGGCGCAGGCCGTCGCCGAGGCTGAATGAGACATCATAGGCGCGCATGATGTCGCAGATGTCCTCGAAGTGCTCGTAGAGGAAGCTCTCCTTGTGGTGGGACAGGCACCACTTGGCCATGATGGAGCCGCCGCGCGAGACGATGCCCGTCACGCGCCTGGCCGTCAGCGGCACGAAGGGCAGGCGCACGCCCGCGTGGATGGTGAAGTAGTCGACGCCCTGTTCCGCCTGTTCGATCAGGGTGTCGCGGAAGACTTCCCACGTCAGGTCCTCGGCGACGCCGTTCACCTTCTCCAGCGCCTGATAGATGGGCACGGTGCCGATGGGCACGGAGGAGTTGCGGATGATCCAGTCGCGGATGTTGTGGATGTTGCGGCCGGTCGACAGGTCCATGACGTTGTCGGCGCCCCAGCGGGTGGCCCAGACCAGCTTGTCCACCTCGTCATCGACGCTGGAGAGGACGGCCGAGTTGCCGATGTTGGCGTTGATCTTCACCAGGAAGTTGCGGCCGATGATCATCGGCTCGACCTCGGGGTGGTTGATGTTGTGCGGGATGATGGCGCGGCCGCGCGCGATCTCCTGACGGACGAACTCGGGCGTGACGAAGTCGGGGATGGCGGCGCCGAAGTCTTCGCCGTCGCGGATGCAGGGGGCGGTCTGTTCGCGGCGCAGATTCTCGCGGATGGCGACGTATTCCATCTCGGGCGTGATGATGCCGGCCCTGGCGTATTCGTACTGGGTGACGGGGCGGCCCTCGACGCCCTTGAACACCTGATGGTTGGAGACGTCGAAGCGGGGGGCCAGGTGCTTGCCGCTGGCGTGGCCGTTGTCCTCGGGCTTGACCTCGCGCGGGTTCAGGACGGGGGCGATGTCGCCGCGGTCCAGCTGCCAGCTGGATTTGACGCGCGGCAGGCCCTTCTTGATGTCGATGGTCACGGACGGGTCGGTGTAGGGGCCCGACGAGTCGTACATCGTCACCGGCGGCTCATTGGCGCTGGGGTGGACGGCGACTTCGCGGAAGGGGACGCGGATGTCGGGGAAGAGTTCGCCCGCGACATAGACCTTCTGGCTGCCGGTGCGGGGGCCGGTGGGGATGCGGCCGTGTTCGGCGGCGACTTCCTTGCGGGCGGCGGCCAGCGGCAGTTCGACGTTGGGCTCTTCGCGCTCTGCGGCAGGCGTGACTTGGATATTCATTGTGGCGGCCTCTTCAACGAAAGAGGGACCGCCGGCGCGGTTTGAGAGCCTTCGGGCGCCGGACTTCGGGCGTCGAAAGCGGTGAACTCGTCCCTTCGCCGGCATGACCCGGATCAGGTTCGACGGGTCAGAGGAGAAACCTCAATCTCAGCCGCTCGATTGCGACCCCCCGGAGAACGGCGCGACCCTAGCCGCTTTCATCTGTGGGTCAAGCGGGGCGGCGTGCTAGGGGTCGTCCATGTTGACCGCCCGCCCCTATCGCGCCGACGACCGTGAGGCCTGCCTGGCCCTGTTCGACGGCAATACGCCGCGCTTTTTCGACGCCAGCGAGCGCGATGGGTTCGCCGACTATCTGCAAGCAACGGCGTTTGAACACGCCTATCAGGTGATTGAACGCGACGGCCGCGTCGTCGCCTGCGGCGGCCATGCGGTCGAGCCGGACGGGATCAGCGTGGCCCTGTGCTGGGGCATGGTCGACAACGGCCTGCACGGTCAGGGCGTGGGCCGGGCGCTGACCGAAGCGCGGATCGCGGCGGCGCGCGCCACGCCGGGGATCACCCGCGTCATCCTGAACACCAGCCAGCATACGCAAGGGTTCTACGCCCGCTTCGGCTTTGAGACGGTGAAGGTGACGACCGACGGCTATGCGCCCGGCATTGATCGCTGGGACATGGAGCTGACGCTGGATTGAGAGGGAGGGGGCGGCCCGGCTTCTCAGTCGGGGGGGCGTTAAGGCCGGGCCGCCACAGACCTGTCGGGATTGGGGGGGCATCCGACGGGTCCGATAGCACAACCCCTGATCGTGCGGTTGGTTCCGCCGGATTTCGCATGTTAACCCTCTTTACCTGAACGATGATCATTTTCGCCCCCAGCGCCGCCTTTCGCCGTGCTGCGGCGAAGCAGCAGGACAGTAAGCATGAGTCGCATTCTGGGCGTTCTGGGCGGGATGGGACCGGCCGCGACGACAGCCTTTCTGGCGCGGGTGCAGGCGCTGACTCCGGCGGCGGGGGATGAAGACCACATCCGCGTCATCGCCGACATCAATCCCCAGGTGCCCAATCGCCATACGCAGCCGGAAGCGGCGGGGCGGACGCTGGGGCAGATGGCGCAGGGGCTGAAGATGGCCGGGGCGCAGGTGCTGGCCATGCCGTGCAATACGGCCCACGCCCATGCGGACGCCATCCGCGCGGCGGGTCTGCCCTTCATCGACATGATCGCCGAGACAGCGAAAGCCGCACGCGAGACGGGCGCACGGCGGGTTGGAGTGCTGGCCACGCCGGGCGCGGCCCTGCTCTATGAAGAGGCCCTGACCGCCGAGGGGCTTGAAATGGTCCCCCCCTCCCCCGCCGGGCGCGAGCAGTTCATGCAGGTGGTGTTCGGGGTCAAGGCGGGCGATGTCGGCGCGGAACAACGCGCGGCCATGCGCGATCTGGCGCAGGCCCTGATCGCAGCGGGCGCCGGGGCGGTGATCGGCGGCTGCACCGAGGTTCCGCTGTTGCTGGATCAGGATGATGTCAGCGCGCCGCTGATCGACTCGGCCGAGGTGCTGGCGCGGGCCTGCGTGGCGGCGTGCCGTTGAGGCGCTAGGCGCGGCGCCCGGCTTGGCCTAAGCCAGACGGCGACGCCGTTTCAGCAGGAGCCTTCGTCATGGATCGCCGGGCCTTCATCGCCGCCTCGTCCGCCGCTGTCGCCGCCTCGACCCTGGCCGGGCCTGCGCTGGCGCGGAACGACCGTCTGCAGATCGGGATCATCGGCACGGGGCTGAGGGCGCAGAGCCTGATGTCCATCCTGCTGAAGCGCGCCGATGTGGACATCGTCGCCCTGTGCGACATCGAACCGCTGATGATCGCGCGGGCCAAGGGGATGATCGCCGCCGCCGGGAAGCCTGCGCCGCGCGCCTATCAGGGGGCGCCCGATCAGGCCTATCGCGACCTGCTGGCCCATCCGGGGCTGGACGCCGTCATCATCGCCACCCCGTGGGAATGGCACGCCCCCATGGCCATCGCGGCGATGGAGGCGAAGATCCCGGTCGGCTGCGAGGTGGTGGCGGGCGTCAGCCTCCAGGATCACTGGGACGTGCTGGAGGCGCATGAGCGGACCGGCACGCCCTATATGGTGCTGGAGAACGTCTGTTATCGCCGCGACGTTCTGGCGGTGCTGAACATGGTGCGCGCCGGGCTGTTCGGCGAACTGGTCCACCTGCAGGGCGGCTATCAGCACGATCTGCGCGCGGTGAAGTTCAACAGCGGCGATCCGCGCAAGCCCTATGGCGGCGGGGTCGAGTTCGGGCCGAAGGGCTGGTCCGAGGCGCGCTGGCGCACCTGGCATTCGGTCAACCGGAATGGAGAGCTTTACCCCTCACACGGCATCGGGCCGATCGCCAACTGGATCGACCTGAACCGGGGCAACCGGATGACGACGCTGACGGCCTATGCCTCCAAGGCGCGGGGGCTGCACGCCTATGTGGTCGACAACGGCGGGGCGGACCATCCGAACGCCCAGGTCCAGTTCAAGCTGGGCGATGTGGTGACGACCTCGATCGGCTGCGCCAACGGCGAGACGATCCTGCTGCAGCACGACACCAATCTGCCGCGTCCCTATTCGCTGGGCTTCCGGGTGCAGGGGGTGAAGGGGCTGTGGATGGACCTGAACCAGTCGGTCCACATCGAGGGCCGCAGCCCCGAGCACCAGTGGGAGGCGCAGGCGGCCTGGTTCGAGCAATACGACCACCCGCTGTGGAAGGCCCACGCCGAGACCGCGTCCGGATCCGGGCACGGCGGCATGGACTTCTTCGTCATCCACGCCTTCGTCGAGGCGCTGAAGGCCAAGGCGGCGATGCCTTTGGACATCCATGACGCCGTGAGCTGGAGCGCGATCACCCCCCTGTCGGAACAGTCGATCGCGCAGGGCAACCGCACGGTGGACTTCCCCGACTTCACGCGCGGGGCGTGGCGCGAGCGCAGGCCGACCTTCGGCTTCGACGGAGCCTATTGAGGGCGTCTATTCCGGCTTCTTGCCCATCAGGGGCGACAGCAGGCTGTTGACCTCGTCCATCTGGCCGTGCCCCTCGGCGGCGCGGTGTTCAAGCTCGGCCGCGCGGCGTTCCAGGTCGCGGGCGCGTTCGGCGCGGGGGTCGTCGGCCTCGACCGCCGTCAGGGCCGGGCGGCGCGCCTCAAGTTCAGCCAGCAGCTCGTCGAAACGGGCCTGGTTCATGTTCTCTCCCTGCTCGAACAGGGCGATGGCTTCCTCCAGGGCGGTTTCAAAAGCGTCTTGATCAGGCATGGGGCCTCATTCCTCTTATGCTTACGCTTATCAATGGGCGGGGCGCGGAGGCGGTTCCGCCTTGGCCGCCGATCACGCAGGGTTTACGGATGAGCGATGCGCTCCCTGATCGCCGCCTCCGCCCTGATGGTCCTGACGGCCGCCTGCACCGCCTCGCCGCAAGCGGCGCCGGATGAAGCCGAGGTCGCGGGCGCCGTCTGCGACGTGCCGCGCGATCTGCGCCCCGCCCGCCCCTATCGCATCCCGCAGGACGAGGCGGCGCCGGACGTGCCGGTCGCCTTCAACATGCTGGCGGTCAGCTGGTCGCCGCAGGCGTGCCGCACCGGCAAGGACTATCCCGACAGCCGCTATCAGTGCGCCGACAACCAGTTCGGCCTGACGCTGCATGGGCTGTGGCCCAACGGCGCCGACAACAGGCACCCGCGTTACTGCGCCGCGCCCGGCCCGGCCATTCCGGTCGAGACGGTGCGGCGGCATTTCTGCATGACCCCCTCGCCCAGCCTGCAACAGCATGAGTGGGCGGCGCACGGCACCTGCGGCTGGGACAGTCCCGAGGCCTATTTCGCCCAGGCCGCCAGGATGTGGAACGGGCTGAACAAGCCGGACCTTGAGGCCATTCCGGGCCAGCGCCTGACGGCGGGGGCGATCCGCGATGCGTTCGCGGCGGCCAATCCGGGCTTCCCGCGCGAAGGGATCTTCATCGCCAGCACCGACGGATGGTTCCGCGAGGCGCGGCTCTGCTACTCAAAGGACTATCGGCCGATGCGCTGTCCGCGCGGTCTGGGCGCGCCGGACCGGACACGGCTGAAGCTGGCGCCCAGAGGCGCAACGGGCGCGGCGCAAACGGGCGGTTAACCAAAGCGGGACAAGGCTGTTCCGCTGCGATCCGCCGCTGTTCCGTCCGAGGCCGTCATGTCGACCATGCTGACCCAGTCCCGCCGCCGTTCCAGCGATCACTTCATGCCCGAGGACATGGAGCCGCAGGAGCAGCGCCGCCTGCGCGGCCTGCTGGATCAGATCGACTACGCCGCCTATGTGGCCAACCGCGAACTGATCGGCCACGCCCTGAGCCATGTCGACGTGGGCGCCTTTCAGAAGCTGGCCGTACTGACGGCGCAGGCGCGGGCGCGCTGGGCCGCCGAGGCCGTGCGGCTGGCCGACTCCGGCGCTCCGGCGACGCCCGATCAGGTGGCCCGCCTGACCGCGGCGCGCACCGCCTATGAAGAGCTGACCACCGCCTATGACGGCCTGCGCCGCATGGTCGAACGGGGCTATCTGCCGCTGAAATAGCCCCCGGCCTGCGTCAGTCCAGCTTGCGCGGACGCGTGACGATGGGGGCGTTCGGGTCGTTCGGAACCGGACGGGCCTCGGTCGGCGGCGGGCCTTCGACCTGAACCGGCGCCGGAGGCGTGGCCGACGAGACGGCGGGCGGCGTCACCACGACCGGAGCGGGCGCAGGCGTCTGAACGGAAGGCTGCACCGAAGGCGCCTGAGGCGCGGGCGTGGGCTGGGTCTGTGTCGGTGTCTGGGGCCGGGCGGCGGGCGGCGGCGTTGACGGCCGGGTCTGACGCGCGGCTTGCGGCGCCGGTTGAGGACGCGGCGACGCAGAACCGGGTTCAGCAGACGGCGCCGGGGTTTCACGCGCGGGCGCAGCCGCGGCGGGCGGCGGGGTCGCAGTCGCAGCCTCAGCAGGCTCGACCGGAGCAGCGGCGGGCGCGGCCTCGACCGGCGCGGCAGGGGGCGGCGCTTCCGGCTCAGTGCTGTCACGGTCGGCGCGGGTCAACATCCACGCTGCAGCCGCCAGCAGGGCGACAGCAGCGACGCCGATATAGAGCGGCAGACGCGAGCGCGCCGGGCGTTTCGATGTGACGACCGGGGCCGCGTGGACAGCAGACGCCTCGGGCACGGGCGCGGCGGCCGAAGAAGCGATGGCGGGTGCGGCGACTTCAGGCACGACCTCAGACGATGCGGGCGCAGGCGTGACCGCGGGCGTCAGCGCAGGAGCCACGGCAGGCGCGGTCGCCGCCACAGCTTCAGCCGTAATCTGCGGTTCAGGCTGAGGCGCGACTTGCGGCGCGGCTGGCGGCGCCGGGGGCGTCACGGCCTCGGGACGGCGACGCGGGATCATGGAGCCGGCCAGCACGTTCGACGCCGGCGCCGGGCGCGGCGCGCTCAGGGGCTGGCCGGACGGCTGGGGGCGTCCTTGTTGAGGCTGGCCCTGTTGCGGCTGGCCCTTCTGCGGCTGACCGGCCTTTGGGAAGGGCGGCATGGCGTTCAGGCGCGCCATCGCCTCGGAGCGCGGCAGAGGGCCGACGTGGAAGGCGGACTGGGGCGGGCGGCCCCAGGTGATCTGGCCCCGGCGGAAGGGCTCGGGCGGCTGTTCCGGCGTCGGGGCGTCGGTCGGCTGGGGCTTGTCGTCGGCGTCGGACATTCGGTCTCCGGCGCCCGGGCCGGGCGCGCATCAGGTCGAAAAGGCGATAGAGGACGAAACGGTGAGCGTCGAGTTCGGCGCTTTCGTGGCCCTCAGTTCTTCAGACGATAGCCGGTCTTGAAGATCCAGCCCACCACCGCCAGACAGCCGAAGAAGAAGCCCAGCGTCGCCAGAAGACTGATCTGAACGCTGACGTCGCCTACGCCGTAGAAGGCCCAGCGGAAGCCCGAGATCAGATAGACCACCGGGTTGAACAGGGCGACCGTGCGCCAGCCCTCGGGCAGCATGTCGATCGAATAGAAGGCGCCGCCCAGGAAGGTCAGGGGCGTGACGATCAGCATGGGCACGAACTGGAGCTGCTCGAAATTCTGCGCCCAGACCCCGATGATGAAGCCGAACAGGGCGAAGGTGGTCGAGATCAGGATCAGAAAGGCCAGCATCCAGAAGGGGTGCAATATCTCCAGCGGCACGAAGAAGGCCGCCGTCGCCAGAATGATGAGGCCCAGGATCGCCGACTTGGTCGCCGCCGCCCCGACATAGGCCAGGACGATCTCCAGCGGCGAGACAGGCGCGGACAGGATCTCGTAGATCGTGCCCGTGAATTTGGGGAAGTAGATGCCGAAGCTGGCGTTGAAGATCGACTGGGTGAACAGGCTGAGCATGATCAGCCCCGGCACGATGAAGGCGCCGTAGGGGACGCCGTCCACCTCGGTCATGCGGCTGCCGATGGCGCCGCCGAAGACGACGAAATAGAGCGAGGTCGTGATGACCGGCGTCACCAGCGACTGCCACAGGGTGCGAAGGGCGCGCGCCATCTCGAAGCGGTAGATGGCCCAGACTCCGTAACCGTTGAACGCCATCACGCGGCCTCCCGATCCTGATGGACCAGGCCGACGAAGATGTCTTCGAGCGAGCTCTGGCGGGTGCTGAGATCCTTGAAGCCGATGCCGAGGTCCGACAGGCGGCGCATCAGGGACGGGACGCCGGTGCGCTCGGCGTTGGAATCGAAGACGTATTCGATCTCTCCGCCGTCGTTCCTGAGCTCCAGCGGCCAGTCGACCAGTTCGGGCGGCAGGGCGGCCAGCGGCTCCTGCAGGTTGAGGGTCAGGGTCTTGCGGCCCAGCTTCTGCATCAGGTCGGCGGTCTTTTCGACCAGGATGACCTCGCCCTTGAGGATGACGCCGACGCGGTCGGCCATCTCTTCGGCTTCCTCGATGTAGTGGGTGGTCAGGATGATGGTCACGCCCCGGTCCCGAAGCTTGCGCACCAGCGCCCACATGTCCCGGCGCAGCTCGACGTCGACGCCCGCCGTAGGCTCGTCGAGGAACAGGATGTCGGGTTCATGGCTGAGGGCCTTGGCGATCATGACGCGGCGCTTCATCCCGCCGGACAGGGTCATGATCTTGGCGTCCTTCTTGTCCCACAGGGAAAGGTCGCGAAGGATCTGTTCGATGTGGGCCGGGTTCGGCGCCTTGCCGAACAGGCCCCGGCTGAAGGTGACGGTGGCCCAGACCGTCTCCCAGGCGTCAGTCGTCAGCTCCTGCGGCACAAGGCCGATCTTGGTGCGGGCGGCGCGATAGTCGCTCTGGATGTCGTGACCGTCGGCGATGATGGTTCCCGTCGAGGGGGTGACGATGCCACAGACGATGGAGATCATCGTCGTCTTGCCCGCCCCGTTCGGCCCCAAGAGGGCGAAAATCTCGCCCTTTTCAATCTCGAGATCGACGCGCTTCAGGGCCTGATGGCCGGACTTGTAGGTCTTGGTCAGACCCTGAATGGAAATGACGGCTGTCATGGAGCCCTCCCGGCTTCGGCGATCGCAGATAGGCAGGCGCCGGGCCCGGCTCAAGGGCGCCCCTGCGTCAAAATCGCCCCGATGCAGCTTGACCCTGGGGAGGCTTCTATCTTGCCGCAAGGTCAGCGCCGAACACTTTAAGGCCGCTTTTCTTTCGCTCTACACGGTCTGCGCGCCGGTCGACCGGTTGACCCGACGCGGTGCGCCGTCCATCAACCTTAACCAGCGGAATGATCTGGAAGAGGCGGCGTATCCATGGGACTGGCGGCGAATATCCGGCGTGACATCAAGTTCGCTGGGGGGCTGTTCAGGCTTCTGAAGCGCATCAAGCCGATCACCCTCGACAGCGACGTGCTGGCCTGTGACGACATCGAAGAGGCCGTCGACAAGTTCGGCCCCAATATCGCGGTCGAGGACGAGACCCGCAAACTGACCTATCGCGAGTTCGAGGCCCTGGCGAACCGCTACGCCAACTGGGCCAAGAGCCGTAATCTGAAGCGCAGCGACGTCATCGCCCTGGTGATGCACAACCGCGTGGAATACGTCGCGGCCTGGTTCGGCTTTTCCAAGGTCGGGGTGGCCACCGCCCTGATCAACAACAATCTGACCGGCGCGGCCCTGGCCCACTGCCTGACCATTTCGACCGCCTTCAATGTGGTGACGGACGAGGACTGCTGGCAGGCGGTCGAGGATGCGCGCGGCCTGATCGACCGTAATCTGATGATCTGGGTCCACGGTCTGGGCAAGGAAAACGAGACGAACGAGCGCCGCGATCTGGACAACGCCGTGCGCAGCGCCTCGTCCGTGCGGCCCGACCGCTCGCTGCGTCAGGGCATGACCAACAGGGACACGGCGCTTTATATCTATACCTCGGGGACGACCGGCCTGCCCAAGGCGGCGCGGATGCCGCATTCGCGGGTGCGGACCTATATGCGCGCCTTCGCCGGGGCCACGGCCTCGACGCCGAAGGACGCCCTGTTCAACGTCCTGCCGCTGTATCACTCGACCGGGGGGTTGGTCGGCGTCGGATCGGTGCTGCTGAACGGCGGGCGGATGGTGACGCGGCGACGCTTCTCGGCCACCCATTTCTGGCCCGATGTGAAGGCCACGGGCGCGACCATGTTCGTCTATATCGGCGAGCTGTGCCGCTATCTGATCAACAGCCCCGAACACCCGGACGAAAAGGGCCACAAGCTGCGCCTGGCGTTCGGCAACGGCCTGCGCCCCGACGTCTGGCCCGAGTTCCAGAGCCGGTTCCGCATCAAGGACATCCTTGAGTTCTACGGCTCGACCGAGGGCAATGTCTCCCTGTTCAACTTCGACGGCAAGGCGGGCGCCATCGGCCGGGTGCCCAGCTATCTGAAGTCGCAGATCAACATCCGCATCATCGCGCTGGACCCGGAAACGGGCGAACCGCTGCGCGGTCCGGCGGGCCTGTGCGTGCCGGTCGCCGCCGGCGAGACAGGCGAGGCCATCGGCCAGATCGGCACCGACATCCGCCACGACTTCTCGGGCTATGCCGACAAGAAGGCGTCGGAGAAGAAGATCCTGAGCGACGTCTTCAAGAAGGGCGACCGCTGGTTCCGCACGGGCGACCTGATGCGTCAGGATCGCGAGGGCTATATCTACTTCATGGACCGGCTGGGCGACACCTTCCGCTGGAAGGGCGAGAACGTCTCGACCGCCGAGGTCGAACAGCGCCTGTCCGAAGCGCCCGGCGTGCAGGAAGTCATCGCCTATGGCGTCGAGGTTCCGGGTCAGGAAGGCAAGGCGGGCATGGTCGGCCTGGTGCTGGACGAGAAGTTCGACGCCGCCGCCTTCGCCGAATGGACCGACGCGCAGCTGCCGACCTATGCGCGGCCGGTGTTCGTGCGGATGCTGAAGTCGGCCGACACCACCGGGACGTTCAAATACCGCAAGGTCGATCTGGTCGCCGACGGCTTCGACCCGGAAAAGGTCGACGGCCCCATCTGGGTGCGCGGCGGCAAGGCCGGATACCAGAAGCTGACCGCCAAGGCGCGCGAAGCGATCCTGAGCGGCGCGACGCGGCTGTAAGACAAGACCCTCTCCCGCCGGGAGAGGGTCTCTGTTGTTTTTGTGCCGAACCGGGATTCCTGAAACGCGCCCTTAAGCATTAACGACGATAACCGGCGTCCTGAGCCTTTTTCACGTGCAGGACACCCGCGCCCGTCATGTTCCAGATCATCGGCATCGTCCTGCTGTTCGTCATGGTGTTCGGCAGCTTCCTGCTGCACGGCGGCAAGATGGCGACCATCCTCTATTCGCTGCCCTATGAGCTGATGGCCATCTTCGGGGCCGGGATCGCCGCCTTCCTGATCGCCAACAGCATGGGCGTCATCAAGGGCTCGCTGGCCGGTCTGGGCAAATGCTTCGCCGGGCCGAAGTGGAAGAAGCAGGACTACAAGGACCTGCTGGGCCTGCTGTTCCAGCTGACGCGGACGATGAAGTCCAAGGGCGTGATCGCTCTGGAAAGCCACATCGAAAAGCCCGCCGAAAGCGCCATCTTCCAGAAATACCCCAAGGTGCTGAAGGACCACTTCGCCACCGACTTCATCTGCGACACCCTGCGGATGATGACCATGAACCTCGAGGATCCGCACCAGATCGAGGACGCCATGGAAAAGCAGCTGGAAAAGCACCACCACGAGGCGCTGGGTCCCGCGCACGCCCTGCAGACCCTGGCCGACGGCCTGCCTGCGCTGGGCATCGTCGCGGCCGTGCTGGGCATCATCAAGACCATGGGATCGATCACCGAGCCGCCGGAGATTCTGGGCGGCATGATCGGCGGCGCCCTGGTCGGCACATTCCTGGGCGTCTTCCTGGCCTATGGTCTGGTCGGGCCGTTCGCCTCGCGCCTGAAGGCCATCATCGACGAGGAAGCCGCCTATTACCGCATCATCCAGTCGGTGCTGGTGGCCCATCTGCACGGCAATGCGGCGCAGATTTCGGTCGAGATCGGCCGCGGCGACATCCCCTCGGCGGCCCAGCCGTCCTTCCTCGAAATGGAAGAAGCCCTGGCCGGCGCCCCGTCGGACGCCTGATTCCGGCGCCAAACGGCCAGGCTGGAAGCGGTCGGAACGGGCGCAAAGCCTGCTGTCCCGGGGTTCTTCACGAACCCGTGAGAAATCGCTTGCACTTCCGCTCACGAACCCGTTATCTCCCCTCCAGCGAGGTTCATGGTCTCGCTTTACCTTCTGAAGGAAGAAACCTATGCGCATCACCGCTCTGATCGCCGCTTCGGCCGCCGCTCTGGCCCTGGCTGCTTGCCAACCCGCCGCCACCGACAAGGCTGAAGACGCCGCTGCCGACGCGACCGCCGCTGCCGACACCGCTGCCGACGCCGCTGCTACGGCCGACGCCGCCGCCACCGACGCTGCCGCCGCTGCTGGCGAAGCCGCTGGCGAAGCCGCCAAGGCTGACGCCGCTGCTCCGGCTGCCGACGCCGCCGCTCCGGCTGCTGCTCCGGCCGCCCCGGCTGCCTAAGACTTCACAGTCTTAAATCACGGCCTCACGGTCGTGATGGAGAAAGGGATCGTCTTCGGGCGGTCCCTTTTTTCTTGCCCGTTTTTCTTCCTCCCGTTTTCCGGCGCGCTTCCGTCCTGCGGCAGAGGCCGATAGACCGGCCGTCATGAACGCCGCGCCCGACACGCCCCCTGACGCCGCATCCGAAACGCCCGAGGACGGCGCCTCGCCGCAGTTGCTGTGGGCCGAGGACGGCTCGCCGCGTTCGGGCCGATTCGGCGATGTCTATTTCTCGAAGGACGACGGTCTGGCCGAGACGCGCGCCGTCTTCCTGGAAGGCTGCGGCCTGCCGGACGCATGGGCCGGGCGATCCGTCTTCACCGTGGGCGAACTGGGCTTCGGCACCGGGCTGAACATCGTGGCCCTGCTGGACCTGTGGCGGCGCGCGCGGCCCGAAGGCGGTCGGCTGAAGATCTTCTCCATCGAGGGCTTTCCCCTGACGCGCGAAGAGGCGGCGCGGGCGCTGGCCGCATGGCCCGAACTGGCCGAGACGGCGGCGGGCGTGCTGGCGGTCTGGCCCGCCGGGACGCCCGGCTTTCACCGACTGGACCTGCCCCAGTGGGGCGCGAGCATCGATCTGGCTGTCGGCGATGTCGCGTGGGCGCTGGAACAGTGGTCCGGCGCGGCCGACGCCTGGTTCCTGGACGGATTTTCGCCGGCGCTGAACCCCGGCATGTGGTCGCCGCAGATCATGGCGCAGGTCGCGGCGCGGTCGCGGCCGGGGGCGCGGCTGGCCACCTTCACCGTCGCCGGGGCCGTGCGGCGCGGACTGGCCGAGCATGGCTTCACCGTCGAGAAGAAGCCCGGCCACGGGCGCAAGCGTGAACGGCTGGAAGCGCGGATGGCGGGCGAGACGCCGGGCGAACGGCTCCCGCACGTCGCCGTTATCGGCGCGGGGATCGCCGGAGCCGCGACCGCACGCGCCCTGATCGCCGAGGGCGCGCGCGTCACCGTCGTCGAGGCCGGGCAAGCGGGCGCAGGGGCCTCGGGCTTTCCGGCATCGCTGGTCACGCCCCGGCTGGACGCGGGCGACGCCCTGATCGCGGGGCTGCACGCGCAGGCCTTGAGCCGCGCCGGCGACCTGTATCGCGCCCTGCCCGGCGCCGTCGTGGCCGAGGGGGTGCTGCAACTGGAGCAGGCGCCGCGCGACGCCGCGCGCTTTGACAAGATCGCCGCCCAGACGCTGTGGCCCGAAGGCGCGATGCAGAGGCTGGACGCCGCCGCCTGTTCCGCGCGGCTGGGCGAGCCGACGACGCGCGGCGGGCTGATGATGGCGCAGGCGCTGGCCGTGCGATCCGACGCCATACTGGAGCCGTGGCTGACGGGCGCCGCGCGGATCAAGGCGCGCGTCGAGAAGCTGGAGCCGACAGCGGACGGCTGGCGCGTGCTGGATCAGGACGGCGCGGTCGTGGTCGAGGCGGACGCCGTGGTTCTGGCGGCGGGCTGGGGCTCGGCGGCGCTGGAGGCGGGTCTGCCGCTGTCGCCGGTGGCAGGTCAGGCGGACTGGATCGAGACAGACGGCGACGATGACGGGCCGGTCCCGGCGGCCTGGGGCGGCTATGCGGCGCCGACGGGGCGCGGAATGCTGTATGGCGCCACCCATGATCGGGGCGTGACGGCGCCTGAAGTCTCTGAAGAGGCCAGCGCCCGCAACCGCGCCGCCCTGACCGCCGCCCTGCCCCGGCGCGCGGCCGCGGTTGAACAGGCGCCGAGCGCGGCGCACGGCCGCCGCGTGGCGGTGCGCGCCACCACGCCGGATCGCCTGCCGCTGTGCGGCGCATGGGCGGCCGGGCTTTATGCGCTGACGGGGCTGGGGTCGCGAGGGTTCTGCGTCGCGCCCCTGCTGGGCGAGCATCTGGCGGCGATGATCCTGGAGCGGCCTTCGCCCCTGCCCCGCGACATGGGGCGACGGCTGGATCCGCGCCGCCATGATCGGCAACCGCAAGACCCGCCGCACGTTCTGAAAGCGACTGACGGGTAAGGTTCATCGCGCGGCGCTAGACTGCCCGGATCGACCTTCCGCCTTCATGGAGAACCGCCATGCGCGCTCGTCCTATTTCTTTCGTTGCCGGGGCCGCTGTTCTGGGCGCCCTGGCCGTGACGGCCTGCGCGCCGGTTCAGGGCGCGGACGGGACCGGCGCGACGGCGCAGGCCGCCCCGCGCAAATGCCTGTATCAGAACGATGTCCGCAGCTTCCGCGTCTCGCAGGATGCGCGCAACGTCTATGTGCGCGGGCTGGACAAGACCGTCTATCGCCTGTCGGTCATGGGGTCGTGCCCCGAGCTGGACACCGCCATGGCGATCGGCTTCGCGCCGATGGGCGGGATGAACAGCCTGTGCACCGGCGACTATACGAGGCTGGTGGCCGGAGGCGCGCCGACAGGGATGCCATGCAATGTGCGCCTGACCGGCGCCCTGACCGAGGCCGAGGTCGCCGCTCTGCCGGAACGTGATCGGCCCTAATACGGCGGTCCTGACAGCGGAAACCGTCGCCGATGCGTGGCGCGCGGTCGCAGGTCAGATTACTTCTGCGTAATTACAAACGAGTCGTTTGAGCACGGATCGACGAACGGCTAAGTAGGCTTGCTATGCCCGCGACGCCGGACAGAAGGTTGGCGCGCGCCCAGACTGTACGCTCAACCTTTCCAGGATATCTGCCCGTGCCGATCTTTCGACGCGTTCCGGCCCGCCTGAGCCCCTCTGCGCCCCTGACAGCTGCGCTGGCGATCGCCGTCAGCCTGACCCTGTCCGCCTGCGGCGGGCACGGCGAGCAAAAGGAAAAGCCCGACGGCGCGTCGCGCCAGAGCGTCAGCACGGCGACGGCGACCTCGGTCGCCCTGCCCCGCACCGTGGTCGCCTCGGGCACGGTTTCGGCATGGGAAGAGGTGCCGGTCGGCGCCGAGACCGGCGGGCTGACGGCGACTGTGCTCTATGTCGACGAAGGCTCCTATGTCCGGCAGGGTCAGCCGCTGGTGCAGATGAACGACGTGCTGCTGAAGGCCCAGTTGCAGCAGCAGCAGGCGGCCGTGCAGACGGCCGAGGCCAATGTCGCCCGCGACGACGCCGCCCTGTCTCGCGCGCAGGAACTGAAGGCGCGCGGCTTCCTCAGTCAGGCGTCGCTGGACACGGCTCTGGCCAATCAGCGCGCCTCGGCGGCCAATCTGGCCTCGGCGCGGGCGTCGCTGTCGGAGACGCAGACCCGCCTGTCGCAGGCCACCATCCGCGCGCCGGTCAGCGGCCTGATCATCAGCCGCAGCGTCACCAAGGGCCAGATCATCACCGCCGGAACCGAACTGTTCCGCATGGTGCGCGACGGCCGTCTGGAGCTGGACGCCCAGGTGCCCGAGACGGAACTGTCGCTGATCCAGGCCGGTCAGAGCGCGGCCGTCACCTCCAGCCAGGCCGGTTCAACCACCGGCACGGTCCGCATCGTCACGCCCGAGGTCGACGCCCAGAGCCGGCTGGGTCTGGCCCGCATCAGCCTGGCCCCCGGCAGCGCGCTGAAACCCGGCATGTTCGCCCGCGCCGCCATCGAGGCGGGCGCCCGCCCGGCGACCGTGGTGCCGACCGACTCGGTCCTTTACCGCAGCAACAAGTCGGGGGTGTTCGTGCTGAACGCCGGCTCCTCGGTGCGCTTCGTTCCGGTGACGGTGCTGTCGCGGCGCGACGACCAGACCTCGGTCGAGGGGCTGGAAGCCGGGGTGCGGGTCGTGGTGGCCGGCGCAGGCTTCCTGAACGACGGGGACAAGGTGACGGTGGCCGCGCCGAAACCGGCCACGGCGCCCGCTCCGGCCCCGGCGCCCCAAGCGCCCGCCAAGAAGTAAGGCCCGGCCATGCACCAGATTTCCGCCTGGGCGATCAAGAACCCCATCCCCATCATCCTGCTGTTCCTGCTGCTGACGCTGGGCGGGGTGACCGGCTTCGCCGGGATGCGGATCAACAACAACCCCGACATCGACTTCCCGCTGGTCGCGGTCACGGCCGCGCGCCCCGGCGCCGCCCCGACCGAGATGGAGGTGCAGGTCACGCGGGTGATCGAGGATTCGATCGCCGGCCTGTCGGGCGTGCGCCACATCTATTCCAACGTCTCGGACGGGGTCTCGACGACCACCATCGAGTTCGAACTGGGCACGGACACCGAACGCGCCACCAACGACGTGCGCAACGCCATGAGCGGCGTGCGCGCCAGCCTGCCGCAGGACATGCAGGAGCCGACGGTCCAGCGCATCGACATCACCGGCGACGCCCTGATCACCTATGTGGTCCGCTCGCCCACGATGACGCCGGAACAGATCAGCTGGTTCATCGACAATGAGGTCAGCCGCGCCCTGCTGGCGCTGGGCGGCGTCGGCGAGGTCAACCGCTCCGGCGGGGTGGACCGCGAGATCCGCGTCGAACTGGATCCGCAGCGCCTCGGCGCCTATGGCGTGACGGCGGCCCAGGTCAGTCAGGCCCTGACCAACGTCAACAACAACCTGCCGGGCGGGCGCGTCACCATCGCCGGTTCCGAGCGCGCCGTGCGGACGCTGGGCGCCGCCGGTTCGGTCGAGCAGCTGCGCGAGACGCTGGTGCCTGTCGGCGACGGCAAGAGCGTGCGTCTGGGCGATCTGGGCACGGTCGTCGACAAATGGGGCGAGCCGCGCCGTCTGGCCCGCTATAACGGTCAGGAGGCCGTGACCTTCAACTTCCTGCGCTCACGCGAGGCCAGCGAGGTCAAGATTTCCGAAAAGGTGCGCGCCGAGGTCGCCAAGATCGAAAAGGCCCACCCCGACCTGACCATCGAACAGGTCACCTCCAGCGTGAAATACATCGAGGAATCCTACATGGCCTCGCTGGAGGCGCTGATCCTCGGCGCCGTGCTGGCGGTGATCGTGGTGTGGATTTTCCTGCGCGACTGGCGGGCGACCCTGATCGCGGCGACGGCCATGCCGATGTCGCTGATCCCGACCTTCGCCATACTGGGGCCGATGGATCAGTCGCTGAACGTGGTGACGCTGCTGGCCCTGTCGCTGACGATCGGCATTCTGGTCGACGACGCCATCGTCGAGATCGAAAACATCGTCCGCCACATGCGCGACGGCAAGCCGCCCTATGACGCCGCCTTCGAGGCCGCCGACGAGATCGGTCTGGCGGTCGTGGCGACGACCGGCACCATCATCGCCGTGTTCGCGCCCGTGGGCTTCATGCCCGGCATCATCGGCCAGTTCTTCAAGGCCTTTGCGCTGGCCGCCTGCATCAGCGTCTTCTTCTCGCTGGTGGTGGCGCGTCTGCTGACGCCGCTGATGGCGGCCTATATGCTGAAACACAGCCATCATGAGGACAAGGACCCCTTCTGGATGGGGGGCTATCTGCGCTCGCTGAAGTGGTGCCTGCGCTACCGCTGGATTGTCTTCATCATGGGCGGCGCCTTCCTGTTCGGCTCCATCGGGCTGTCGATCGCGACCAAGATGTCGTTCGAGTTCATGTCGCCCGCCGACGAAGGCCGCGCGGCCTTCCAGATCGAACTGCCGCCGGGCGCCACCCTGCGCCAGACCGACGCCGTGGTGCAGCACGTGACGCGGGCGCTGAACGACCGGCCCGAAGTCGTCTCGGTCTACGCCGCCGTCGGCGGCCAGACGGTCAATCAGGCCAATGTCTATGCCGACCTGACGCCCAAGGGTAAGCGCGACCTGAGCCAGCAGGCCTTCGCCCGCGTCATGGTCGATGAGCTGAAGCAGATCCCCGGCGCCCGCATCCGCGCCGGCATCGCCCAACAGGGCGGCGGCCCCGGCGACGGCACCAGCTACACCTTCTCCATCCTGGGCGACGATCCGACCACGCTGGAGGCCGCCGCCCGCAAGGTGGAGGCCGATATGCGCGGGGTGCCGGGGCTGGCCAATGTGGTCAACACCGCCGCCATCGCCCGCCCGGAAATCCTGGTCACGCCGCGACCGGACGAAGCGGCGCTGCTGGGCGTCTCGGCCGGGGCCATATCCCAGGCCGTGCGCGTGGCCACCATCGGCGACGTCGACCAGAACCTGCCCAAATACAATCTGGGCGACCGGCAGATCCCGATCCGCCTGCAACTGACCGAGGAAGCGCGTGAAGACCTGAACGTGCTGGAGACGCTGCGCGTGCCGACGGCCTCGGGCGCCTCGGTGCCGCTGAGCGCCGTGGCCGATATCGACTTCGGCGCAGGCCCCGCCACCGTCAGCCGTCAGGATCGCTCGCGCATCGCCTCGATCACCGCGGAACTGGACGGCACGACTACCGGCGCGGCGGGTCAGGCGGTCAACAAGCTGGCCTCTGTGAAGGACCTGCCCGAGGGCGTGCGTCAGGTGCCCGCCGGGGACGCCGAGTTCATTCAGGAGATGCTGGTCGGCTTCGGCATCGCCTTCATCTCAGGCATTCTGCTGATGTATGCGGTGCTGACGCTACTGTTCAAAAGCTTCGCCTATCCGGTCACCATCATGGCGGCCCTGCCCCTGGCCATCGGCGGCGCCTTCATCGCCCTGGTGATCGCGGGCAAGAGCTTCTCCATGTCGGCCCTGATCGGGGTGCTGATGCTGATGGGGATCGCAGCCAAGAACTCCATCCTGCTGGTCGACTACATCATCATGGCCGAGAAGAGCGGCCTGAGCCGGTTCGCCGCCATCATGGACGCCGCCCACAAGCGGGCCCGGCCGATCCTGATGACCACCTTCGCCATGGGGGCGGGCATGGTGCCCATCGCCATCGGCTGGGGCGCCGACGTCGAGTTCCGCTCGCCGATGGCCGTGGCCGTGCTGGGGGGGCTGATCTCTTCGACCTTCCTGTCGCTGCTCTACATCCCGGCGGTGTTCACCATCGTCGACGACATCGCAGGCTTCGGACGGCGGCTGCTGCACCGGATGTTCGCTGGACAGCGGCGGATGGCGGGGGAAAGCCACACCCCGGCCGAGTGAGGCGAGAGCCCAGGCGCTGAAAACAGGAAAGCCCCCAGTCGCAAGGCCGGGGGCTTTTTCGTAGGCGGCTTTCTCCCTCCCCGGGCCGGGGAGGGAGGTTGAGGCGAAGCCGAAACCGGGTGGGGGCGGCAAGGCTATTCGGGGGCAGAGACCGGGGTGGCGGCGGGTCCACGATAATGTCGAGGCTAGCATCGCCCGGCCCTCCCCACCCGGTCGCTACGCGACCACCCTCCCCGGAACGGGGAGGGAGAAGGTTGTGCGGAATGAAGAAAGGCGGGCCGGATTGCTCCGACCCGCCCCCTGGTTTCAGACGTTCCGCTGGATCAATAGCGGACGCGCAGGGTCACGCCATAGGTGCGCGGCTGGCCCATGAAGGCGTTGTAGGTCTGGGTGTCGCCGGCCGGGTTGTAATAGGTGCCGTTCGGCTGAACCGTGGTCTGGAAGGCCGAGCCCTGCAGCGGGGCGTTGATGGCCACCTGCATATATTCCTCGTCCGTCAGGTTCTGGCCCCACACGTCCACCGCCCAGCGCTCGTCTTCCGAACCCAGGGTGATGCGGCCGTTCAGCAGGGTCATGGCGCCCTGCATCTTGTAGGGCAGCAGGTCCGAGCCGGTGTTGAACTCGGTCGAGTATTTGGCCGACAGGTTCATGCCGATCTGCAGCCCCGAACCGATCGAACGGTTGAAGGCCATGGAGGCCGTGGCAGACCATTCCGGCGCAAACGAAGCGCGGGCGCCCGGCAGCAGCGACAGCTGCGGGAAGTTGCCGGGGTTGGTCAGGTCCGCCGCTGTGAAGTGGCCGTATTTGGTGTCGGCGTAGGTCACGCCGCCCGAGAAGGACAGGCCCTCGACCGGGGTGAACCAGACGAAGTCGGCGTCCACGCCCTTGGTCGTGACCTCGGGGATCGACTCCACCACGAAGGCGGTGCCCAGGAAGGTGTTAAGCTGGAAGTCTTCGAACGTCTGATGGAAGTAGGTGAGGTTCAGCAGGACCGAGCGGTTGAACAGGGTGTTCTTCAGCCCGACCTCATAGCTGTCGACCGTCTCGGACGGGAAGTAGAGCGACGACGTCGGCGTCACGCCCGTCTGCACGCGGTCCATGTTGTAGCCGAAAGACTTATAGCCGTGCGCGAAGGACCCGTAGGCCATGACGCTGTCATTGAAGCGATAGCTGGCCTTGATCGTGCCCGAGAACTCGCCGCCGTTGTTCGACTCTGAAATGCCGCGATTGTCGAACTGGGGATTGGCCCAGGGCAGGCAGATGGTCCCGACCAGGGTCGAGGCAAGACCCTGGATCTGCGCAGGCGTCAGCGAAGGATTCGCTATACCGATGGCGCCGCCGATGGCCGCAGCATTGCCCAGCGCGCCGCCGCAGGCCGCTCCATTGACGCCCACATTGTCCTGGAGAGCCAACAGCCGCTTGTTATCGTTTGAATAACGCAGGCCCAGAGTGACATCGAATTTGTCCGTCAGCTTCACCGTGTTGTTGGTGAAGAAGGCGATGGATTCAGTCGTCTGGCTATAGTGATCCTTCACGCCTTGACCGACACCAAAGCCTGGGCCTGTCGGCGCCGTAGCGCCAGTCAGACAGCCGACGATGCCCATCGGCGTCGCACCCGCGCCGGTCACGCAGTTCACCGCCGCCGGATTGGTCAGGTTCAGACGCGAACCCAGCAGCAGCGAGAGATAGGGCGTATAGCCGGCGCCGTACCAATAGCTGTCGGCGCGCGCGATATTCTCACGCGTCAGGAAGGCGCCGACCAGCCAGTCGAGGCGGTCGGTGGCGCCCGCCAGGCGGAACTCCTGGGTCAGGTTTTCAAGCTCGAAGCCGTAGCCGCCGTCGTTCTGGCGATACAGCAGGTCGGCCGTCGAATAGTCGAGGTCCATGCCGTTGTCGCCCGACCAGTTCCGCCAGGAGCTGAGCGAGGTGAAGGTGGCGTTCCACGACGGGATGTCGATGTTGGCCTCAACCGACAGGCCCATGTCTTCCATGGTCTGGCCGGTGCCGCGGTTGGCGTAGGCCGTGCGCGAGAAGGGCAGTTTGCCGTAGCCCGGCGCGGGCGGCGTCTGCTGGCCGCCGACCGCCGCGATGATCGGATAGGTCGGGCCGGTGCGGATCTGGGTCGAGACGCAGCAGTATTCGTCGCGCTTGGAATAGTCGGCGATGACACGGATCGAGACGTCGTCCGACGGCAGGATCAGCAGCTGGCCGCGGGCGGTCCAGAAGTCCTGGTTCTGATCGTCGGTTTCCTGACGCGGGCCGGGGCCGGTGATGACGTCATAGAAGCCGTCACGCTCGCGCTTGGCCATATAGAGGCGGCCGGCGATCTTGTCGGTGATGGGGCCGGTGACGGCGCCCGCCAGACCCCAGGCGCCGAAGTTGCCGTAGGTGGCCTCGGCGCTGAAGCCGGGGGTGAAGGACGGCGCCTCGGTGATGATGTTGATGACACCTGCCGAGGTGTTCTTGCCGAACAGGGTGCCCTGCGGCCCCTTAAGCACCTCGATACGGCTGAGTTCGCCCAGATCGCCGAAGCCGACGCCGTTGCGCGAGCGATAGACGCCGTCGATGACCACGCCGACCGAGCTTTCCAGACCGGGGTTGTCGCCCACGGTGCCGACGCCGCGGATACGGGCGGTGGTGGCGGTTTCAGACTGGGTCGAGGTGACGGTCATGCCCGGCGTCAGGATCTGCAGATCCTTGATGTCGCGCACCCCGGCGCCGTCCAGCGCCTCGGACGACAGGGTCGTGACCACGATCGGCACGTCCTGCAGGCTCTGTTCACGTTTCTGGGCCGTGACGATGATGTCGTCGACCGTGGTGGGGCCGTCCTGGGCGGCGGCCGCCCCGGCGAAACCAAAGGCTGCGACGCCGACAACGGCGACCGATGCGGTGCAGCGGAGGATGTGGTTCAAACGCATTAGGCGGCTCCCCGACTCTATGGGCCCGACCGCATTCGCGGCCGTGCGCGATTCCTGTCCCTGATGACCCGCAGTCCTTGAACGCCACGGGTTCTCAATCAAAAGGGGTAATCCATGGTCGAGTCACCGACAAGGATACGCCACTTGGGGAACGATAATTTCACCCAAGCCCGCCCCACCTGTGGCGAGAAAGAGACAAATATACTGACGTTAGGTCAATGTTATCGCCGATCAGTCAGCCGAAGCGACTGATTTTTCTTCGCGTCTTTTCTTCCGCCCGGCCTCGGCAAGGGCCAGAATCACGGTCGCCGCCACGACCGACAGCAGCGAGCCGCCTATCACGCCCAGCTTGACCTCGATCTGTTCGGGCGAGTCCACGGCGCCGGGGAAGGCCAGCACGCCGATGAACAGGCTCATGGTGAAGCCGATGCCGCACAGCAGGCTGACGCCATAAAGCTGCATCCAGCCTGCGCCCGACGGCTTGTCGCCCAGACGCAGCTTCACCGCCAGCCAGGCCACGCCGAAGACGCCGACCTGCTTGCCCACGAACAGGCCGAGCGCGATGGCGATGACCAGCGGGGCGAAGGCCTGTTCCAGCGACAGGCCGGCGAAGGACACGCCCGCCTTGGCGAAGGCGAACAGCGGCAGGACCAGATAGGCCACATAGGGGTGCAGGTCGTGCATGGCGTCCTTGAGCGGGCTCTGGGACGTCTCGCGGCGCGGATTGACCGGCACGATCAGGGCGAAGGCCACGGCGGTCAGAGAGGTCGACAGGCCCGACAGCACCGTCAGATACCAGACGGCCGCAAAGCCCAGCACCCAGAAGGCGGCGGCCATGCGGCGACGCCCCAGAATGGCGAAGACGGCGATAAGCCCCAGCGCCGCCAGCAACGGCCCCCACTGCACCCCCTGACTGAACAGGATGGCGATCAGGGCGATGGCGCCCAGGTCGTCGACGATGGCCAGCGTCAGCAGGAAGACGCGCAGGGACGACGGCAGATTGCGCCCCACCATGGCGAAGACCGCCAGGGCGAAGGCGATGTCGGTGGCCAGCGGAATGGGCCAGCCCTGATGCGGCCCGCCCAGCGCTCCGGCGACCGCCAGATAGACCAGCCCCGGAACCGCCATGCCGCCCAGCGCCGCCAGAATGGGCAGGGCCAGCTTCTTCGGATTGCTCAGTTCGCCCTTGAGGATCTCGTATTTGATCTCCAGCCCGACGACGAGGAAGAAGACGGCCATCAGGCCTTCCTTGATCCAGTCGGACACGGTCTCTTCCAGCCGCAGCGGGCCGATCTGGACAGCATGGACGCTTTTCAGCCAGCCGAAATAGTCGGCCGACCACGGCGAGTTGGCGACGATCAGCGCCGCGATGGCGGCGAAGCCAAGGACGGCGCCGGAGCCGGCCTCGGTCTTGAGGAAATCGAGCGTGAGTTTTCTGGCCACGAAGGTCTCCGAAACGATGAGAGGGTCTGTCGTGGCGTCAGGTTATCGACGGACGCCGGACCGGATTCGCACGCATGAAACGGCGCCAGCCTGACCTCGCGGTGGGATCGCGCGAGGCCTGATGTCTGCCGGTGAAAATACGGATCGGGGCCGAAGGTTCAACCCCGGCGCGCCCGATCGGCCGCGCGGTTGCGAAATGCGCGGCGAAGGGGCATCTGCCGCCCATGCCCGTCTCCCCCGCCTATCGCCCCGAACCCCGCTTTTCTGAACTGGGCGCCGACTATGGCGATCCCGTTGATGCCGCCGCCTTTCCCCAGACGACGCTGCGCCTGCGTAACGACCGTGCGGCGGCGAGCGTCGGGCTGGAGACATTGAGCGACGCGGAGTGGGTCGCCCACTTCGGCCGGTTCGAGCCCCTGCCCGGCCAGCCCGGCCCCGTGGCCATGCGCTACCACGGTCACCAGTTCCGCGTTTACAACCCCGACATCGGCGACGGGCGCGGCTTTCTGGCGGCGCAGATGCGGGAAGTCCCTGAAGCAGCCTTGCTCCGCGAGCAAGGCGATAGGGACACTCAAAACCCCCGCCTTCTCGATCTGGGCACCAAAGGTTCGGGCATAACGCCTTGGTCGCGTCATGCGGACGGGCGGCTGACGCTGAAGGGCGGCGTGCGCGAGGCGCTGGCGGCGGCCATGCTTGAAAGCCTCGGCGTTCCGACATGCCGCATCCTGTCGCTGATCGAGACGGGCGAGGATCTGGAGCGGCACGACGAGCCGTCGCCGACGCGCTCCGCCGTCATGGTGCGGCTGTCGCACAGCCATATCCGGTTCGGGACGTTCCAGCGCGCTGCATACTATGGCCGAAAGGACCAGATCGAAGCGCTGATGGAGCACGCGCGCAGCCTGTATCATCCGGCGGTCGCGCCGGGCGACGCGGCGGGTTTTCTGGGCGCGGTGGTGGAGGCCTCGGCGGCGCTGACCGCGAAATGGATCGCGGCGGGCTTCGTCCACGGGGTGCTGAACACCGACAATCTGAACGTGACGGGCGAGAGCTTCGACTACGGCCCGTGGCGCTTCCTGCCGCACTATGAGCCGGGCTTCACCGCCGCATATTTCGACCAGAACGGCCTCTACGCCTTCGCGCGCCAGCCCGAGGCGGTGTTCTGGAACCTGACGCAGCTGGCGGGCTGTCTGAAGCTGATCGCCGAGCCGGAACCGCTGGCGGCGGCGCTGAACGCCTTCGGCCCGGCCTATATCCGCCATCTGCGGGCGGCCTTCCTGAACCGGCTGGGCGTGCAGAGTCTGGGCGAGGCGGCGGATCAGCGGCTGCTGGACGCCACCCTGGCCCTCGCGCGCGAGAAGAAGGAGGCCCTGCGCTGGGAGCCGATCTTCTTCGACTGGTTCGGCGGCTTCAGCTCGGCGGCGCGGGCGCTGGGCGGAGTGCGCGGCAAGACCTATCAGGGCGAGGCCTTCGACGCCTTCCGCTTCGCCCTGATGGAGCATGAGCCGGATCGGCCCGAGCGGCTGGAGCATCCGATGTTCGCCGCGCCCGAACCCGAAGAGATGCTGATCGATGAAGTCGAGGCCCTGTGGAGCGCCATCGACACGGCCGACGACTGGGCGCCGCTGAAGGCCAAGCTGGCGCGGCTGGAGGCGGCGCGGGAGGCGTGGGCCTTTTGATTATCCCGCTCATCCCCGCGGAGGCGGGGACCCAGTTAGAGCGCCGCACGCATCGGGCGGCCACATCTAGAACGCGCGCCTGTTAGCCAAAAAACTGGGTCCCCGCCTCCGCGGGGATGAGCAGATATTGGGTTGCGTCGCCCATGTCATCAATTGATGTCATCGACCGTTGACTCGAATCCGATCCACGCCTAAATCCCTGCGATCCGGCGGGCTGAAGGGGGTTTGCGTCTCGCTTTCCATGCGATCGGCGCCCTTGTGACGGCCTCCTCGAACCGTCGGATCACAGATTGTTTCAGGCGGTTGCAAAACAGCTTAAAGAAACTGATCTTGTGACTGTTGCGAATTAACGGTTACGGCCATGACGACGACCACCTTGCCCCAGCATCACGCGCGCGCCCGCGCTGACTATCTGAACATCACGCTTTGGACCTTCCAGGGCTGGATCTCCATGTTCTTCATCGCCGCCGGCTACGCCAAGCTGACGGAATCGATGGAGAATCTGATCGTCCTGATGCAGTGGCCCGCCCTGACCGGCGAAGCCGTGGTGCGCGGTGTGGGCGTGGTCGAAATCGCCCTGGCGGTGCTGATCCTGGCGCCGGTGATTTCGTGGAAGATCGGGCGCCTGCCGGTGCTGATCGCGGCGGCGGGCCTGCTGGTGCTGGAAATCGCCGCCCTGGGCTTTCACGCCGTCAGCCTGAACCTGGGCCTGAGCCTGACCAATGTCTTTCTGATCGCCATCACGGCGCCGGTGCTGTGGCTGCGGCGAAACCGCCAGCTCTGAGCCGCAGACGCCGAAAAGATTTGCAGGTCCGCTTCTCCCCCTCCCCCTGAGGGCCTGCGAATGACGAAGGCCGCGACCGCCCCCGGTTGCGGCCTTTTTCGTGTCTGCAGGACCGCCGCGCGGCCGACCTCGCGTCACACGGGCAAGGCGGGCGCCGTTCACAACTTCGTAGGAGGCCGGGCGGAAAGCTTCCCTTTACGTCCGCGTCAAGTTATGGAGTCGTCATGTCCATGGCAGACGATCATCGCACCTACTCCATACGGCAGCTGTGCCGCGAGTTCGGCGCGACCGCGCGCGCCCTGCGCTTCTATGAGGACAAGGGCCTGCTGACACCTTCGCGCAAGGGGCAGACCCGTGTCTATGGCCCGCGCGACCGCGCCCGGCTGAAGCTGATCATGCGCGGGCGGCGCATCGGCTTCACCCTGGTCGAGATCCAGGAGATGCTGGATCTGTATGACCAGAAGGACCACAACGTCCATCAGATGGCCATCGCCCTGCCCCGTCATCGCGCCCGCATTCAGGCGCTGCGGCAGCAACTGGAAGACATCGAAGGCGCAATCGAAACGGCCGAAGCCGCCTGCGCCTGGATGGAAAAGACCCTGAGCGAACACCGCCCCGACCTTCTGCCGGGCGCAGAGGCCTACGCCAGCCTGCTGAGCGAACGCCTCAACGACCCCGAAGACCACTATCAGACCTTCAAAGCGAGAGCGTGATCCCATGACCTATAAGGCGCCCGTCCGCGACCTGTCCTTCGTCCTGCATGACGTGCTGCAGGTCGAGAACTACGGCAACCAGCTGCCCGACGCCGACCTGTCGCGCGACCTGATCGACCAGATCGTCGAGGAAGGCGGCAAGTTCGCCGAAGAGGTCATCGCCCCGATCAACCGCCCAGGCGATCTGGAAGGCTGTCACATCGACGGCGACGTGGTGACGACGCCCAAGGGCTGGAAGGAAGCCTATCACCAGATGGTCGAGGCCGGCTGGCCCTCGCTGGGCTTCAGCACCGAGTTCGGCGGTCAGGGGATGCCCTCGGTCGTGTCGAGCGCGGTGGGCCAGTTCACCGCCGCCGCCAGCGCCGCCTTCTCCATGTATCCGGGCCTGACCAGCGGCGCCTTCCACGGCATCGAGGCCAGCGCCTCGGACGAGATCAAGCAGAAGTATCTGCCGAAGATGGCGTCGGGCGAATGGACCGGCACCATGAACCTGACCGAGCCGCAGTGCGGCACCGATCTGGGCATGGTCCGCACCAAGGCGGTTCCGAACGGCGACGGCTCTTATTCGATCACCGGCCAGAAGATCTGGATCTCGGCGGGCGAGCACGACTTCGCCGACAACATCATCCACACGGTGCTGGCCCGCGTCGAAGGCGCGGTTCCGGGCATCAAGGGCCTGTCCCTGTTCGTCGTGCCCAAGTTCCTGGTGAACGAGGACGGTTCTCTGGGCGAGCGCAACGGCGTGTCCTGCGCCGGCCTCGAGCACAAGATGGGCATCCACGGCAACGCCACCTGCGTCATGGCCTATGAGAACGCCAAGGGCTGGCTGATCGGCGAAGAAGGCCGCGGCATGAACAACATGTTCGTGGTCATGAACGAGGCCCGTCTGGGCACCGGCCTGCAAGGCCTGGCCATCGGCGACGCCGCCTATCAGGCCGCCGTCGAGTTCGCCAACGACCGCCTGCAGGGCCGCGCCCTGACCGGATCGAAGAACCCGGACGGCCCGGCCGACCCGATCATGGTCCACCCGGACGTTCGCCGGATGCTGCTGGAAGCCAAGGCCTTCGTCGAAGGGGGCCGCGCCTTCATCCTGTGGACCGCGCTTCAGGCCGACCTGCAGAAGGCCGCCGATGAAGCCGTCGCCACCAAGGCCAAGGACTACATGGGCCTGATCACGCCCGTGCTGAAGGCCTATCTGACCGACAAGGGCTTCCACGTCGCCTCGCTGGCGATGCAGGTCCACGGCGGTTCGGGCTACACCGAACACTTCCCCGCCTCGCAGTATCTGCGCGATGCGCGGATCACCATGATCTATGAAGGCACCAACGGCATTCAGGCGCTGGATCTGGTCGGCCGCAAGCTGCCCGCCAACGGCGGCCGCGCCATCATGAGCTGGTTCGCCGACATCGACGCCTTCGTCAGCGAGAACGGCGACGACGAGGCGATCAAGCCCTTCGTCGACGGCCTGGCCGACGCCAAGAAGAAGCTGCAGGAGGCCACCATGTGGCTGATGCAGAACGGCATGGCGAACCCGGACAACGCGGCGGCGGCATCGACCGACTATCTGCACATCTTCGGCCTGACCGCCTACGCCTTCCTGTGGGCGCAGATGGCGAAGGCCGCGCAGGCCAAGATCGCCGCCGGGGACGCCGATCCCTACTACGCCAACAAGCTGATGACCGGCCGCTACTTCGTCGAGCGCATCCTGCCCGACGCCGGGGCGCACCTGAAGAAGCTGAAATCCGGCGCCGAAGTGCTGATGCAGATGCCCGCCGAGGCGTTCTGAGGCACGACGTCCAGTCTCCTCCCCATCCCTGATGGGGAGGTGGCGCGGCGCGCAGCGCCGTGACGGAGGGGGCGACGCCGACGCGCAAGATCGGCGCGCCCTGACATTTTTTGCGGCGGAGTCGCCCCCTCCACCGCGTAGCCTGTCCTCGGGCTCGCCGCAGGCGAGGCCCGGGGGCGGTCCCCCTCCCCATCAGGGATGGGGAGGAGAGGAAAATCCATGAACGTGCTTAACAGCCCCGAACCCGATTTCATGAAGGAAGAGGAGATCGTCCTCTTCTCCGACTCCGTCGCCAAATGGGTCGACGAGCACGCCCCGCAGGAAAAGTTCCAGCAGTGGATCGCCGAGTCCTCGGTGCCGCGCAGTCTGTGGACGGCGGCGGGTGAAGCGGGCCTGCTGGGCCTGTCGCTGCCGGAAGAGGACGGCGGCTTCGGCGGCGACTACCGGCACGAGGTGGTGCTGATGCGCCAGCTGGGCTGGAAGGGCGCGGACCACTTCGGCGTCTCGCTGCACAACGCCATCGTCATGCCCTACATCTGGCACTACGGCACGGCCGAGCAGAAGGCGCGCTGGCTGCCGCGCCTGCAGTCGGGCGAACTGGTCGGCGCCATCGCCATGACCGAGCCGGGCGCGGGCTCGGACCTGCAGGGGGTCAAGACCACCGCCGTCAAACAGGGCGACCACTATGTCCTCAACGGCTCCAAGACCTTCATCACCAACGGCCAGCTGGCCAACTTCATCATCGTCGTCGCCAAGACCGACCCGGCCGAGGGCGCCAAGGGCACCAGCCTGATCTGCCTCGAAACCGACGGCGCCGAGGGCTTTGAGCGCGGGCGCAACCTGCACAAGATCGGCATGGAGGCGAACGACACCTCCGAGCTGTTCTTCAACGATGTGAAGGTTCCGCTGGAGAACGTCATCGGCGACACTGAGGGACAGGGCTTCGTCCAGCTGATGCAGCAGTTGCCGCAGGAGCGGCTGAACATCGCCGTTCAGGGCGTGGCCGCCGCCGAGCGCGGGCTGGAGGCGACGCTGGCCTACGTCAAGGAACGCAAGGCCTTCGGCAAGCGGGTCATCGACTTCCAGAACACCCAGTTCAAACTGGCCGAGATCAAGACCAAGCTGACGGTCGCCAAGGTCTTCGTCGACCACTGCATCGGCCTGCACCTGAAGGGTCAGCTGGACGCCGCCACGGCCTCCATGGCCAAATACTGGGTCACGGACATCCAGGGCGAGACCATCGACGAGATGCTGCAGCTCTTTGGCGGCTACGGCTATATGATCGAATATCCGATCGCCCAGCTGTACAAGGACGCCCGCGTCCAGCGCATCTACGGCGGCACGAACGAGATCATGAAGCTGCTGATCGCCCGGACGCTGTAGCGAGCAATATAACTGTAACAATTCACGCACTATTCACGCATCCTTCCACTGTGATACGGCTGAAACCGTAGCCGTGGAGGTTTGCGTGATAAGCAAAGACGATATCCGTAACGCGTATCGCTACATTCTGGGTCGTGAGGTCGAAAACGACCTCGCCCTGGAACCCCACCTCAAGCACAAATCCCTTCAGGACCTCCGCAGAGCCTTTCTGTCCTCAGACGAGTTCAGACAGAAAGCGGGCATGGCGCTGGCCATCGGCCGGTTCACCGACCAGACCGTTCTCGACATCGAAATCGATTGTTCACCGCAGGAGCTGGAAGCCATGCTTGCAGAAACCGCGCGGACCTGGAGCAAGTTCGGCGAGGAAGCCCCGCACTGGTCTGTTCTGACCCATGAAAAATACACCCCGGAAAACATCAACGCCAACATAGACAGCTTCTATGCCAGCGGCGTTCACAACCTTGATCGCGTACTCAACACGCTCAAGCGCGCGGGGATGAAATCAACAGGCTTTGAACAGGCTCTGGATTTCGGGTGCGGCGTCGGTCGGCTGTCCATGCCGCTGGCGCGGATGGCCAAACGTGTCACCTCCATGGACATCTCGCCGGGTCATCTCAAACTGGCGCAGGAGCGCGCCGTCGCTGAAGGCCTGAAGAACATCGACTTCGTCCACTTGCGCGACCTTCGCGACCTGGACAAGGCGAACGGCTATGACTTCATCATTTCCCTGATCGTGCTCCAGCATAATCCGCCGCCGATCATGGCCTATGCTTTTACGCGTCTTCTGCGGGCGCTCCGTCCGGGCGGTGTCGCCATCGTCCAGATGCCCACCCTCATGCGTGAGCGTTTTTCCGTGAAAGACTATCTGGCTCACAAGACAGGCGACATGGAAATGCACGCCCTGCCGCAGGACGCCATCTTCGAGATTATCGAGCGTGAAAATTGCCGCCCTATCGAAGTGGCTGAAGACGCCTCCATCGGCGCTATCGGCCTGTCGCACCGCTTCACCATATTGAAGCAGCCGGCCTCAGCCTAACAGCAGGGCGCCCGCGATCAGCGCGCCGGCGAACACAATCGAAGCGGCGATCCACCGCCCGGCCGAGAGGATCGACCGGGCGGTTTGCCTGTCTGACGTCGTGTGGACGACAGGGTCGGCCGTCAGGCGGCGCGAGGCGGCGCGCAGCAGGCGGGGCAGGTCGTCACTGGCGGCCGACAGGTCCAGCAGGGCGCCGATCAGGCGGTTGCGCAGAGCCTCAGGGCTGCGGCTGGAAAACAGGGCGCGGCTCCAGGCGCCCTTCATCGTCCGGACCAGATCGAATTCGGGATCGACGCGCGACAGCACCCCCTCGATCGTCACCAGCGCCTTGAGGATCAGCACCAGATCGGGCGGGGCGGCCACCCGTTCCTGCCGCATCAGGCCCATCAGATCGGCGACGATGGCGGGCAGGTCGACCGCGCCCTGACCGTGGCGGGCGATCAGCCGTTCGGCCCCGGCGGTCAGGCTGGTGCGCGAGACATCAGTTCCCTCGGTCCAGTCAGCCAGCACCTCGGCCATGCGGGCGCCGTCGCCGGAGGCCAGCGACTGGACGAAACTGATCAGCTCGGCCCGGCGGCGCGGGGTGACGGTCCCGACCATGCCGAAGTCCAGCAGCCCCACCCGGTCGCCGGGCAGGCCGCGCAGATTGCCGGGGTGCGGATCGGCGTGGAAGCGGCCGTTGACCAGCACCATGTCCAGCACCGCCTCGGCGCCGACGCGGGCCAGTCGGTGCGGGTCGATGCCCGCCGCCCTCAGCCGCGCCGCGTCGATCGGCGCCACCCCGTCGATATAGTCCTGCACCAGCACGCTGTCGGTCGTGTGTTCCCAATAGACAGCGGGAATGACGACATCGCGGTTCTTGGCGAAGTCGGCGGCGAAGCGGTCGACGTTGCGGCCCTCGGTCGTGAAGTCCAGTTCGTCCAGCATGGCCTCGGTCAGCTGGGCGATCAGGGCGCGCGGGCGATAGCGGGCGATGCCGGCGCTGGACTGTTCGGCGCGGCGGGCCAGTTCGGCGATCAGGCGCAGGTCGGCCTCGACGCGCGGACGCACGCCGGGGCGGCGGATCTTGACCACCACCTCGGTTCCGTCGTGCAGGGCGGCGCGGTGCACCTGGGCGATGGAGGCGGCGGCCAGCGGCGCCGTGTCGAACCGGGCGAAGACCTGTTCCGGCGGCCCGCCCAGCGCAGCCTCGACCTCGGGCCGCAGCGTCTCGAAGTCGAGGGTGGGGCCGGCGCTCTGAAGCTGTTCGAACTCGATGATCCAGTCGGCGGGCAGCAGGTCCGAGCGGGTGGACAGGATCTGGCCCAGCTTGACGAAGGTGGGGCCCAGCGCCTCCAGCGCCTGACGGGTGCGGCGGGACAGGGGCTCTGGCCCCTCGGCCTCATCCTCGCTCCCGCCGCCGAGGCCGAGGCGCAGCAGCACGGCCTCCAGCCCGAAGCGGGCGGCGACGCCGGAAATCTCGGCCAGACGTTTTCGATCGCGCGCCGCTACGGCCAAGGTTGTGAACATCACAGACGAACGCAGGCCGAACCGCCGCGTTCCCGCCGACTTCAGTCGATCGCCGCGCTTGGTCGTCGTCATGAAAGCGCGATATGCAGACGCCATGATCCGTCTTCATGTTCAGGGCGACCTCGCCCCCGGCGCCGCCGTGGCGCCCACGCTCGACCAGTCGCGCTATCTGACGCAGGTGATGCGCTTGAAGGCGGGCGACGAACTGCTGGTCTTCAACGGCCGCAACGGCGAGTGGCGCGTCAGCGTCGCCGAGGTGCTGAAGAAGGGCGTCATCCTGCGCGCCGAGGAACAGACCCGGCCGCAGACTTATGGCCCCGATCTGGAGCTGATCGTCGCCGTGGTGAAGAAGGCCCGCGTCGAGACCATCGTCGAGAAGGCCGCCGAACTGGGCGCCAAGCGGGTGCGGCTGGTGCTGACCCAGCGCACCAACGCCGACCGGCTGCGGCTGGACCGGCTGGACGCCATCGCCGAGGAGGCCGCCGAGCAGACCGGCCGTCTGGACGTGCCGGTGGTGGACGATCCGGTGAAGCTGGACGCCCTGCTGGACGGCTGGGAGGACGGGCGGCGGCTGATGTTCTGTGATGAGACGGGCGGCGCGCCCGCCATCACCGCGTTGACGCCGTTTTCTCCCTCCCCCTTGTGGGGAGGGTCGTCGGCGCGCAGCGACGACGGGGTGGGGGCGACGGGGGGCGTGCCGGATCACCAGGCCCTCCCCACCCGGTCTCGCCCTGAAGGGCTCGACCACCCTCCCCGTCCCGGGGAGGGAGAAGGTCGGTGGGCTATTCTGATCGGTCCGGAGGGCGGGTTTTCGCCGGAGGAAGGCGAACGGCTGCGGGCCCTGCCCTTCACCACCGCCGTCTCGCTGGGGCCGCGCATCCTGCGGGCCGACACCGCCGCCATCGCCGCCATGACGCTGTGGCAGGCGGCGGTCGGCGACTGGGATCGTTAGAAGTTTCCGCCGCCCCCCTTGAGCATGGCCGACGGCTGGCCCATCTAGCCGCGACAGCAGAGGTTACAGATGTCCGACACGGCGCCCCTTTCCAGAGACCAGCTGATCCACGCCATGTCGAAGGGCGAGAAGCCCCGCGATCAATGGCGCATCGGCGCGGAGCACGAGAAGTTCGGCTTCGACAAATCGACCCTGCGGCGCCCGGCCTATGAAGGCCCCGGCGGCATCAAGGCCATGCTGGACGGGCTGACGCGCTTCGGCTGGACGCCGGTCGAGGAAGCCGGTCACGTCATCGCTCTGGAAAGAAAGAACGCCGAGGGCTTCAGCGCCTCGATCAGCCTGGAGCCGGGCGGACAGTTCGAACTGTCGGGCGCCCCGCTGAAAGACATCCACGACATCTGCAACGAGACCGGCCAGCATCTGATGGAGGTCAAACAGGTCGCGGACCAGCTGAATCTGGGCTTCCTGGGCCTGGGCTTCGACCCGATGTGGCGGCGTGAGGACATCCCCGTCATGCCCAAGGGCCGCTATGACGTCATGCGCGCCTACATGCCCAAGAAGGGCAAGCTGGGTCTGGATATGATGCTGCGGACCTGCACCATTCAGGCCAACCTCGACTTCGACAGCGAGGCCGACATGGTGCTGAAGTTCCGCACGTCGCTGGCGCTGCAACCCATCGCCACGGCCCTGTTCGCCAACAGCCCCTTCACCGAAGGCAAGCCGAACGGCTTCCTGTCGGCGCGCGCCAATGTCTGGACCGACACCGACCCGGACCGCACCGGGATGCTGGACTTCGTGTTCGAGGACGGCTTCGGGTATGAGCGCTATGCCGACTATGCGCTGGATGCGCCGATGTATTTCGCCAAGCGCGGCGAGACCTATGTCGACCTGTCGGGCCAGTCCTTCCGCGCCTTCATGGACGGAAAACTGGACGCCCTGCCCGGCGATCGGGCCACAGTTCAGGACTGGGCCGACCACCTGACCACCCTGTTCCCTGAAGTGCGTCTGAAACAGTATCTGGAGATGCGCGGCGCCGACGGCGGGCCGTGGAGCCGCATCTGCGCCCTGCCCGCCCTGTGGGCCGGGATCTTCTATGATGCGCCGTCGCTGGCGGCGGCATGGGACCTGTGCAAGGACTGGGACATCGCCGACCACGAGCGCCTGCGCCGCGACGTGACGCGACTGGGCCTGAAAGCCGAGGTCAACGGCCGCAGCGTGCGCGACATCGCCGTCGACATGGTCAACATCGCCAAGCAGGGCCTGAAGAACCGGGCTCGGTTCTCGGGCGGCATGGTGGACGAGCGCGGCTACATCACCGAACTGGAAGACATCGCCGACAGCGGCGTGACCTCGGCCGACCGGTTGCTGGAACTGTACAACGGCGAATGGGGCGGCGACATCAGCCGCGTCTATCGCGACTGCGCCTATTAAAGGCCCAGCCAGCCCGCGATCATGGTCCTGAGCGGATTGGCGGGGTCGGACAGCAGCCGCGCCGTCATCGCCAGAGAGATCACCACCAGCAGCGGCCGGATCAGGCGCGGGCCGAAGCGCATGGCCGCGTGCGAGCCCAGCCGCCCGCCGATGAACTGACCCACCGCCATGATCCCGGCCAGCGCCCAGACAATGTGGCCGCCGACGGCCAGAACGACGATGCCGACGACATTGCTCATCAGGTTCAGCGCCTTGGTGTGCGCCGTCGCCCGCGTCAGCCCCATGCCCAGCAACATGACGAGGCTGAGCGCGAAGAACGACCCCGTTCCCGGCCCGAAGAAGCCGTCGTAAAAGCCGATCCCCCCCGCCACGAAGGCATAAGCCAGCGGCGTCAGCCGGGCGTGGGCGTCCTCGTCCGCCGCCTTGGGGCCGAGCAGGAAATAAAGGGCGATGCCGACCAGCAGCACCGGCAGCAGCACCATCAGCCAGCGCGTATCCACCAGGGTCACGGCGAAGGCGCCCAGCCCCGCTCCAACCGCGACCAGCGCCAGAGGCCAGCGGATCAGGCGGAAATCGACGCGCCCCTTGCGCCAGAAATTCCACAGGGCGCTGGCCGTACCGACGCTGCCCTGAACCTTATTGGTGGCGATGGCGGCGACCGGGTTCAGCCCCACCGACAGCAGGGCCGGCAGCGAGATCAGCCCCCCGCCCCCGGCGATGGCGTCGATGAAGCCGGCGATCACCGACGCGACGCCCAACAGGGCGATGATCTCAGGCGTCAGTTCAAACACGCGCGCAGCACTCCGGTCAGGCGGGCGCTATAGACCCGCGCGAGACGGATCGCTACCGTCCCTGCGCCTGAAGACAGACGTAAAGGGTTGACTGACGCACGGCATTTTTTGAAGATACTAGGCTCGCAGGCTTGCGAAAACCACAACAATTACATCAGAACAAGCACTAAAACATTTTCATATCGCGATTACTAGTGAACAATTCCCTCATAAATTTTGTAATACTTTTCGCGCTATTAGCTTTTGCTTTGTACTTATATTACAAAATTGATTTCATTCTTAAAAAAGAAATAAGAATGGACTCTGGCTGATTGTATTTTTTGGGCCAATTTTCCTCATGGCCTATGTAGGTGAGAATTATATTGATCTCACAAACAACGGCTTTGTTGTTCTTTATATTTGCGCAGCAGCATTTCTGGGGCTGCCAACCGCCATCTGGGGGTTTTCGGAGATTTCTGCGGGTATGAAAAGCAAGTAAGATTAAGCGCCAATCTAGTCCCTATCAGTGACGAGGGCCGACCTTCTCATCTGACATTACTTCTGTCAGCCTTCATACACACGGATCCCGTAGCCGCCCCCGGTGATTTCTGCGATCAAAGCGGCCTGCATCAGGAGGCGCAGCCATGACAGGGTCCATCCATATCGGCGTCGGCGGCTGGACCTTTGAGCCGTGGCGGGGGGTCTTCTATCCGCAGGGGCTGGTGCAGAAGCGGGAGCTGGAGTTCGCCAGCCGGGCGCTGACCTCGATCGAGATCAACGGCACCTATTATTCGACCTTCAAGCCCGACAGCTGGGCGAAATGGCGCGATGAGACGCCGGACGGTTTCGTCTTTTCGGTCAAGGCCAGCCGCTATTGCACCAATCGCAAGGTTCTAGCCGACGGCGCCGAGAGTTTTGAGCGGTTCCTGTCGCAGGGGCTGACGGTGCTGGGCGACAAGCTGGGGCCGATCAACTGGCAGTTCATGGGGACGAAAAAGTTCGATCCCGAGGACTTCGAGGGCTTTCTGAAACTGCTGCCCAAGGAGAAGGACGGGGTGCGGCTGCGGCACGCGCTGGAGGTACGCAACCCGACCTTCGCCACCGAACAATTCCATGATCTGGCGCGGAAGTATGGGGCGGCCATCGTCTATGCGGTCGACGACGAGGAGCCGACCTGGCCTCAGATCGACGAAGAAACGTCTGATTTTACCTATGCCCGGCTGATGTCCAGCCGCGAGGACGAGCCGACGGGCATGACGGCCGACGAGCTGGACGCCGTGGCCAAACAGGCGCGCGGCTGGGCCGGGCGCGGGGATGTGTTCGCCTATTTCATTTCGGGGGCCAAGGTGCGTAATCCGGCGGCGGCGCAGGCGCTGATCGCGCGGCTGAAGGGCTGAACCGACGCCGGACACGGGATCGTGTCCGATGGTGAGATGATCGCGCCACATCCGCCGCCCAATCTGGAGGCTGATGGAACGGCGAATGTGCGTCGCCGCGCCGTCTTTGACAAGGCCGCAACGTCGCCATGACATAACCCCGCCTTCTCGTCGGACGCCGGTCGCGCTAAGGCTGGTAACCAAGATGGGTGGACCGCATCGCGACGACACGACGGCCGCCGCACAGCACAGGGAGAGGTCATGACGCGTACCGCATTCGTCACCGGGGGCACCCGGGGCATCGGCAAGGCGATCGTTCAACGGCTGAAGGAAGACGGGTTTCAGGTCGCCGCCGGCTATTCCGGCAACACCGAAGCCGCAGAGGCCACCGCCCGCGAACTGGGCGTCATGGTGGTCAAGGGCAACGTCGGCTCGTTCGACGACTGCACCCGGGCGGTGCAGGAGGTCGAGGCGCAGCTGGGCCCGATCGACGTGCTGGTGAACAATGCGGGCATCACCCGCGACGGCTTCTTCCACAAGATGAGCGCCGATCAGTGGTCCGACGTGATCCGCGTCAACATGGACAGCGTGTTCAACATGACGCGCCAGGTCATCAACGGCATGCGCGACCGGGGCTTCGGCCGCATCGTCAACATCTCCTCGATCAACGGCCAGAAGGGCCAGATCGGCCAGACCAACTATTCCGCCGCCAAGGCCGGGATGATCGGCTTCACCAAGGCGCTGGCGCTGGAGAACGCGCGCAAGGGCGTGACCGTCAATTGCATCGCGCCGGGCTATATCGACACTGAAATGGTCGGCGCCATGGATCAGAAGGTGCTGGACGCCATCGTGGCCCAGATTCCCGTCGGCCGTCTGGGCAAGGGCGAGGAGATCGCCGACATGGTGTCGTGGCTGTCAGGCGAGCGTGCCGGATATGTCACAGGCTGCACCCTGTCTCTCAATGGCGGACAGTACCTGGTTGGTTAAGCTTCGTTCGCCCAAAATCCGCCGTTCGGGCGTTTCACGACAGTTGTCATGACAGCAAAGGTCGAGGTTGTGGCGGAGAAGCCGCCCCCCCTTGCCGTCGCGACGCCTGGCGCCGCGACGGTCGCACGCCTGCACGGCGTCGCCCGCCTGATGCTGGCCCTCGCCTGTGTGGCGGGGGCGGCCCAGGCCGGGGCGCAAACCAACTCCAACGTCCAGGCTGAACAGAGCCGGGCGATCCGCGACCAGTCGGTGATCCGCACCACCCCGCCGCCGGGCCGCTATGTGTCCGAGGCCGGTCAGGGCTTTGTGCTGGATCAGGCCGGGTCGCTGACCCTGCTGCGGTTCGAGCGCTCGACCGAGACATGGGCGCTGCGCCCGTCGTCGGCGCCGCGCGGGGACACCATCTATCGCAACGACGCGGGCGATCAGGTGCTGCGCGTCACCACCAGCGGCGGCATCACCGTCTATACGACGCGCACGCCGGGCGGATCGCCCGTCTCGCTGGCCGGGCCGCCGGTCAGTCTGGAGCCGCCCTCGCTGGGGCCGGTGCAGATGTTCAACCTGATGACCCGGCGCAGCAGTCTGGTGTCCGAGGCGATGGGCCGTCTGGTCCGCATCAACGTCTTCGGCGAGGAATCCGAGGCCCTGTGCATCGAGGCCCTGATCGTCACCACCGACGCGGTGGTGCGCATCGCCCGTTCGCCCAGCGCGCGCCCCTTCCTTGAGCGGTTGCGCGTCATCACCGTGGTCGAGGGCCAGCGCGCCTCAGTGACCTACGCCAGCGGCGAACTGCGGGTGGTGGTCGATCCGCGGCGCGGCATCGCCGGGCGCCCGTCGTCGGCGCGGGTCATCCGGGCCGTCATTCCGCAGGACTGAAGACGGCCGTTTCGGCCGCCGTCTGCCTTTTCGCCGTTATTGGGCGTATGAAGGCGATCATGCTCATCCATCAGAGGCTGATCGCACAGTGACCTCCTCCCCCCTTACCGCCGTCTCTGCTGAAGACACGGCCAGGACCCGCGCCATCGTCCCCGTGTCGATGAAGGGCTATGACGCCGACTTCCAGGGCTTCGCCGACGCCCTGGGCGCCTCGTTTTCCCGCTACGGCTTCGCCGTCATCGCCGACCACGGTCTGGATCAGGGTCTGATCGACGCCGCCGTCACAGACGCCAAGGCCTTCTTCGCCCTGCCAGAGGACGTGAAGCGCCAGTATCACCAGCCCGGCACGGGCGGGGCGCGCGGCCTGACCCCCTTCGGCGTCGAGGCGGCCAAGGGCGCCAAGGCCGTCGACCTGAAGGAGTTCTGGCACACCGGCCGCGAACTGCCGGACGGCCACCCCTATCGGAAATACATGCGCAACAACGTCTGGCCGACCGAGGTCGCGGGCTTCCGCGAGCACGTCTACGGCCTGTACGAAGGCCTGGACGAACTGGGCCGCCGCATCCTGAAGGCCATCGCCCGCTATCTGAAGCTGGACGACGCCTATTTCGAGGACAAGGTCCAGCTGGGCAACAGCGTGCTGCGCCTGCTTCACTACCCGCCGATCCCGGCTGACGCCGAGGGCGTGCGCGCGGGCGCCCATGAGGACATCAACGTCATCACCCTGCTGCTGGGCGCCGAAGAGGCCGGGCTGCAGTTGAAGGATTCAGACGGCGAATGGCTGGACATCGCCCCGCCGCCGGGCGCGCTGGTGGTCAACATCGGCGACATGCTGCAGCGGCTGGTCAACCACGTCCTGCCGTCGACGACGCACCGCGTGGTCAATCCGGCGCCCGAGCGTCGCGGCTTCGCCCGCTATTCGACGCCCTTCTTCCTGCACTTCAACCCGGACTTCCCGATCGAGACCCTGCCGTCGACGATCACGGCGGAGAACCCGGACCGCTATGCGGGCAAGACCATCCTGGCCGAGGACTTCCTGACCGAGCGGCTGAAGGAGATCCGCCTGATCTGACCGGGCGGACGGGCTGAAAACATGAAGGGCCGGCGGATCGCTCCGCCGGCCCTTTTTGTCATGCCCGCAGGCGGAGGGCGTCAGCCCGAGATGCGCAGTCGGGTGATGTCGCGGCCGATGGCGGCGAAGGCTTCCTTCAGGTCCGTGGTCCTGTTCGGGGTGAAGAAGTGATCCTTGGTCGTGGCGCACTGCTCCATGACCTCGATCGCCGTATCGACGACGCCGGGGCTGCCGCGGCTTGGGCTCAGGTTGAAGCCGACGGTGTAGATGACGATGTTCTGCTCCTTCATGCTCTTGCACAAAGACACAGCCTGCTCGAACGGGTTGCCGTTCGGGGCGCTGCACGCGATCTGATGCGCCAAGTCCCCGCTTCCGTTGGAAGGCGCGTCATAGGATATGACCCCTTCGCAATAGGGGTTGTTGAACTCGCCGTCCGTCATCAGCACGACAGCCTTCAGCGTCTTGGACGAGTCATAGGGATCGGCCCGGCTGGTGGAAGGCCAGAGGGAGTTGAAGTTGGGCGACACCGCATACCAGCCCCACTCCACCCCGATCTGCCCCGCCGTCGAACCGACGGGCTGATAGGCGTCGATCAGGTCGTTCAGGCCCTTCACGCCTCTAGCGCTATCGACCTGATGCGTCAGCGGCGTGATCGCGTCACTCAGACAGCGGTTGTTGGAATGCGGATAGTTACGCCCGACCCACCAGCCTTCGCGCGGGGCGTGATCCGTCGGAATCAGGTTGCCGCGAGCATCCCTTACCGTCCACTGGCGCTCGCTGACGCAGGTGCTGGACGGCAGCTCCATGACCCTCGTGCGGCTGTTGCGGCCGATGAAATAGCGTTGCTCGCAGCCGTCATAGCCGCACTGAACCGCGCCGCCGCGACCGACGGAAGACTGTGCAGGCGCCACGAGATTGACTCTGAAGGCGTCGTCGCCCAGCGCCGTGACCCGTAAGAGCGTATTGAGCGCGGGCATCCCCTGAACACCTGAAATTTTCACGTAATCGCCCGCCGACAGCGTGTGCTTCGGAGAGTTGACGACAACCTCACAGGTCGCCTCCCAACAACGCCGGATCGCGCCAGTGTTCGACCTGCCGCTGCCTGAGAAGCCCGTCAGCCGGAATGTGGAGCCGCTGACTGACTCCACGCGATGAATGCGGTCGTTCAGCCCGTTCGAGGCGTTGCCGACCCCGCTGATCCAGACATAGTCGTCCTTTTTCAGGCCGTGATTGTTCACCGTCAGGACGCCGGATTGAACCTGTGAGATCGACTTGGCCGGATCGGCCCAGCCGGCGCTCTGAATCTCCGTCGGCCCCTGAAGCGGGCCGCGCGCCTTGTCGGCGTATTCGCCCAGGTTGACGCCCATCGAATAGGGCACCAGCGCCACGCGCGAGGTGAAGGGCGTCTGCTCCTTCTGCACCACGATGCCGACCAGTTCCTTGGCCGCATCCTTAAGCGCGGCCAGCGGCGAGCCCTTCATCGAGCCGGTGATGTCCAGCACCATCGCCACCTCGACGTTGCGCGAGGCGCGCAGGACTTCCGAAGTGGTGCTGACCGGCAGATAGTCGTCCAGCAGCTTGCCGTAGGGCGGCAGGAACAGATTGGCGATGATGACCTTCACATCGACCTTGGCCGTGGCGTCCACCCGGCGGTTGTCGACCAGAACGAAGGAGGCCGTGTCGCCCGGCTTGGTGAAATAGCCCGGCATATTGGCCTTGAGCGCCGCCATGCCGATTTCATTGATCTTGTCGGTATCGCTGTATTTGGAGCGGGCGGCGGCCAAGGCGGCGGCGTCCAGCGCGTCCTGAAGCTGGGCCTTCACCTTCGACGCCTGATGGATGTCGATGGCGCCGAAGGTGATCATCAGCAGGACAGGCAGGGCCATGGCGAACATCATCGCCACATTGCCCCCGGTCTGACGCGCGAACCGTGTCATCAGCCGCGCAGCCGCGTGTTTCAGTCGATCCATCGTCCTGGCCAAGCCCCGGCGCTCCGCATCGCGACCTCAAGGAGCCGCAGTCAGACGCAGCATGACAGGCGCGGGTTAAGGCTTGGCCTCAAATTCACGGTTAACGCCGTCTTGCGAAACGGCCCGCTTCAACGGCGGTCGACGCAGGCGTCCAGACCCTGTTGGCGCACCGTGCCCATGGCGGCCTGAATGCGCGCCGCCCGACGACGGACATAGGGGCCGGGCGCGGCGGCGTTGTAGCGGCGCGGGCTGGGCAGGATGGCGGCCAGACGGGCGGCCTCATTGGCCGTCAGCTTGTCCGCGCTCTTGTTGAACCAGTGGCGCGAGGCGGCCTGGGCGCCGTAAACGCCCGGCGCCCATTCGGCGACGTTCAGATACATCTCCATGATCCGCCGCTTGCCCCAGCCGATCTCGATCAGGCCGGTGTAGCCCGCCTCCAGACCCTTGCGGACCCAGTCGCGGCCGGGCCACAGGAAGACGTTCTTGGCGGTCTGCTGGCTGATGGTCGAGCCGCCGCGGACCTTGCCCGAGCCGCGCTGTTCGGCGCGCTCATTAGCCTCAAGCGCCTTCTGGATGGCCTCGACGTCGAAGCCGTGGTGTTGGCAGAAGCGGGCGTCCTCGGCGGCGATCACCGCCTCGACCAGACGCGGCGAGATGCGGTCCAAGGAGCGCCAGCGGTAGTCCATGCCATGCCCGGCCGCCGCCTGCTTGACCATCAGGATCGTGGCGAGAGGCGGCAGGAAACGATGCACCGCCACCCCGGCCAGCAGGAACAGGGCCAGGATCACCAGCAGGGTCAGGATCGGCCGCCGCCTGCGGCCCTTTGCGCGGGTCATGGGGTGAAGGATGGCTCAGGAAGGTTGAGAAATCACGGCGACGCTTGCCGAGCCGCCGTCATTCTCGGGCTTGACCCGAGAAACCAGCAGCGCTGGCGCCTGAACGAATATCACAGAACCGTCGAGGGGCTGGATCCTCGGGTCAAGCCCGAGGATGACGGCGTGGGGGATAGGGGTCAGAGCGAAACCACCCCCGCCTGCCCGTCCTCGTCGGCCCAGGCGATGCGGGCGGCGCCGGAACTCATGGCCAGGGCGGTGATGGGGGCGCCCTTGTCCTGTTTGACGAACTGAAGGCCGCGCCCGGCCGGGTCGGCCCACCAGACGCGCCCGTCCTCCAGCCCCGCCGCCAGACGGCCATGGGCGGGGGCGGCGGCGACCTGGGCGATCAGGGTCGTCTCGTCATAGCCGATCTCGGTCGCCTCGCGGCCCATCGGCCCGTTGGAGCCGACGAAGGGCCACAGCACCACGCCCTGCGCGCCCGAGGTGGCCAGAAGCTGCCCCTTGGCCATGAAGGCGAAGCTCTTGATCTTGGACGGATAGCCGCCCATCCGCATGTTCTTCTGATCCTTCAGACGCCAGCCGTGCAACTGGTTGTCCTGCATGGAGGTGACGACATAGGCGCCGTCGGTCGAGAAGCCGACCGCCAGGTGCGACCCGGCCCAGGCTAGTTTGGTCGGCTGCTGCTGCTCGATGCGGGCGTACCACAGCCAGGCGCCGCCATAGGTCGAGGCGGCGATGCGGCGCCCCTTGGGATCGAAGGCCACGCCCGAGACGGTGCGCTCGTGCTGGAAGTCGCGGCGGAAGTGCGGGTCCTTGCTGTCCAGAACGCTCAGCGTCCGGCCCGAGGAGAAGGCGATCAGGCCGGACTCGGCCGAAGCGGCGACGGCGTCGATCCATTGGCCCTTGGTCTGGGCCAGCAGGACGGCCTCGCCCTCGCGGCTCCAGACCAGCTTGCCGTCGTCGCCGCCGGTGACGATCCCCTCGCCCGAGGGGTGGATGCAGGCGCACAGGACCGCGCCGTCATGGACCTCGCTGCGGGCGCCGCTCTCGAACCGCACCGAGCCGTCGCCGAGGGCGAAGATCGCGCCCGTCTTGTCGAACAGGGCGGCGGTGACCTGGGCGTCGAAGGAGAAGGTCGTCATGTCGGCTCACGCAGGGCGAAGGAGAAGTCGGATGCGCCTCATAGAGCGAAATCGGCTCTCATGCGAACGCATGTGAGCTCAGATCTTCGCTCAAGCCTGCCATGGCTCCCCCGTCGCGTCTGTCGCGTGGCGGGTCTATGAGGGGGCCATGACCCTGCTGCTCATTCCCGGCTTCATGGCCGATACGACCCTGTGGGACGACATGACGGACGATCTGGCCCCGTTCGGGCCGCTGGTCGCGACCGACCTCAGCCGGGGCGAGGATATCGAGAGCATGGCGGCCGCCATCCTGAGCGGCGCGCCGGAGCAGTTCGTCGCCGTGGGCTTCTCCATGGGCGGCTATGTGGCGCGGGAGCTGGCGCGGATCGCGCCGGAGCGGGTGGAGGGTCTGATCCTGATCGCCACCTCGGCGCGCGGGGATACGGAGGAGCTGATCCGCCAGCGGCGTTCGTCGCTGAAGGCGCCGCCGAAGGCCTTCAAGGGATTGAGCCGTCCGGCCATCGTCTCATCCCTGCATCCTGATCTGGCGAACGACGAGGCGATGATCGCGCGGGTGCGCGACATGGGCTTGCGGCTGGGCGGCGAGGTGTTTCATCGCCAGTCGGCGATGGCGCGGGCGGGCGATCTGGAGCGGCTGGGGGAGATTGTTCAGCCGACGCTGATCGTGGCGGCGGATGCGGATCGGCTGAGAAGCGCTGAGGAGGCGGAGGAACTGCGGCGGGGGATCGCCGACGCGACGCTGGAGACGGTGGCGCACACCGGCCACATGATCCCGCTGGAACAGCCGAAGGCGCTGGCGCGAGTGATGACCCGGTGGCTGAACACCCTCTCCTGATGGGAGAGGGATTGAGCGCACGAGAGCGCAGCGATCGTTCTTGCGCGACCCGAAGGGCGGCGCGTAGCAGCCAAAGGGTGAGGGTTCGCGGGTGAAGTCGGCCGAAGGCCGTGGCGCTACGGCTGACGCCGACGGACGGGACAAGCCCCTCACCCTTTCGCCTAAGCCAATCGCTTCGCTCTTGGAGGCTCAAGCCCTCTCCCGCCGGGAGAGGGTTTACTTATGCGTTTCGAGCCAGCGCTTGGTCATCAGTTCGCCGGACGCATAAGCCTCCTGAAGCTCGACGCTCCAGTAGTTGAGAGCGTCCAGCGGGATCGGGGCGCCCGAGACGGCGCAGCGGACGAAGTCGCCGCGCTGCAGAATCTCGAAATCGGGCGTGCCGTAGATCAGTCTGGCTTCAACCTGTCCCGTCATGCCGCGCAGGCCTCGAACCCGGCCTTCAGGGCGGCTTCGTCCAGATCGCGGCCGATGAAGACGGCGCGGCTCCAGCGCCGCTCCTTGTCGCCCCACGGCTTCTGAAGGTCGCCTTCAAGGATCATGTGCACGGCCTGAAAGACCAGACGGCGGTCCTCGCCGACCACGTCGATGATGCCCTTGGCGCGCAGGATGTTCTGGCCCTGCTCGCCCAGCAGCTTGTCCAGCCACGCCGTGAAGCGGGCGCCGTCCAGCGGGCGGTCCAGCGACAGGGAGATGCCCTTGATGTCGTCCTCGTGCGCGTGGCCGCGCGGGCCGTGGTCATGAACATGGTCATGATCGTGCGCGTGGTCGTGATGGTCATGCCCGTGGCCGCAGTGTTCGTCGTGGACGTGGCCCTCGGCGCCGTGGGGCGGGTTCACGAAGTCCGGCTTGACCTCGAGGATGCGGTCCAGGTCGAAGGCGTGCAGGCCCAGCACCTGATCCAGCGGCACGTTCGAGCGCTCGGCGCGGACGATGGGGGCCAGGGGGTTCAGCGCGCGCAGGCGGGTCTCGACGGCGGACAAAGCGGCCTCGTCCACCAGATCGATCTTGTTCAGGATGATGCGGTCGGCGAAGGCGACCTGCTCGCGCGCCTCTTTGGAGTCGTCCAGACGCGCCATGACGTGTTTGGCGTCGACCAGAGCCGTCACGCTGTCCAGCTGGGTCTTGGCCTTGACCTCGTCGTCGACGAAGAAGGTCTGGGCCACGGGGCCGGGATCGGCCAGGCCGGTCGTCTCGACGATGATGGCGTCGAAGGCGGGCTTGCCGGGGCGTTGCCGCTTCATCAGGCCGTTGACCACGCGGATCAGGTCGCCGCGCACCGTGCAGCAGACGCAGCCGTTGTTCATCTCGAACACGTCCTCGTCGGCGCCGACCACCAGATCGTTGTCGATGCCGATCTCACCGAACTCATTGACGATGACGGCGTAGCGCTTGCCGTGGTCCTCGGTGAGGATGCGGTTCAAAAGGGTGGTCTTGCCGGCGCCGAGGTAGCCGGTGAGGACGGTCACGGGTGTCTTCTGGGTCATGGCTCGCTAGATGGCGCGTCGGGGGCGGAAATGGAAGGCGCCCGGTTATCAAGTCAGGCCGCCTAGTGGGTCGCCATCACCAGCAGGCCGATCAGGATCAGGGCCGCGCCCAGAATGGCGCCTTCATAACGGGCCCAGCGCTCAAGCCTGAGAATGGAGTAACCGGCCGAGGCCAGGGCAGCCAGCAGGGTCATGCCCAGCACCGTCCCCGCCGTGAAGGCCAGCGTCAGCAGACCCAGCGCCCAGACGCCCTCAGTCGCCGATGACAGATAGATGGGCAGCAGCACCTCGCCCGGCGTCACCGCCATCATCAGCACCAGCCCCCAGAAGGCGGCGCGGTCGGACACGGCGGGCTCGGCCAGTTCAGAGGCGGGGCCGCCCGCCAGCGCCGGCCGCTTCAGCGACGCCCGCGCCAGATAGAAGGCGCCGAACAGGAACAGCAGGAAGGCCGAGATATGCGGCAGCAGGCCGTCGACCCAGCGGTTCAGCGCCAGACCCGCCGCCACGATCAGCGAGCCGACCAGGGCTGTGGAAACGATGTGCGCCAGACCGGCCGTCACCACCGCCGTCATGATGCGCGGCGTGCTCCAGCGCTGGGCGCGGCCGACCAGGACGAAGGGCAGCCAGTGCGTCGGCAGGGCCGCGTGCAGGAAGGCTGCGACGAAGCCGCCGCCCAGCAGAGACAGCAGCATCGGCTCGGCAAGATCGGGAGACGACATGGGCCGTCTTTAGGATGTTACCTTATAACGGTCGAGAAGAATCGGTGAAGAATCTTCAAGCGCGGCGCCGTGACGCGCACCGCCGCATCCCCTCCATCGCCGCCCGGTCGCTTGTCAGGCCGCTGTAAACAGGCCACAGAGTCCGTTCGGAACCGGTTTCATGCGGGTTTTGGCCCGGCGAATGTCCGTTTCACGTTGACTCTTCCGTGGCCGTCCGTATATGTCGCCGCTCTTCGCCCGCAGGGTCTCCTGGCGGGCGCATCCATTTTTGCGTTCACGCTGAGGCTTCCAAATGTACGCGGTGATCAAGACCGGCGGAAAGCAGTACCGGGTTCAACCGGGCGATGTGATTGTTGTCGAGAAGATCGACGGCGACGCTGGCGCTGCCGTCAATTTCGGTGAAGTCCTCATGCTGGGCGGCGACAAGGGTGTTACGGTCGGCGCTCCGCTGATCGACGGCGCCGCTGTCGCAGCCACGCTGATCGAGACCCGCAAGGGTGAGAAGATCAAGATCTTCAAGAAGATCCGTCGTCAGGGCTATCGCCGCACGAACGGCCATCGCCAGATGGAATCGGTCCTGCGCATCACCGGCATCGAAGGCGCCGGCGAGAAGGCCAAGTGGGACGGCAAGGTCGAGCTGATCACCAAGGCGGAAATCAACGCCCGCGCCCGTGGTCTGGCCCCGCGCGTCGAAGCCGTCGAAGCTGAAGCTCCGAAGGCCAAGAAGGCCCCGGCCAAAAAGGCCGCCAAGGCTGACGCCGCCGAAGGCGCCGAAGCCTAAGACGTTTTCACCGGCGCTGGATCAGCGCCAGTTACGATTGATCAGCGCGCTCAAGCAGCCCGACCGGGCGGTAGCGCGCTAAGAAGAGGAGCAGCAAGATGGCTCACAAGAAATCTGGCGGTTCGTCGCGTAACGGTCGCGACTCAGAGTCGAAGCGCCTTGGCGTGAAGAAGTACGGCGGCGAGCGCGTTCTGGCCGGCAACATCCTCGTGCGTCAGCGCGGCACCAAGTTCCACCCGGGCGCCAACGTCGGCCTGGGCCGCGACCATACCCTGTTCGCCACGGCGACGGGTTCGGTGCAGTTCACCACCAAACGCGGTGGCCGTTGTTACGTGTCGATTCTCCCGGCCAATGACGTCGCTGAGGCGATGGCCGCCGAGTAACGCGAAGCCAGGACAGTATTTCCCCGGATCGCGTTGCTCCCGTCAGCAGCCGATCCGGACCAAGGGAAAATATTCCGCGGGAAGTCTGGATCACCAGGCTCCCCGTTTGCGTTTCCCGCCTCGAAGCCGTCCGAGCCCTCCAAGGAGGCGGCGCCGAAGACATCGAGGCCGAACCATGTGCGTGATCGAAACCTCCCCCGTCGTCGAGACGCGGCGTCTGCTGCTGCGCGCCCCGGGCGCCCAGGACGTGTCGCGGATCGCGGCCCTGGCCAACGACCACGACATCGCCCGCATGACCCAGCGGATGCCCCACCCCTTCGGCGTCAACCACGCCGAGGACTTCGTGCTGCAGGTCGCGTCCCAGGACCCGAAGAAGGCCAACACCTTCCTGATCGAGCATGAGGACCACGGCCCCGTGGGCGTCATCGGCATGTTCCATGACGCCGACGCCGTGCCCGAGGCCGGCTACTGGATCGGGCGCGAGTTCTGGGGCCGCGGCTATGCGACCGAGGCGCTGCAAGGCGCCCTGGTCTGGGCCTCGACGCGGTGGAAGCGCCGCGCCCTGATGGCGGGCCACTTCTCGGACAACCCCGCCTCGGGCCGGGTGCTGGAGAAGGCGGGTTTCCTGTACACCGGCGAGACCCGTCCGGCCTTCAGCCGCGCGCGGGGCGAGAGCGCCGATACGCGGATGATGGTCTGGCTGGCCTGATAGTGCGCGGATTTCCCGGAGCTTTTGGTCAACGGCGCAGTTTTTTCACGAAAGCGAAAAAAGCCTGTTGACCGCCCCGGGGCTCCCCCCTATTAGTCCGGCCCTCGGCGGGGCGACCCACCGGGCCCAGGTGGCGGAATTGGTAGACGCGCTGGCTTCAGGTGCCAGTGGCTTAACGGTCGTGGAAGTTCGAGTCTTCTCCTGGGCACCATTTCTCAAGCGGCGCTGTATCCGATAGGATGCGGCGCCGTTTGTCATTTCGGCCCTGATCTCCCCTTCCCTGCGGCCGCTGAAGCAAAGGTCGAGCCCATGTTCTGGCGCCTGTGTTCTGGCGGTGGCGCACGGTTCGTCTATGTTACAGCCTGAACGACGAACGAGTTTTTGCGCATGACGGTTTATTTCCACGAAGGCGACCTGCCCGACGGCCTGGACCTGGGCCCTGAGGTGGCGATCGATTCCGAGACGATGGGCCTGCGCTTCCGCCGTGACCCGCTGTGCGTGGTGCAACTGTCATCGGGCGACGGGAACGCCCATGTCGTGCGCCTGAACCGTCCGGCCTATGACTGCCCCAATCTGAAGCGGCTGCTGGCCGATCCGAAGGTGCTGAAGATCTTCCACTTCGGCCGGTTCGACATCGGCATGTTCGACCTGCATCTGGGCGTCGAGACGCGCCCGGTCTACTGCACCAAGATCGCGTCCAAGCTGGCCCGCACCTATACCGACCGTCACGGCCTGAAGGATGTGGCGCGCGAACTGGCCGGGGTCGACATGTCCAAGGCGCAGCAGAGCTCGGACTGGGGCGCACGCGAACTGACGCAGGCGCAGCTGGACTACGCCGCCTCGGACGTTCTTTACCTGCACGCCATCATGAACCGGCTGAACGAGATGCTGGAGCGTGAGGGCCGCATGGAGCTGGCGCGGGCCTGTTTCGACTTCCTGCCCGTGCGTTCGCGCCTCGACCTGGCCGGTTGGGACGAGATCGACATCTTCGCCCACGCCTGACGGATGGATCTGGAACACGGATGAGCGAACAGCACGCCCGGGACGAGCAGAAGCGCGCCGATGAGGCCCGCGTCGCCCTGGCCGGCGAACGCTGGCGCGCGCACTCGCGCCGGGTGAAGCTGTATCGCCGCATCCTGCCCATCGTCATCCTGGCGCTGGCGGGGGGCGCCCTGACCTGGACCGTGTTCCGCACCGTCATGTCGGGGGTCGAGCGCAAGGCCAGCGAGAGCCGCGAAATCCGCCTCGACAATCCGATGTTCCACGGTCAGGACGCGCAGGGCCGCTCGTTCGTCATCGGCGCCGAGGGCGCCGTGCGCGATCCGGCGACGGGCCATTTCCGCCTGATCGCCCCTCTGCTGCGGCTGAACCTGGGCGCGCGCAAGACCAGCGAACTGACCGCCGACGGCGGCACCTATCTGGAGCCGCAGCGCAAGGTGGTCATCGGTCCGAACGTGAAGATATCCGACGGCGGCACCGGCTGGACGCTGGTGACGCCCGAGGCCGTGGTGGACACTGAAACCGGTGTGGTGACCGGCGATAAAGGGGTGCAGGGTCGCGGCCCCCTTGGAAGCATCAATGCTTCGTCTTATGCGATTTATGATCAGGGCCAGAGAGTCGTTTTCGACGGCCAGGGCGACAACAAGGTAACCGGGACGATCAATCCCGCCGGAGCCGAGCGATGAAACTGTCCAAGTCCAAGCTGACGATCGCGGCCGCCGCCCTGATGACGGCGCTGGCCCTGCCCGCCGTTTCGGGCGCTCAAAACGCCGCAGCCAGCCGCGCCGACGCCAGCCGCCAGCCGGTCCAGTACGGCGCCGACAGCGGCGAATACACGCCCGAGGGCTTCTCCCTGCGCGGCCGCGCCGAGGTGACGCAAGGCTCCAACCGCCTGCGCGCCAGCAACATCCGGGGCTTCACCTCGGGCGGCGACCTGAACCGCATCGAGGCGTCCGGCGACGTCTATTTCGTCACCCCCGACCAGAGCATGAAGGGCGACCGCGCCGTCTATACGCTGAACGACGGCAATGTCGTGGTGACCGGCGACGTCATCCTGACCCAGGGCAAGAGCGTCCTGACCGGCAACCGCCTCGTCTACAACGTCCGCACCGAGACGGCCCGCATCGAAGGCGGCGGCGGCCGCGTTCAGGGCGTCTTCTATCCGCAAGGGAACTGATCGGGCGTGGCGCGCAAGGAACTCTCGGCCCTGAACCTGCACGCGCCGGAGGCGGACGCCGCCCCGGACGCGCCCCTGCACGCCGATGAAACGCGCCCCACGGGCCTGCGCGTCGAGCACATCGCCCGCAGCTTCGGCGAGCGCAAGGTCGTCAGCGACGTCTCCCTGAACGTCCAGCGCGGCGAGGTCTGCGGCCTGCTGGGCCCCAACGGGGCGGGCAAGACGACCTGCTTCTACATGATCACCGGCCTGATCCCGGCCGACAGCGGCTCGATCTGGCTGGACAATCAGGACATCACCCAGCAGCCCATGTACCAGCGCGCGCGCATGGGTCTGGGCTATCTGGCGCAGGAGGCCTCCATCTTCCGCGGCATGACGGTCGAGCAGAACGTCAAGGCCGTGGTCGAACTGCGCGAAAAGAGCGCGGCGGGCGTGCGCGACGAAACCACCCGCCTGCTGGAGGAACTGCGCATCGACCATCTGCGCAACGCCCCAGCCACCGGCCTGTCGGGCGGCGAGCGGCGCCGCGTCGAGATCGCCCGCGCCCTGGCCGCGCGGCCCAGCTTCATGCTGCTGGACGAACCGTTCGCGGGCATCGACCCGCTGGCCATCGCCGACATCCGTCAGGTGATCCGCTATCTGTCGGGTCAGGGCATCGGCGTGCTGATCACCGACCACAATGTGCGCGAGACGCTGGACATCATCGACCGCGTCTCGATCATCTCGTCCGGCTCCCTGCTGTTCGAGGGCACGGCCGACGAAGCCGTGGCCGACGCCGAGGTGCGCCGCGTCTATCTGGGCGAGATGTACGCCTGACGGCGTTCTGAGCCGCCAGCTTCACCGGACGATCTTCGCCAGACGTTAAGGTCTGTGCGGCACCTTCCCAGCAAGAAGCGGGCCAACAGCGCCCGTATGCGGGGTTGAGACGGCGTGATCGGTCAGAGGCTGGAGGTCAGACAGGGGCAGGGGCTGGTCATCACGCCCCAGCTGCAGCAGGCGATCAAGCTGCTGCAACTGTCGAACCTTGAGCTGGAAGCCTTCATCGAGGGCGAGCTGGAACGCAATCCCCTGCTGCAGCGCGACGAGGGCGAACCGGGCGGCGACAGCGCGCCTGAAGCCGCCGTCGACGCTTCAGCATCCGAAAGCGGCGACGACGGCGAACTGCGCTTCACCGAAGGATCAGACGCCCACGCCGCCAGTCTGGATACGACCGCCGACGACCTCTATGGCGACGCGGCGCCGGGCGAGCGGGTCAGCGACCGCCAGAGCGATCAGGCCGACGCCGGAGCCGGCGATCAGCCCGGCCTGTCCGACTGGTCCCGCGTCGGCGCAGGCGGCGGTCTGGCCGACGGCGAGGAACGCGAGCGGCCCGATCATCGCGACCTGACCCTGTGGGAGCATCTTCAGGCCCAGGCCTCGGCCGCCGGGTTCAGCCCCGCCGACCACGCCATCGCCCTGACCCTGATCGACGCCACGGACGAGGGCGGCTATCTGCGCGCCGGTCTGGGCGAGATCGCCGAACGGCTGGGCGTCGACGAGGCGCGCATCGAGGCGGTGCTGGCCGTCTGTCACGGGTTTGAGCCGACGGGCGTCATGGCGCGCTCCATCCCCGAATGCCTGAAGCTGCAGCTGATCGAGCGGAACCGCTTCGATCCGGTCATGGGCGCCCTGCTGGACCATCTGGACCTGCTGGCGCGGCGCGATCTGGTCGCCCTGCGGCGGGTCTGCGGCGTCGACGCCGAGGATCTGGCCGAGATGATCGCCGAGCTGAAGGCCCTGACGCCGCGCCCCGGCGCCGGCTTCGGCGGCGAACCGGCCCAGACGGTCGTGCCCGACATCCATGTGCGCCCCGACCCGGCGGGCGGCTGGCGGGTGGAGCTGGACACCGACACCCTGCCCCGGCTGCTGGTCGACAAACGCTATCACGCCGTGGTGGCGGCGGGCGCCCGGTCGGACACAGAGAAGACCTTCGTCGCCGAATGCGCGGCCCAGGCCAGTTGGCTGGTCAAGTCGCTGGACCAGCGCGCCCGCACCATCATGAAGGTGGCGGCCGAGATCGTGCGCCAGCAGGACGCCTTCCTGGCCTTCGGCGTCGAGTTCCTGCGCCCGCTGACGCTGAAGACGGTGGCCGAGGCCATCGAGATGCACGAATCGACGGTCAGCCGCGTCACCTCGAACAAATACGTCGCCACCCCGCGCGGGGTGTTCGAGCTGAAGTTCTTCTTCACCGCCGCCATCCAGTCCAGCGACGGCGGCGCCGCCCACTCGGCCGAGGCCGTGCGTCAGAGAATCAGGACGATGATCGACGGCGAATCCGGGGACGGCGTGCTGAGCGACGACCGCATCGTCGAAATCCTGAACGAGGCCGGGATCGACATCGCCCGGCGCACTGTGGCGAAATACCGCGAGGCGCTGCGCATTCCCTCGTCCATCCAGCGCCGCCGCCTGATGAAGGTCGGCTGACTGCGACCAAGCGTCACCACAAATCGGTGATCGCCATTGACACCAAAGCCGGTCAGTCGCGTTCTAGTGACATGAAGATCCAAGTCAGCGGCAAGCAAGTGGATGTCGGCGAAGCGCTAAGCTCGCGCATCTCCCAGGAACTCGAAGAGGGCATCGGCAAATATTTCGCCCGCGGCGCCCAGGACGCCGAGGTCGTGGTGTCGAAGGACCGCCACGGTTTCCGGGTCGATTGCTGGGTGCGTCTGGCGTCAGGCCAGTCGCTGGTGACGACCGGTTTCGGCGGCGACGCCCAGGCCGCCTTCAGCGACAGCCTGGCCAAGCTGGAAAAGCGCGTGCGTCGCTACAAGCGCCGCCTGAAGGACCACCACATCGGTCCCAAGGGCCTGTCGCCCGAGAAGACCGAGAACGCCGCGCGTGAAGTCGCCGCCATGACCATTTTCCGCGATCCCGACACCGTCGAGGACGAGGAGTTCGGCGATGCGGGCCTTGAGGACGAGGCCCCGCCCGTTGGCATGGTGATCGCCGAGACGGAGGCCGAAATCCGCACCCTTACCGTGGGGCGCGCCGTGGCCGAACTGGACATGACCGGCTATCCGCTGGTGATGTTCCGCAACGCCGCCCACGGCGGCCTGGCCGTGGTCTATCGGCGGCCGGACGGCAACGTCGGCTGGATTGATCCGCAACGCACCCTCAAGGGCGCGGCGGCTCAGGCTGTCGGCTGAGGCTTCCTCAGGAAGGGCGAAGGCGCTAAACAGCCCCCGCCCTTCCGCCAATGTCGGGTTCGATTTTCGGGGTAGAGATGGACATCGCTGATTTGCTGTCGTCGGACGGGATCGTCCTGCGTGGCGGCGCGTCATCCAAACGTCAGGCGCTCCACGCCGTCGCCGAGGCCTTCGGCGCCGCTTTCAAACTGGACGCCGACAAGGCGTTCGAGGCGTTGCAGGAGCGTGAGGCTCTGGGCTCGACGGGTCTGGGGTCCGGCGTCGCCGTGCCGCACGCCCGTATCAAGGGGCTGGACCGGGTCTGCGCCGTCTTCGTGCGGCTGGACACGCCGGTAGCCTATGAATCGCTGGACGATCGTCCGGTGGATCTGCTGTTCGCCCTTTTCGCGCCGCTGGACGCCGGCGCCGAGCATCTGCGCGCGCTGGCGGCGGTTTCGCGCGCCCTGCGCTCGCCGGAACTGCGCGAGCAGCTGCGTCAGGCGCGGACCGTGGACGCCATCCGCGCCCTGTTCGTCAAGGATGTGTCGAAGACCGCCGCCTGAGCGGTCTTCCTCGCCTTTTCACCATCATCAGTAAAAGCGGGCGCGGCGTGCGCCCGCTTTAGCCTTAATGGACCGACATCGGCTCCAGATCGTGCGCCACGGCGGCGGCGAAGGCGGTTTCGCGATCCAGCATGACGGCCAGCCGCTCGCCGTCGGCGCCGTGGACGGCATAGAGAACCTGATCCGGGTCGATCTCGATATCCGGCGCCGTCTCGATCATGGCGTCGGCCAGGATGTCGCACGCGCGGATGGCGCGGACATAGACCAGATCCGGGGCGCCGAGTTCGGCGAAATCCTTCTTATTCATATTGGGCGTCATAAGACCGCCTCCTTACGCTTGACTGAACGCCCGGAAAGCCGGGCGGTTCGACGGCGGCCTCACTTCAGCCCGCCGTGATGGGAATGCGCCGCACGCTGCGTTCCTGTTCCGGGCGGATCAGATCGACGTGCAGCAGGCCGTGCTCCAGCCGGGCGCCTGCGATCTCCAGCCCGTCGGCCAGAACGAAGCTGCGGACGAAGCCGCGCGCCGCGATGCCGCGATGCAGGAAGGCCTGACCGTCGCGACCCGCATCGTCGCGCTTGCCGGTGATGGTCAGCTGCCGCCCTTCGACGGTGACGGACAGGTCGTCGGGCGTGAACCCGGCCACCGCCAGGGTGATGCGCACGGCCGCATCGCCGACCTGTTCGACATTATAGGGCGGATAGGATTCGCCCGCCGCCTTGGCCGCCCGGTCGATCAGGGCGCGCGTGTGGTCGAACCCCAACAGAAACGGGCTGTCGAACAACAAGGAACGTGCAGTCATAAGGGGCCCTCGCAACCAAGCGACCTTGACCGTCCGGCGCCCCCCTTGATCGGCAAAGCGCCCGGTCACGGTTACAGATGGGGGCGCGGGAGCGACAGGTCAACGTTTGCAAAGAAGACGCGCCGTTCATGGTCCATACACATTGAAACCTTAACTGTAAGGTCTGCGTTTATGCGACCAGATCGCTATCGAAAGGACCTTCCCATGCGCGCCAAGCTCGCCATCACCAGCTTGAGCATCGCCGCCCTTCTGGGCGCCGCCGCCTGCACCACCACGGACCCCTACAGCTCTGCGCCGCGCCGCAACAACACCGGCACCGGCGTCCTGACCGGCGCGGGCGTCGGCGCCCTGCTGGGCTATCTGACCAACACCTCCAGCGGCGAACAGGGCCGCAAGAACGCCCTGATCGGCGCGGGCATCGGCGCCCTGGCCGGCGGCGGCGTCGGCCAGTACATGGACCGCCAGCAGCGCGCCCTTGAGGCCGAACTGTCCGGCACCGGCGTCGGCGTGGCGCGTCAGGGCGACAACCTGGTCCTGCGCATGCCGTCGGACGTGACCTTCGCCACCAACCAGTCGACGATCGACTCGCGCTTCCTGCCCGTGCTGGACGATGTGGCCCGCGTGATCGGCGAGTATGACCGCTCGATGGTCGACGTCATCGGCCACACTGATTCCTCGGGCGGCGATGCGATCAACCAGCCCCTGTCGGAGCGTCGCGCCGCCTCGGTCGCCTCGCACCTGATCAACCGCGGCGTGATGCGCGAACGCATCTATGTCGCCGGCATGAGCGCGCGTAATCCGATCGCCTCCAACGAAACGGTCGAGGGCAAGGCCCAGAACCGCCGCGTCGAAATCCTGATCCGTCCGTTCACGGGCTGATCGGGTCCGGCCTGATCCGGCTGGAACAAACAGAAAAGGGGCGGCCCGTTCGGGACCGCCCCTTTTTTATGGCCGGGTTCCGCTGGCCCATCGCTGCGGAGGCTGTTGAACCGGCGCCTTTTTATAACGCTGTGCGGCGCGCGAGCTTGCCTTACGCCGCAGTCTGCCATCCTGTTGTTCAGGCAGGAGATTCGGATGGACAGCGACGGCCCCGGCAAGGCGATGAAACTGGTCGGCACAGCGGCGGCGTCCGCTGTCCTGGTCGCCGCCGCCGTCATCACCATCGGCCGTCTTCTGCTGCTGTAGTCAGGCGGCGTCCTGCGGGCGGCCTATCGAGAAATAGCGGAAGCCGCGCGCCCGCATGTCCTCGGGCCGATAGACGTTGCGCAGGTCGATCATCACCGGCTGTTTCAGCAGCAGCTTGATCCGGTCCAGATCCAGGGCGCGGAACTGGTTCCACTCGGTCATGATGACCGCCGCGTCGGCGCCGGCCAGGGCGTCATAGGGCCCGTCCTTGAACACCACGCCGTCCAGAAGCTTGGCCGCCTCCTCCATGCCCTCGGGGTCGAAGACCTGAACCACAGCCCCGCGCGCGATCAGCGCCGGCGCCACGTCCAGCGAAGGCGCGTCGCGCATGTCGTCGGTGTTCGGCTTGAAGGTCAGGCCCAGCAGGGCGACCGTCTTGCCCTTCACATCGCCGCCCATGGCCTCGATGATGCGGTCGGCCATGGCCTTTTTGCGGGCGTCGTTGATGGCGACCGTCGTCTCGATCAGACGCATGGGCGAGCCCGCATCCGTCGCCGTGCGCACCAGCGCCAGAGTGTCCTTGGGGAAGCACGATCCGCCATAGCCCGGACCGGCGTGCAGGAATTTGGAGCCGATCCGGTTGTCCAGACCGATGCCGCGCGCAACCTGCTGCACATCGGCGCCGACGGCCTCGCACAGGTCGGCGACCTCGTTGATGAAGGTGATCTTCATGGCCAGGAAGGCGTTGGCCGCATATTTGATCAGCTCGGACGTGCGGCGTCCGGTGAACATGATCGGCGTCTCGTTCAGGTTCAGCGGGCGATAGAGCTCGGCCATGACGGCGCGGGCGCGCTCGTCCGTCGTGCCGACGACCACCCGGTCAGGGCGTTTGAAGTCGCCGATGGCGGCGCCTTCGCGCAGGAATTCGGGGTTGGAGACGACAGCGAACTCGGCGTCGGGACGGCGCTCGCGGATGATGCGCTCGATCTCGTCGCCCGTGCCGACGGGGACGGTGGACTTGGTCACCACGACGGTGAAGCCCTGCATCAGGTCCGCGATCTCTTCGGCCGCCGCATAGACGTAGGACAGGTCCGCATGGCCGTCGCCGCGTCGCGACGGCGTGCCCACGGCGATGAAGACGGCGTCCGCGCTGCGGATCGCCTCTGCGCTGTCGACGGCGAAGGCCAGACGGCCGCCGCGGACATTATTGGCCACCAGATCATCCAGCCCCGGCTCATAGATGGGCATGATGTTCTGGTGCAGGCGTTCGATCTTGGAGGCGTCCTTGTCGACGCAGGTCACCGTATGGCCGAAATCGGCGAAACAGGCGCCTGACACCAGGCCGACATAACCCGTTCCAATCATGGCGACGCGCATGGACTGCTCCTTCTACAACCGTCCCTGCCGCAATAGCCCCGCATGGAAGGCGGCGCCAGCGACGGTCCGCCGCAGAGTGCAGAAAAGACCAAAGAAAAAGGGCGGCCGATCCGGGATGGATCAGCCGCCCTCAATATCTTCAACCGTAAGGCTTTGGAGGCCGGTCGCCCGGCCCCCTCAGTCTTAGAAGTTGATGTCGACCGTCGCGCGACGGTTCAGCGGCTCACGCACGCCGTCGGCGGTCGGCTTGGCCAGGTCGGTCTTGCCCTTGCCGTCCA
>NZ_JBDJMK010000013.1:0-95619 GCF_039673845.1 Brevundimonas diminuta | reverse complement strand
GTCTCGAACCCTCTTCCTTTACGCACCGCCTTGCCGCGGGATGGAGCAGCCCGGTAGCTCGTCAGGCTCATAACCTGAAGGTCGCAGGTTCAAATCCTGCTCCCGCACCCAGCATTACCTCACACCCGGACGTGAGGCTCTGATCTACAGAAACCCCACGGCTCCCAGTCGTGGGGTTTTTTGTATTCTGTGCCTGGCTCAGCGCCAGCAACGCCGCCAGGCTGCCGTGGACTTCCAACTGGAACTTGCCCAGGCCCTCCGTTGGGATGAAGTCCACGCAATCGATCAGCTTGCGCAGTTCCGTGCGTATCTCTTCGCCGTCCTCGCCCTCGATGGCGGCATGTAGATTCTCCGCCAGCCGGCGGTAGACCTCCGCGGCGCCGGGATGGAGCTGGATCACCGACGGGGCGGCGTCCATCGCCAATCGGGACTGGATCTCGCTCCGACGGACCTTCAGCGGAGCGCTGATCGTCTTCAATTCTTCCGTCTCGATTGCGCCGTCCAGACACATGGTCTGCGCGCGCTTCAGTTTGCGCTCGATCTCCGACAGTTCGCGTTCCAGCGGCGCCCGTTCAACCTGGAGCGCGTGGCGCTCCGCGTCCGCGGCGGCGTGAAAGGCTCTGACGGCCTCTGCGATGGCTTCGGGCGACAGCAGGTGGATCTTGATGCCGGCGAGAACGCGCTCTTCGACCGTTTTGGCAGCGATGATCTTGCCGTTGGAGCAGGTTCCCCGATCGTAGCGGCCGCTACAGTTGTACTTGCCACCCTTCAGCGTCATGGCGGAGCCGCACAAGCTGCACTTCATCAGTCCGGACAGCAGGCGTTTGGGCTTGCGAGTGAGCGTCCTGGGCTGTTCTGCCTGGGCGTCGAGGCGGGCCTGAACGGCATTCCAGAGCTCCTGATCGATGATGCGCAGGTGCGGGACGGGCTGGCGCAGCCATTCCTCAGGCGGGTTCAGCGCCGATGAGCGCTTTCCGGTGTCGGGGTGTTTGCGGTAGCGACGCCGATTGAACACCCGCACGCCGATATAGAGTTCCTGGTGCAGGATGCCGTCCTGGGCGCGGCGGTCGCCATGAATGGTCGACGGCGTCCATTCGTCTCCGCGTGGACCGGGTTCGCCGGCGGCGTTTAACTTGTGAGCGATGGCGCGGGCCGACATTCCATTGCGGCCGAAGTCGTTGAATATCTGGTGGAGGATGTCGACCTGGCGGGCGTTGGGGTGCAGTTCGCCCTTGCTGACGATGTCATAGCCATAGCAGCGGCCGCCGCCCGAGAAGCCGGCTTTCACCCGTGCGGTCAGGCCGCGACGCGTCTTCACCGCCAGATCGTGCAGGAAGAGTTCGTTCATTGTGCCTTTCAGCCCGATGTGAATCCTGTCGATCGGGCCTTCGGCCAGGGTCTTCAGGTAGAGCAAGCGCTTGTAGATGTGGGCGATGTCCTCCTGGTCGCGCGACAGTCGGTCGAGCGCTTCGGCCATGACGTCGCTGACTGCGCCGCGCTCCCCGGCGGCGAGGAGGGCGCGCAATCCGGGGCGGTTGGCGATCGCGCTGCCGGAAGCGGCCTTGTCCGCGAACAAGAGCGCGTCTGTGACGCCCTCGGCTCGGCTGGAGCCGTCGCCCAGAGGCTCGAAGTCCATGACTATGCGGATCGTGAAGGCGGGTTGTCCATCGGCCGTTTTCGCATCCCAGCGCAGCACGATGCGCTGATCGGGCGTGACTTCCTCGACGTCCACGGCAACGGAGCCCTGCCGATCAAACGCATCCATGACCGCTGGATCAGCGAATACGCCGGACACGCCCTGTCTTTGATTGATCGTCTGAAAGGCGATCTGGAGGGGCGGGCCTGAAAGGACCGGGCTGATCCTGCAGTTCCGCCCGCGCGACGCCCAGCGCCGCCGTCCACCAGGCGAGTTCGTCGAACAGGGCCGTCGCTGAGGTGTTCAGGTGGTCGAAATCCTCGAACCCTCGTCGGCCCGCGGCGATGTCCAGATAGGCCTCCATGCCGACATGGACGGCTGAGCGCAGGGGCGCGAGCTGCAGCTCGATGCAGATCAGTCTCAGGTGCTCGATGGCGCGTGCGGCGCCCACGCCGCCATAGCCGACGAAGGCGGCGGGCTTGCGGTTGAACTGAACATAGGCGTGATCGAGCGTGTTCTTCAGCGCGGCGGGAATGCTGTGATTGTACTCGGCCGTGAGGAAGATGAAGGCGTCCATCTCGCCGACCCTGTCCGCCCAACGTCGCGCATGGACGCATTGCGGCGGCGAATGGGCGGGAGCGGCGGCTTCATCGAAGAGAGGCATGGGATAGTCCCTCAGATCGATCGTTTCGGCTGCGAATTCGCGGCGATCGGCCAGACGGTGCAGAAGCCACTGCGTCGGCTTGTCGGCGAAACGGCCGGTGCGCGTGGTGCTGATGATGAGGCCGAGGCGAAACGGTTTCATGGCGAGGCGTCCTTTCGGGGGGATCATCGGCGCGGGCGAGCGGGTGAGATGAACAGGCTTGAGGCGATGACGGCGAGGCAGGTCGCGGCGGCCGCCAGCGACACGCCGACGAATATGTTTCCCGCCAGATGTTCGGCGGCTTCGGCGCTGAGCGGAGAAATGAACTGGCCCAGGAAGAGGCTGGCGGCGGCGACGCCCGTGAAGAGTCCGCGCCTGTGCGCAGGGGCCGAAGCGAGCACGAGGCCGTTGACGGTGGGCAGGAGGAGGCCTGCCGAACAGCCGGCGATCGCCATGCCCAGCAGAACCAGCCGATAGTCGCCGAAAGCTACACACATCTGGCCTGCGGCGATCGCCGCAAAGGCTGCTGCGATGATGGCGGACGGCGCGTGGCGACTGCGTATCCTGCTGTAGAACGCCGCGGTTACGCCGCCGGAAAAGGTGCACAGGGACAGGGCGTATCCCGCCAGTCGGGGATCGACCGCCCCGTTCGACGCCAGGTGGAAGGGCAACTGCACCGGGATGACGTAGAACAACGCCATGCCCAGGAAGGCCGAGGCATAGGCGAGAACCAGCGGCGGCCATCGCGTCGTGTCGGCTTGTTTGCCTGAGGGCGACGCGGCGACGGGCGGCGACGAGCGGGGCAGATGCCGCAGCGCTATGGGGATCAGCGCCAGGGCCAGCAGATAGACGGCGAACGGCAGCCGCCATCCCCAAGCGGCGAGCAGGCCGCCCAGAAGCAGGAAGAGCATGCCTCCGAAAGACGCCGCCGAGCCTTGCAGGCCGATGACGCGTTGCCGTTGCTCATTGGCGTAGAGCGCGCCGACCAGGGTGAGGCTGGCGGTGCTCATACCGGCGATGGCCGCTCCGAGCGCCGCACGGGAGACGAGGAGCGTAGCGAGGTCGGGCGCGTAGAGGCCGGCGGAGCCAGAGATGGCGAAGGCCAGGGCGGAAACGACCAGGATTCTGCCGGCGCCGAGCCGGTCGACCAGCGCCCCGATGAAAGGCGCCAGCAACGCGATGATCAGCGCCGGAAGCGTCAGCGCGATCTTGACCAGAAAGGCCCCGTTGGGCGTGTCGGCGAAGGCTTCCGCCATGCCGGGCAGGGCGGGCGTGATCGCCGTCGCCGCCATGGCGGTGAGGCAGCTGGCGCCGACCAGGGCGGTCAGGGCGCCGTTGCGCGCCGGGGCGGAGGCGTCCCGGCGTCTCTGTCTGAAGACGATGGAGGGAGGGGGCATGCAACGTCGCTTTCTCGTTTTTGCGCGTGCATTAGGAATGATTGTCAGGTCAATATCGCGGTAGTCTCTGGAATATGGACTGATTGTCTATGAATATGGACAGTGAGGGAACGTGAAGCTGAACGACCTCTTCTTCTTTGTTCATGTGGTGGAAAGCCGGGGGTTTGCGGCGGCGTCCAGATCTTTGGGCGTCCCAAAATCGACGCTCAGCAAGCGCGTGGCCGAACTGGAGATTGATCTAGGGGCGCGACTGCTTCATCGCACCACGCGACAGGTCGCCCTGACGGACGTGGGGGAGAGCTTCTTTCGCCACGCGAAAGCCGCCTTGCTGGAAGCCGAGGCCGCCGGCGACGCCGTGCGGCGTCGGCTGTCGGAACCGCAGGGCCTGGTTCGCATCTCGGCGTCCTCCACGACGGTTCAGACGGATCTCGCCGATCTGTTGCCGGAGTTGGCGCGCCGTTACCCGAAAATTCAGGTCGGGGTCGTCGTCACCAGCCGATATGTCGACCTTGTTCACGAAGGGATCGATGTCGCGATCCGCGTTCATCGGGGCGCGCTTCCGAACTCGGATCTGGTCCAACGCCGGCTCGGCTATGCTCCCAACTACCTCGTGGCGTCGCCCTCCTATCTGGCCGAGCATGGAAATCCGGCGCGGCCCGAGGCGCTGGCCGCGCACGCCTGCGTCGCGCCGGAGACGTCGACCGCCCCGTTCACATGGACCTTGCTGGGGCCGGAAGGCGCGGTCGTGAGCGTTCAGCCCGCTGTGAAGCTCTTTGCTGACGACCCTGTTTTGATCGTGAAGGCGGCGCTGGCGGGCATGACCGTCGCAAGCCTGCCTCATCGCCTGGCCCGTCCCCATATTGAAAGCGGCGACTTGGTGCGTCTTTTGCCGCTGTGGGAAATGAAGGGGGCGACGACGACGCTTCTCATGCCTCACCGCAGGGGGCAGTTGCCTTCCGTTCGCGCGGTCGTCGACTTCCTCGCGGAGCAGATGGCGTCACCTTGACCCTGATGTAGCGTGAAGGCGCAAACGGCCACCTGCAAAAGGAGGGCGAAGCCCTGTCGCGAGCGTCGGCATCGCGATCAGTGTCGACAGTGTTCCGCAAAACATCGGCGTTGCCGGTTATCCCAGCGCACCCGGAGAGCGCAGCTATGAAAGCACGCCGATGGGCCGCGACGCTGTCGGGCGGCGCCTGGCCTATGCCGCCAAGGGCAGACTCATTGAGCTCAACAGCTTTTCGACATCGGGAGATACGGCGCTGATCGTCGCCACGCTTCATTCGGCAGAGCGCCCTGTTTTGATGTCGCTGTGCGCCGTGTTTTGGGATGAGCGGCTGTCCGTGTTGAAAGAGACCTATGATCCAGCGCTCCTTCCGATCCGCTGGTCCTTCCGACAGTATGAAAAGGCGTCCGAAGAGGCAGACCGACTTGCGGCATACGGAGTTCCTGAATTCATGGCGCCGACGACCAGCACCCCGATACCCGGCGCCCAGGACGAGCTTTCTCAGGACTGGCGGGTCATTTCGTCCTGACGAAATGTTCGCCTGCGGTTCTGAGCTTCAGGTCCATGCGGGTTTGCAGGACGTTGATCTTGTTGATGCGATCTAACCCGCCTCCAGCCTGTAGCGGCTTCTCAGCTTGGTTCGGATGTCTGGATTTATGATTCCGTCTGATCGTAAGCGCGTCGGTGGGCTTTGATGTCGTTCAGATTGTCGTGGACCCAAAAGTTAAATCCCTCAAGGGCGCGCAAAGCTCCATGGCCGATCTCCGTCAGCTCATACTCCACACGGGGCGGCACTTCAGGAAAGTAGTGACGGATAACAAACCCGTCGCGCTCGAGATTGCGCAGCGTGAGCGTCAGCATGCGCTGCGTGATTTCTCCGACCTCTTTTTTCAACGTCGAAAAGCGGAGCCGATGATCCTCCGCGAGAGAAAGACGCCAGAGAACCGGCACAGTCCATTTGTCACTCAGCAGCCTGCAAACCCCGTTTGACGGGATGGGCTGGAAGTGTCTGTCGGTTTCCGGTTCGCGCAGTGCGCCGGCGCTGGTCTGCTCGTCCAAGGGTATCATCCTTGTACCTGACGCTGAAAAATGTGCCGTCTTCCGGGGGAAACTCGTTCGTATATATGGATCGCCCTTGTTCAAGGCGAGGGTTTCCGATGACCAATAGCAAGCCTCCAATTCTGGTTTTCGGCGCGACCGGAAGACAGGGAGGATCTGTCGCCAAAGCCTTGTTGAAGGCTGGATGGGTGGTTCGCGCACTCGTTCGGAATCCGGCAGACGCGGCCTCGATGGCATTGCAGAGTGCAGGCGCCGAACTTGTGCGGGGCGCATTTGAAACGACAAATGTTATCCGCTCAGCGATGAAGGACGCCCATGGTGTCTTTAGTGTGCTGCCCGCCAATCTGACTGCCGAGGATGAAGTCCATTATGGCGCTTCAGTCGCGGATATCGCAGCGGAAACCGGCATTACGCATTTTGTCTATTCGTCGGGCGCCAGCGTGGGGAATGCGCTGACAGGCGTTCCGCGTTTTGATGCAAAGCCTCGCATTGAGGCCCATGTTCGGGCGCTGGGGATGACGACGACCATCATCCGGCCCATGATTTTCATGGACATGCTGGTGCGACCCGGTTTCGGTCTGGATGAAGGCCGGTTGGCATCCCTGATCAGGCCTGACCATTCTATTCAGCTCGCAGCGGTCGATGACGTCGGCAGGTTTGTTGCAGCGGTATTTGCCGATAAGCCCCGCTTTGGCGGCGCAACGCTTAAGATCGCGAGCGATCGTCTCACCGGGCATGAAATTGAGAGCGCCCTCAGCGAAGCAGCCGGTCGCCCGATAACCTATGAACGGTTTCCCGAGGACGTTCTCGCCGCAAACGCTGATCTCGCCCATATGGCGAAGAGCCTTGAGGATGGGTCCCTTGCTGAGCGCGTGGACCTAAGAGCGATGCGCGAAATTAATCCCGAACTCCTCACCTTCAGAGCCTGGCTTGCTGGCGATGGGCGAAAATTGCTGGATGCAGCCTTGCGGGCATCAGCCTAGGCTCAGGATGCATGGCCGGAAGAGGATGATTGCGGCGAGATGGATGGCGCAGAGGAGGCCGGTGGGGCAGCGATCATAGCGGGGGGCGACGCGCCGCTAGTCTTTCAGTCGCGCAAACATGATCTCAATGCTGTTGTGCAGTTTGCGCCCGACCGGGATGGGGGCGGACAGACCGGGCGCGGCCAAGACAGCGATAAGAAACGCCACAGGGCGGGTTCCTGTGAAATGGAGTGGGAAAGGCCGATACGGTCCTCAAAACGCTCTGTGGCATTCCTGTGCGTTCAGCGTGACCAGAGCACGACGAGGATTTTTTAAAGTCGCGCATGGCGGGTATCCCCATCCCGCTCGTCAGTAAGGCTAAGGCCCGTTCGGGTGGCGCGCGGGGCCGGGGAGTTAACGTGCATGGATTTCAGGTATCTGCTGCTTGGCGCAGTCGCCGTCCTGGCGACCGGAACGTCCGCAGCCGCGCAGACGCGCGCTTACAACATACCCGCGGGGGACGCGGCCGCGAGCCTGCAGGCGTTTGCACGGCAATCGGGAAAGCAGGTGCTGTTTCCTTTCGATGCCGTCCAGGGGCAGCGCGCGCCCGCGATCACTGGCCGGTTTGATGACGCCGATGTCCTCGATCGTCTCGCCAGGGCGGCAGGTCTGGAAGTGGTCACGAACGATGCCCGGACCGTGACGTTGCGACGCGCGACGGCCGGGCGCGCCGTCAGACCGGATACCGCCGACGCAGAAAGCGTCACCCGGTTGGAGGAAATCGTTGTTGTCGGCTCGCACATACGCGGCGGCGGTGCGGGCGCATCTCCGGTCATCCGGTTTGATGATCAGATGATCGCCCGGTCGGGCGCTGCGACGCTGCAGCAGTTCTTCGACAAGCTGCCGCAGAATTTCGGCGGCGGCGCCAATGCCAATAATAACGCCAACTCGGGCGTCGATCGTGATGTGGGGTCGAACTGGGGTGCGGGGTCCGGCCTGAATCTACGCGGATTGGGCACCGGCACGACCCTGACCCTTCTCAACGGTCGGCGCCTCACCGCCTCGAACCAATTCCAGTATGTCGACATTTCGCTGATCCCCGTTTCGGCGGTTGAGAGGATCGAGGTGCTGACCGATGGCGCTTCGGCCCTGTACGGCTCTGATGCGATCGGCGGCGTCGTGAACATCGTGCTGCGTAACGACTTCGAGGGGTATGAGACGCGGTTGCGCTATGGCGGCGCCACTTCAGGCGGTCTGGAAGAGTTTCAGGCGGTCCAGACCGGCGGCTGGAACTGGTCGAGCGGCCATGCCCTGCTGAGCTATGAATTCCTGTCGCAGGACAATCTCGACGTCTCCCAGAGACGTTTCTCCCGCAATGCGCCGTTCCAGCCCTATGATCTCTATCCGGAGACGGAGCGACACAGCCTCTATGGCGCCATTTCGCAGACGATTACGCCGAACCTCTCGCTTGAACTGAATGGTCTTTACGCCAAGCGCGACGTCAGATCCGTGAGGGCGACGGCCAGCGACTATCAGATCGGGGCGCCTTCGACAGAACAGTATGATTTCTCAGGCGCCCTTACCTATGATCTGCCCGAGGCTTGGCAGGTGCGGCTGAGCGGCGCTGTCGGTCACAGCGATGTCGTGCGCACCGGTTTTTCGACGACGCCGGCCGGGGTCGTCAGTCCGGCTTCCAGCTTCAATATTGCTTCGGATTCCCGGTATGTGGATCTGGCGGCTGACGGCCCGCTCTACGCCCTTCCGGGCGGCGAAATACGGATGGCGCTGGGCGCAACCTATCGAAGCGAAGAGTATCGGAACCGCTTCACCGCAGGGACGAGGCCGCAGCCGACCGTCAGCGGCGCCCGTGATGTGGCCTCGGTGTTCGGCGAGGTCATTGTGCCCCTTGTCGGACCGGACAATCGTTTTGCCGGCGCTGAACGGCTCGAAGCGACGATTGCGGCCCGATATGATCATTACAGCGACTTCGGTTCGACGCTGAATCCAAAGCTCGGCCTGCTGTGGGAAGCCGTGCCGGGGCTTCTGTTCCGTGGAACCTACGGGACGTCCTTCAGGGCTCCGATTTTTGAAGACCTTCAGTCGCAGAATGCAGTCGTCGTGGTCGTCAATCTGCCGAATGCGACGGCCCCGACCGGCCGCACGAATCTGATGCTGCTGCAGGGCGGCAATCCTGATCTGGATGCAGAGAAGGCGACGACCTGGACGGGGGGCGTGGAGTTCAAACCAGCCTCTGTCGAAGGCCTGTCCCTCGGCCTGAACTATTATCGGGTTTCCTATACCGACCGGATCGACCGGGGATTTCCCGGAAATTTCACAACCCTGTTCGCGAGCGATACTGCGCCCTATGCGCCGATCCTGACCTATAATCCTAGCCTGGACCTGATCACCCATTTCAGGGACATGGGTCTGGCCGGCGCCCAATATGCCCTGACGCGCGCAGGCCCCTTCGCGGTGCCGGCGGATCAGGATGAACGGAATGTCGAGGTCATCCTCGACAACCGTCTGCGCAACAATGCGGCGACCTTTCAGGACGGTGTCGATTTCAATATCGGCTACAGGTTTGATGTCGGCGCCAACCGCATCGGCCTGAGCGCGGCCGGTCAGTACATCCTTTCGGGCACCCGCAAGGTGATCGAGACGTCTCCGAAGGCCGATGCGCTCAACCAGGCGTTTCTGCCTGTGGACTTCAAGGTCCGTGCGGGTGCGACCCTGGCGCGCGGGGATTGGTCGGCCGCCGCCTTCCTCAACCATGTCGGCGGATATCGCGACCTGGGCAATGTCGAAGATCCTTCCGTCGACGCCTGGACGACCATGGATCTGGACATCCGGTATGAGGCGCCATCGGGGGCCGCATCCTATCTGCGCGGCGCCTCCATCGCGCTGGGCGTGCAGAACCTCTTCAACGAAGATCCGCCGTTCGTCCTTACGCCGTCAGGAAGCGGTTTCGATCCGACCAACGCCAATCCTCTTGGCCGTTTCATCTCATTGACGGTGACGAAGCAATGGTAAGGCCCATCGTCCGCACGGTGACGTGCGCCCTGTTGCTGACCTCATTCACGCCGGCGACGGCGGCTGACCGGGGCGTGCCGGTCACGCCGGATATCCTGTTGTCGCATATCACGCGCAACGCTGAAGAGACGCCGGTCCATCCCCGCATGCAGTGGCTGGACAACGGCCGCCGCATTCTTATCAGCACGGTGACGGCCCAGGCGCAGGCGGGCGCCGGGCGCGGCCAGTTCGCTGAATATGTTCCGCTCAGCTATCTGCAGCGCACCGTTGACGTCCGCACCGGAGCAATCTCGGATATCGGTGTGGGCTATGATCCCGTCGTCGCGGCGCGGGCGGACGTGATCGCCTATCACCCTGAAGGTTCGGACGGCGGCCGCCTTGTCGTTGCGCGATCAGGCGGGAGCGCGACCTGCGAGATTTCCGTTGCGGAACTGATGCCGGACACGACCGGGGTCGAAGCGGTCGCCCTTGCCGGGGATGGCGCCCATATCGCTGTGGCGGTCGGCTATGGCGCGCCAAGGTTCGCCGCGTCGGCGGCTGCGCCTGTCCGGGGGGCGGCCGTGAGAGTCCTCGAGGCCGCAGCGCCTGAAGTCTGGGGGCACAACGTCGCCGTCTGGGTTCTCGACGGACGCTGTGGGGACGCGCGCCGTGTCGCCGATCTTCAGGAAACGCGGATCGGACGGATGACCTGGGCAGATCAGGACCGCAGGATCGTCGCCGCTACGGCGACGCCGGTGGAGGGGAAAGGCTTTCCCCGTAGCGATCTGCAGCTTTTCGATCCGGCAAAGGCGCAGGTCAGCGTCCTGGCGACCAACATCGGCGGTCAGGGCGCGGCGTTCCTGCAGGCGGCCCCGGTCGGCCCCTATGTCGCCTTCACCTACGACCAGGAGGGGCTCGGCTATCAACTGCGCAAGCAGTTTGCGATCGCCTCGATCGCGGACGGCCGGATCCAGGTCGTGTCCACAGACCCCAGGGAACGTCCCCGCTGGCTGGACGGGCAGACGGTGCTGGCGGATATCTCCGGCGCGCATCCGCTGACACGGCGGCTCGCCACCGTGGGCATCGATGGCCGCGAAGCTGAGCTTTCCGGCATAGCGGCTAACGCCATGCCGTCGCCGGACGGGCGTCGGCTGGCCTGGCTCGACATTGATCTCTATGGCGGCGCGAGCCTTTCGGTCGCCGATTTGCGCAAGGCCGACGGGGGCTGGAAGGCGTCGCCCCGGCGCCAAATCTGGAAGGCGGATCCGCCGCTGGCGTCCTACGCGCGGGCTGAACGCAGGTTCGTCCGTTGCGAAAGCACCGACGGCGTTCGTCCTGAAGCGATCCTTGTGCTGCCGCTGGGCCATGATCCGCAGCGCCGGTATCCGCTCATCGTTGACCTTCACGGTGGGCCGCGCGGCGGGCTGGATGGCGGAAGCCACGGCGCCTATACCCCCGGCACCATCCTGTCTTCCAGCAGCCTCGAACACGATATGTGGGCGGCCCGGGGCTATGCCGTCCTGGTCGCCGACTATCGCGCAAGCGGCCTCTATGGTTTTGATGCGGTGTCGCGGACGGGCGAATCCTACGCCCAGGACTTCAACGACATCATGTGCAACGTCGACGCCGTGATCCGCGACGGCGTAGCCGACCCCGACCGGATGGCGGTCATCGGCCACAGCTACGGCGCCTATGAGGTGAACTGGATCATCACCCATACCCATCGCTTCAAGGCGGCCATCTCCAAGGAAGGCGGTTTTGCGGATCATATGGCGGGCTGGGCGGCCGGAGGGCGCACCAACCAGCTCGCGACGACGCTCTACGGCAGCCCGATCGACAACCCGGATGTCTATCGCCGCATGTCGCCGATCAACTTCACCCGCGGCGTGACGACGCCGACCATGTTCGTCAGTCATCGTGGAGGCGCGCTTCCGGGCGATCTCTACGGATGGATGTACGCCGCCTGGCGCGAGCAGGGGATCGACGCCCAGTATCGCATCTATGATGACCCCAACCATGTCCTCATCGGCGAAGCCGACCAGAGGGACCAGCTTTATGCTGCGATCCACTGGATCGACCGCTATCTCATGCCGGACCGCGTCGGGGCCGTGGATGAAAGACCTTGATAGCAGCGGCGGCCTGCAACCTATGGAATCGCCTCCGACAAGATAGGCTGGCTTCATGTCGTCGTATTTGCGGCTATCGTTGAAACGCGATGAACAATCCTGACGAGGCGCGAAGGGCGTGGTTCCGCCGGGAGATTCTCCCGCTGGAGCCTGGCCTGCGGGCTTACGCCCGCCGCTTCTCGCGCGGCGGCGCGGTCGATGTCGAAGACCTTGTCCACGAGACCTTTGCGCGCCTCATTTCATATGAGAACTGGGCGACCCTGACCAATGCGCCCGCTTTCGCCAGTCGCGTGCTCAAGAACATCGCGGTCGATCAGCGCAGGCGCGAAGGGATTGTCACGATCGAGAGCGTGGCCGATGTCGAGACGCTCTCGATCGGCGCCGATCTGCCCGGCCCGGAACTGGACATCCTGTGGCGCGACGAACTGCGGTTGCTGGCCGATATCGTCGCGCGATTGCCTGAACGCCCGCGTCAGGTTTTCACCCTGAGGAAAGTCTACGGGCTGTCGCACAGGCAGATAGCGGATCGCCTGGGGTTGTCCGTCAGTACAGTAGAGAAACATCTCGTGAAAAGCCTGCGGATCTGCTCAGACGAGCTCGCACGCCATCCGCGAACAGAAACGGTTGAAACGGAAACATCATGGCGCGCGGGTCGTCACCTCAACGGCAAGACATAAGACAGGCGGCCGCCGAATGGGTGATCAGGCTCTCGGCCGGCGACGTCGCGCCCCGCGATCACGCGGCTTTTGAGGCCTGGCGAGACGCTGATCCTGCGCACGAAGCCGCTTATGAGCGCGAGGCTGCGGCCTGGGCCGGGCTGGACCGGCTTCGGGCGTTGCGTCCGGGCGACGGCTTTCCGGATCCGGATCTTCTGGCTCCCGGGCGCTCAACCTCGCGTCCAGCCTGGCGCGCGGCGTCGTGGCGCAGACCGTGGGCGGTTGCGGCCGGATTCATCCTGATGTTTGGCCTGGTCACGACGCTGACCGTGTCGACGCTGATATCGCCTGCCTACGCCACGGCGGTAGGCGAGCGTCGCGTGGTCGTCCTGCCGGACCGCACGCGCATGGAGCTCAATACCAACTCGAAAGTGGTCGTGCGTTATCGTCGCGGGCAGCGTGAAGTTGAACTGGTTCGCGGCGAGGCGGTGTTCGAGGTCGCCGCCGATCGCCGCCCCTTCATCATTGCGACGCCTGACGGCCGCCTCGCTGCAGGCGGCGCCGAACTTGCCGTAAGGCTCATATCCGCAGACGAGGCGTCGGTCGTCGTCCGGCAGGGCAAGGTCGCAGCGATGAACCCGGCGGGCCGCGAGGTGGCGAGCCTGACCCGCGCCCAGACTGCGCTCCTGAACGATGGGCAAGCGCACGTGCATACCGTGGATCCCGGCGAGGTCGACCGGCGCCTGGCCTGGCGGCAGGGAGCGATCGCGCTCGATGGCCAGTCCCTCGCCGAGGCCTGCGCCGAGTTCAACCGCTACAATGACCAGAAGATCATCTTGATGGATGCAGAGACCGCTTCCCTGAAGCTCGGCGGTTATTTCAGAACCTCGGATATTGATGGGTTCGTGAGCGCCGTGACGGATGTCTTTCCGGTGACAGCGGAGACGACGCCGAAGGGCGAAATCAGGCTGCGCCAGGCGTCATGAAGATCTTCGCGACCTGTTCGACGGTTTTCCGGCTCGCGATCGGGCTGGTGATGGGCCTTGCCGGTGCAGCAGCGGCGCAGGACGTTTATCCCGCTGTGGGCGACGGTCCCTATGTTGCGGTCGCGGCCGACGGCTGGCGGGCGGATTTGGTCGGTGTAGATGGCCATGTCAGCCGGATCGACGTCGTGGAGGGCATGGTCACGGTGTCTGCCGTAGGTTCTGCCCCCTCTTTTGAAGTCGCCTTGCGGCCGCCGCCGCAGGCTGCGCCCTCGATTGAACCGCTGGCGGCCGGGGTGCCGCTGCTTGTCGTGGCCGACGCCCACGGCGAATACGCCATCCTGGTCGCCTTCCTGAAAGCGCAGGGCGTCATTGACGGGCAGCTTCGCTGGACGTTCGGAACCGGCCACCTTGCAGTCACGGGGGATATGCTGGATCGCGGCGCGCATCAGATTGAAATCCTGTGGCTGCTGTACAAGCTGGAGGCCGAGGCGCGGGCAGCAGGCGGCGGCCTTCATGTTGTGATCGGCAATCACGAAGCGCTCGTATTGCGTGGCGATCAGCGCTACCTAAATCCGCGCTACCTTGAAGTCGCGAGCCGTCTTGGCGTGGCCGAATATGCGCAGTTGCTGGGGCCGCAGACCGTCCTTGGCGCATGGTTGCGCTCTCGCCCCGCCATGTTGAAGCTGGGCGATCTCCTGATTGTTCACGGCGGCGTTTCGCATCCTCTCACCGAATCCGCCCTTGACCTGGACGCCGTGAACGCAATCGCCCGCCGGTATCTGGATGTTCCTTATGCGGTGAAGCCGCCGGCCGGATCACCTGAAGCGCTGGTTCTCGGTGAAAATGGACCCCTATGGTATCGCGGCTACTTTCCGGTGGGAGACCGCGCGCCGGTCGCGACGACGGCGGATGTCATGGCGTCTCTCGAGCGCTTCGGCGTCTCGCGCATCCTGGTCGGCCATACCGTGGTTGATCGCGTTTCGGCGCTGTATGGCGGCAAAGTCATCGCCGTGCAGGTCTATCCTCATCAGGACGGCACCACTGGGGAACCGATCCTTGAAGGCGCGCTGCGTCTGGAGGGCGTCTGGTTTCGTGTTACCGCCCAGGGTGAAAGGTTGCCCCATCCATGTGTCCAATATACAATAGACACAAGTAGTGTGAGTCGCAGGATCTGCTGTCCGGAAGCCAGAGTATGTTAAATGGATAGTTGTGTTATTAAGGTGGGGTCAGTGCAGGGCTAGTTGTTCTGCATCTTAAGCGATATGCGCATGACCTCGAGAATAGATGAGGCGCCAAGTTTCTTCATGGCGCGTGCGCGGCGAGTTTTAACAGTGATTTCCTTGACGCCAAGTTCGGCCGCTGTCTGTTTGTTGAGGTAACCTGCCAGGGCTCGTTCGAGCACATCGCGTTCGCCTTGGGTTAGCGTGTCCCAGCGCTCTTGCAGGGAGGCGGCGGCGGCCTCCTGCTCCAGCCTGTGCCGGTCGCGTTCCAGCGCCGCCTGGATGGCGTCGAGCAGATCCTGATCGCGGAAGGGTTTGGTCAGGAAGTCGACGGCGCCGTCCTTGATGGCCTTGACGCCCATGGCGATGTCGCCGTGGCCGGTGATGAAGATGACCGGCATCCGTATGCCCAGACTGTCCATCTGCTGATGGAAGTCGACGCCGCTCTGGCCCGGCATTCGGACGTCGAGGACCAGACAGGCGGGCGTCTCGTCGTCTCGCGGATGGGCGAGGAAATCCTGAACCGAGGCGAAGACATGGGTCTTCAGCGACACCGACTCCAGCAGGTCCGCCAGACCGGCGCGGATCGAGGCGTCGTCGTCGATGACGTGAACGACGGGGGCGGCCGAGGTCTGGGTCATGCGGCGGCCTCTGACGCGATGGGCAGGGTGAAGGCGAAGCAGGCGCCGCCCAGCGGGGACGGCAGGGTCCAGATGCGTCCGCCGTTGGCTTCGACGATGGCGCGGCAGATGGTCAGGCCCAGGCCGAAGCCGCCGTCCTTGGTGGTCCAGAAGGCGTCATAGAGGCGCTCTTCCGCCTCTGACGTCAGGCCCTCGCCATTGTCGGCCACCGAGACCTGAAGGCGTCCGTCGACGTGGGCCGTGGCGACGGTCAGGCGGGGCGCGCGTCCGGCCGAGGCGGCGGCGTCCAGACCATTCAGCACCAGATTGCTGACCACCTGCTGAACCTGCACCCGGTCGGCGAAGGCCAGCGGCAGGCCGCCGGGCAGGGCGGTGGCGATGACGGCGTCCTGCGCCCCTGCGACGGAGGACGACAGGTCGATGATCTCCATCACCGCGGCGTTCAGGTCGAAGGCGACGGAGGCGGGGGCTTCGTTGCGGGCCAGACGGCGAACGCGGTCCAGAATGTCGCTGGCGCGTTCGGCGTCCATGACGATGCGGTCGACGGCGGCCATGGCCTTGGCGGTGTTGGGCTGATCCTGCGCCAGCCAGCGGCGACCGGCTCCGGCGCTGGCGGCGATGGCGGCCAGAGGCTGGCTGACCTCATGGGCGATGGAGGCGGTCAACTGGCCCAGCGTGGTCAGGCGGGCGATGCGGGTGATGCGTTCGCGCGCCTCGTGGATCTGGGCCTCGGCGCTTTTCAGCTTCAGGCCCAGATAGGCGGTCACGGCGATGGCGACGATGCTGATGCCGGTGTTCACCAGCCCGATCGTGAAGTCGCCCGAGGGCGTCAGCACGAAGCTGACCCCCGTCAGGATGATGCAGGCCGCCGCCAGCGCCGCCACCATCCGCGCGCTCAGGAACCGGGTGGCGACCAGCATGACCGCCGTGTGAAAGATGGCCACGGCGACGGCGTAATCGGTGATGGTGTCGGCGATGAAGATGGCGACGACGGCCGCGATCAGGGCGACCAGCACGGCGGCGTAGTTCGATCTGCTGCGGGCGGTCGTCGTCACCAGGGCCATCATTCCGTTGCGTCGCGCCAGCTTAGGTCACGGCGCAGGCCTTGTCGCCCACGCCGCGCAGCCGCCGGCGTCAGACCTCCAGAATGCGCCAGCGGGCGGCGGTGACGCGCGGTTCAAGGCTGAGACGGCCGACGATCTGTTCGACCAGACGGTCCTGCCGGGTCTCGGCGTGGATCACGGCGCGGACCTCGACATTGGTGGAGCCTTCAAGATCGGCGCTGACCAGTTCGCGGATGTGCAGCAGGCCGCCCAGACCGCCCAGCAGCAGGGCGCGGACGTGGGCCTCGGCGTCGCTCTGACAGACCATGCTGATGGAATAGAGGCTGTCCAGCTCGGTCTGGTCGTTGGGCTGGCGGTCCAGAAGCTGGACCAGCGGGCGCAGCAGGGCGTTGACCGCAATGATGAAGGCGGCGCTGATCGCTGCATGGAAGAACAGGCCTGCGCCGCACATGGCCCCGACGGCGGCCGAACACCACAGGGTGGCGGCCGTGTTCAGGCCGCGCACGTTCAGCCCTTCCTTGAAGATGATGCCGCCGCCCAGAAAGCCGACGCCCGAGACGATCTGGGCCGCGACGCGGGTGGGGCTGGTGTCGCCGTCGAACTGGCCCGCGAACTGGACGAAGCTGGCGGCGCCCAGCGCCACCAGCGTATTGGTCCGCAGCCCGGCCAGCCGCTGACGCCACTGACGCTCGAAGCCGATCAGTCCGCCCAGCAGGAAGGCGCCGCCCAGCGCCAGCACAACCTGTCCCATTTCGCTGAAATCGGTCATTCGGCGCCTTTCGTGTTTCAGCGGCGCCGGAAGGGCGCGCCGCGGAGCGTCAGCCCCAGCGTCACCTGTGTTTCACGGCCCCCGTCGGGCAGGCCGATCAGAAAGTCGAAGTCCAGCGGTCCCTGCTGCGGGGTCCAGCGCAGCCCGGCCTGAACGCCCAGCGTCTCCCTGTAACGCTGATAGGCCTCGGCCATCAACATCAGATCGGGCCGAAGGTCGTACTCGATCTGGGCGCCATAGAAGGCGGCGTTGCGGCGGTCGGCGTTCGGGTCGTGGCTCCACGCCAGATTGGTGTTCAGGCGCACGGCGTCCGACACCTCGACGCTGACCGGAACCGTCAGGGCGGCGCCGTTGAAGGCGCCCGAGCGTGCGCCCATTTGCGCCTCGGCGGCGACGGCCCAGTCGATGCGGCTGTCTTCGCGGCCCAGATTCAGCTTGAGCGCGGGGCCGAATGCGCCGTCCCAGCGGCTGTCGGCGCGCTCGGCGGTCAGTCCGGCGCCGATCTCCAGACGCGGCAGGCTGTGGAAGGTGCAGGCGGGCGAGGCGTTGACCAGCCCCGTGTTGTGGCGGCCCCATGTGGTCCAGGTCTCGACGTGGCACAGGCCGGGGGTCTCGACCCCGGCGTCGTCGATGACGTGTGGACCGGCGCCCGCATTGGCGCTGGGCACGCCGAACAGGAAGAAGGCGCCCAGCATGACCAGATAGGCCAGCAGGGCGGCCAGACGGCGCCAGACCAGGCGCAGGATCGACAGGGAGGCGTAACGGCGGAAGGGGGGCGTGACACAGGTCATGGGCGGTTCTCTCGGCAGGGGCGACGGCGCGCGGCCGTCACGGCGGCCGAAACCGCGCTCAGTCGGTGTCGGCCGGAACAGGGGGAGGAAGGACGGTCTTTCGACCGCCGTAGCTGGACGGGTCGTCCATCAGGGTCGGCTCCGTATTCAGCGGGACGGGGGTTCGGCTGGACCCCTCAGGGTCAGGCTGTGAAGCGCGCGGCGTTGCAGGGCGCTGGCGACATAGAGCAGGACGCGGGCTTCGGCGGGACTGATGTCCCCCCTGCGCGCCCATGACAGGGTGAGCATAAGCAGACGCCGCGATGCGACGGCGGCCGCCCATCCGGTCAGGCGCTGCAGGCGGGACCGGCGGCGGGTTTTCGTCCGCGCCATCGGCGCTGTTTTTACCGGCCGGGGCCGGGGGTGCAGATGGGGCAGGACGACGGAGCGGGGCAGGATCAGATCGCGCATGGGCGCCTCCTCTGGGCTGTGAAGCCGGGCGGCCGGACAGAAGCCTGTCGGCCGCCCTTTCCTTCAGATCAGAACCATTGGCCGAAGCGGCGGACGTAGAAGGTCTTCATGCCCTGGGCGACGATGCAGTAGGCGACCAGGGTGCCGACCAGCCACGGGAAGTAGGCCATGGGCAGAGGGGTCAGCCCGACCATCGCGCCGATGGGCGAGAACGGCAGCCAGACGCCCAGCACGCACACCAGACCCGTCGCCAGCAGGACCGGCAGGGTGGCCGTGCTCTGGATGAAGGGGATCTTGCGGGTGCGCAGCATGTGCACGACCAGCGTCTGGGACAGCAGGCCCTCGATGAACCAGCCGGACTGGAACAGCGACTGCATCTCGACCGAGTTGGCCGCGAAGACGTACCACATCAGGGCGAAGGTCGTGATGTCGAAGATCGACGACGTCGGCCCCATCCAGACCATGAAGCGGCCGATGTTCTTGGCGTCCCACTTGCGGGGCTTGCGCAGGAACTCATCGTCCATCTTGTCCCACGGCAGGGCCAGTTGGGAGAAGTCGTACATCAGGTTCTGGATCAGCAGGTGGATCGCCAGCATCGGCAGGAAGGGGATGAAGGCGCTGGCGACCAGAACCGAGAACACGTTCCCGAAGTTCGAACTGGCCGTCATGTTCAGGTATTTGATGATGTTGCCGAAGGTCTCGCGCCCCTTGATGACGCCTTCCTCCAGAACCATCAGGCTCTTTTCCAACAGGATGATGTCGGCGGATTCCTTGGCGATGTCGGTGCCGCTGTCGACCGAGATCCCCACGTCTGCGTCGCGCAGGGCCGGGGCGTCGTTGATGCCGTCGCCCAGGAAGCCGACCGTGTGGCCGTTGGCCTGAAGGCTCTTCAGCACGCGCGACTTCTGCAGCGGAGTCAGCTTGGCGAAGACGGTGCGTTCCTCGACGATGCGGGCCAGCGTCTCGTCGTCCATCGCCTCGATGTCGCGGCCCAGCACGGGCTGGCCCGGCTCCAGACCGACCTCGCGGCAGATCTTGGCGGTGACGACCTCATTGTCGCCGGTCAGCACCTTCACCGCCACGCCGTGTTCGGCCAGGGCGGCGATGGCGGGACGCGCCGTCTCCTTGGGCGGATCAAGGAAGGTCAGGAAGCCTTCGATGACCAGATCGGCCTCGTCCTCGACCACATAGCGGTCGCGCGCCTGATCGGCGGGCACGCCGCGGGTGGCCACGACCAGTACGCGGAAGCCGTCGGCGTTATAGCTGCGGGCCATCTGCACCAGACGCGCGCGCGCCGCATCGTCCAGCGGCCGGGTGACTCCGCCGTCGCGCACGGCGACCGAGATAGCCAGCATCTCTTCGACCGCGCCCTTGCAGATCAGCGTCTGGCCGCCGTCCGCCGCTCCGACCACGATGGACAGGCGGCGACGCACGAAGTCGAAGGGCAGTTCATCGACCTTGGCGAAGGCGCTGACCGGCGCCAGCGCATCGGGGCGCTTGTCGGCGAAGTCGACGACGGCCCGATCCATCAGGTTCTTTACGCCGCTCTGGTGACGGCTGTTCAGCCAGGCCAGTTGCAGCACCTGATCGCTGGCGGCGCCGCTGGCGTCCAGGTGGTGCGCCAGGATGATGCGGTCCTGCGTCAGGGTGCCGGTCTTGTCGGTGCACAGCACGTCCATGGCGCCGAAGTTCTGGATGGCGTTCAGGCGCTTGACCACGACCTTGCGACGCGACATCGCCAGGGCGCCCTTGGCCAGGTTTGACGAGACGATCATCGGCAGCATTTCCGGCGTCAGCCCGACCGCGACGGCCAGGGCGAACAGGAAGGCTTCCATCCAGTCGCCCTTGGTGAAGCCGTTGATCAGCAGGACGATGGGCACCATGATCAGCATGAAGCGGATCAGCAGCCAGCTGACGCTGTTGACCCCGCGGTCAAAGGCCGTCTCGGCGCGCGAGCCGACGATGGCCTTGGCCAGAGAGCCGAAATAGGTGCGCGGGCCGGTGGCGACGACCACGGCGGTCGCCGTGCCGCTGACGACATTGGTGCCCATGAAGCAGGCGTTGGGGTGGTCCAGCTGATCAGCGTCGTCGTCCACCACGGCGTCGGCGGACTTGGCGGCCACGGCGCCCAGGGTGTCGTATTTCTCGACCGGAATGGCCTCGCCGGTCAGGGCGGCCTGGCTGACGAACAGGTCGCGTGAATCCAGCAGGCGCACATCGGCCGGCACCATGTCGCCCGCCGACAGATAGATGATGTCGCCGACGACGACCTCGGCCATCGGCGTCTCGCGCAGTTGACCCGCCGCCGCCTCATTGTCGCGACGCTTGACCGTGGCGGAGTTGCCGACCATGGCGTTCAGCGCCTCGGCGGCCTTGGCCGAGCGGAACTCCTGCCAGAAGCGCAGCACGGCGCTGAGGCCGACCATCACCAGGATGATGACCACCCCGACATAGTCCGCCTGTTCGCCCGTCCGCAGGGGCATGATGATGTCCGTCACCGAACTGATGGCGGCCAGCGCCAGCAGCACGCCGATGAAGGGGTTCCTGAACGTCAGCAGCAGCTGCATCGGGGCGGACAGACGCCGCTCGCGCGCCACGGCGTTGGGGCCGTCCTGCGCCAGACGGTGCGCGGCCTGCTCGTCGGTCAGGCCCTCGGCGGAGATGGCCATGACATCGATATCGGCGGGGCGGCGCGCGGCCGCGGCGCGGGCGCCGGGCGGTGATTGGGATGCCGTTGGCTTGAAGGAGATGTTCATGACTTCGATCTTCTGCTGCGAAGGCGGCCGGCAGCACGGCCCGACCGCGCATCACAGACAGGCGGCCGGACCGCGCCGTGCAGCGCACAGCCGGTGGAAAGGTGGGATGTGTCGAAAGACGCCTGACCGGGGGAGCAGGTCAGGGCGCGTTCAGGGCCTGACCTTGCGGTCCGGCCCGATGCAGGAAGCAGGCTTCACGAAACGGCCGCGAAGCCGGCGCGCGCCACGCCTATGGCGCGCGTTCGCGCGGCGGGAACAGCGCGGTCGAGCGCGGCGCCCCGGTGGCGATGACGTTGAAACGGGTCATGCGCCGTATCCGTCGCTGTATCCGTCCATCGCGCCGCGCGCCTGATAGGCGGCCAGCACCAGACCCGCGCGCATGAACCACAGGCGCGGCGGCACGGAGGCGGGCGTCCTGACCCGGTCTTCGGTTCTGATGGAGGCGGCGTTGCTGGATGCGCCGTCGCTGGACGCGCCTGAGCGCGCGGGTCGATGGTTCAGGGCGGCGAACCGCCACGCGTTGATCGCGAGGTTCATGTCTCAACTCCTTGACGGCCGCACAGCCATCAGGACGAGACCCGACTATTCAGACCCGTCCCGAAACCCTGTGCGTGGCCATCTGTCGACTACTGTCGCTTGGCATTTCGGGTTTCCTGTTGCTGCCCGCCGATGGCTATCGCCGAGCTGTTTTCTGATAGCGCTTGCTGAATTTTGTTTCTAGCTGAAACGCGCGTCGCGATCAGGTCTTTCGAATACATAAGATATACCTTGGTATACATCTTGGGTGCGTATTGGATGAGCGCCTGGCGTGCGTAAGGGCATTCTCCGCTTCCGACCCTGAGGACGGTCGCCGCCGACGTCCGACGGCTAGAACATCATTAGGACGGTGTGGACGAACAGGACGATCAGCCCTGTTCGCTGCACCGCGACGCCGGTCCAGATCAACATTGGAGTGATGCAGGCGTAACGCACGCCCTGATAGAGCAGAAAGCCGAGAACCGCAGGCAGGACCTCTTCTTTCCCGGCTATGGCGTAGATCACATTGACGGCGCTGCTCGCCAGCACTGGGATCAGCAGAGCGCCGACCAGCACCCGGCGATGTTGGGCATAATAGGCCTCCAGCGACGCGCTTCCATCTTGATGCGGCCTGATGATCTGGCTGATGAAAATATAGGGTAGGGCCATGGCCAGACAGACCAGCAGTTGGCCCGGCCCCAACTTCATATCCGCTTGAGCGCGGAATAGAGACAGCCATTGCTGACAGGCCGCCGTCAAGACGACGGCGCCCAGCAAGGGGATGGTCACGCCGATGCGCACCCGGTCTCGCGCTTTGTACATCTCTGCAAAGGCGGTCGCGACATTGGCCACAGCCAGCCCGAGCAGCAACGCATAGAAGGCGAAAAGCGCATCGAACTCCTGCATGGCTTCATCCCTTCAGCACGGCGATGTAACGGATCACGCGGCGCGGTCCGTCACTGCGATCAGATAGATTTCCAATCAGAGTCGTTAGCGGGGCTGAGGGCGTCCCGCTTCGATGAAGGCCCGGATAGACGGGAAGACAGCGGCGCTGCGCTGGTTGTCGCAGACCATATCCTTGACGTAGGAATCTAGCGAGTTCCGCGCGATCGGCTCGAAATCATAGCCGTCATCGATGCGTTCCTGCTCCGCGCCGTCGGCTCCATACAGGATCTCGACTCCTGGCTTGGACTGTTTGGCGCTGCAGCGAATGCTGACCTCGCCGGCGGAGTAGGACAGGTCGTCGGCAGGACCTGTCGCCGGTACGCGCGCCAGGATCACCGTGCGGACATCGCCGGCCTCCGTGATGGAATCCACATCCACCATGAAGGCGGTGGCCGAACTGCGTGAGACGATATGCCAGCTCTCGGCCATGGCGGGCGCCGCAATAAGCGTGGCGGCAACTGCGGTAATGGTGATGACAGTGTTTTTCATCGCATCCTCCCCAGAAAGCCTGAGTTCACTCCTGTTGGAGGAAAAAGACAATGGTCAGGCTTTTTGCAGCTCAGGTCGAGGTTTCGCCGTTATCGGAGGCCAAGCATGATCCCATGCGCCATTCGCACCGTTTCGCCTTATTGCCCGCTGCCCTGATCTGCGGGCTGATCGCTGCCGCCTCTCCTGCGGATGCGACGACGGAAGCACGTCCCAGGTCTGTAGCTGCAGTCGCCCCGACTACCGCGCCCTTCCAGTCCTCCCGCATTCTGGTCGAGACGAAAGGCCAGGGGCCGGACGTGGTGCTGATCCCCGGCCTGGCCTCGACCTCGGCAGTCTGGGCGCGCACGGCGGCGGCGCTGGAGGGACGCTATCGCGTGCATCTGGTGACGGTGCGCGGCTTTGGCGAGACGGCGCCCGGCGGCAACGCCGAGGGGCTGGTCGGCGCGCCGACCGCCGCCGAGATCCGCCGCTATATCGAGGAGCAGGGCCTTCAGCGCCCCGCCCTGATCGGCCATTCGATGGGCGGACAGGTGGCGCTGCGCGTCGCCGCCGACGCAGGCGATCGTGTGGGCAAGGTCATGGTGGTGGACGCCTCCCCCTTCTTCCCGTCGCTGATCAGCCCGGGCTCCACCGCCGCCGATGTCGAGCCGCTGGCCCGTATCGCCTATCAGGGACTGATGCTGCTGGGCGATCAGGCCCTGCGGACACAGGCCGCCTCCATGGGGCTGGAGCTGGGCGGTGCGGCCGACAATGTTCTGGGCGGTCTGGGCTGGCAGGGCGGGGACCGCCGCGTTCTGGCCCAGGGCCTGTATGAGGTGATGGTGACGGACCTGCGCTCGCGCCTGCCGCTGATCGAGGCGCCGGTCACGGTCGTATACGGCTGGAGCCCGGACGACAGCAGCCCGCGCAGCCACATCGACGGCCTGTTCCGCGCGGGCTACCGCTCCCTGCCGCGTCCGGCCACGTTCGAGCGGATCGAGGGGGCCGAGCACATGGTCATGATCGACCGGCCCAAACAGTTCCAGCAGGCCGTCGAACGCTTCCTGCGCTGAGGCTCAGGCGACGGCCCCCAGCGCCTCCAGCACGGCCGGGCCGTAGCGGTCCAGCTTGCCCGCGCCGACGCCGGGAATGACGGCGAGCTGATCCAGACCGCGCGGTTCCTGAAGGGCGATCTCGACCAGAGTCTTGTCCTGGAAAATGACATAGGGCGGCACGCGCTGTTCGATGGCGCGCTCGCGGCGCCAGGCGCGCAGGGCCTCGAAGCGGGCGCGCACGTCTGCGTCCAGACCCTCGACCGCCAGATTGCGTCCGGCGTTGCGGCGCGGCCTGTCCTCGGCCACGGCGCGCGTCGGCGGTTCCTTGACCCGCACCACCCGCTCGCCGCGATAGACGGCGCGCACCGCCTGCGGATCGCCCAGGCGGATGATGGGCTTGCCGTCGTTGGGATCCTCAACCAGCAGGCCCTCGAACATCAGATGGTCGATCACGTCGCGCCAGCCGACCAGCGAAAGGTCGGCCCCGACGCCCCAGGTCGACAGCCCCGCCTCCCACGGCTGAACCTCCTTGGTCCGGCCGGTCAGGTGGTCGATGACGCGTGTGCGGCCGAAGCGCTCGCCCAGCCGCTGCACCGCCGCCAGCGCCTTCTGCGCCGGAACCAGGGCGTCAAAGGTGGCGGGCGGATCGCCGCACACGTCGCAGACGCCGCACGGCTCTGCGTCCTGCTCGCCGAAATAGCGGCGCACCGATTGCGGGCGGCAGGTCGCGCCGTCCAGCATGGCGAACAGTTGGCGCACCTTGCGCGTCTGGACCTGTTTGACCTCTTCGGCCATCGGGCGGCTGTCAAGGCGGCGTAAGGACCAGGCGATGTCCGACGGGCCGTAAAGCGTGATCCCCTCGGCCGGTTCGCCGTCGCGTCCGGCGCGGCCGATCTCCTGCCAATAGGCTTCAAGACTGCCGGGCGGATCGGCGTGGATGACGAAGCGCACATCCGGCTTGTCCACCCCCATGCCGAAGGCGATGGTGGCGACCATGACGGTCCCGTCCTCGGCCAGGAATCGCTCCAGCCTCCGGTCGCGCTCACGGGCGTCGAACCCGGCGTGATAGGCGATGGCGTTGGTTCCGGCGTCCCGCAGCGCATCGGCCACCCGCTCGCAGCCGTCGCGGCTGCCGCAATAGACCACGCCCGAGCGGCCGCGCCGTTCACGCACCAGTTCGACCACGCGCGCATCGGTGCGGGCGCGCGAGCCGTTGACCTTGCGCTCGGCGGTCAGCTGCAGGTTCGGGCGGGCGAAGCTGTCGACGAAGACGCGGGCCTCGCCCAGCTTCAGCGAGGCCAGGATGTCGTCGCGCGTCCGGGCGTCGGCGGTGGCGGTAACGGCGATGCGCGGCACGCGGGGGAAGATCTCGGCCAGACGGCCCAGGGTGCGGTAATCCGGGCGGAAGTCGTGCCCCCACTGAGACACGCAGTGGGCTTCGTCGATGGCGATCAGGCTGATCGGCAGTTCGGCCAGTCGTTCCAGCATCGACCCCGAGGCCAGTCCTTCGGGCGAGACATACAGCAGGTCCAGCTCGCTCGACCGCGCCGCGCGCCAGACGGCCGAGCGCTCGTCCATGGTCAGGCCGGAATCGAGCCGGGCGGCGGCCACGCCCTGCTGTTTCAGCGCCTCGACCTGATCGGTCATCAGGGCGATCAGCGGCGAGACGACCAGGCCGACGCCCTCGCGAAGGATGGCGGGCACCTGATAGCAGACGCTCTTGCCGCCGCCGGTCGGCAGCACGGCCAGCACGTCGCGCCCGGCCAGAACCTCCTCGATCACCGAGGCCTGAAGCCCGCGAAAATCAGCATGGCCCCACACCCTCTCCAGCAGGGTCCGCGCCTCGTCCAGCGTGGGCGAGAAATCAGCGGGCGGGGGGAAGTCCAACATGGCGGCCGTTGTGCCGTATTCGGCCGGAGGTGTCACGATGTGATCCCTTCTCCAACCGCGTCCTTCTCCCGCAAGGGGAGAAGGGATAAGGGGCTGTCACATGACCACGCTTCTCTATGGCCGTCCGCCCGCAGTGTTCGATCCGCCTTCAGCGGCGACCCAGACCTCGCCCCTGATTCCCGGTTCGACGGCGCTGGAGGCGGTTGCGCCCGGATCGGCCGACGGGGTGATGCTGTATGCGCCGCCCGGCGCGGTCGAGCGGCGCTATACGCTGGCGCTGGCGCTGAAGGCGCTGAAGCCCGGCGGGCGGCTGGATGTCATGGCACCCAAGGACAAGGGCGGATCGCGACTGGGCAAGGAGTTGAAGGCTTTCGGGCTGGAGGTCGCTGAGACGGCCAAGGCGCATCATCGCCGCTGCATCGTCATCCGGCCCGAGGCGGCCGAAGGGCTGAACGCCGCCATTGAGGCGGGCGCGCCGTGCTTGGTTCCGGGGCTGGAGGCCTGGTCGCAGCCGGGAATCTTCGCCTGGGATCGTATTGATCCGGGCACGGCCTTGTTGGCCGAAGTCCTGCCGCCGCTGAAGGGGGCGGGCGCCGATCTGGGTTGCGGTTTCGGGGCGCTGTCGACGGTGGTGCTGCGGTCGTCGGCTGTGACGGCTCTGCGGCTGGTCGACATCGACCGGCGTGCGGTCGAGGCGGCGAAGCGCAATGTCGAGGATGCGCGGGCCAGCTTCGACTGGGCCGATGTGCGGACGCTGGAGGCGACGGGCGATCTGGATTTCATCGTCAGCAATCCGCCCTTCCATGACGGCGGTGCCGAGGACCGGCGGCTGGGCCAGAACTTCATCCGCAAGGCGGCCGAGATGCTGAAGAAGGGCGGGACCGCCTGTATCGTCGCCAACCGCCACTTGCCTTATGAGGCGGAACTGGACGCCGCCTTCAAGCGGGTGCGGATGGTCGTGGATCAGGGCGGCTACAAGATTTTCGAGGCGGTGAAGTGAGTTCTCCCCTTCATCGTCACCCTCGGGCTTGGCCCGAGGGGCCATATGCGCCGACGGTTGACGGGCGCGCGCAGGCGGCGGCGTGGGGAGAGGGCGCATGAGCAAGAAGGTTCCGACCTCCCGCGTGGACAAGCTGCTGGGCTCGATGGGCTACGGCTCGCGGGCCGAGATGGCGCGGTTGGGCAAGGCGGGCGGCGTCGTGCTGGACGGCGCCGATCTGACCGATGTGTCGAAGCGCATCCCGGTGACGCCCGATCTGCCGGGCCGCATGGAGATCGACGGCGAGCCCCTGGACCCTGTGCCCGGTCTGGTCGTCCTTCTGAACAAGCCGCTGGGCATGACCTGTTCGCACAAGGAGGACGGGGCGCTGGTCTATGATGTCCTGCCCGACCGCTGGCGGCGGCGCGATCCGGCGATCTCGACCATCGGGCGGCTGGACAAGCAGACGAGCGGCCTGCTGCTGCTGACGGACGACGGCGACCTGTTGCACCGGGTGATTTCGCCCAAACGCCATGTGGCCAAGGTCTATCGCGCGACGCTGGCGCGGCCGCTGAACGGGACGGAAGGGGCGCTGTTCGCCTCGGGCGAACTGGTGCTGGAGGGCGAGGACAAGCCGCTGGCGCCTGCCGTGTTGGAGGTCGTGTCGCCGACCGAGGCCCTGCTGACGGTGACGGAGGGCCGCTATCATCAGGTGCGCCGGATGTTCGCGGCGGCGGGCAACCATGTGGAGGCCCTGCATCGCGAGCGGCTGGGCGGCTTGGTGCTGACGGATGATCTGGCGCCGGGCGCGTGGCGGCTGCTGAGCGAGGATGAGATCGCTTCGATCTTCGTGCAATAATTCCGCTCATCCCGTCGGAGGTCGGGATCCAGTGCGAGTCTCATACGCCGCGTTTGCAGCCAAAGAACTGGGCCCCGGCGTCCGCCGGGGTGAGCGGGAGGGAAGGTGCGTGCTTGACCTCTGTGGGTCGCTCGCGCACGTCACAGCTATGACACTGACCAAGATCTGCGGCCTGACGACGCCGGATACGCTGGATGCGGCACTCGATGGCGGAGCGGCCTTTGTCGGGGCGGTGGTGTTTCCAAAGAGTCCGCGCCACATCCCGCCGCTGCACGCGGCGACCCTGTTTGATCGGGCGCGGGGAAAAGCGAAGGTGGTCGCCGTTCTGGTCGATCCCGACGACGCCCTGCTGAGCGAGGTCGCCCTGATCCTGCGGCCCGACTTCATTCAGTTGCATGGCCATGAGACGCCGAAGCGCGCGATCGAGGCGCGGCGGCTGACAGGGGCGGGGATCATCAAGGCCTTACCGATCCGCGACGAGGTGGACTTCGCCAATGTCGCAGAATGGAGCTGCGTGGCCGATCATCTGCTGTTCGACGCCAAACCGCCGAAGGGGGCCGATCTGCCGGGCGGCGTAGGGGCTTCGTTCGACTGGACGCTGATGCAGAACCGGGCGTTGCCGGCAAACTGGTTCCTCGCGGGCGGGCTGGATCCGCAAAATCTCACCGAGGCGGTGCGGATTTCGGGGGCGCCGATGGTTGATGTCTCCTCTGGCGTTGAAAGCGCGCCGGGTGTTAAGGACCGGGCCCTGATCAAAGCTTTTCTGGACGCCGCTTTGCGGTCCTGATTTCGTCGCCTTCCTCCCTGAAGATTTTCGTGTGCCGGATATCGTGAACGCCCCCCTGTCGAACTCCTACGCCTGGCCTGACGCCGAGGGCCGTTTCGGCCCCTATGGCGGCCGCTTCGTGCCCGAGACCCTGATGCCCTTGATCCATGAGCTGGAGGCGGCCTATGCGGCGGCCAAGGCGGATCCGACGTTTCAGGCCGAGCTGGACAGCTATCTGGAGCATTACGTCGGCCGCGCCAGCCCGCTCTATTTCGCCGAGCGGCTGACCGAGCATTTCGGCGGCGCCAAGATCTGGCTGAAGCGCGAGGACCTGAACCACACGGGCGCGCACAAGATCAACAACTGCATGGGCCAGATTCTGCTGGCCCGCCGCATGGGCAAGACGCGCATCATCGCCGAGACCGGCGCCGGTCAGCACGGGGTCGCCTCGGCCACCGTCTGCGCCCGCTTCGGCCTGCCCTGCACCGTCTACATGGGCGCCGTCGACGTGGCCCGGCAGCAGCCGAACGTCTTCCGCATGAAGCTGCTGGGCGCCGAGCTGAACCCGGTGACGGCCGGTGCGGCGACGCTGAAGGACGCCATGAATGAGGCGATGCGCGACTGGGTCACCAATGTCGCCGACACCTATTACATCATCGGCACGGCGGCGGGCCCGGCCCCCTATCCGGCCATGGTGCGCGATTTCCAGTCGGTGATCGGCAAGGAGATCAAGGCCCAGAGCCAGCGTCAGATCGGCCGCCTGCCCGACGCCGTCATGGCCTGCATCGGCGGCGGATCGAACGCCATCGGCGCCATGCACCCCTTCATTCAGGACGAGAGCGTGCGTCTGATCGGGGTCGAGGCGGCGGGCCACGGCCTGGACACCCCCGCCCACGCCGCCAGCCTGAAGGGCGGCCGCTCGGGCGTGCTGCACGGCAACCGCACCTATCTGCTGCAGGACGCAGACGGTCAGATTCTGGAAGGCCACTCTATCTCGGCGGGCCTCGACTATCCGGGCATCGGGCCGGAGCACGCCTGGCTGCACGATCTGGGGCGCGGCGAATATCTGTCGGCCACCGATTCCGAGGCGCTGGAAGCCTTCCAGACCCTGTGCAGGCTGGAAGGCATCATCCCGGCGCTGGAAGCTTCGCACGCCCTGGCGCGTGCGGGCGATGTGGCCCGCGAAATCGGCAAGGACGGCGATCTGGTGATCGTCCTGTCGGGCCGGGGGGACAAGGACATCAACACTGTGGCCCAGCATCTGGGCGTGGAGCTGTGATGATAAAGAGCCTGCTGATCGTCGCCGCCCTGACGGCGGGGTCGCCGACCCTGACGCTGGCGCAAAGCAAGGCCGCCCCTGCGCCCCAGGCCGAAGCGCCGGTGCAGACCGCGCCCAGCGCGCCGCCGGGTCCGCCCGCGACGGGTATCCCGGTCCTGCCGCCGGCCGCCGAGGCGGCGGGCTGCGGCGGCCTGCTGCGCAGCCCGGCCTTCTGCGTGACGGCCCAGTTGGATCAGATCGGCGCCCTGGCCGAGGCCTATGAGGCGCATCTGGCGCCCCTGGGCTGGCTGCCTGCTGACGGCGACGACAACCGCATCATCTTCGTGCGTCGCCGCGATGGCGGCGGCTGCGACGGCCTGCAGATGGTCGCCTTCTATGACGAGACGAAACCCGCAGAGGCGACCTCGCCGGGCTTCCTCGGCTTTGCTGTTATTCCGGGCGACGTCTGCACGGCCGCGCCCGCTGCTTCGCCCTCAGGAGGGGCCGACCAGTGACGACTGCGCGTATCGACGCCCGTTTCGCCAAGCTGAAGGCGGAAGGCCGGGCCGGTTTCGTCCCCTATGTCATGACCGGCGATCCCAGCCGCGATGAGGCGCTGGAGATCCTCAAGGGCCTGCCCGCCGCCGGGGCCGATCTGATCGAACTGGGTCTGGCCTTTTCCGACCCGATGGCCGAGGGGCCGCCGATCCAGCGTGCCGCCCTGCGCGGGCTGAAGGCGGGGATGACCCTGCGCGGCACGCTCGATCTGGTCGCCGATTTCCGCAAGGTCGATCAGGACACGCCGCTGATCCTGATGGGTTATCTGAACCCGGTGGAATCCTATGGCTATGAGGTCTTCGCCCGCGATGCGGCCGAAGCCGGGGTGGACGGCATCATCGTCGTCGACTGCCCGCCGGAAGAGGCCGCGCCCCTGCTGGCCGCGCTGAAGGCCGCCGATCTGTCGCTGATCCGCCTGGCCACGCCGACGTCCGACGACGAGCGCCTGAAGGTCATCGCCGAGGGCACCTCGGGCTTCGTCTACTATGTCTCGGTCGCCGGGGTGACCGGGGTGAAGGAGGCCGTGGCTGCCGAGGTGGCGCCCGCCGTCGAGCGCGTGCGCCGCGCCGCCGATCTGCCCGTTGCCGTCGGCTTCGGCGTGAAGACGCCGGAACGCGCCGCCGAGATCGCTCGCGTCGCCGACGCTGTCGTCGCCGGTTCGGTATTCGTGAACGAAGTCGCCGCCGCCCTCGAAGCGAACGAACCAGCCGTTCCGCGCGTTCTGGCCAAGGTGAAGGCGCTGTCCGATGCAGTTCGCACCGCGCGCACTAGTGCTTCTGTGACGGAAAACGTTTAAAGGCCGCCCATGGTCGATAAAAATCCCGAGAACAAGGCTCGCGGCGGTTGGCTGTCGCGTTTCGCGCCCGGTGTGCGCAAGATCGTCAGTACGCGCGACACGCCTGACAATCTGTGGGTCAAGGATCCCGACACGGGCGAGATGCTGTTCCGCTCGGACCTGGAGGCTGCCCTGTGGGTCACGCCGTCGGGCCGTCACATGCGGATCAACGCCCCGACGCGCCTGAAGGCCACCTTCGACGACGGCCTGTTCGAGAACATCGACACGCCGGACGTGCCCGAAGACCCGCTGAAGTTCTCGGACGGCAAGCCCTATCGCGACCGTCTGTCGGCGGCGCGCAAGGCGGCGGGCCGCAAGGACACCATGGCTATCGGCTATGGCCGCATCGGCGGCGCGCCCGCCGTGGTCATCGTGCAGGACTTCACCTTCATGGGCGGGTCGCTGGGCATGGCGGCGGGCGAGGCCTTCATCGCCGCTGCGCGTGAGGCCATCAAACGCAATGTGCCTTTCGTCTGCTTTACCGCCGCAGGCGGGGCGCGGATGCAGGAAGGCGCCCTCAGCTTGATGCAGATGGCGCGCACCACCCTGGCGATTCAGGAAGTGAAGGCGGCCAAGCTGCCTTACGTCGTGGTGCTGACCGACCCGACCACGGGCGGGGTCACGGCCTCTTACGGCATGTTGGGCGATGTCCATCTGGCCGAGCCGGGCGCCCTGATCGGCTTCGCCGGTCCGCGCGTGATCGAAACCACCATCCGCGAGAAATTGCCGCCGGGCTTCCAGCGCGCCGAATACCTCAAGGACAAGGGCATGGTCGACAAGGTGGTGTCGCGCGGCGATCTGCCGACGACGCTGGGCCTGATCCTGTCCATGCTGATGAGCGGTTCGGCCCAGAAGAAGGCTGCCTGACCGCAGGCTGTTCACATGGACCCGATCTCGGAACGCCTGCGCGCCCGGCATCCCCAGCGCATCGACCTGTCGCTGGACCGGATGCGGGCCCTGTGCGCCGCGCTCGGGAATCCGCAGGACAGATTGCCGCCAGTGGTTCATGTGGCGGGCACGAACGGCAAGGGCTCGACGGTCGCCCTGATCCGGGCCATCGCCGAGGCGGCGGGCCTGCGCGTCCACGCCTATACCTCGCCGCATCTGGTGCGTTTCAACGAGCGTATCCGGCTGGCCGGAACGCTGATCAACGATGAGGCGCTGAACGCCATCCTCGACCGGGTCGAGGCGGCGATGGCTGAAACCGGCGGCGAGGCCACGGTGTTCGAAAGCACCACGGCGGCGGGTCTTCTGGCCATGAGCGAGACGCCTGCCGATCTGGCCATCATCGAGGTGGGCCTGGGCGGCTCGCTGGACGCCACCAACGTCATCGCCCGGCCCCTGCTCAGCGTCATTACGCCCGTTGATCTGGACCACGCCGAGTTTCTGGGCACGACCATCGAGGGCGTGGCGGGCGAGAAGGCGGGCATCCTCAAAGCGGGCGCGCGCGGCGTCGTGGCGCGCCAGTCCGAGGCGGCCATGGCCGTGATCGCGCGCCGCGCGGCCGAGGTCGGCTCGCCTTTGACCGTCATGGGCGTCGACTTCGACGCCTGGGCCGAACGCGGGGGTCTCGTCTATCAGGACCAGGAGCGGTTCCTTGACCTGCCCGCGCCCGCCCTGTCCGGCGCGCACCAGTTCGACAATGCGGGCGTGGCCATCGCCGCCGCGCTGGAGCTGGATCTGCCCGAAACCGCCGTCGCCGAGGGGCTGAAGGCCGTGCGCTGGCCCGCGCGGATGCAGCGGCTGACCGCTGGTCCCTATGCCGACAAGGCCCAGAAGGCCGACGCCGAACTGTGGCTGGACGGCGGGCACAACCCTCATGCCGCCCGCGCCCTGGCCCGCGCCCTGTCCGACCGTCAGGCGCGCGCGCCGCGCCCGACCGCCTTGATCGTCGGCATTCTGGCCAACAAGGACGCCGGCGGCTTCTTCGAGGCGCTGAAGGGGATCGACGCCCAGGTCTTCACGGTCGGTTTCGACGGCGCGGCCGCCGAGCCGGAGTCTCTGGCCGCCGTCGCACAGGGACGGGGTTTCGGCGCGATGGCGGTTGAATCTGTGGACTCTGCGCTGGACCGCGCCCTGGCCCTGGGAGCCGGGCGGGTGGTCATCTGCGGCTCGCTGTATCTGGCGGGCGAGGTGCTGGGCGCCAGCCGTGAGACCTGGCCGGTCTGACATTCAGGCCGGTCGCAATCGTCCAAGCCTGTCGAGAATCTTCCCGCGCTTGAGCGGGGCGCCGAAATAGATGTCCTTCGAGGTTCGCCCCAGGCGATCCGTCACCGTGATTTCGACCCGGTGCAGGGGCGGCGCGCCCACGAAGCGAGCTTTCAGTCCGTTAAAATCGCTGATGTCGACGTCCTGCCTCCGGCAAAGATCGGGCAGGGCTTTGATGTATAGCTGGACGGCGCGAGTCAGGTGGCCGGACGTGGCGGGGCGGCACTCTCCGGTAAGGAAGTCGATGTTCAGTTGTCGAGATGGTGTTTCGGCGACAGCAGCCCAGATGTCGATGTCATAGACGCCCACCATCAGTCCGGCGCCGCTGGCGAAAGAGTCTGTGATGTTGTGCGCGATGGAGGTCAGGACAGCGTGTTTCATAAGGCTTTGAGCATTGGCTGCGACAGGGGCCTTGTCCAATGAAAAGCCCGCCGAACGAATGTACGGCGGGCTTCAGAATCTCAGATGACTGGTCGTCAGTCCGCCTTCACGCCGGCTTCGGCCAGCCATTCGACGATCTTGCCCTTGGGCATTGCGCCGACCTTCATCGAGGTCATCTGGCCGTCCTTGAACAGCATCAGGGTCGGGATGCCCTTCACGCCCATTTTGGACGGGACCATGGGGCTGTCGTCGATGTTGACCTTGGCGACCGTGACCTTGCCGGCCAGTTCGTCGGCGATCTGCTCCAGCGCCGGGCCGATCTGCTTGCAGGGGCCGCACCACTCGGCCCAGAAGTCCACCAGCACGGGGGTCGAAGCTTTCAGGACGTCGGCGTCAAAGCTGTCGTCGGTGACTTTCACAGTCGCCATGAATGATCTCCTTAAGAGCGCTATCGCTCGCCGCGCGGCGGCTCGCTGCTTGAGCGCATTTGATAATCGCGCGCTGACTGTAGCGCCAGCGTTCGGCCACAGATGTGGGTGCGAATCCCCGACAAATCAACGCGCATTTTCGAGAGCGGCGTCCATCAGCCCTTGCGGCACGGCCATCAGCTTCGGCCCGTCGGTCCAGACCAGAGCCGCCTCGACCGCACGGTCGGGATAGAGGCGACGCAGGACGGCGGCGTAGATCGCCATCTGCAGAATATAGGCCGGATCGGCGTCCTCGGCCCGATCTGGCGCCGGGCGGTTGGACTTGAAATCCACCACCAGCACCCGCTGCGGCGTGACCACCAGCCGGTCGATGCGGCCCGAGATAGACACGCCCCGCGGCAGGTCGGGCGCGGTCCCGGTCAGGGCGACCTCGGCACGGCTGCCGGGGCCGAAGACGGGGGCGAAGCGGGCGTCGTCCAGCACGCCGAAGGCGGCGGCGATCATCTCGGCGCGCTGCTCCTCGGTCAGGTCGCGCTCGCGCGCCAGCATCCGGTGCGCGGCGTCGGGACGGTCGGGCGATGGCAGGTCCGGCAGGCGCTCCAGCAAGCGGTGGATCAGGTCGCCGCGCCTAAACCGGCCCAGCCCGGCGCCCGGCCCTTCGCCGCGCGCCAGCGGCGACGGGGCCGGAATGCGCTTCTGCTCCTGCATCTGCGACGGCGAGGCGAAGCGGGCGGCCGCGTCGCGCGGCGGGTTGATGCGCGCCCAATCGGGGGCCACCGCGCGCATCTCGGCCGCGGCGACGGCGGCGGGCAGGCTGTCGGGATCGGCGCCGTAGCGGCGAACGCCGCCGCCCAGTTCGCGCACCTGATCGCCCAGCCGGTCGAAGGTCTCTTCGATCACCGACCACCAGTCCCCGGCCTCGGGCGCGCGTTTCGAGCCGCGTCCCATGACGATCACCCGATCACGCGCACGGGTCAGGGCGACGTAGAGGAGGCGCAGTGATTCATCGCCGACCCGCGCCTCGCGCGCCGCGCGGGCGTCGGCCGAGGCGGGGCAGTCCTCCTTCGACGAGCCGGGGCACATCAGCCAGGCTTCGCCGCTCTCGGTGGCGACCGGCATCAACGACGGCCCCTGCGCCTTCGCCTTCATGGTCGTGTCGGGCAGGATGACGACCGGCGCCTCCAGCCCCTTGGCGCCGTGGACGGTCATGACGCGGACCTCGCCGCGCGGACCTTCCAGTTCGCGCTTCACCTCGACGTCGGCGGCTTCCAGCAGGGCGAGGCAGGTCTCCAGATCGGTTCCGCCGCGTCCCTCTGCGGCCAGCACCTGATTGAGGGTCTCGTCGATGGCTTCCTCGGCCTCGCGCCCCAGCCGGGTCAGGATGCGGGCGCGGCCTGACTGGCCGGTCGCGTCCACCCGATTCAGCAGGCTGGAGAAGAAGTCGAACGGATCGAGGTCGCGCGCGCCGCGCGCCGCGCGCAGCAGGTCGAGCGCTCCGCCCCACTCGGGCCGTTCGTCCGCGCGGTGCTTCAGTTCGCGCCACAGGCCCTTGCGATCCTTGAGACCGGCGAGGTCGAACAGGCTGTCCTCGTCCACGTCGCAGAAGGGGCCGCGCAGCACCTCGGCCACGGTCAGGTCGTCGCCGGGGAAGAGGGCGAAACGGGCCAGCGCCTTCAGGTCGTCGAAGACGATGTGCTGCGACAGCTTCAGCCGGTCGGCGCCCGCCACCGGCGCGCCCGCCGCCTTCAGGGCGCGGATGATCTCCTCGAAGGTCGCGTCGCGGCGGCGGACCAGAATCAGGAAGTCGCCGTAGCCGCAGGGACGTGGCGTCCCGTCCTTGGCGAAGACGACGGCGCCGGTTTCGACCTGACGCCTGATCTCGAGCGCCAGGGTCTGGGCCATGCGTTTGCGGGCGCTGGCGGTTCCTTCCTGATCGACGGGGTCGGTCCAGGCGTCGCGCTCGGGCGGGGCCTCGTCCACGAACAAAGGCCATAGCTCGACGGCGCCGGGCTGGCCTTTGCGGGCGGCGGTATGGTGCGGGATCTCGCCCGTTTCTCCGACCAGCGCTCGGGCGCGTTCGGGCGTGGCGAAGACTTCGTCCACGAACTTCAGCACCGCCTCGGTCGAGCGGTAGGAGGTCTCCAGCGGCACGCCCTCGAAGGCGCTGCCCGCGCCGGTGATCAGGCCGTCATAGACCTGCGCTTCCTGCCGCAGCCGCTCGGGCCGGGCGCCCTGGAAGGAGTAGATCGACTGCTTCTCGTCGCCGACGGCGAAGACGGTGCGGTCGGTCCCCTCGACGGTGAAGAACTCGCCGGTCAGGGCGCGCATGATGGCCCACTGTTCGGGGGCGGTGTCCTGGGCCTCGTCGATCAGGACGTGATCGACGCCGCCGTCCAGCTTGTACAGCACCCAGGCGGCGGTCGAGCGAACGGTCAGAAGCTCGACCGTGCGCGCCACCAGATCCGAGAAGTCGAGCGCGCCGTGGGCCGTCTTGGCCGCCTCGTAGAGGGCGGCGTGGGCGTTGGCGAGGGTCAGCAGCCTGATGGTGTCGTCGGCGACCTTGGCGGCGCGCAGCTGGTCGCGGGCGGCCAAAAACTTGTCCTGAAGGTCGGTCAGCCAGCCGGCCGCGTCGGGCGGCGCCTGCTTCGTCGCCATCGACTTGCGGGGCGAGCCAGAGCCAGTCAGGAAGACGACGCCGAGACCGTGGAAGCTCCAGTCGTGGTCGAGGGCGTGGATCAGTTCGGCGGCCCGATCCTTGTCGGTCTTGGAGCCGGTCGCCATCAGCTCGGCCATGCGGCGGACCTCGCTCCGGTCCAGCCAGCGTAGGAAGTCGGCCTCGATGTCTTTCGGCGTCATGTCCGGATCGGCGCCGGTCAGGACGTAGGGGCCGGGCGCGCGGCCGTCGGCGACGCGGGCCACATAGTCGGTCAGTTCGGCGCGCTTGGCCTCGATCAGGGCCAGCAGATCCTGAAAGCGGCCCCAGTCCAGTTCGACCGCGAAATGGCTGTAGGCCTCGCCGACCGGTCCCTCGGCATCGGCGAGGGCGGCGCGGGCGAGGTCTTCGCGCGCGGCGTGGCTGAGGGCGATCGCCGCCTCGTTCTCCAGCACAGTGAAGCGCGGCGACACGCCCGCCTCGATAGGAAAGCGCCGCAGCAGCTTTTCGCAGAAGGCATGGATGGTCTGGATCTTCAGCCCGCCGGGCGTCTCCAGCGCGCGGGCGAACAGGCGGCGCGCTTCGGACAGGCGGGCGGGATTGAGGGCGGCGGGGTCGCTGTCGTCCAGTTTCGCCAGTTCGGCCGACAGTTCGCCGTCGTCCATGACGGCCCATTTGCCGAGCGTCTCGAACAGGCGGGCCTGCATCTCGGCGGCGGCGGCCTTGGTGTAGGTCACGCACAGGATGGCCGAGGGCGCGGCGCCGCCCAGCAGCAGGCGCGCCACCCGGCTGACCAGGGTGGTGGTCTTGCCCGACCCCGCGTTGGCGGTGACGAAGACTGAACGGGCCGGGTCGGCGGCGCGGGTCTGCGGGTTGAGGCCGTCACGGACGTGGAGGTTCATTCCGCCTCTCCTTCTTCGCCGCCGCCGATGACGTGCCATTCCCAGACGCGGGCCAGCAGGTTGTAGGGGCTGTAGCTGCCCATCAGATGAGGCGCGGCCCACGAGAGATAGGGCGTCTCCGGCCGGTCGAACTCGGCGACGCGGGCCATCAGGCCTTGCAGGGCGGTGTCGGACAGGGCCTGCGCTTCCGGCCCGGTCGCGCGCACGGCGACCTCGCCCGCCTTCTTGCGGCCGACGACGCGGACATAGGTCAGCTCCTCCGGCGGGACGGGGCCGTTCGTCTCCTTGAAGCCGCCGGCGGCGAGGATGGCGCCGGTCAGGGTCAGCTGGGGTGCGAAGCCCGCCTTGATCTGTTTGGCGCTCGGAACCTGGCCGGTCTTGAAGTCCATGACGGCGGCGGACAGGTCGCCGACCTCGATGCGATCGGCGTAGGCCTTGACGGTGAAGGGGCCGCCGGGCGCATCGAAGGTCAGCGCGCCCTGTTGCTCGATCAGTAGTTGGACGCCCCGCGCGCGGCGCTCGGTCTCGAACCCGGCCAGCCAGCGGGCGGCGTTCCTGGCCAGCGGCGCCTCGCGGGCCATGGCGGCGTCCTCGAAGCCGTGGGCGGTCAGTTCTTCCAGCAGCAGGCGCTCGATCACCGCGTCGAGATCGTCGGGCAGCAGGTCGGGCCAGTCCTCGGTCAGGCGCTCGATGGCCTTGTGCACGGCGTTGCCGCGCGCCAGGGCCTCGGCCGAGGCGCCGGGGCGCTCCATCGGTTCGAGGTTCAGGATGCGGCGGGCGTAGAGGGCGTAGGGGTCGCGGACCCAGCGCTCGACCCCGGTGACATAGAGGCTGCGCGGGCGGCGCTCGACCGGGGGCGTGGGCGCCGGACGCGGCGCCAGCCGGGCCGGGCCGGGCGGCGGGACGTCGAGGGCGCGGGTCCAGTCGGCGACGCCTTGGGGGGCGCTGAGGCTGACAGGGGTGTCGGGGGCGTCGGCGCCGCGCGTCAGCATCTCCAGCCGCCACAGCCAGCGCGAGCGCACGGCGGGCTGGCCGCCGCGCCGCTCGCAATGGACCAGAATCGCCTCGTCGGCGCAGGCCGCCTGGACGAAGTCCTGCGCCGTCTGGCCCAGACGCCGCTCGGGCGCGGGCAGGGGCAGGGCGGCGCGCATCGGTCGCGACAGAAAGGGATCGACCGGGGCGGCGTTGGGCCAGACGCCTTCCTCCAGCCCGGCCAGGATCATGCGGTCGGCCCGCGCCAGACGGGCTTCAATGGCGCCGAGGATGCGCAAGGACGGATGGGTGGCGCCGCCGGTGCGCACCGTGGTCTCGGCCAGCAAGGCGGCGATCAGGTCGGCGAACTCGGCGGGCGTGGTGTCGCCCAGCGGGCCGCCGCCCTCGATCAGGGCGGACAGCAGGGAGGCCGCCGCCTCGCCGTCCGGTCCGGCCCAGGCGTTCTGACCGGCCAGGGCTTCGATCAGGGCGGTCAGGGTGCGGGCGGCCTCGTCCGGCGGACAGGGGCGGGCGGGCGCCAGCGCCTCCAGCCGGTCGGCGAGGGCCTCCGCGCCCTTCAGCCGCGCCAGCTTCCAGTCGGCCAGCGGCAGGCCGCCGCGTCGGGGCTCGCCAGCCTTCAGCAGGCGTTCGTGAAGCTGGGACCAGCGGCGCGGACGCGGGCCGCGCAGGGCGTGCTCCTCCAGCGCCTCGGCGGCGTCGTGCAGCGAGGTCTCGCCCACATCGAGGTGGACCAGCGGATGTTTCAGCAGGCCCAGCAGCGTCTGGGGCTTCAGCGGCTCGGCCAGGAAACGGGCGCAAAGGTCGACCAGCACCCCCGCCGTCATCCGCGACAGCGGTTGGCCGGTGGAGGAGTCGGCGACGATGCCCCAACGCGCCAGCCGCGCCTCGACCCGGCGCGATAGCTGCAGGTCCGGCGTCACCAGGGCGCAGGTGATCGGACGGCCGTCGGGCGTGCGGTGCTCAAGGCTCTCGCGCATCATCAGGGCGACGGCGGCGGCGGCTTCTTCCTCGGCGCGGACGGACAGGACGGTCAGGCCCGACAGGCCCTCGGCGATGGGGTCGGCGGCGCGGCCCGCCTCGGCCGAGCGGGCGCGAAGGCGCTTGATCTCACGGCGCCAGTCGTTGGTGGCCTCGGCGGGGCGCAGGGCCTCGTTGATCAGGCGCTGGCGGGCCAGACCGCGCGCTTCGATGGCGGGATCGAGCGGCGGCTGAAACCACGGCTGGACGGCCTCGCGCGTGACCTCGGCGCGGACCAGCAGGGCCTGCAGCGCCGCCTGCGGGTGCTGGTCGTCGATGCGGTCCCAGGCGTCGGCGCCCAGATCGAGATCGAGGCCGGGCAGGACGACCACGCCCTGCGGCGCCTTTGCCACGGCCTTCAGCACATCGGCGGCCGCAGGGACGGTGCCGGTGGACCCGGCTGCGATGACCGGGGCCTGCGGCGGGCGGGCGTCCCAGGCCTCGGCCAGACGACGCAGCAGGGTCGCGCGGCGCCAGGCGGGGTCGACCAGACCCAGCGCCTCCAGCCGCTTGGGCCAGGCCTCGACGGAGAGGCCGAGGAAGCGGGCGCTCTCGCGCCAGTGTTCGGCCAGATCCTGTTCGGCCAGGGTCGCGATGCGCGACAGGTCAGAGACTTCCTCGAGTTGGCAGGAATCGAGGAAGGCGCCCAGCGCATCGGCCATTTCGAGGGCGCGCAGGGGCTTCATGCCCGGCTCGAACTCCTCGGCGATCATGCGCGCCATCTCGAAGCGGCGCGTCAGGGGGGCGATGGGGGGCGGCAGGTCCAGGCCCAGTTCGCCGGGGGCGAAGGGCGGCTCGTCCTCTTCCAGATCACCGAGCGGGCGCACCTGCGGCAGAAGGACGGGACGCTCGCCCGCCAGCTTGCCCAAGGCGAAAGAGAAGGCACGGGCGGCGCGGCGGTTGGGCAGCAGGATGGTGGCGTCGGTCAGGTTCTCGGGCGGGGCGTCGCCCAGCCAGTCCAGCACACCCGCCGCGAGATCTTCGAGGAAGGGCCGCCAGGCGGGCACGGCGCGCCAGCGCGGCCCGGTTCCGGCGAACGGATCGAAGCGCGCCCCCGTCATGATCAGGCCTCCGCCTTCAGCCGCGCCTCGGCCTCGTCACGCGCCTGCGGGTCGCCGACGTGCATCCAGTCGCCGTTCAGCACGCAGCCGTAGAGGCGACCCTCGGCGGCGGAAGCGCGCCACAGGGGGCTGAGCGAGAAGGGGCCGTCGGGGCCGTGGTCTGCGTAGTCAGGCCGGGTGATGTGGACGCCCATATAGGCGTATGGCGCGCTGGCGGCCTCGCCCCGGAAGGTCAGGGCGCCGTCGTCGGCCAGGAAGAAGTCGCCGCCGCCCTCGAAGCCGATGGAGCCTTCGCGCCGGGCCAGCAGCAGAGCGGCGTCCATGCGCGTGGGATCCCACAAGCGGATCAGGTCGCCTAGCGCGTCGCCGCGGTCGATCCAGACGCTGTCGATATTGGCGACGAAGACGGGAGCGTCGCCCAGCAAGGGGCGCGCCTTCTTCAGCCCGCCGCCGGTTTCCAGCAGTTCGGCGCGCTCGTCTGAGATGGTGATGGAAGGGCGCGTGCGGGCGGCCAGATGGCTTTCCAGCCGGTCGGCGAACCAGTGGACGTTGACCACGGCGTCGGTCACGCCGGTGTCGGCCAGCCGATCAAGCACATGGTCGATCAGAGCCTTGCCGCCGACCTCGACCAGAGCCTTGGGCCGGTCGCTAGTCAGAGGACGCATCCGCGTGCCGAGCCCGGCGGCGAGGACCAGGGCGGTGGTGGGTGAAGTCATGCGCGTTCTCCGCACCTTCTCCCCTTGTGGGAGAAGGTGCCATGCGGAGCATGACGGATGAGGGGGCGGGCGGCGACGAACGCGCGTTCAAACGGCAAAGGCGAGACCGGCGGAACCCGCCCCCTCATCCGAGCCGCTAGGCGGCCCACCTTCTCCCCCAAAGGGAGAAGGAAGCGGCAGGCGGCCTTCATCGACGCACATCCTCCGGCACGTGGCGGTTCATCCAGGCGGCGACGGCTTCGAGGCCCGGCGCCTGCAGATTAGCGTTCAGGTGCGCCCACATCCGGGGCATGAAGGCGGCGTAGCGGGGCTTGCCGTCGCGGGCGATCAGGCGGGCGAAGATCCCCAGAATGCGCGCCTCGTTCAGGGCGGCCAGGCCGGCGTAGGCGGCCATGAAGGCCTCGCGGTCGGTCTCGGGGCGGAGGGCGAAGTAGTGGTCGAGCGCCAGCGCCTCCAGCTCGGGCGCTACGTCACGGCGGGCGTCCTGCAGCAGGGAATGCAGATCCCACGACGGGTGGGCCTTCACCGCGTCCTGAAAGTCGATCATCCCGACCGAGGCGGCGCCGGTTTTGCCGTCCAGCCGGATCAGGTTCTCGGCGTGATAGTCGCGGTGGGCCATGACGGTTGCGCCCGCCTCGCCCGCCGCCGTGATCGGCGCCCAGGCTGCGCGCCACTCGGCGATGGCGGCCTCGTCGAAGCTGAGGGTCGGGATCAGTTTGGGCAGCCAGTCGACGAACAGGTCGACGCCGCCCTGCAGCGCCGTCTGGTCATAGGTCAGCAGGGGCCAGTCGCCTGCTGCGCCGGTCAGCGCCTCGGGCGTCGGGGCGGCGTGCAGGACAGCCAGAGCCTCGACGGCGGCGCGATAGAGGGGGGCGGGGTCGGCGCCGTCCTCGATGACGCGGGCGAACAGGGCGTCGCCGAAATCCTCGATCACGGCCAGACCATTGGGGGCGTCGACAGCGATGATCTCGGGCGCGGACAGGCCGAGCGACTTCAGATGGGCGGCGACGGCGGCGAAGGCCTCGATGCGACCGGCCGACAGGCGAGCGACGGCGTTCCAGCCGTGGGCGTGGCGCTGTTCCGGCGTCCACGACGGATCGCAGGGCGGGCTCTCGGCGGCGGGGGGCTGATCCATCAGCATCAGGGATGCGCCGGACGGGGTGGTCAGCCGCTCATAACGCCGCGTCGAGGCGTCGCCGGGCAGGGGCGCGCGGATGGCCCCGGCCAGACCGGCCGAGCGCAGAAAATCGAGACGGAGGGCTTCGCGGTCAGACATGCAGTTCCTTCAGTTTGGCTTCCCACGAACCTGCGCCGGAAACGGTCGCAAGGCGGCCCTCGCCGTCCTCGGAGATGGTGATCGTCAGCCGGTCAGGGCCGAGCATCCGGCTGGGGTCGTCGCCCAGCCGTTCGGGCCATTCGATCAGGGCGCAGCCTTCGTCCAGCGCCTCGTCCAGCCCGACTTCGAAGGCTTCTTCAGGACGGCTGAGGCGATAGAGGTCGAAATGGGCGATGGGCGGGTCGCTCTCGTAGAACTGGACCAGGGTGAAGGTCGGCGACGGCACGTCCTCGTCGGGGCGCGTCAGGGCGCGGATCAGACCGCGCGCCAGCGTCGACTTGCCCATGCCCAGCGGGCCGTAGAGCAGGAGGGATTCGCCCGGTTCCAGCAGGGGGGCGATGGCTTCGCCGAGGCGGGTGGTGGCGTCGGCGTCGGGAAGGTCGAAAGTCATCATGCTGAGGTCATCAGGCGAAGGTCGCGTTCGGATCGGCGGCCAGCGTCCGCTCGATGAAGGTTTTCAGTTTCAGGGTGGCGGCCTGGGCGTCGACGTCCAGGGCTAGCGGCGGGATGGGGCGGCCGACGATCAGGTCGAAGGCGCGGCCCTTCTTGTTCAGCAGTTCGTGGAAGAGGGTGATGTCGCGCAGTTCCTGCGACACCTTGTCGAACAGGTGGAACAGGCGGCTGGTCGGACCAGAGACGTGGATCGGGATCACCGGCGCCTCATATTTGCGGGCCAGCGAAGCGGCGGTGGCGGCCCATTCGGGATCGGTCAACAGGCCGTCCGGGCCGACGCGGGCCAGACGCCCGGCGGGGAACATGACGACGCAGCGTTCGGCCTCGAACGCTTCCTTGGCGGCCTGAAGAGTGGCGCGGGTCTTCTCGCGCGTGCGCTTGGCCGTGACCCATTCGACGGGGACGACGGTCTCCGACAGGCGCGGCGAGACGCGCAAGGCGTCGGCGTTGGCGAAATAGATCAGGTCGTCGCGCACCGTGCGCAGGGCGTCATGCACGGCCAGGCCGTCGGCGATGCCGGTCGGATGGTTGCAGACCACCAGACAGCGGCCGGATGAAGGCAGGCGGTCCAGATGCGCCGTCCGCACCGTCAGTTCCAGCAGGTCGGAAACGTAGTCCAGCGCCTGTCGCCCGCCCATCGGGCCGATGGCGTCAGCCATGCGCCGCGCCTTGGCGTAGTCGAGCAGGCCGTAGAGGGCGGGCCGGACCAGCGGCCATGCGGCCGATTTCGTCAACCGGGGCGCGCGCTCGGCGATCAGGACGTCGACAATGTGCGGAGCCGGACTCATCGTCTGCTTGTCGCCGAGGCGGCGGCGGCGGGCAAGCGCCATCCGGCTTGGCTAAGCTGGAACGGCCCCCTATGCAGGACGCCTGACAATGGTTTCGGAGAGTTAAGCGTAATGACCCGGTCACACTGGATGACGGCGGCGGCCGTTCAGATGATGCTGCTGGCAGGCGGCCTTGCGGCGACGCCGGTGATGGCGCAGCAGGCGCCCGTTGCGGCTGCTCCCGCTCCCGCGTCCCAGCCGTCTGACCGGCTGGGTCTGAAGGATCTGGCGACGATGGAGCGGGTCGGCGATCCGCGCGTCTCGCCGGACGGCCGCCGGGTCATCTACGCCGTGACGACGACCGACTGGAACGGCAACAAGACCCAGACCGGCCTGTGGATGGCCGATGTTGACGGCGCCGCGGCGCCGCGTCGGCTGGCGATCTCGGAGGGCGGCGTCTCGGGCGCGCGCTGGGCGCCGGACGGGCAGTCGATCTATTTCATGTCCGCGCGCGGCGGCTCCAATCAGGTGTGGCGCGCCGATCGTGACGGCATGGCGGCGGTTCAGGTGACGACCCTGCCGACCTCGGCGTCCGGCTTCCGCTTCACGCCGGATGGCAAGGCGTTGATCCTGGGCGTCTCGATCTATCGCGACTGTGAGACGCTGGAATGCACCCGCGACCGGCTGGCCGAGCGGGCCAAGTCAGGCCAGCAGGTCTATGACCGTTATCCGCTGCGCGTCTTCGATCACTGGTCGGACGGGCGCCAGAGCCACATCTTCCTGCAGCCGCTGAACGGTTCGGGTCTGGCTGAGGGCCAGCCGCGCGACCTGACGCCCGGGCTGGATGCGGACATCGGCGTCGGCGAAGGCGGCCTGACGATGTCGCGCGACGGGCGCACCCTGATCTATGCGACGCGGCTGCAGGGCGACCGCGCGCCCTTCACCAACAACAGCGACCTGTATCGCCTGAATCTGGACGGCGGCGCGGCCGTCAACCTGACCGAGGGCAACACCGGGCCGGACAATACGCCCGCCCTGTCGCCGGATGGACGGCGCCTGGCCTGGCTGGCCGCCCCGCGTGAAAACGTCGGCGGCGATCAGGCTGTGGTCATGGTGGCAGACGCCAACGGCGCCAATGCGCGCCAGCTGACGAACTGGGATCGCGGTCCCGGCGGGCTGACGTGGCGTTCGGACGGTCGGGCGCTCTATGTCACCGCCGCTGATGAAGGCCAGAACCGCCTGTTCGAGATCGACGCCCGCACCGGCGCGGTGAAGGCCCTGACCGACATCGGCGCCGTCAATGAGTTCGACGAGGTCGGCGGCGTGCTGGCCTATGCGCATGAGAGCTTCACCGCCCCGACGCAGATCTTCATCGCGAAAAACGGCCAGCCTGCTCGTCAGGCGACCCAGCACAACGCCGAGCTGATCGCCCGCATCGACCTGCCGCGTCCCGAGGAAATCCGCTTCCCCGGCTGGAACAATGAGACGGCGCACGGCTGGGTGTTCAAGCCCGCGGGCTATGTCGAGGGCCGCAAATATCCGGCCATCTATCTGATCCACGGCGGGCCCAAGTCGCCCTGGACCGAGGGCTGGTCCTATCGCTGGAATCCGCAGACCTATACGGCGGCGGGCTATGCGGTGGTAATGGTCAACTTCCACGGCTCGCCCGGCTACGGTCAGGCCTTCACCGACGCCATCAACGACCACTGGGGCGATCGCCCGCTGGAAGACCTGCAGAAGGGCTGGCAGGCGGCGCTGGCGGCCAATCCGTGGATCGACGCAGAGCGGGCCTGTGCGCTGGGCGCCTCCTACGGCGGCTATATGGTCAATATGATCGCGGGCAAGTGGAACGAGCCGTGGCGCTGCCTGGTCAACCATGCGGGCGTGTTCGATGTGCCGCAGTTGATGAACGCCATGGACATGTCGACCTTCATCCATGAGTTCGGCGGACCCAGCTGGGACCGCAAGGCCGTCTATGACGTCCACAACCCCGAAACCTATGTCGGCGACTGGAAGAAGCCGATGCTGGTGCTGCACGGCTCGAAGGACTTCCGCGTGCCGATGGAGCAGGGGCTGGCGACCTTCTCGGCCCTGCAGCGGCTGAACATCCCCAGCCGCTTCGTCCATGTGCCGGACGAGAACCACTGGGTGCTGAAGCCCCAGACCTGGGTCAACTGGCAGCAGGAGATCCTGGACTGGACGGCGGACTGGACGAAGGAAGAGCGCTGAACCGGGCCTGAAACAGGAGACTTTGCGGGCGGCGCATGGCGGTGTTACGCCTTCGGGCGGATTTCACATCACGCATGAGGAGCGCCGAATGCGCCGTCTGCCCCATCTTCTGTCCGGCCTCAGCGCCGCCGCCCTTCTGACCGCCACGGCTCTGCCTGCTGTGGCAGAGGGGGCGGCGGCGCCCGCCGCCGTCGCGCCTGCGGCGTCGAACGCCTTCACCTATCAGGACATGATCTCGGCCAACCGGCTGGGCGATCCGCAGGTGTCGCCGGACGGGGAGTGGGTGGTCTATTCGCTGACCCAGACCGATGTGGCGGCCAACAAGCGCTCCAGCGCCCTCTACATCCTGAGCTTGAAGGGCGAGGCGCAGCCGCAGAAGCTGGCCATTTCCGAAGGCGGCGCCAACACCGCCCGCTGGGGCGCCGACGGCAAGCTGTATTTCCTCTCCAGCCGTTCGGGTTCGAGCCAGGTCTGGGTTTCGGCCGACAAGGGCGCGACGGCGACGCAGGTCACGGCCCTGCCGACCGACGTCAACGCCTATCGCATCAATGAGGCGGGCGATGCGGTCGCCGTATCGCTGGCCGTCTATCCCGACGCGGCGGACCTGAACGCCTCGGTTACGCGGGCCAAGGCCGCCGGCGACGTGAAATCGACGGGTCAGGTCTATGACCGCATGTTCGTGCGTCACTGGGATACGTGGAGCGACCACACCCAGAACCACCTGTTCGTGCAGTCGATCGGCGCCGACGGCAGGGCGGGCGGCGAGCCGGTCTGGGTCACGAAAGGCTTCGACGGCGATACGCCCTCCAAGCCGTTCGGCGACGAGAGCGAGTTCACCTTCGCCCCCGACGGCCAGTCGCTGGTCTTCTCGGCGCGCAAGGCCGGGAACAGCGAGCCGTGGAGCACCAACTTCGACCTCTACAGCGTCGCCGTCTCGGCGCCGGGTCAGCTGACCAATCTGACCGAGGCCAACCCGGCCTGGGACACCGGCCCGGTCTTCTCGCCGGACGGCCAGACTCTGGCCTACCGCGCCATGGCCCGCCCGGGTTTTGAGGCGGACAAATATTCGATCTTCCTGCGCGATGTCGCCACTGGCCAGACGCGCCAGATCGCGGCCAACTGGGACCGCTCGGCCGACACCCTGCAATGGTCGAAGGACGGGAACACCCTCTACACCACGGCGGGCGACGTCGGTCAGACCCGCCTGTTCGCCATCGATGCGCGCAACGGGGTGGTGACGCCGTTGACCGGCGAAGGCCACGTCGGCGCCTTCGCCCAGACGCCCTCGGGCTTCGTCATGGCGGTCGACACCCTGACATCGCCCAGCGACCTGTTCTTCAAGACCTGGCGCGGCCGCGAAATGCCGCGTCGCCTGACCAATGTGAACCCGCAATTGGCGAACAAGGCCTTCGGCGAGGCCGAGCAGTTCAGCTTCCCCGGCTGGAACAATGAGACGGTCCACGGCTATGTCATCAAGCCTGCCGACTATGTCGAGGGTCGCAAATATCCGGTCGCCTTCCTGATCCACGGCGGGCCGCAGGGGTCGTTCGGCAACAGCTGGTCCTATCGCTGGAACCCTGAAACCTATGCGGGCGCCGGCTATGCGGTGGTGATGATCGATTTCCACGGCTCGACCGGATACGGCCAGGAATTCACCGATGCCATCAGTCAGCACTGGGGCGACCGCCCGCTGGAAGACCTGCAGAAGGGCTGGGCCTTCGCCCAACAGAAATACAGCTTCCTTGACGGGAACAACGCCTGCGCGCTGGGCGCCTCCTACGGCGGCTATATGATCAACTGGATCGCCGGCAACTGGAGCAACGCCTTCAAATGTCTGGTCAACCATGACGGCGTTTTCGACACCTTCGGCATGGGCTACGGCACCGAGGAACTGTGGTTCACCGAGTGGGAATACGGCGGCACGCCGTGGGAAAATCCCGAGGGCTATCAGAAGTTCAACCCGGCCAACCACGTTCAGAACTGGAAGACGCCGATGCTGGTGGTTCAGGGCGACCTGGATTTCCGCATCCCGACCTCGCAGGGCCTGTCGACCTTCACCGCCCTGCAGCGCAAGGGCATCGACAGCCGTCTGGTCTTCTTCCCGGACGAGAACCACTGGGTGCTGAAACCCGCCAACAGCCTGCAATGGCACAATGAGGTCTTCGGCTGGCTGGACAAATATCTGGCCAGGTAAGACAGGCGGATCAGGGGGCGCGGTTCACCGGGACCGCGCCTCTTTGTTTTGGGAGAGGCAATGACGCGACGAGGCCTTCTGGTGCCGCTGTTGGCGACTGTGGCGACGGCGGCCTGTGCGCCGATCATGGGCGAGGGCCTGTTGACGCCCGCCCCGCTGGGGCCGCCCGGGTGGCGCAGGGCGCGCGCCGCCTATGGGCCGGATCCGCGGCAGACGCTGCGCCTTTATCGGCCGGCAAGGGCGCAGGGGGCGCCGATCCTCGTCCTCCTGCCCGATGGCGCGCCTGCGGCCGAAGACGAGCGGACCGCGCGCGATCTGTCGGAGCGCGGCTTCATCGTCGCTCTGACCGACCGGCGGGCGGCGCCGGGAAGCGCTTTTCCAGCTTTCATCGGTGATGCGGCGACGGCCGTCGCATGGCTCTCAAAGCGAGCGCATGATCTGGACGGCGATGCGGCGCGCATCGGCGTTCTGGGCATGGGCGAAGGCGGTCGCGCAGCCCTGATGCTGGCGCTGGACCGTCGCTATCTGGCGGCGGCGGGCGCATCCGGCGCGGTGCGCGCGGCGGCGGCGCTGGGCGCGCCGGACAGACCCGATGCGACCTTCACAGATCCGTCCGCCTATGCGGCAGGCGCCGATGCTGCGCCTGTCTGGCGTGGGGATGGCGGCGATCTGGCGGGCGCCGTCGCCTTCCTGCAGGCGGCGCTGGGCTAGGCGCGGGCGCTCAACTGTCATTTCAGCTCAGCGTGGCTGTCTCGCCATGGTCACGTTTTTCCGCTAGGGGAAGTCATGACAGAGAAGATGACCCCCCAGGCGGCGCTGGACCGCCTCGAAGCCCTCTACAATCAATCCGTCGCCAATCTGCGCCAGGCCGTAAAGACCTTCCTGGCGACCGGCGAGCGCGCCGAGCCCGAGGCGCGCGCGGAAGGCCTGTTCGCCTATCCCCGCCTGACGGTGACCTGGTATGGCGACCGCCCCCAGAACCTTGAGACCCGCGCCTATGGGCGCCTGTCCTGGCCCGGCGTCTATACGACGACGATCACTCGCCCGGACCTGTTCCGCACCTATCTGCTGGAGCAGCTGACCCTGCTGGCCAACGAATACGACGCCGATTTCAGGGTCGAGCCGTCGGATCAGGAAATCCCCTTCCCCTATGTGCTGGACGGCTCAGACGTGGTGCTGGACCGCACCATGACGGCGGCCATCGCCCGCTGGTTCCCGACGACGGAACTGGCCCACATCGGCGATGAAGTCTCCGACGGCCTGTGGGAGCCGGGCGAAGAGCACCCGCTGGCCCAGTTCGACGCCCTGCGCACCGATTTCTCGCTGGCGCGGCTGCGGCACTACACCGGCACGCCGGTCGAGGACGTGCAGAGCTTCATCCTGTTCACCAACTACAACCGCTATGTCGACGAGTTCGTGCGCTGGGCCACGGCCGAGATCGCCGATCCCGACAGCCCGTATGAGAGCCTGTCCTGCGCCGGGGGCGTGGTGGTGACGCGCGCCACCGACGACCCGGAGGCGGCCATCATGGACGCCGCCTGGCGCAAGCATCAGATGCCCGCCTATCACCTGACGCGGCCGGACGGTCAGGGCATCACCCTGGTCAACATCGGCGTCGGCCCATCCAACGCCAAGACGATCTGCGACCACCTGGCGGTCATGCGGCCGCACGCCTGGATGATGATCGGCCACTGCGGCGGCCTGCGCGGCAGCCAGACCATCGGCGACTATGTGCTGGCCCACGCCTATCTGCGCGACGACCATGTGCTGGACGCCGTCCTGCCCGCCGACATCCCCATTCCGAACATCGCCGAGGTGCAGCGCGCCCTCTATGACGCGACCAAGCTGGTCTCGGGCGCGCCAGGCGAAGAGGTGAAGAAGCGCCTGCGCACCGGCACCGTCGTCACCACAGACGACCGCAACTGGGAGCTGCGCTATTCCAAGTCGGCCCTGCGCTTCAACCAGAGCCGCGCCGTCGCCATCGACATGGAAAGCGCCACCATCGCCGCCCAAGGGTATCGTTTCCGGGTGCCCTACGGGACGCTGCTGTGCGTGTCCGACAAGCCGCTGCACGGCGAGATCAAGCTGCCGGGTCAGGCCAACCGCTTCTATGAAGGCTCGATCTCGGAGCACCTGCAGATCGGCATTCAGGCGGTGGACCTGCTGCGGGCCGAAGGCAATCGCCTGCACTCGCGCAAACTGCGCGCCTTCGACGAGCCGCCTTTCCGTTAAGAGGGCGCTATCGCTCGCCGCGCGGCGGCTCCCTGCTTGAGCGCGATTTCTCCCTCCCCGCCCCGGGGAGGGTGGTCGCGTAGCGACCGGGTGGGGGGGGGGCTAGGTGATTAGGGCGCGCCTGAATAGCCAGGCCGCCCCCATCCGGTTTCGCTCTTGCTGGCTCAATCACCCTCCCCGGGACGGGGAGGGTGAGGTCTTGTGCTTGTGCCTAAGAAAGAACTTTACAACACAAAGTTCTTGGCTCACCTTTTGCCTCACAGGCAGGGAGAGACGCCATGACCCGCGATCAGGTTCAATCCGTTCACGACGACATCGCCTATATGAAGGCCCTCGCTCAGGAGGGGCGGCAGGCGCCTCTGGTGGGCGGACGCATCCTTGTGACCGCAGGACTGGTGTTCGGCGTTGCGGCCCTGATCCACTACGCCATCAACAGTGGGCTGATCGATATGGCGCCGGTCGCCTATCTGGTTCTGTGGGGCGCGGCCATGCTGATTTTCTTCGGCGCCCTGATCGTTGAGACGCGGCGATGTGCGGGCAAGCCGGGCGCGCAGTCGGCGGGTAATCGCGCCGCCGGTGCAGGCTGGATGGGCGCCGGCCTTGGCATCTTCGTCATGTCCCTGGCGATGGGCGTGATCGGCTGGAAGACCCAGAGCAATGCTGTGGCCGCCGTCTTTCCGTCGCTGATCTTCGCCCTTTATGGCGTGGGCTGGTCCGTTTCGGCGACGATGAGCGGGCAGAGGTGGCAGTGGTATCTGGCGATCGGATGCTGGATCGCTACGCCGCTGATCGCCTTTCTGATCGGCAGTCCAGCGATGTGGCTGGGTTATGCCGCGGGCCTGTTTCTCTTCGCCCTCGTTCCGGGTCTGATCTTGATGCGTCAGGAACCGGCGGAGACCGTCTGACATGACCGCAGCAGAACCGGCCCCGGATGCGGTCGAGGATTTCGACATCGGCCGCATCGACGAGGTGATCCACGGCCGGATGCGTCTGGGGATCATGGCCTGCTTATCCAGCGTCGAGAGCGCCGAGTTCGGCGAGCTCAAGGCCCGTCTGCAGGCGACGGACGGCAATCTGTCGGTGCATTTGCGCAAGCTGGAGGAGGCGGGCTTCGTCGCCGTGTCCAAGAGTTTTCAGGGCCGCAAACCCCTGACGCGGGCCAACATGACCGAGGCGGGGCGCGACGCCTTCCTCGCCTATCTGGACGCCATGTCGGCTCTGGTGGCGGGGCGTTAGCCGCACTGGCGTCCGGCGTGGAACAGGCTAAGGAAGAGGGTCATGAGCGACCGTCTTCCGCCGTTCGAGGCTATCGACAACTTCCGCGACTATGGCGGTTACGCCGTGGACGGCCGCCAGCTGGCGCGTGGGCGGCTTTATCGCGCCGCGCATCAAGCGAGGGCGACGGATGCGGATGTGGCGCAACTGGATGCGCTGAAGCTGGCGGCGGTGGTCGATCTGCGCCGCCCCAGCGAGCGTAGGGCCCAGCCCTCGCGACGCCCTGCCGGATGGGCCGGGACGCTGATCGAAAGCGACCATGATGACGGCGGCGAGGCGCCGCACCTGACCTTTCTGAAGACCGCCGACCTGACCGAGGCGTCGGGCCGCGCCTTCATGACCGAGACCTATCGCCGTCTGCCGTTCGAGGCGGCCCATGTCGATCTGTTCGGCCGCTACTTCCGCCTGCTGGCGGACGCTGAGGGGCCGGTGCTGATCCACTGTGCGGCGGGCAAGGACCGCACCGGCCTGCTGGCGGCGCTGACCCACAGCCTGCTGGGCGTCGCCCATGATGATCTGATGGCGGACTATCTGGCCACCAATGCGGCGGTCAGGCTGGAAGAACGGGCCGAGGAAATGGCGAGCAGGCTGACGGCGATGACGGGGCGCACGGCGTCGCATGGGGCGGTTGTCGCCTTTCTCGGCGTCGAGGCTGCCTATCTGGACGAGGCTTTCAGCGCCATCCGCGCGCACAGCGGCTCGGTCGACGGCTATCTGGAGCGCGTGCTGGGCGTGGAGGGGCCGCTGGCCGACCGTATCCGGGCCCGACTGGCGCCGTGAGCGGACTGCCCGCGCTCTGTGCCGAGGCGCATCCGTGGCGTGATCCTCTGGCGACGGCGGCGGGCCTGAACCGGCGCGCGGGGGCGCTGGCCCTGCTGGCGGGGGCGGGCGATCCACAGGCGCACGGCGGGCGCTGGTCCTTCGTGGCCTGCGAGCCGGATCAGATCCATGTCGGGCGGGCCGAGGACGGCGCCTTGTTTCAGCGCCTGCGCGAGCCTGATTTTGCAGGCGGCGGCGTGGTCGGCCTGATGAGCTATGACGCCGGCGCGCGTCCCGCGACGGGCGAGCGCGGCGGCGACTGGCCGGACCTGATGCTGGCCCGCTATCCCGCCATTCTGGCCTTTGATCATCACGAGCAGGCGGTGCAGGCGATCGGGCGCGGAGGCGACGCCGATGCTGCGCGCCGTGAAGCCCGACGCGCGGCCGCGTGGCTGGAAACGGCGGTCGCAGTTGAGACGCCCTCGCCCCCATGCGATCGCGTGATCGAGGAAGGCGCGGGCGCGGCCTATGAGGCGGCGGTGGCGGATGTGGTCGCCCGCATCGCGGCGGGGGAACTGTTTCAGGCCAACATCGCGCGCGCATGGGCCGGGCGTCTGTCAGCCGGGCGCGATCCTTTCGAGGTCTTTCTGAGATTGTCAGCCGGGCGGGGCGCGGCTTACGGCGCCTTCTGGCGGCTGGGCGAGCGGGCGCTGGTGTCGAACTCGCCCGAACTGTTCCTGTTCTTTGACGCCGACAGCGGCCGGATCGAGACGCGGCCGATCAAGGGCACGCGCGCGCGGCACGCCGATCCGGCGCGCGATGCTGCGCTGGCCGCCGAACTGGCCGCCAGCGCCAAGGACCGGGCCGAGAACCTGATGATCGTCGATCTGATGCGCAACGATCTGGCGCGGGCGGCGCAGCCCGGGTCGGTCAAGGTCGAGCGCCTGCTGGAACTGGAGCGCCATCCGACGGTGCATCACCTGGTCTCGACGGTGGCGGCTGTGGCGGCGCAGGGTGTAGGCCCGGCCGAGGTTCTGGAGGCCGCCTTCCCGCCCGGCTCGATCACCGGCGCGCCCAAGCATCAGGCGATGAAGGTGATCGCGGGCCATGAGCCGCCGCGCGGTCCGTGGTGCGGCTCCCTGTTCGGCTGGGGGCTGGGCGCGCAGCCGCGGCTGACGGCTTCCGTTCTGATCCGCACCGCGGCGTTCGAGCAGGACGAATACGGCTGGCGATGGCGCGCACAGGCCGGCGCAGGCATCGTCGCCGACAGCGACCCCCGCGCCGAACGGCTGGAGACCGAGGCTAAGTTCCGGGCGCTCAGGGAGGCTATGATCGGTGCGGATCAGCAGTCGGGGCAGACGATCTGCTTTTCTGAACGCGGCAGAAGAAAATAACGTCGACGGAAGGTGATGTCCTTGTCCAGGGCGCTGGGGATCAACAACTGATAGCGGTATTCGGTTTCGCCCAGGATCAGCGTCTCTCCATCGGAAATCAGATCCGGGGGCAGGGCGTCGACGCGTGATCTGAGTTCGCGCGGCGCCATGTTCCGTCCGTTGGCTCGACTCCACTGGACCGTAGCGACTCCGCGGGAATCGACAGTCACGCTGGACACGCGGATGGACAGGCGGTTCACGGCGAAGGGCTGCATGATGATGTCACCGACCCAGAAGGCGCTGTCGAGATCCTTTTTCGACGTGCCGTCTGACTGCGCGATCAGGTCGGCCACGATAGAGGCGACATGGCTTGCTCGACGCTCGGCCATATAGGCCTGGCTGAACACGACCAGTCCTAAATAGATCAGGATCATCATTGGTGCGATCAAGGCGAACTCAATTGCAGAGACGCCTCTCTGATCACGCAGCAACTGTTTCGGCATATCCGTCAGGCGCTTGTCTCGCATCAGTAAGGCTCGTTACGGAACGCAAGGGCGGTCGTCAGCATCACGCGCCCATCCTTGGTGCGAGACACAGCCTGAGCGATGAAGGGCGTGTGGATGGCATGCTCATACCAGATGCGCACCAGAACCCGTTCGCGCGGGGCGCCGGGTTGGTATTCGAGAGCGTCGGGATCGAGGACGCCTGATTCCATGGGATCGTCCTTCGGCTTGCTGGTGAAGTCGTCGAGGACGCGGATGTCAACGTAGGCGCGGCGGGAGCACTCGCCAGAGAAAACGCTCATATTGGCGCATAGATGCGCCTTAATGTCTTCGGGCTTGAGCTGTTTGGTCTGAGCCTGGCCGGTGCGGATCTGGCGGCTGGTGTTCGACGCTGCGGTTTCCAATAAGGCGTCGACCAGCAGCATCATGCCGATTTCCAGTATGCCGAAAAGCAACAGGAAAAAGGGCAGGGCCACCAGGGCGAACTCAACCGCCGTGGAGCCTTCCCGGCGGCGCCTGGAAGAGAGGTTGCGTATCAGGTCCGACCCATAGCGCATGAAGATCAGGGCGCTGTAGCGCCGCGACCAGCCGGAGCGCAGCGGGTCCCGCACGCAACATCGACTGCTTCGCCGCCGCGCCAGACGCGCACGGAGCCAGTCTCGCCGGGGCTGACCATGACCTGGCGCCGGAACAGCGGGCGCCCCAAAGCGTCGACCGCGATGATTTCCGTCAGCCCGTAGCTCTTGCCGGTTATAAACAGGGTGCGCGCGTCGGTGACGGCCACATCCGCGATCCGGGGATTGGCCACGATGACCGATCCGGCGGGGGCGCGCAATTGCACCTGGGTCGCTTGGTTGATCGGCACGTCGAGAGGAGCCTGTTGCGCCTGTGCCGATGCGCCTGCGGTCAGCGTCGTTGCCAGGCTGAGGCCGGCGATGACGTGGGATAGGCGCATGGCAGGTTTCCTTCACAAGGCCCAGGCTTCGGTTGAAATGTGCGCGTGGCGCTTAACCGTAATGCTGACGCTTAAAGGTCAAGAAAATCTGAAATTCGACGCCGAGGCATATTGAGTGACTGAATTAGGTAAACGGGCAAGTAACCATCAATAATTGTCGATGGGGGTGATATTTTACCTGCTCTTAAGGCGTGTCGGCGCATTGTCTTCATGCAAACGGGGGTCAAGAGGGCATAACCGACGACCCTGATGATGGGTTTCAATGCTCGTTATTTATACAGAAGGAAGACAGCAGATGCGTAACTTTGTTACTCGCTTCGCCAAAGACGAATCCGGTGCTACGGCTATTGAGTATGGCCTGATCGCCGCTCTGATCGCTGTTGCGATTATTGGTGTCGTAGGCACGATGAGCGGCAGCCTGAAGAACACCTTCACGAAGGTTTCGACCGAGCTGGATAAGGCCAATACGGCTAAGTAAGGTTTATGGGGACCAGCGGTTTCAGCCGTTGGTCCCCATATTTTCGAGTTTGTAAACTCGCTGAATAGGCTGCGCACAGAATTGGAAACGCGTGCATGAAAGACCTGTCTCTGGCTTTGATGCTTCTGCCTGTTTTCGCCGTTGTGGCTGCTCTGCATGATGTCGTGACCATGAAAATCCCGAACTGGATTTCAGGTCTGCTGATCATCAGCTTTTTTCCTGCCGCTTTCATGATGGGGCTGCCGCTGGGCGACGTCGGGGTTTCGACTGGGCTCGCCGTGGCTGCGCTATTGGTCGGCATGGGCATGTTTGCGATGAACTGGATCGGCGGAGGTGACGCCAAGCTTCTGGCGGCGTCCATGTTGTGGATGGGAGCGTCCGCAGGTCTGCCCTTTGTTCTTTATACGGCAATTGCTGGCGGCGGCTTCTGCCTGATGCTGATGACGGCGCGCAGTCATCTGCCGTTTTTCGCCCAGACCGGGCCCGGCTGGGTCGTGCGCTTGATGCAGCCGAAAGGCGACATTCCCTACGGCGTTGCGATCGCCATCGGCGCCTTGCTCGCTTATCCGTCCAGCCCACTGATGGCGGCCTTCATCGCCGGTTGATGACGTTGTTCGCTAAGGACTGTCCCGCTTAGGGACGCGTTAACCTCGCTCCGGCAGAATGGTTAATGGCAAGTGGCGGCTGGATAGGGTTTCCGTTGCGCTCGCCGGAGACCGTCCATGAAGCCCGCCAAGATCGCCGTCATCTGCGTTGCAGCCCTCGCGGCCATCGGGCTGGCGTTGGTCGTGCGCGCCATGGGGTCTTCCGGAGCGCCGGATACAGCGACATCCGCCGCCGTCGAGACCCGTTCCATGGCCAAGGTTCTTGTGGCCGCCCGCGACCTGGAGCCGGGCCGCCGTTTGGTCGAGGCCGATCTGAGTTGGAAAGACTGGCCGCTCGACGAACTGAATCCTCTTTTTATCACTGAGGGCGCAACGACGCCGGTACCGGCAGAAGGTGCTGCCGCTGAAAACGAAGCGGTGGACGCCGACAAGAGCGGTGTCGTCGAAAAGGCCGTGAAGGCCGTTACGGAAATCAATACTGCGGGCGCCAAGTCGGACTATATCGGCGCGGTCGTGCGCGAACCCATCCTGGCCGGAGAACCTTTGGTGGCGCGCAAGATCGTGCGGGCGGGCGACAGCGGCTATATGGCGGCCTATCTGGAGCCGGGCATGAGGGCCATGGCCATCAGCGTGACAGTCGAGACGGCGGCGGGGGGGTTCATCTTGCCCGGCGACCGCGTCGATGTGCTGTTGACCCGTGAGATCAAGTCTAACTCGACCGATGTCAGCGGCCCGCGATACGCCACGGCCACGGTCATGCGAAACGTCAAGGTCCTGGCTATCGATCAGAGCACCCGGGCAGCCGCCGATGAGCAGGCCGTTGTCGGCGCCACGGCGACTCTGGCTGTTACGGGGCGGGACGCTGAGGTTTTGGCCCTGGCGCGTTCGGAGGGGGACCTGTCGCTGGTGTTGCGATCGTATGCCGATACGGCCGGACCGTCGGGCCATGTGCCGGGCACGATGCGCGGACCGGCGGCTGCCGGCGGTTCGACGGTGCGCATCTATCGCGAGGGGCAGGTCGAGACGGTGACGACGCCATGAGAACAGCGATGGAACGATCCGGCATGAAACGTTTCTCTGCCGCTGCGTGCGCCGTCATGATCGCCTTGGGCGGCTTTGCGGCGTCTGGCGGGGCGTGGGCGCAGACGCGGGCCTCCATCACCGCTGGATCAGCGCCGCAGATGGTCAACTTGCCGCGCGGCTCGTCCTTTGCGATCGACCTGCCTGCGGATGCGCGTGACGTCATCGTCTCCAATCCAACGGTGGCGGAGGCCATGCTGCACTCGCCCCGGCGGATCACTATGATCGGCCTGGCAGGCGGCGAAACAGATGCTGTCTTTCTGGACGCTGCCGGACGCACCATCCTGGCGCTGCGGGTCCGTGTTGATGCGGGGGTCAGCGCGCTTCAGGACACGCTGAGTCGTGTCGCGCCCGGATCCAATTTGCGGGCTGAGGCCGTCAATGACAGCATTATCCTGACCGGGGTCGCCGCCAGTCCGGTCGAGGCGGATCGCGCCGCACAGGTGGCGCGCGCCTTCGTCAGCGGGCCGGAAAAGGTCATGAACATGATCGCCGTCGCCGGATCGGATCAGGTGACGCTGAAGGTTCGCGTGGTCGAGGTTCAGCGCAGCGCCATCAAGCAACTGGGGTTCGACACTCAGGCCGTGATCGGTCGAGTCGGTAATACGCAATGGCTTCTAGGGAACAGTGCGACCTGGGGCGTCAACGGGTCGCTGCTGGGCGGCATTACAGGCGGCATCACACGTGACACGACAAAGAACTTTCAGATGCAGATGCCCTGTGGTCCGCCATGGCCAGACGGTTCGCTGTGCCCTGTGACCGTCGACGGCAGCCCGGGCGATCCTTCCAACTGGGATACGGCCCAGTCCAGCACTGGGCCTGGTTCTGATGGCCTGAACAAGGGTCAGGCCATGCTCAAGGCTTTTGAGCGTGTGGGTCTGGTGCGAATGCTGGCCGAACCGAACCTGACTTCGGTCAACGGAGAGGCTTCCAGCTTCCTGGCCGGTGGTGAATTCCCGGTCCCGACCGGCCGCGACCGTGAAGGACAAATCACGGTCGAATATAAGCCATATGGTGTCGGTCTGTCGTTCAGGCCGGTCGTCCTGTCCGAGGGGCGTATCAGCCTGCAGGTTAAGGTCGAGGTCTCCGAACTGACGCCGCAGGGCGGCTTGACCATTGGCGCGGGAACGCCGTCCTCCATCACCCTGCCGGGTCTGAATGTGCGACGCAGCGAGAATACGATTGAGCTGCCCTCGGGCGGGTCGATGATGATCGCGGGCCTGTTGCAGGAATCGACGCGCCAGAGCGTGGACGCCCTGCCGGGGATGACCAACTTGCCGGTGCTGGGGCAACTGTTCCGCTCACGCGACTATCTGATGGGTGAGACGGAACTGGTGGTTATCGTCGAGCCCTATATCGTCACGCCGACGTCGCCGGACCGGATGCAGACGCCAGCCGATGGGCTGCGTATCGCGCATGACGCACAGACTATTTTCTTCGGCCAGTTGAACCAGGTCTATGGATCGCCCGCACCGACCGTTCAGGCAGGCGCCGGTTGGCGCGGTCCCGTCGGCTATGTGATCGAGTGAGCGCCATGATCCGAACTGCTTCCATCTCTGTTCTTGTCCTTGGTTTTGCGTTGAGCGGTTGCGTCGGCGGACCTGCCAGTTTGGGCGGTGAGCCGCCCTTGACGCCGACGTCGCGGTTCGCCCTTCAGGTTGAACCAGGTCTGGACCGCATCGCTCTGGCTGTTCACGAGACGGGCCTGTCGCCTAATCAGCACGCGGCGCTGGATGCTCTGATCGGCCGCTTCGCCATAGAGGGCGCGCCGATGCTGGTGATCGAGGCGCCTGCAGGCGGTGACCCTGCGGCGACCCGTACGGCATGGAACATCCGGGCGGCGCTTGAGGCGGCTGGCGTGCCGAGTGATCGCGTTCAACTGGCGGGTTATGATGCGCCAGATCCGCGTGCGCCGGTTCTGGCCGGGTTCGAGACGGTCCGCGCTGTCGTCCCGCAATGCGGGACGCAATGGGGTAATCTGGGACGGACCGGAGACAATCAGTCGGCCTCCAATTTCGGCTGCGCGGTGAATGCCAACCTGGCCGCACAGATCGCCAATCCTCGCGACATCATCGCGCCGCGCGCCATGGACCCGTCGGACATGAACCGGCGCACGGTTGTCTTCGATAAATACCGCGAGGGCGCTCAGGTTTCGTCTCAGCGCGAGCCGCTGATTGCTCGAGCCAAGATCTCTCAGGCCGTGCAATGACTACCGCGCCCAAGCCTTTTCCTTCTCAGGCGGTCGACCCTCTGGACGGCTATGATCTCGATGATGAGTTCATGGATTTGGGTGGAACGCATGGATTGACCTCGGCGCCAGTCACAGGAGAGGCTTTCGATCCGCTGAATTTGATGCAGGACGTGCGCCGGCCGGCGGTTGACACGCCTGCGCCAATGGTAACGGCGCCGCCTCCCGCGGCGAGTATGCCAGCGCTGGAAACGGCGGCGGCCCTGACGACCGGGGGCCCGGCCTTTGTCGAGGTGTCCATCCCGCGCATCGGCGTGCATATTTTCGCTGAGCGTCAGGACACGGCCGACGCGGCCGAGCGCGCGGGGCAGGACCGTCGCATGACGCGCGCCACGACCCAGATCCGGCTGGGCGGGGTGCAGGCGGCCATCGAGGCCTATCAGGCCGAGCCGACGCCGCCGCTGATCATCGTTGAAAGCCTGAAGGCGCCGCAGGACCTGCTGTCCGAGATCGACCAACTGGCCGAGGTCTGCGATTCCGGCACCAAGGTCGTCATCATCGGCGCCACCAACGACATCCTGCTGTTCCGCGAACTGATGCGCCGGGGCGTCAGCGAATATCTGGTGGCGCCGGTTCAGCCGCTGCAGTTGATCGCGGCCATCGGCGGTCTGTTCTCCGATCCCAGCCAGCCTTTCGTCGGCCGGACCATCGCCTTTGTCGGCGCTCGCGGCGGGGCAGGCGCCTCGGCCGTAGCGCACAACACCGCCTATGCGATGAGCGAGCGGATCGGCGTCAACACCGTCATCGTCGATTATGACCTGCCGTTCGGCACGGCGGGGCTGGACTTCAATCAGGATCCACTGAACGGCGTGGCGGACGCCCTGAGCCGCCCGGATCGTCTGGACGCCACCCTGCTGGACCGGATGATGGTCCGCTGCACCGATAAGCTGAGCCTGTTCGCGGCGCCCGCCACGCTCGAGACGGACTGGGACATCGGCGCCGAGGCCTTTGAGGAAGTCACCAACCGCATCCGTTCGACGGCGCCCTTTGTGGTGCTGGACCTGCCGCATCTGTGGTCCGGCTGGATGCGACGGGCGCTGATCGCCGCGGATGAGGTGGTGGTGGTGGCGACGCCTGATCTGGCTTCGCTGCGCAACGCCAAGAACATGATCGACCTGATCAAACAGGGGCGGCCCAACGACGCCCCGCCGCGTCTGGTGCTGAACCAGGTCGGGATGCCCGGACGGCCTGAAATACCGGCCAAGGATTTCGGCGCGGCCCTGGGGGTTCACCCCAGCCTGACCATTCCCTTCGACGCCAAGGTGTTCGGCGCGGCGGCCAATAACGGCCAGATGATCGTCGAATCCGCTGCGAAGACGAAGACCTCAGAGGCGTTCGAGACTCTGGCGCAGATCGTGACGCGCCGCGAACTGCCCGCCGCCCCCGCGCGCGGCGCAGCGCGGGTCAGATCGACGGCGAAGGCGGGGGGCGGCTCTCTGCTCGGCTCCCTGTTCGGCAGGAAGTCCTAGCGGATGTTCGGCAAGCGGACAGCGCAGCCGGGGCAGGTGTCCGTCGCCCCCCGGCCGGTTGCGGCGGGCGCGGATGTGGCCGAGGCGCCGCGTCGCCGCGCGCCTGAACCTGTCGACGGCTTCTCGGCCGAAGATCTTGATCCGCTGGCGCCGCCGCCGGTCGTCGCGCCGCCAACCGTTCCGTCTGCGGCGACGCCGCGCAGCGACCGGCTGGATGCGCTGGACGGGCTGTCCGGACGCAAGCCGCAGGCGGCGCCGCCGTCCGCCGCTTCGGGGCCTCGCGCCACGGCCGGGCTGGAGCAGCTGAAAAAGGCGCAGGCCGTCGCTGAAATCGTGCGCGAGCAGAGCGACTATTACCACGCGACGAAGACGACCATCTTCAACGCCCTGATGAACACCATCGATCTGGCCCAGCTGGCGCAGCTGGATCAGAAGACGGCGTCCGAGGAAATCCGCGACATCGTCGCCGAACTGGTGGCGATCAAGAACGTCTCCATGTCGGTGGCCGAGCAGGAACATCTGGTTCAGGACATCCTGAACGACGTCCTCGGTTATGGGCCGCTGGAACCCCTTCTGTCGCGCGACGACATCGCCGACATCATGGTCAATGGCGCAGGACGCGTCTTCATCGAGGTCGGCGGCAAGGTGCAGCTGACCAATGTGCGTTTCCGCGACAACGCCCAGCTGATGAACATCTGCCAGCGGATCGTTTCCCAGGTCGGCCGCCGCGTCGATGAAGCCAGCCCCATCTGCGACGCCCGTCTGCCCGACGGCAGCCGTGTCAACGTCATCGCCCCGCCTCTGGCCATCGATGGGCCGACGCTGACGATCCGGAAGTTCAAGAAAGACAAGCTGACGATGCGCAATCTGGTGGAGTATGACTCCGTCAGTCCGGAATGCGCGCGGGTTCTGGGCGTCATCGGCGCCTCGCGATGCAATCTGGTCATCTCGGGCGGGACGGGGTCGGGCAAGACCACCCTGCTGAACACCCTGACGGCCTTCATCGACCCGACCGAGCGCGTCATCACCTGCGAAGACGCCGCCGAACTTCAGCTGCAGCAGCCGCACGTGGTGCGCCTTGAAACCCGGCCACCGAACCTTGAGGGGCAGGGCCAGATCACCATGCGCGATCTGGTAAAGAACTGTCTGCGGATGCGCCCCGAACGCATCATCGTGGGCGAGGTGCGCGGCCCTGAGGCCTTCGACCTGTTGCAGGCCATGAATACCGGCCACGATGGTTCGATGGGCACGCTGCACGCCAACAGCCCGCGTGAAGCCATCAGCCGGATGGAATCGATGATCACCATGGGCGGCTACGGCCTGCCGTCCAAGACCATTCGCGAGATGATCGTCGGCTCGATCGACGTCATCGTTCAGGCCGCCCGCCTGCGCGACGGTTCGCGCCGCATCACCCACATCACCGAGGTGGTGGGGCTGGAAGGCGATGTCATCGTGACCCAGGACCTGTTCGTCTATGAGATCACCGGCGAGGATGCGGATGGCCGCATCACCGGCCGCCACCGCTCGACCGGCATCGCCCGCCCGCGCTTCTGGGACCGCGCCCGCTATTACGGGCTGGAGCGGGAACTGGCCGAGGCCCTGGACGCGGCGGAGTAGGGGTCATGCTGCTTCCGATCCTTGCGGCGGTTCTGGCCTTCATCACCATCGGCGGCGTGGGCTGGGTGCTGGTCAGCGGCGATGACGCCTCGGATCAGGCCGTCAAGCGCGCCAAGACCATCGGCGGCGTCCGCGCCGAAGCCGTGGCCAACGCCAAACGCGCGGCCGTTGCCAACACGCCCGAGGCCCGTCGCAAGCAGATCATGCTTCAGCTGAAAGAGCTCGACCGGCGCGAACGCAAGGCGCGCATGACGATGAGCGCCAAGCTGAAGCAGGCGGGGCTGAAGATGTCGATGCGCGTCTTCATCATCATCAGCGTCGTTGCGGGACTAGTGGGCGTCCTGATCGCCTTGGGTCTGGGCGCGAACATCATCCTGGCGCTGGGCGTCGGCGTCGTCATGGGGCTGGGCCTGCCGCGTTGGCTTGTGGGTATGAAGGCCAAGGCGCGGATGAAGAAGTTCTCCATGGCCTTTCCCGATGCGGTCGACATTCTTGTGCGTGGCATCAAGACCGGCCTGCCGGTTCATGAGTGTTTCAAGATCATCGCCCGCGAAAGCCCCGAGCCGCTGGCCGGAGAATTCCGCTCTCTGGTCGAGGGACTTGGCGTGGGTCTGACGCTCGCACAGGCGTTAGACAAGATGTATGAGCGCATCCCGACGCCTGAGCTGAAGTTCTTCTCCATTGTTATCGCCATCCAGCAGAAGTCGGGCGGCAACCTGGCCGAGGCGCTCGGCAACCTGACGGCGGTGCTGCGCGCCCGGCGGATGATGGTCGAGAAGATCAAGGCGCTGTCTTCGGAGGCCATAGCCTCGGCCGGCATCATCGCCTCCCTGCCGCCGGCGGTCATGATCCTCGTTCTGTTGTCGAGTCCCGGCTATATGATGCTGATGTTCACCGACATCCGGGGCCAGCTGATGCTGCTGGGCGCAGGCCTGTGGATGGGGATCGGCGTCTTCGTGATGAAGCGCATGATTTCCTTCAAGTTCTGAGACGGAGACGGCGATCATGAACGGCTTCATGCGTTTCATCACCGACCCGCAGAACCTGCTGAGCGTGGGCGTCGGCGTGGCCGTCTTCGCCAGCGTCCTGACCCTGCTGTCGTCCTTTGTCGGGGGCGGCGCACGGCTGGATCGCCGGATGAAGGCCGTCGGCGAACGGCGCGAGGAGCTGCGTCGCCGGTCGCGTCAGGCCATTCGCGGCGGCGAAGGGTCGGGCCTGCGCCAGACCGACGACAGTTTCCGCAGCCGGGTGGTCAAGCGCCTGAACCTGATCAAGTTGCTGGAAGACCCCAAGGTGGCCGACAACATGGCCCAGGCCGGGTTTCGCGGACCGGGGCCGCTGAACACCTTCTACTTCTTCCGCTTCGCCACGCCCTTCATCCTGATGGGACTGACGGCCTTCTATCTGTTCGGCGTGGTCAAGCCGGATTTGCCTGTGACCACCTATATGGCCATCGTCGTGGGGGCGGCGGGCGTCGGCTTCTATGCGCCGAACATCTATCTGAAGAACATGATCGACAAGCGGCGGGCTTCGATCATGGCGGCCTTTCCGGACTCGCTGGACCTGCTGCTGATCTGCGTGGAATCGGGCATGTCGATCGAGGCCGCCATCCAGAAGGTCAGTCAGGAAGTGGGCAGCCAGTCCATCGAACTGGCCGAAGAGCTGTCCCTGTTGTCGGCTGAGCTCAGCTACCTGCCGGACCGCCGCATGGCCTATGAAGGCATGGCCAAGCGGACCCAGCATCCGGGCATCAAGGCTGTGGCGACCGCCATGACCCAGGCTGAGACCTATGGCACCCCGCTGGGATCGGCGCTGCGCGTCATGGCCAAGGAAAACCGCGACCTGCGTCTGGCCGCCGCCGAGAAGAAGGCCGCCGCCCTGCCGGCCAAGCTGACCGTGCCGATGATCCTGTTCTTCCTGCCGGTGCTGTTCGTGGTGATCCTGGGCCCGGCCATCATCAACATTCAGGATATGATGGCGAACCGCTGAAGCGCCCGTTTCAGCCTTCTTCCGCCACGCGCTTCAGGGCCTCGCTGATGGCCTGATAGGCGGGACGGATGCGGGCGCGGTGTTTGTCGTGGAACAGCTCGGCGCGCAGGCCGGTGAAGACCGTGCCGTGCGAGATGATGCAGGCGCCGCGCTCAAGCTCCTCGATCTCATAGTAACGCAGGGTGCGGAACAGGAAGCCGCGCCGTTCGACCCAGACCAGCTGGGCGTTGGGCTCCCACTCGCCCAGCTGCGCCTGCACCTGACGCTCGCCCAGGTCGGGCAGGCGCTCGGTGAGGTTGATGGGCGCCCCGAAGCCCAGCTTGCCCTGGACCTCCACCTCATGCGGATTCCAGCGGCGCCAGCCGTCGAAGTCCGTCAGCACGTCCCAGATGCGTTCGGCCGTGGCGCGCACGCCGATGCGGTTCTCGATGCGGATCGTTTCCATGGCGCTTCCTGTGGCACGGCTTTTCGCGTTTAGGAAGACGGCGCCGTCGGCCTTTGCCCTTGGAGCGCCCGCCGCGCCGCGTTAAGTCCGGCCTCAAGCGCAAAGGAGCCGCCATGATCACCCGCATCCAGCCCGACCGCCGCATGAGCCAGGCCGTGATCCACGGCCAGACCATCTATCTGGCCGGACAGGTCGGAGAGCCCGGTCAGGACGTCGCCGACCAGACGCGCACCGCGCTGGCCGAGGTCGAGGCCCTTCTGGCCGAATGCGACAGCGACAAGTCGAAGATCCTGTCCGCTCAGGTCTGGCTGGCCGACATCGCCGATTTCGAGGCGATGAACGCGGTCTGGGACGCCTGGGTCGATCCGGCCAATCCGCCCGCCCGCGCCACCTGCGAGGCGAAGCTGGCCACGCCCGACTACCTTGTCGAAGTCATCGTCGTGGCGGCGCGCTGACATGGCCCGCGTCATCACCAGCGAGAGCGAGCTGGAGCGCTTCAGGGCGACGCGTGTCACGGCCCTCTACCGCCTCGACCTGATCGAAAAGGGCGCGCAGCTGACCTATGAGGACGGCACGCCGGTCGACATGGCGTCCGAGGCCCGCAGGCTGAAGGAACAGGTCGCCGACATGGACCGCCGCATCGCCCGACTGGAAGCGGCGGCGGAAAAGCCATGAGTCTGGACAGCGTCCGCGCCTTCTTCGCGCAGAAGGCGCCCGACATCTCCATCATCGAACTGGATGTCAGCACTGCGACCGTGGCCGAGGCGGCCGCCGCCCATGGCGTCGAGCCGGGACAGATCGCCAAGACCCTGTCGCTGCGCGCGGGCGACCGGATCGTGCTTCTGGTCACGACAGGCGATGCGCGTCTGGACAACGCCAAGGCCAAGGCGGCCTTCGGCGGCAAGGTGAAAATGCTGGATCTGGCGGAGGTCGAGGGCGTGACGGGCCACCCGGTCGGCGGGGTCTGCCCCTTCGGCCTGGCGACGCCGCTGCCGGTCTATTGCGACGTGTCGCTGAAGGCGTGGGACGTGGTGATCCCGGCGGCCGGCGCCATCCACTCGGCCGTCCACATCGGCCCTGAGCGGATGGCCGATCTGACCGACGCCGTATGGGTCGACGCCTGCCGTTAGGCTGAGGCAGGCGGCGTCTCACTCAATAGAGCCGCGATGTGCGCCAGCTTGTCCGGGTTGCGGGTGATGAAGACCTCGGCGATCTGGCCTTGGACGATAGTCAGCGCCGTTGTCTGTAGGATTCGCCCGCGTTCCAGGCTGACATAGCCGGGCAGGCCATCGATCCAGACCGGCCGGATCATCTCAGAGCCTTCGTGGCCATATTTGCGATGCAGCCCGGCATAGAGACGCAGCAGTTTCGGCGCGCCGTGAATGGCGTTGTGGAAGGCGATGACCTTGCCGCCGCCATCCGATCTCAGCGTCACATCCGCCGTCAGAAGCGCGCTGAGGGCGGTGGTGTCTCCGGACTTCGCAGCCTCAAAGAAGGCGTGGGCGAGACGCTCCCCTTCCTCTGGTTTGGCGGCGTAGCGGGGGCGGGCGGCCTGGATATGGCGGCGTGCGCGACTGGCCAACTGCCGCACGGAAACAGGGTCGCGCTCAAGGGTCGTCGCCACCTCGTCAAAGTCGACATCAAAGACGTCGTGCAGCAAAAAGGCCGCGCGCTCCAACGGCGACAAGCGCTCCATCGCCGTCATCAGCGACAGGGTCAGATCATCGGCGAAGTCCTCGACGCCTGACGCAGGCCCGGTGATCAACGGCTCGGGCAGCCAGGCGCCGACATAGGTCTCGCGCTGCATCCGGGCGGACTTCAATCGGTCCAGCGCCAGACGGGTCGTGGTGCGCGTCAGCCAGGCGCCGGGCTCGTGGATTTCGGTCGGGTCGATGCGGCTCCATCGTAGCCAGGCGTCCTGCGCCACGTCTTCGGCTTCGGCCACAGAGCCGAGCATCCGATAGGCCAGACGCGTCAGCCTCGGCCGATGCGCCTCAAAGGCCTCCGTGACGGGGTCAGGCTGCGACACGCGCCGGGCCTGCCGGATGGGCCGAGCGGAAGCCGACGGCGAGCCGGTTCCAGACATTGATCGCTCCGACGGCGAAGGCCAGGTTCACCTGCTCTGTCTCGCTGAACTGGGCCTTGAGCGCGGCGTAGTCCGCGTCGGACGCCTGAGACTGCTCAATGCGGGTCAGGCTCTCGGCCCAGGTCAGGGCGGCGCGTTCGCGCGGGCTGAACAGCGAGGATTCCCGCCATGCCGCCAGCAGGTGCAGCCGCACCTCGTCTTCACCCGCCGCGCGGGCGTCGGCGGTGTGCATGTGCAGGCAATAGGCGCAGCCGTTGATCTGAGAGACGCGGATCTTGATCAACTCCAGCAGGCTGTGTTCCAGACCGCTGGCGGCGACGGCCTGTTCCAGCCGCACCATCGCCTGATAGGTTTCGGGGGCAGCCTTGGCGGGGTTGGTTATGCGCGGGGTCATGTCGTGGCTCCTGTGGCTTGGGGACGTATCCCTTCATGACGAGACAGGCCGCCGGATTGTGACATGACCCTGCGGATCAGGGCTTCAGACGCTCCAGAACGGTGACGATGACGCGCTCATAGGCGTCGGTCAGGGCGCGCAGTTCGGCTTCGGGCACGCGCTCGTCGACCTGGTGCATGGTCTGGCCGACCAGGCCCAGCTCCAGCACCGGGCACAGGGCGCGGATGAAGCGGGCGTCGGAGGTGCCGCCGGTGGTCGAGGCTTCCGGGCGGCGGCCCAGCACAGCCTCCACCGCGTCTTGCACCGCGCTGACGAAGACGCCCGGTTCGGTCAAAAAGGCCTCACCCGAGCACATGTGCTCCAGATCGATCTGCAGGCCCGTCTCGGCCTGAAGGGCGCCCGCCTCGCGGTTCAGCCAGTCGATCAGGCCGTCGCCCGTATGGGTCGGGTTGAAGCGGATGTTCAGCCGCGCCTTGGCCTCGGCCGGAATGATGTTGGTCGCCGGATTGCCCACGTCGATGGTGGTGATTTCAAGGTTCGAGGGCGGGAACTCCGGATAGCCATCGTCGAGGACATGGGCGTCGAGGCGCGCCAGCAGGCGGGCCACGACCGGGGCCGGATTGGCGGCGCGGTCGGGATAGGCGACGTGACCCTGCTTGCCGTGGACCGTGATCCAGGTGTTCAGCGAGCCGCGCCGTCCGACCTTGATCATGTCGCCCAGATGCTGGGCGGAAGACGGCTCTCCGACCACGCAGGCGTCGATGACCTCGCCCTCGGCGGCCAGAGTCTGGACCACGCGCTTGGTGCCGTGCAGGGCCGGGCCTTCCTCGTCGCCGGTGATCAGGAAGGACAGCGATCCCTCGACGTCTCCTGACGCCAGCACGCGCGAGACGGCGGCGACCCAGGCGGCGATGCCGCCCTTCATGTCCACGGCGCCCCGGCCATAGAGGACGCCGTCGCGCGTCTCGCCCTCGAACGGTCCGGCGCTCCAGGCCTTCAGGTCGCCGATCGGAACCACATCCGTATGCCCTGCAAAGCACAGGTTGGGCGAAGCCGTCCCGCGCCGGGCGTAGAGGTTCTCGATCCGCGCGTCGTGGCCGACGCCGGTCGGCCCCTCGAACACCATGCGGCGGCAGGTGAAGCCAAGGCCCGTCAGGGCGCGCTCCAGCACGTCCATCGCCCCTTCATCGGCGGGGGTGACGGAGGGAATGCGGATCAGGTCGCGGGTCAGTTCGACAGGATCGATGACGGATTGTGATGCGGCGCTCATGGCCTAATGCTTTAGGCATATCCTGCACCCGCGAGAAGGCCCGAAAACCGTGCCCAAGATCGACATCGACAGCGCCCCGACCCGCCATGGAACCGGATACCCCGACGAATTCGCGGCCCCCTGCAAATCACTGCGGCGGTGGCGGCTGGGCGATGCGGTCGGTCTGGATCAGTTCGGGGTCAATCTGTTGCGTCTGCCGGCCGGGGCCTGGTCCAGCCAGCGTCATTGGCACGCGGCCGAAGATGAGTTCGTCTGGGTAATCGAGGGCGAGGTTGTCCTGATCGAGGACGAGGGCGAGATCGTCCTGCGCGCCGGCGACTGCGCCGGCTTCAAGGCGGGGGTTGCGAACGGCCATAAGATCGAGAACCGCAGCGGCCGTGAAGCGGTGCTGCTGGAGGTCGGCAGCCGTCGCCCGACCGAGGACGCCTGCGACTATCCCGACATCGACATGATCCAGCCCCAGGGCGCCGACCGATACTTCCATCGCGACGGAACCCCCTATCCGAAGACGCCGCGAAGAACGTGACCACAGACAGTATCGACCCCGCTCCGACCGTTCCGCCCCAGCCGCCGACTGAACCTCATGACGGCGGCCCGTCCAGTCCCTGGGCCATCGCCGACTTTCGCCTTTTGTGGCTGGGGCGGCTGGCGGCGGTGCTGGGCATACAGATCCAGTCCTCGGCCCTGTTGTGGCAGGTCTATGAGATCGCCCGCCGCGATCACCCGATCGAAGAGGCCAGCCTCTATCTGGGGCTGGTCGGCCTGTGCCAGTTCCTGCCGCTGCTGGCCTTCACCCTTCCGGCCGGGGCCATGGCCGACCGGCGTGACCGCAAGCACACGGTGACCCTGTCGAACGCGGTCGAGGGCCTGTGCGCGGTGGCCTTCCTGATGATGGCGCTGCATGGCTCGCCGCCCCTGTGGGGTCTGCTGGCGGTGGCCGCCGTCTTCGGCGCGGCGCGCGCCTTCCTCGCCCCGGCCAGTCAGGCCTTCCTGCCGATGGTGGTGGGGCGCAAGGCCCTGCCGCCCGCCATCGCCGCCCAATCCATCGCCTTCCAGACCGGCGCCATCGCCGGACCTGCGCTGGGCGGGGTGATCGTCGCCCTGTCCGTGCCGCTGGCCTACGCCTTTTCTGTCGGCCTGTTCCTGATCGCGATCATCTGCTTTGTGCTGATCCGCACGCGCGGCAAGCCGCAGGTCGACCCGTCCAAGCTGGGTCCGGTGCAACAGGTCCGCGAAGGTCTGGCCTATGTGTGGAAGACCAAGATCGTGCTGGGCGCCATCTCGCTGGATCTGGTCGTCGTCCTGCTGGCCGGTGTGGCGCTGCTGACGCCGATCTTCGCGCGCGACATCCTGCATGTCGGCGCCGTCGGCTTCGGCCTGTTGCGGGCGTCGTTCGGCGTCGGCGCCCTGGTCATGGCCATCTATCTCAGCCGCTTTCCCATCGTGCGCCACGGCGGGCGCTGGATGTTCGGGGCGGTGGCCATGTTCGGCGTCTGCACATTGATCTTCGGCCTGTCGAAAAGCGTCTGGCTGTCGGGAGCCGTGCTGTTCCTGGGCGGGGCGGCGGACATGATCAGCGTCAACATCCGCCAGACCCTGATCCAGCTGGCCACGCCCGATCACATGCGCGGGCGGGTGTCGTCGGTGTCCATGCTGTTCATCGGCGCCTCTAACGAGCTGGGCGAGGCCTATTCCGGCGTCATGGTGCGCCTGCTGGGCCCGATCGGCGCGGCGGTGTTCGGCGGCGTCGGCGCCCTGGCCGCGACCGGAATATGGGCGCGGGTCTTCCCCGATCTGAGGAAGGCGAACCGGCTGACCTAGGTCCTTCTCCCCTTGTGGGAGAAGGTGGCATGCGCAGCATGACGGATGAGGGGTGGCGGCGCGGCGTCTAAAATTCTGGCGTCCGCTGCGGAGACAACCCTTCAGGCCGAGGCGCTCACACCCCTCATCCGAGCGCCTCCGGCGCCCACCTTCTCCCACAAGGAGAGAAGGATCGGTCAGCCCCAGGGGCGGAAGTGTTTCGACAGCTTGAGGCCTTGACTCTGGTAGTGGCTGCCGCCCTCGCCGTAGAGGCGCGAGGGCCGTTCCGTCAGCGGTTCATAGACCAGTCGGGCGACGATCTGGCCGTGCTCCAGCAGGAAGGGTGTGTCGTGGGTGCGGACCTCCAGCACGCCCTTTGACCCGGCGCCGTGGGCTTCGTCCGTGCCGAAGCCGGGATCGAAGAAACCGGCGTAGTGGACGCGGAACTCGCCGACCGAGGGGTCGATCGGGGTCATCTCGGCGGCCTGATCGACCGGGATCTCCACATCGTCCGACGAGGCCAGGATGTAGAACTCGCCCGGGTCCAGCAGCAGTTCGCCGCGGCGCAGGGTCAGCGGCTCCCAGAAGTCGCGCGGGTCGTGGCCGTCGATGTGGTCCATGTTGACCACGCCCGCGTGGCGGCGGCCGCGATAGCCGACGACGCCGTTGTCGCCCGCGCGCAGGTCGACGCCGACGCTGCGGGTCTCCAGCTTGGGCGGTTCGCCCGCCTTGAGGCGCAGCTGGTTCAGGCGCGTGCCCGGCTTGACCAGGATGGAGAAGGTCTGGGGCGCGATTTCCAGATAGAGGGGGCCGTCATAGCCTTCGTCCACATCGTCGAAGCTGCCGCCCTGATCGGTCAGCAGGCGCACGAAGACGTCGACGCGGCCGGTCGAGCTTTTCGGGTTGGCGCGGGCGTTCAGCCCCTTGGGCAAGCTGAGGCGTTCCTGCAGGCGGGCGATATAGACGCAGCCCTTCTCCATGACATAGCCGCCCGACAGGTCGATGGCGTGCATGGCGACGTCGGCGATGCGTTCCTCGACCTTGCGCTGGCCGGGCAGGAAGGACGCGCGCACGCGCCAGGCCTGATCCGACAGGCGCAGGTCGATGCTGGCGGGCTGGACCTGATCGACATCGAACGGGGTGTCGGAAGCGATGGCGCCCGTCGCGATCAGGGTCTCAATGCCCTGGAAGGGAAGGATGCCGGGCTGGTCGGGAAACTGAAAGCGGGTCATGCCGTCCTGTTCTCACACGGATTTCGTCGTCTGTGTAGCGCGTCAAAGAAGACAGACGCTTGAACCCCGCGCACGGCGGGCTGCATATAGCGCATGCACTCCGCTCCTGCCTACTCCGCCGAGACCGAAGGCGTCGTCGTTCGCGTCCGCCCCTCCTATCTGGCGGGCCAGTCGGACCCGGCCGAAGGGCGCTGGGTCTGGGCCTATCAGGTCGAGATCGTCAATCTGAGCGGCGGCCCGGTGCAGCTGGTGGCCCGGCGCTGGACCATCACCGACGCGCTGGGCCGGGTCGAGGAGGTGCGCGGCCCCGGCGTGGTCGGCGAACAGCCGCTGATCGAGGCAGGCGACAGCTACGCCTACGCCTCGGGCTGCCCGCTGACGACGCCTTCGGGCTCGATGGTCGGCGCCTATTTCATGCAGGACGCTGAAGGCCGGATGTTCGAAGCCGCCATCCCGGCCTTCAGCCTGGACGTGCCGGATTCCCGGCGTGTCCTGAACTAGCCGCGCCGCGCCGCCGTCAGCCGCAACAGCTGCGGCGTCAGCAACAGTACCAGGATCGGCGCGATGGCGAAGACGGCCGACAGCCAGAAGGCGGCCGAGGCTGCACCCTCGACCCCGCCCGGCGTCGCGATCCCGGCGACGTTGGCGATCATGCCTGCGCCCGCCGCGCCCATGGCGATGGCGAACAGCTGGACGGTGGTCATGGCGCCGCTGGTCAGGTCGCGCTCGTCATCAGGGGCGTTCTGGAACACGCGCGTCACCAGCGCAGGCCAGACCAAGCCGATGCCGAAACCGACCAGAAACAGGCCCAGACACACGCCCGCCAGCACGCCTGCGCCTCCAGCCGTTTCAATCGGCAGGAAGACCGACATCAGGATCAGCCCGCCCAACATCAACACAGGACCGGCGAACAGCAGGCGCGTGCCCGATCCGCCCTGCCAACGGCTGCTGACCAGGGTGGCGAAGGTCCAGCCGAAGGCCATCAGGGCGGCCAGATACCCCGCCCACAGCGGCGACTGGGCGTGCAGGGTCTGAAGCAGATAGGGTACGAAGATCTCCGCCTGCATTCCCGCCATCAGCAGGGCGATGGTCAGATAGAGCGCGCCCAGCGGCGTCTTCAGGCTGAACGAGCGGCGCGGCAGAAGGCGCGCCTGCGAACGTCCGTCTACGACGGCGATCAGGACGACCAGAGCGACCGCAGCGCCCAATCCGGTCAGGTTCCATGCCAGCAGCGGCGACAGGCTTCCGGCCGAAACGCTGAGCACCGCTCCAGACAGCAGGACCAACTGGAGCAGAGGCAGACGGCCGCCGCCGTCTTGCGCTCCGTCGCGCCCCGGAAGGGTGGTCAGGGCCAGCAGGATGAACAACGCCGCCACCGGGACCAGCGAGCCGAAAGCCAGCCGCCAGGCGCCCATCTCGGCGAACAGACCGCCGACCGCCGGGCCGATCAGGGTGGCGACGCCGAACATGGCCGAAATGACGCCTATGACCCGGCCCCACAGAGCCTCGGGGAAGACGATGCGGGTCACGGCGTAGGCCAGGGCGTACAGCAGGCCGCCGCCGAACCCCTGAATGAAGCGGCCGCCCAGCATCACCGGCATGGAGGGCGCCAGCGCACAGATCAGCGAGCCGCTCGCGAAGATCAGGGCCGCCGCCGCATAGGCCGCGCGGGGGCCCGTCGCGCGCAGAAACGGGGCGGTCAGGGCCGCCGCCAGGATGGAGGCCAGAACGAACAGGGTCGTGGTCCAGGCGTAGAAGTCCAGTCCGCCTATGTCCTGCACCGCCGAAGGCATGACGGTGGTGGCGATGTAGATGTTGACGGAATGCAGGACGACGCCGCCCGCCAAAGCCAGGGCGTAGACGCCGTTGCGCCCGGTCAGAAGGGCGCTCCACCCCGGCGGGGCGTCGTTGGGCGTGTCGGTCATATCGGTTCTCAAGGAGGCGGCAGGGCTGCCGCAAGCCGATGGGTCTTTAGAACCTCAAGTAGACTTGAGGTCAAGCGCGCGGCGGTCAGACCGGCGGGATCAGATGTCGCGGCCCCGGCCCCTCCAGACTCAGCACGTCGTCGGGGTTGCGCAGCGGGCATTCGTCCAGCGACAGGCAGCCGCAGCCGATGCAACTGGTGATCTGATCCCTCAGCTGGGTCAGGGCGGTGATCCGCTCCTGCAGCATGGCGCGCCAGGCCTCGGAGAAGCGGCGCCAGTCGGCGGCGTTGGGCGTGTGGTCGTGCGGCAGGTCGGTCAGGGCCTCGCGCACCGTCGCCAGAGGGATGCCCGCGCGCTGGGCGATGCGGATGATGGCGATGCGGCGCAGGACGGCGCGGGGATATCGGCGCTGATTGCCCTCGGTGCGCCAGCCTTCGATCAGGCCCTCGGCGTCATAGAAATGGATGGTGGAGACGGCCACGCCGCTGCGTCGCGCAACCTCGCCGACCGACAGGGCCGACTTCAGCGCGGACATGAGCAAACCTCGAGCATGGCTGAGGTATGGTGAAGCTGGCGGCGTGATGCAAGCGGTCGGCTGTGCGGCCAACTCCGCTCTCAAGCAGCGCGAAGCGCGTTAGGGCGGCAAAAACTCTCAAGCAGCGCAAAGCGCGATAGGGCTAAACAAAAAACCCCTCGCCAGAGGCGAGGGGGGATGGGACTGCGTCAACCCGGATGAACCGCAGTCCCGCCCCGGAGCCCGCCGGCAAGCGGCGGGGCGGACGGCGGCCCCTGTAAGAGGCGTTCGTGTCGGCCGTGGGGCCGAAAGCCGACGACGCGGCGGCTGCCCTGCTCAGGCAGAGAACGGCAGCGTCGCGAGCGATAGCCACGCTTCAGCTCAAGCAGCGAGCCGCCGCGCGGCGAACGATAGCGAACTTAGATATACCGGCGCAGGCTGCGGGCCAGGTCGGACGAGGCGTCCTTGCTGGCGCTCTTGCGGACCTGGGGCTGGTAGGCGACGCGGGCGTGTTCGACGCAGTAGACGCCTTCCGAGGCGCGGCGGCCGCAGAAGCTGAAGTCGCTGGTCGACGGGTCGCCGATCGGCCATTTGCACATGTGGGCGCCCAGCGTCAGCACTGTGGCGGTGCCGGGCAGGTCCGGGGCGGCGATCGGCGCCGGTGCCTGCGCCGCCGGAGCAGCGACGACCGGGCGCGGAGCCACAGCCTCGATGCGGCGCGGGGCCGACGGGGCCTGCACCGGCGCGGCCGGCGCGGCGGCGCGCGGACGGGCGGGGCGGAAGGTGGTGCGCGCGGGTTGCGACGGCGCCGCCCGGCCCGACAGGCCCAGACGGTGCACCTTGCCGATCACGGCGTTGCGGGTCACGCCGCCGCCAAGGGCCTTGGCGATCTGGCTCGCTGACTGGCCTTCCAGCCACAGCTTCTTGAGCGCGCCGACGCGGTCTTCGGTCCAGCCTGGGTTCATGTCGCCCTCCCGGGAGAAGTCGGATTCAATATCTTGTGCCGGAGTCCGAATTTCGGCCCCTCATCACGCCTCTAATCGTAAATCACCCCTTAAAACACGCAATATGTGGGAATTCACCTGTCCACAGAAACTACATCTAGTATGGTTAATGTCCCGATTTGACTCAATTTCTTGGGCGTCATCCACAGGCCCCATGCCTTGCGAAACCGGCTTGGCTGTCGCATCTGAGGCCGCATGACGCACCTGACCGCCGGTTCCGACGCCTCTTCCGCCGCTCCTCACAGCCGATCTTCAGGCCTGCCCCAACCCCGCCGATATGACGGGATCAACTGGGTGGGCCTGCGCACCCTCTACCTGAAAGAGGTCCGCCGCTTCTGGAAGGTGGGCGCCCAGACGGTGGCGGCGCCGGTGGTGACGACCCTGCTCTACATGATGGTCTTCGTGGTGGCGCTGAAGGGCGCGCGGCCGCCGCTGCATGGCACGCCCTTCGCCGAGTTCGTGGCGCCGGGCCTGATCATGATGGCCATCCTGCAGAACGCCTTCGCCAACGCCTCGTCCAGCCTGATCCAGGCCAAGATCATGGGCACGGCGACCGACTTCCTGACGCCGCCGCTCAGCCCGCTGGAGCTGACGGTCGGTTTCACCCTGGGCGCTGCGACGCGCGGGGTGGCCGTGGGGCTGGTGACGGCGCTGTGCGTCATGCCGTTTGCGAAGCTGGGGCTGGCCAACATCGCCCTGATCGTCTGGTTCGGCCTGATCGCCTCCCTGCTGATGGGTATGGTCGGGGTGCTGGCGGGGCTGTGGTCCGAGAAGTTCGACCATCTGTCGGCGGTGCAGAACTTCGTGGTCATGCCGATGACCTTCCTGTCGGGCACCTTCTACCTGATCGACAGCCTGCCTGAACCGTTCGCCAGCATCAGCAGGTTCAACCCCTTCTTCTACCTGATCGACGGCTTCCGGGCGGGCTTCATCGGCCACGCCGAGGGCAGCCTGATGGTCGGCGTGGTCATGAGCGCCGTCTTGACCGTGGCGATGGGCGCGGCCTGCTGGCTGGTGTTCCGTTCGGGCTGGCGGCTGAAGAGCTGAGTTCGGATGCGGTCGCATCTGGACCGGTTTCGCTTTAATCAGATCATCGAGCGCGGGGCGTGGGGCCCCGTAAAAGGGGCCTCTCCATGTCGTTTCATCTTCGCCTGAAAGCCGCTGTCGGCGCGGCCTGTCTGGCCGCCGCCTGTCTGACGGCGGCGCCGTCACTGGCCCAGAACCGGGCCGCCGATCTGCACGAACAGGTCGGCGCCTTTGTGCAGCCGTCCAACGCCGCGCGTCTGGACGTGCTGTTGCGCCAGCTACGTGACGAGGGTTTCGCCCCGACCGTCGAGACGTTCGAGGGCGGCGGCCGGGGCGGGCCGATGCAGGGCTCAAACGTCATCGTGACGATCGGCGACGGGCCGAAGGAAATCCTGCTGACCGCCCACTATGACGCGGTGAAACTGCGCGACGGGACGATGTCGCAGGGCGTAATCGACAACGCCGGATCGGTCGTCGCCCTGATCGAGGCGGCCAAGGTGCTGCGTGAGGCGCCGCTGTCGCACCGCATCCGCATCATCTTCTTCGATCAGGAAGAACTGGGGCTGATCGGCGCCAAGAAGTGGATCGAGGCGCACGGGATCAGCAATATCGCCGCCGTGGTGAACTCCGACATCGCCGCCTATGGCGACACCCTGATGTATGGCCAGAACAACGGGGCGCAGTCCGCCTTCGTCACCCGCGCGGTGCAGGAACTGTGCGCCGAGCGCGCCATGCAGTGCGTCGGCTTCCCTGAATATCCGCCGTCCGACGACCGGGCCTTTTCGGCGGCGGGCGCGCCGGTCGTTTCGCTGGGTTTCCAGGACGAGGTGGGCGCCCACCAGATGTGGCTGGCCTTCAACGGCGGCGAGAACAACGGTCTGGCCGAGGGCTTCGTGCCGCAGGTTTTCCGCGTGATCCACTCCAAGGACGACGCCATAGAGGCGGTCGAGGGCCACACCATCGACCTGGCGGGCCGGACCTATGCGGCGCTGATCCAGAAGCTGGACGCGCAGCTGCGCTGAATTCGCGCCCTGCCCGGTGTTGACTATGGGGAAATAGCGCCCGACAAGTTCGTCGCCCTTTTCCAAAAGCGGTCCCGTCGCTGACGCGTCGGGACCGTCTCACTTTATGGAGTTTGCCAAGTGTCCGGTCATCTGATGGGTGTCTACAATCGCGCGCCGCTGGAAGTGGAGCGCGGCCAGGGCGTCCGACTGTGGTCGGTCGATGGGACGGAGTATCTGGACTGCGTCTCGGGCATCTCGACCAATGCGCTGGGCCACGCCCACCCCAAGCTGGTGCAGGCGGTCAAGGATCAGGCCGAGAAGCTGTGGCACGTCTCCAACATCTTCAAGATTCCGGGGCAGGACGCCCTGGCCGAATCCCTGTGCGAAAAGTCGTTCGCCGACGTGGTCTTCTTCACCAACTCGGGCACTGAGGCGATCGAATGCGCCCTGAAGACGGCGCGCAAATTCCACGTCGCCAACGGCCAGCCCGAGCGGATCGACATCTACGGCTTCGACGGCTCGTTCCACGGCCGCACCTATGGCGCCATCAACGCGGCGGCCAACCCCAGCTACACCGAAGGCTTCGGGCCGAAGATGGAAGGCTTCCATCAGCTGAAGTGGGGCGACAAGGCCGCCCTGACCGCCGCCTTCGAGAACCCGAACGCCGCCGCCATCGTTCTTGAGCCGGTTCAGGGCGAGGGCGGCTGCCGCGCCACGCCCGAGGAAGATCTGCGCTGGATGCGCGAGATGGCCGACAAGCACGGCGTCCTGATCATCTTCGATGAAGTCCAGTGCGGCATGGGCCGGACCGGCAAGCTGTGGGCCCATGAATGGGCGGGCATGACGCCGGACATCATGGCCATCGCCAAGGCTCTGGGCGGCGGCTTCCCCATCGGCGCCTGCCTGGCTACGGCTGAGGCCGCCAAGGGCATGACGGTCGGCGTTCACGGCTCGACCTTCGGCGGCAACCCGCTGGCCATGGCGGTCGGACAGGCGGCTTTTGACGAGGTGTCCTCGGACGCCATCCTGAACAACGTCAATGAGGTCGCGGGCTATCTGAAGCAGCAGCTTCACGGCCTGCAGGAACGCTTCCCCGACGTGATCGTCGAGGTGCGCGGCAAGGGTCTGCTGCTGGGCGTCAAACTGGTCCCGAACAACCGCGAGTTCATGGGCTGGGCCCGTGACGAGGCCAAGCTTCTGGTGGCCGGCGGCGGCGACAATCTGGTCCGCGTCCTGCCGCCGCTGAACATCACCCTCGACGAGGCCCGCGAGGCTGTCGAGAAGTTCGAGAAGGCCTGCGAGTTCGCCCGCACCAAGATCGCAGGCTGACGCTGTTTCTCCCTCCCCTTCATGGGGAAGGAGACCGGGTGGGGCCGATTTTTCTTCTATCTCCAGATTTCCGCAGGACCGTCCCCACCCGGTCCCTGCGGGACCACCCTCCCCTTGAAGGGGAGGGAGAAGGCTTGGTCATGGTTCGTCACTTCCTCGACATTCACCGTCTGGACGCGGCGACCCTGCGCGCCATTCTGGACGACGCCCACGCCCGCAAGCGCGCGCGCAAGGGCTGGCCCCAGGGCCGCGCCGACGCCGACGCGCCGGGCAAGGACCGCGTCCTGGCCATGGTCTTCGAGAAGAACTCGACCCGCACCCGCTTCAGCTTCGATGCGGCCATCCGCCAGCTGGGCGGCGACTCGATCATCGCCACCGCTTCGGACATGCAACTGGGCCGGGGCGAGCCGGTCGAGGACACGGCCCGCGTCCTGTCGCGCATGGTCGACGCCGTGATGATCCGCGCCAACGATCATGAGGACGTCGAGCGCTTCGCCCGCGTCTCCACTGTGCCGGTCGTCAACGGCCTGACCGACCGCAGCCACCCGTGCCAGATCCTGGCCGACCTGATGACCATCGAGGAGCATCGCGGCCCGATCGAGGGCAAGACGATCGCCTGGATCGGCGACGGCAACAACGTCTGCCACAGCTTCATGCACGCCGCGCCCAAGTTCGGCTTCCACCTGCACGTCGCCTGTCCTGCGGAATACCACCCCGACCTGCGCGATCTGGAAAAGGGCGGCGCCCACGTCACCCTGACCAGCGACCCGCGCGAGGCGGTCAAGGGCGCCGACGTCGTCGTCACCGACACCTGGGTGTCGATGGGCGATCAGGACTATGAGGCCCGCCTGGCGGCCTTCGAACCCTACAGCGTCGACGAGGCCCTGATGGCCGAGGCGGACCCGGACGCCGTCTTCCTGCACTGCCTGCCCGCCCACCGCGGCGAAGAGGTGACGGACGCCGTCATCGACGGCCCGCAGTCGCTGATCTGGGACGAGGCCGAGAACCGCCTGCACGCCCAGAAGGCGGTGCTGGCCTGGTGCTTCGGGGCTTTTTAAGTCGCCCTAACGCGCCTTGCGCTGCTTGAGGGCGGGGAGAAGCGCCGCCCGGCGGCTGGAACGGTCTGGCGCCTAGAAGGGTCTGGCGGATGGCAGCGGCCGCCCGCTGACTTCCGCCAGCAGGTGGATCAGCAGGAAGAAGACCAGCGCGGCCGCCAGCAGCATGATGAAGCGCCACGGCATCAGGCGCGGCCCGCGCATGATGTCGGTCGGCCGCGACCCGCGCCATCCGGCGAAGACGACGACCGCCACAGAGGCGATCAGCAGGATCAGGGTGAGCATGGCGTCCATGAGGGCGCCAGTTGGGACATCGCCACGCCGGTTGCAAGCGCTCCTGCACGTCTCATTCAACGGCGCTGCCGCAATTCTTGCTGCACGGTTAATCTAAACGCGGCATTAACCATGTCAGGCGCATCAGCGACCTGAAGGCAGGCGTCGCTGTAACGGCGTGATACGCTACATCTAGCGGTTAACGTCGCGTTTACACGCTTCATCTGGAAGGATACCGTTCGCATCATGGGTCTGGAGGCGAATCAGTGACCGCAGCGGCGCCGTGGAGCGTGAAGGGCATCGATCCCAAGGCGCGTGAAATCGCCAAGGATCTGGCGCGCCGCTCGGGCATGACCCTGGGCGAGTGGCTGAACTCCATGATCATGGACGACCCGGACGAGGATGACGGCGTCGCCACCCTGCCGCGCCGATCGCCGATCCCCGACCCCTATGACCGCCGCAGCCGCTCGCGCCGTCTGGACGACGTCTATGGCGATGAAGGCCGCCATGAAAGCATGGGCCGGATGGGAGCCTCTCTGGAGGTGATCGCCGAGCGTCTGGAAGCGGCTGAGCGCCGCTCGACCCTGGCCATTCAGGGCATTGATCAGGCCGTCGCCGGTCTGGTGCGCCGTCTGGAAAAACAGGATGAGGCCGAGGTCGCCAAGGCCCGCCGCATCGACGACATCGCCGAGGAACTGCGCGAGGGCCACCGCCGCCTGCGCCGTCTGGAACAGGACGCCGGGGCCGAGGCGCGCGAAGGGCTGGACAGGCTGGACGCGGCCCTGACCGCCGTCTCCACCCGCCTCTACGACATGGACGAGCGCCAGCGCGCGGGCGTCAGCGAACTGCGCGACCGCATCGAGGCGGTCGAGAAGGCCGCCGGGCCGGGCGCCGGAACCGCCCTGCTGTCGCAGGTCGGCGCGCGCCTAGACGATGCGCAGGCGCGCACGTCCGAGGCCCTGAAGACGCTGGAACAGTCGTTCGCCGCGCTGGACCGGCGCATGAGCGACGCCGAACGCCGCATTGAGCCGGACCAGATTCCAGAGCGCGGGCCTGAAGCGTCGCGCCTTGAACGGCTGGCCGAGGATCTGACCCGTCAGGTCGAGACCAGCCGCACCGAAATGATCCGCCGTCTCGAGGCGATCGAAAGCGGCGAACGGACCGGCAGGATCGAGGGCGCGCTGGCCGTCATCGGCGAACAGGCGCGCGCCGCCGAGCAGCGCTCGGCCGCGGCGGTCGAGGGCATGGGCCGCGAGATCATGCGGATCGCGCGCAACCTGAACGGCCGCGTGCAGAAGGTGGAAGAGGAAGGCGCCTCATCCTCGGGCGCCCGCATCGCCGCTCTTGAACAGAAGCTTGAACGCGATCTGGCGCGTCACGCCGAGGCGGTGGACCGGCGCCTGACCCAGGCCGATGACCAGCACGCCCTGGCGCTGGAGCGGCTGGGCGACGAGATCGCCCGCATTTCCGATCGCCTCAGCGAGCGCATCGCCCAGTCCGAGCGCCGTTCGGCCCAGGCGCTGGACGATATCGGCCGCCGCCTGTCGGAAAGCACCGACCGGATGCAGCAGCGCCACGAGCACGCCTCGGGCGAACTGGCCGAACGCATGCGCCAGAGCGAGGAGCGCACGGCGCGTCTTCTGGCCGAGGCGCGCGGCAGCATCGAACAGCGCGCCGACCGCACGCCGCGTCGCGTGACGCCGCTGGAAAGCCCTGATCCCGCGCCGTGGACGCCTGCAGAAACCGCGACCGGAGACTGGCGCGCGACCGCCTTCGCTGATGCGGCGGACGACTGGTCCGTCGACGCAGCGACCGATGATGAGATCGTGGCCGGTTCGGCCGAGGCCGACGTCTTCTCCGACAGTGTTTTTGAGGATGCGCCGGGCGCCGCACAGGCGGCGACGGACCGGGCGCCGTTCGGCCGCATGGCCGCCGATCCGTGGAGCGAGGCCGAACGCTCTCTCGTTGACGAAGACCTGTTCGGCGGCGCCGACGTCAACGACATCCTGAAGGTGACGGCCGGGCTGGAGCCTGAAACGGCTCCGGCAGATGCGGACGACGGCTTTTCGGCTGATCTGGAGTTCGTCTCTCCGACCCCGCCGTCGGACGATCTGACCCGTCCCCATTCGACGCGCGATGTTCTGGAAGCGGCGCGCGCGGCCATGTCGCCGGAAGACGAGACGGAGGCGCGTCAGGGCTTCGGCCTGGCCCGTCGCGGCGGCAAGTCCAAGCTGCAGGAGCGGCTGGACAAGCAGGCCGGGCGTCAGAACTCGACCATGCGCACGGCGCTGAGCGCCATGGCCGTGGCGGCGCTGGGCGTGGCCGGCGGTTACGCCACCTTGCAGGTCGCCAGCGGTTCGGGCCTGACCCTGCCGGGCGGCTTCACCCTGGCGCCGGGTGCTGTGGACGGCGGGGCGGCCCCGACTGCGGATGCGACGCCGATCGCGGCGCTGGCGCTGGATGCCTCGCCCACCGACGCCGTGCCGTCGCCCGACGCGGCGGCGACCGAGGGCGCGGGCCTGTTCGCCCGCGCGGTGCAGATGCTGGACAATGGCGACGACAGCGGGCTGGAGCCGCTGACGCGCGCCGCCAACCTGGGCTACGCCCCGGCGCAGCTGCGTCTGGCCAGCCTGTATCAGGACGGGGCCGCCGGACTGGCGACGGACGAGGCGGAGGCCCGCGCCTGGGCCCGCCGCGCAGCCGAGGCGGGCGACGCCAAGGCCATGCATTTCTACGCCATGCAGATGTATGACGGCGTGGGCGGCGCGCGGAACCGCGCCGACGCCCTGAACTGGCTGACCAAGGCGGCCAGCGCCGGACGCGTCGACAGCCAGTACAACGTCGCCCAACTGCTGGAGAAGGGCGATGAGGGCGTGGCCCCCAACCGGGTCGAGGCTTTCAAGTGGTATATGATCGCGGCGCGGCGCGGGGATCAGCAGGCTCTGGCCTCGGTCCAGCGCCTGACCTCGGGTCTTTCGGCGGCCGACCGGCGCAAGGCGCGCGAAGCCGCTGACGCCTTTACGGTCGCCCCGGTCGGCTGATCCGCGCACGGCGCGTTCAACCGGGGTGGCGGTTCGACGCAGGGGCCGCTAAGACCGGAAGCCTAGTCGCCTTTCCGGCGCTGATTGCCTGTCCTTCCAGCCGAAGGCGCGTGTCGTGGATATTTACCTGCCGATCGCCGAAGTCTCGGTGAACTGGCCGCTCCTGGTCATGCTGGGGGCGCTGGTCGGATTCGTGTCCGGCCTGTTCGGCATTGGCGGCGGCTTCCTGATGGCGCCCGTGCTGGTGTTTCTGGGCATCCCGCCGACGGTGGCGGTGGCCAGCCAGGCCAGCCACGTCGTCGCCTCCTCGACCTCGGGCGTCATCCGCTATTCCGGCATGAAGGCGGTCGATTACCGCATCGGCGGCATCATGGCCGTGGGCGGGGCGCTGGGCGCCTTCGCCGGTGTTGAGCTGTTCCGCTACCTGCGTCTGCTGGGTCAGGCCGACCTGGTGGTGGCCCTGTCCTATCTGCTGTTCCTGGGCTCCATCGGCTGCATGATGCTGTACGAAAGCCTGACGCAGATCCTGCATCGGGTCCGGGGCGAGACGCCGCCGCGCAAGGAGCGCCGTCGCCCCATGTGGCTGTACGGCCTGCCGTTCAGGATGCGGTTCCCGCGCTCGGGCCTCTATATCAGCGCCATTCCCCCGTTCGGACTGGGCGTGTTCGCAGGGATTCTGTCGGCCATCATGGGGGTGGGCGGCGGCTTCATCCTGGTGCCGGCCATGCTCTATGTGTTGCGGATGAAGGCCAGCGTGGTGGTCGGCACCAGCCTGTTCCAGATCATCATCACCACGGCCATCACCACGATTCTGCAGGCCGGACGCAACCAGACGGTGGACATTGTCCTGTCGACCATACTGCTGCTGGGCGGCGTAGTGGGGGCGCAGTACGGCGCGCGGCTGTCGGGCAAGTTCCGGGCTGAGGAAATGCGTGCGGCGCTGGGTCTGATCGTGCTGCTGGTCGGCATCCAGATGGGGCTGGAGCTGTTCGTGCGGCCCGGCGATCTGTTCCTGCTGGCGCCGGGGGTGGCGGACTGATGTTTCAGGTTCTGCCGCTCGAACCGCCGCCTGCCGCCGCACCCGAGATCATCATCGAACGCTCGGCCGGAACGACGCAGGATGTGCGGGTCGCCGCCGCCCTGACCGATACGCGGGTGGACGTGGACTCCGGGTTCAAGGGCGCGTCCATCGTGCTTTACGGCGCGGTGTTCAATCCGACCGATACGCCTGCTGATGTGGTGGTGGTGGTGCGCGGGCCGGATGCGCCGGTGCGTCTGGTCAAGAAGACGCGCAACATGGGGGTCTGGCTGAACAGCCGCCCGGTGCTGTTCGAGGGCGCGCCCGGTTTCTACATGACCGCCTCGACGCGGCCGCTCAGCGATATCGCCGATTTCGGCCAGCTGCGCCGTCTGGGGGTGGGAGTCGACCACCTGCGCATCGACGCGCCGGAAGAGGCCCGCACCGTTACCCGCTACGGCGTGCGCGACGTGGTCATCAGTCGCCTGGGCGAGGACTATCTGGACTGGCGCCGCGCCGTGATCCGGCTGAAGGAGGCGGCGGCCCTCTATGATACCGATCCCAAGGGGGTGGAGTTCGTCGACCGGGGCCTGTTCCGCGCCGAGGTCAAACTGCCCGCCGTGGCGCCGACGGGGAAGTATTACGCCGAGGTCTGGCTGTTTCAGGAAGGGGCGCCGGTGTCGGTGTCCAACCTGACACTGACCGTCGAGAAGGTGGGGCTGGAGCGCGACATCTATGAGTTCGCCCACCGCCGCCCGTGGAGCTATGGCGTCCTGTGCGTGCTGCTGGCGGCGATGACGGGCTATGCGGCGTCGCGGGTGTTCAGGAGTAGATAATCCCTTTCCCGCTCATCCCGGCGGACGCCGGGATCCAGTGAGAGCCATGTGCTCTGCCTTTGAAGAAGGCCAAGGCTTCCACGCGCGCGGATGCAGCCAAAGGACTGGATCCCGGCGTCTGCCGGGATGAGCGGGGGTGGGGGCTGCGCTCAAGCAGCGAGCAACCGCGTCGCGAGCGTAGCGCCAACAAAAAAGGGCGGCCCGCGAAGGCCGCCCTTTCCGTTTCAGTCTGAAGCCTTGCCTCAGGCCGCCTTCTTCTCTGGCGCGAAGCGGCCGTAGAAGGTTTCGTTCTTGGCGGCCATGTCACGCAGAAGCTGCGGGACCTTGAAGCGGTCGCCGTATTTGGCGGCCAGTTCGTCGGCCTTGGCCACGAAGGCCTTCAGGCCGGTCTGGTCGATGAAGGTGATGGGGCCGCCGGTCCAGGGCGCAAAGCCCCAGCCCAGAATGGCGCCCAGGTCGCCTTCGCGCGGGTCGTCGATGACGCCCTCTTCCCAGCAACGGGCCACTTCCACCGCCTGACGATACAGCAGGCGGGTCTTCAGCTCGTCGATGCCGGCCAGCGCCTCGGGGCTTTCGCCGAAGGCGTCGCCCTTGGTGGTCGGGGCCAGTTCGGCCAGACCCGGCCAGATGACCTTGGGCTTCTGATCGTAGTCGTAGAAGCCCTTGCCGTTCTTGCGGCCATAGCGGCCCTGCTCGACCATGGTGGCGACGATCTTTTCGCCTTCGGTCGGGACGTATTTGTCGCCCAGATCTTCGCGGGTCTGTTTGGCGATCTTGTACGACAGGTCCAGGGCCACGTCGTCGTGCATCTCCAGCGGGCCGCGCGGCATGCCGGTCATGCGGCCGACGTTGTCGATCAGCACGGGCGAATAGCCCTCTTCCAGCATGGCCATGCCTTCCATCAGGAAGGTCGAGAAGCAGCGCGAGGTGTAGAAGCCGCGGCTGTCGTTGACGACGATCGGCGTCTTCCTGATCTTCAGGACATAGTCCAGCGCCTTGGCCAGGGCCGCGTCGCCGGTCTTTTCGCCCATGATGATCTCGACCAGCATCATCTTGTCGACGGGCGAGAAGAAGTGGATGCCGATGAAGTCTTCCGGCCGCACGCTGGCCTCGGCCAGGCCGGTGATCGGCAGGGTTGAGGTGTTGGAGCCGAACACGGCGCCTTCAGCCAGCTGGGCCTCGGCGCGCCTGGTGACGTCGGCCTTGATCTCGCGGTTTTCGAACACGGCCTCGATGACCAGATCCGAGCCCTTGATCAGGTCATAGTCCGTCGTCGCCGTGACCAGGGCCAGGGTGGCGTCGAACTTCTCCTGCGTCATCTGACCGCGCGACAGGCGCTTCTTCAGCAGTTCCTCGACGTGGGCCTTGCCCTTGTCGGCGGCTTCCTGCGTCTGGTCGATCAGCACGGTCTCGATGCCGGCCATGACCTGAACATAGGCCACGCCCGCGCCCATCATGCCGGCGCCCAGGACGGTGACCTTCTTCGGGTCGGACTTGGGCACGCCCGCCGGGCGCACGGCGCCCTTGTCCAGTTCCTGCTTGGACAGGAACAGGCTGCGGATCATGGCCTGGGCCTGCGGCGTCATCAGGGTCTTGATGAAGTAGCGCGTCTCGATGCGCAGGCCCGCCTCGATCGGCACCTGCACGCCTTCATAGACGGCCTTCATCATGTTCAGCACGGCCGGGTAGTTGCCGTAGGACTGCTTGCGCAGCATGGCGTTGCCCATGACGAAGACCTGCATGCCCGCAGGATGGTGCGGGCCGCCGCCGGGGATCTTGAACTTGGGATCGTCCCACGGCTGGACGGCCTTGCCGCCGTTCTTGATCCAGGCCTTGGCGGCCTCGACCGACTGGCCCTTCTCGACCACTTCATGGACGACGCCCGCGCCCTTGGCGTCGTTCGGGCGCCAGGACTTGCCCTCGGCCATCTGCATCAGGGCGTTCTGCACGCCGATCAGGCGCGTCAGGCGCTGGGTGCCGCCGCCGCCGGGGAAGAGGCCGACCTTGATCTCGGGAAGGCCCAGCTGGATCTTCGGGTCGTTCTCGACGACGCGATAGTGGCAGGCCAGGGTGAACTCCAGCCCGCCGCCCAGCGCCAGACCGTTGATGGCCGCCGCCACCGGCTTGCCCGAGGTTTCCAGCGCGCGGAAGGCGCCGTTCAGCGCCCAACCGGTGTCGAACGCCTTCTGCAGGTCGCCGCCGCCGGCCAGCATGCCCGAGGCCATGTCGCCCAGATCGGCCCCGGCGCAGAAGCCGGTCGGCTTGCCCGAGGTGATGACCACGCCCTTGATGGCGTCGTCGGTCTTGATCTTTTCGACCAGAGCCGGGATCTCGGCGATCACGGCGCTGGTCAGGGTGTTCATCGAACGGCCCGGCACGTCGAAGGCGACTGTGGCGATGCCGTCGGCGTCGATGTCGATCTTGAAGTTTTCCATGGTCATATGCTCCCGGATCAGACGCGTTCGATGACGGTGGCGGTGCCCATGCCGGCGCCGATGCAGAGGGTGGCCAGGGCGGTGGACTTGTTCGAGCGCTCCAGCTCGTCCAGCACCGTGCCCAGGATCATGGCGCCGGTGGCGCCCAGCGGGTGGCCCATGGCGATGGCGCCGCCGCAGACGTTGATCTTGTCGTGCGGAATGTCGAGCGCCTGCATGTAGCGCAGCACCACGGCCGCGAAGGCCTCGTTCAGTTCATACAGGTCGATGTCGCCCGGCTGCATGCCCAGCTTGCCCAGCAGTTTGCGGGTCACGGGCTCGGGGCCGGTCAGCATGATCGACGGCTCGGAGCCGATCGAGGCGCCGCCCAGGATTTTGGCGCGCGGCTTCAGGCCCAGCGCTTCGCCCATCTCCTTGGTGCCGATCAGGATGCCCGCGGCACCGTCGACGATGCCGGACGAGTTGCCGGGGGTGTGGACGTGATTGACGCTGGCGACCTCGGGGTAGCGCTGGCCGATCACAGCGTCGAAGCCCATGCCGCCCATCATGGCGAACGAGGGGTTCAGGCCCGCCAGCGTCTGCATGTCCGTGTTCGGACGAACGGTTTCATCACGATCCAGCTGGACGAGGCCGAGCTGGTTCTTGATCGCGATGACCGACTTGCCGAAGCGGCCCTCGGCCCAGGATTTGGCGGCGCGCTTGTGGCTTTCGACCGAATAGGCGTCCACGTCGTCGCGGCTGAAGCCGTATTTGGTGGCGATCATGTCGGCCGAGACGCCCTGCGGCACGAAATAGCTCGGGAAGGCCGAGGACGGGTCGGTCGGCCAGGCGCCGCCGTCGGAACCCATCGGCACCCGGCTCATGGCCTCGACGCCGCCGCCGACGGCCATGCCCGCTTCGCCCGACTTCACCTTGGCGGCGGCCACGTTCACGGCCTCGAGGCCCGAGGCGCAGAAACGGTTCAGCTGATAGCCTGCCGTCTCCTGGCTCCAGCCCGCCGTCAGGACGGCGGTGCGGGCGATGTCCGCGCCCTGTTCGCCGACCGGGGACACCACGCCCAGCATGACGTCGTCGACCTTGGAGGTGTCCAGACCGTTGCGGTCGCGCAGCGCCTCAAGGACCTGGGCCGCAAGGCTCAGGGCCGTGATCTCGTGCAGGCTGCCATCCTTCTTGCCCTTGCCGCGCGGGGTGCGCACGGCGTCGTAGATGTAGGCGTCGGCCATGGAGCGTCTCTCTCTTGTTGTGTCCCTATCGTTCGCTGCGCGGCAGCGAACTGCATGAGGGACGGGGTTTTTTGTGTCCCTGTCGTTCGGCGCGCGGCGCCTCGCTGCATCAGGGACGGTGGGCGTCTTGGTTGAGAAGCGGTGGGCGGACGGCTCCGATCATCGCGTCTGGAATTGAAACTCAGGTCGTTAGAAAGCCGACGTTTACGTCAACGTCAAGTAACAAGGCGCGTGAGGTCTCCAGATGTGAAAAGGGCGGGCCGCTTCATGCGCCCCGCCCCGGCGGTTCAGTCTCAGCGGCGCGCCAGTCGCACCAGCTTGCCGTTCTCCTCATCCGTAATGACCCAGACGGCGCCGTCGGGCGCCACGGCCACGTCGCGGATCCGTTCGCCCAGACCGGTCAGCAGGCGCTCTTCGCCGACCACCCGTCCGTCGCGCAGCACCAGTCGCACCAGGTGTTTGCTGGCCAGGCCGCCGATCAGGGCGTCGCCCTTCCAGTCGGGGAACATGGCGCCGTCGTAGAAGACCATGCCGCCCGGCGCGATCACCGGATCCCAGTAATAGACCGGCTGGACCGTGCCTTCCTTCGTCGTCGAGGCGCCTTCGATGGCCTCGCCGCTGTATTCGATGCCATAGGCGGCGCCAGGCCAGCCGTAGTTGGCGCCGGCCTTTTCCAGGTTCAGCTCATCGCCGCCGCGCGCGCCGTGTTCGATGCTCCAGACCGCGCCCGTGCCCGGCTGGACGGCGATGCCCTGCGGGTTGCGGTGGCCATAGGACCAGATCTCGGGCAGGGCGCCCTCGCGGCCGACGAAGGGATTGTCGGACGGGACCGAGCCGTCGGCGTTGATGCGGATGACCTTGCCGTGGTGCGAGGCCAGGCTCTGCGACGTCGGCCGCATCGGCTTGTCCGAGCGCTCGCCGATGGTGATGTACAGCTTGCCGTCCGGGCCGAAGACCAGGGAGGAGCCGAAATGCTTATCCCCGTCATAGGTGTCCTTGACCTGAAAGACGACCTGCACGTTCTCGACGCGGCTCAGATCGTCCGACAGGCGGCCGCGCGCCACGGCCGTGCCGTTGCCGCCGTTTCGCGGCTGGGCGTAGGACCAGTAGATCATGCGGTCCTGCGCGAAGGTCGGGCTCAGGATCACGTCCAGCAGGCCGCCCTGACCGCGCGCCGCCACGGCGGGCAAGCCGCTGATCGGGGCGCCGATCTTGCCGTCGGCGCTGACCACGCGCATCCGGCCCGGACGCTCCGTCACCAGCCACTGACCGTCCGGCAACTGGGTCAGCCCCCACGGATGCTCCAGCCCCTCGGCCACGACAGCGTGCTGCAGGGCGACGGTGGTGCTGACCGAAGGGGCGCGCGTCTGGCCTTCGTGCGCGGGCTTCTGATCCGGGTTGTTGGGCGGGCGCGTCTCGACCGGCGCGCCCGTGGCGGCGGCTGACTGCGCCTCATCCTGTCCATTGGCGCCGCAGGCGGCGAGGGTCAGGGCGGCGGCGGAAACGGCGAAGAGGGCGAGGCGCATGGCGGCTCCTGAACAGCGTGTTGAGACGGCGAGGATGCAGCCTCATGGCGCTTTATGCGAGCCGAAAGGCGCCGCGACCGATGGTCCCGCACGAAATCCGCATCGAAGCGGCTTGAACCGGAGAGAAGGCGGCGATATACGCACCCCTCTCGCGCCCAGGGCCTCTGCGGCTCCGCGCGAAACTCCCGTGTGGGGTTGGGTAGCTCAGATGGTTAGAGCGGTGGATTCATAACCCACAGGTCGGCGGTTCGATCCCGCCTCCAACCACCACGGATTTCCTTGAAATCAAGGCTTGGATGGGCTCCCCAAAATGGGGACGACTCCCCGTCGCGAGAACATTTAGGGACCAAACCGGCCGCTCCGGGAGTGAGGTCCCGGAATGGTCCCGGAGGATGTTCTGGTGATGTTCTGGGCCTGGCGGCGATTCTCTCACTTGGCTGACTCAGCTACACCGCCGCACCACGATGCCAAGGCCAACTAGACAACACGCTCGACGCCATGGCCGCCGCCGCTGGCGGCGACCCCGACCTGGCGCCCGGCCTGATCACTGTTGAGACCGATCATTAGGTCCAGGTCTTGTCGGCCGTGCGCGCTACATGGCCGGCTTTGCGCGATCACTTGAGCCATCGGGACATGGTGAGCCACGTCGGATCGCAGCAGGAGATGCGGGCGCTTACCCGCGCCGAGGCCGGAGAGCGCGGATGAGATCCTTGGCTCTCAAAGTGGTGATCGGCGTGGGCGCGGCGGTTCTCCTGGCCGGCCTGGCCCTGATGATCCGGGGCGGTTTCGCCATGTCGGCGCACGGCGGCTGATCCCGGCCCGCCGGCGGACGACTCGCCCGCTCAGGCTGAGACTGCCGTCGCCGTTCGCCGATTCTCATTCTGGGCGGAGCGCTACCTAGCCGTCAGGCGAGCCTCGACCTGGCGCGCCACCTCGGCCAGTCCGGTGCGAAACGGGGTCGAGCCGTTCAGGGTCTGATGATACCGGCGCAGGTCGTTGGTATCGATGCGACGCACGCCGTTATCGCGCGCCCATTCATGGCCCAAGCGTCGACCCAGACGGCAGGTGGCGGTCAGGGTGGCCGCGTCGCCCTCTGCCGCTGCGCGATCAATGACCTCGCGCCAGTTCGGCGACCCGGGCTGGCAGAACAGCACCCCCGAGCACCGGCCGGTCCAGAACCGAGCGTACCAATTGCGGTGGCTGGCGTCGTCGAAGGTCGGAGCCGCCCCCGCCAGCACATCCTGGCAGCGCGGGTCCATCGCCTGAGCCGCAGGACCGACGGCCATGACCAGGCCGGCCGCGAGGACGCCGATCGCCGTTCCCCTCATGAATGTCTCCGGTTCAACCTATCGCAAATCAATGTTATTTCATTTTTCGACGAATGGGGAGGTAAGCTGCATGACGACCGACACGGACGTGCGTGGAGCGGGAGGAGCGCTGGTCTGGGCCGGAGACAATCTGCACCTGGTCTGGGCCTACGTCGCGCTCGCCATGTTCCTGCTGGTGCTCGCCTCCTTGCCGCTGGGCGTCTGGTCGACGCCATTCAATGGCGTCCTGAAAGATGGCGCCCAGGTTGGGGTCGAGGGCGTCAAGGAGGTTGGCTACCTCTTCGCGCTGAACTGGTCGCTCTATAGCGTGGCGGTCCTGCCGTTCATGGCTGTGTTCGCGGTGCGGGTCTGGGTCGCCATGCCCGAGACCATTCAGGCGCTCAGCGCCGCCGGGATGATCCGCGACGCCGCGTTCGCCCGGGTGCCCGGCGAGGCGGTGCTGGAGCGTTGGCGCAAGGTCCATCGAGGCTGCTTCCTGCTGTTTTTCATCATCTTTATTTGCGTCATGCTGTTCGTCATGACTGATTGGTGGGGCGTCGTGGCCGAACCGATTCTTTATCCCGCGACCTTGACCGGCGTGACCCTGGCCGACCCGGTCCGCGAGTTCGATTGGTCGGTGGCCTCGCTCTACGAGGGCTCAACGGTATCGAAATACCCCCTCCTGGCCTTCAGCTTCGTCGGCTATGTGCTGGTCGCCGGGATCGCCACGGCAGTCGCCTTCGCCACCTGCCTGTCGGGCTTGTTCTTCGTCGCCTTCATGTGCGGCGTCACGGCCAACCGACGACGCGGATGGACGCTGGCCGCCATGCCCGCCAAGGAGGACGATCGGGGCGGCTTTCGGATCTTCTCGCCCTTCTTCACCGCCTTCATCTGCCTCAGCTTCACGGTCGCGGTTGGTTGTCTGCTGATGGTGATCCAGAATGCCTATCTGCGTGATCCCACTTCGCCGAACGTGTTTGCTTTCATGTTTCAAGACGGCGGGCGACTGGCCCACATCGTTGAGACCAGCAGCCTGACCACGATTTTACAGGACGCGGCCGACTGGTTGTTCGAGCCCGCGATGAAGGTGGCCGCCAATCCGCAGACGGGCGTCGGGATCCTGGTCTATGCCTTCACCGCCCTGGCGGCGGTGGCGGTCAGCTGGGGCCTGCTGCGTTCGACGGCGCGGGTGGCGCAAGCGTTCTCGTTAGAGCATTCACCGGCGCTCGCCGCCGAGCTTGGCGTGACCAATCGGGTCGCGCGTGGCCGGCTTCGCGACATGGAGCTGTGGCCTATCGGCTGGATGCGACTGAACCAGTTGGTGATCCTGGTTCTGGCCATGGCCCTGGCCCTGTTATCCTATCGCCTGATCCTGGCGCCGGCGGGCCTGGTGGCCTTTCTGGGCGTCAACAGCGTGATCAAGATCTTTGTCCGACGCCGCAAGGCTGGGCGCTAATCAGCGATCGCGTCGGCCCATCACCCCAGGCGTGACGGCTCTTCCAGACAATCACAGACAGGCTGGCGGCGCCCCGCCAGCAGCCCGCTTTGTATGCAAATACATTCACTTATGGGTGTCCACCTCGGAACCGCCGGACCTGATGCCCATCGGGTTCTCCGGGCGAGTGTCTAACCTCATCGACCCCAGAAACGCAGAAAGCCCCGCCACCCGGTTAGGGCGACAGGGCGAGTAGCGGAGCCTGAGGGCTCGACGCGTCCTCAAGTCACATAGCCGTAACGTCGACCGTCAGGATGAATGCCAGCCCTTAGCCACGAGCTGGAGAAGGCGGATGAAGTCCATTGCTCTCAAGGTGCTGCTCGGCGCGGGCGCGGCGGCCCTTTTGGCTGGCCTCGCCGTGTTCGTCTGGGCTGGCTTTGCGTTTGCAGAATACGGCGGCTGATCTAGCCCGGCCTGAGACGAGCCCGCCACGGCCGCCCCATTCGGTCGACGGCCTCCGCGTCCCTGGCCTCGCAGGCGCGCACGATCCCGATCATACCGGCCGTCCGCCAATTGGCTGTCCCGAGGGCGCCGGTCTGCGCCACCCCGAACGCCATCCAATCCCGCTCATCGAAGGGCTCTGACCGAAGGGTGGCGGACGGGACAGGCTCAGCCCACCCGTCCGGGATCAGCGCGGAACACGGCGCACTGTGCATCACGGTAATTCGGAGAGCTGGCGCACCCTGCGGCGAGCAAGGGCCTGAGAGGCATCCCCGATCTGCGCCATCACAGCGGCATGATCCTTAGGGAGACTGGCAACCTGCGTCTGGCCCAGCGCCTCCTGGGCCATGCGGACATCAAGTTGATCATGGTTTACGCCCACGCGATCGAGGACGACGTGAAAGCCGCGCTTGCGGCGCTGTCCCGGAATAGTCCCGGAGCATCGCCCAAGGGCCGCGAAATGAGCGAGGGAGAACAATCGCCTAAGGGGTCTGGCACGGCGGCTTCATAATCCACAGGTCGGCGGTTCGATCTCGCCTCCAACCATAACTGTTTTCTCTAATGAAATCAGTAATATGAAGTTCTTATGGGCGGACTGCAGCTTTAGACCCACATAGGCTGACGCTTCGATAGGTTTGGGAGACTGCGGCCGTGCCACCTGGCGCCGAAGCGGGCTCGCTAAATGTCAGCTAAGGGTGGATAGCGGACGTATCAGGCGATACCCTGCCGCTCCCTTCTGGAGACGCGGCATGGACGATCTCGCACTCGCCTTTGAAGCAGCGATTGTTGGTCGGTCCTGCCGCGTCGAACGACGCGAGGCCGATTGGGCGTTCGATTTCCGTGACAATGTGGGCTTGGCCGTTGGTTGTCACTGGAGGTTGGTGTCAACCGACGGCATCGCGCTTACGGACGAGGACGACGGACAGGGATTTGGCTTGCCGGCTCCGGTCGATGCCGCAACCAAAGCGAACGATCTCCTCACCGGCGCAACAGTGTCCTCTGCGACAGTGGACCGCGTTACCGCCGACCTGTGCCTGTTGTTTTCGAACGGCCTTCGCCTCGATTTACTTAATAATTCCTCTGGTTACGAAGGCTGGCAGGGAGGCTTCAACAACGACGGTAACGCCGTATCCATTATCGCGATGGGGGGCGGTAGTCTCGCCTACTTCTGAATGTCGCCTATGGGTCGTGAAGCGAAGTTCGCTTAAAGGGGGGAAGCTGTAGCCTCCGTGTTGTTATGGAAGCTAGTCTAAGTCGTTACGTTGGAGGATGGCCGACGCTGATCGATCTAAGTTAAGTCGACGCCATTGCGATGCCGCCCAATCGCTCAGGCATGCGTAGGCTTCGGATTCCTCCTCAGGCGAACTCGCCAGAAACAGCCGGGCTCGTTGGCTAACAGAAGACGCGTTTTCCAGCTGAATTCTAAGCTGAGTAATCCCACATCTGTCTGCCGCGCGGACTACCTCGATGATGCTTTCCAGAGGGCCTGCAGCTATCGGAACTTGGGGGCCGGTCTCACGAGCAATCACGCTAGGCGCTGAAAGCAGGAGTGCTAATCCAGCACTGAAGAGATGAGAATGGATCGCCATTCTGAATGAGTGGACGCTTCTGCGAACGTCCGCAACGGGTCGAGGCTGTGTGAAAACACCTTCTGTCCGAGCGAATTAGGGTAGCCTCCTGAGGCCAGCAGGAGGTGGATTATGAGCCGCTTCGTTCAGGGTG
>NZ_JBDJMK010000012.1:0-136102 GCF_039673845.1 Brevundimonas diminuta | reverse complement strand
ACCCAACCCTCCCCCATCGAGGGGGAGGGCTATGAAAGCAGGTCAGTCGGCCCTGTCGCCGCTGAACATGGTGTTGCCGTTGGCGGTGGCGGGCGGAACCGGCTGGATGACGTCGAAATGCTCGACAATCTTGCCGTTCTCGACGCGGAAGATGTCGACGATGGCGCGGCCAGGGTCGTCGGGCGTCTCCTGCGAATGGACGTGCAGGGCGACCAGATCGCCGTCCGCGATCACGCGATGGATGGTGGCCCGCGACTGGGGATTGTCGCGGAAGAAGCCCTCGAAATAGGCATAGAAGGGCTCGGCGCCGTTCGGCACGTCGGGGTTATGCTGGATGTAGCGGTCGCCGATATAGAGCCGCGCCGCCTCGGTCGGGCGGTGCTGGTTGAAGGCCAGATCATAAAAGGCGACGACGATACGGGCGTTTTCGGCCTCGGTCGGGGTGCGTGAGGCCGAGGCCTGAGCCGGAGCAGGCGTCGCTTCATGGGCGCTGGCCGGAACGGCGGCGGCGCTGAAGGCGAGGGCGGCCATTGCGGCCATCATCAACGGTTTCATCTGTGCGTCTTCCTCAATAGCCGACGGTGAAGCGGGCGCGGGGATGGCGGGGCGTCTCGATCTCGTCGACCATGGCGATGGCGTAGTCGGGGAAGGTGATGCGGCTGTTTCCCTGACCGTCCGTCAGCAGGGTGTCGCCGCCCAGACGGAAGGCGCCGGTGCGCTCGGACCCGTCAAACAGGGCTGACGGCGACAGGAAGGTCCAGTTCAGTTCCGGTTCGGCGCGCAGGGTTTGGAGGAAGCGTCCGCCCGCCTCGGCCTCGGCTCGGTAGGCGTCGGGAAAGCCGGGCGCGTCGATCAGGGCCTGTCCGGGCGCGACCTCCAGACTGCCCGCGCCGCCGACGACCAGATAGCGCGGGACGCCCGCATCCTTGACCGCCTTGATCAGGAGTTGCGGGTCGCTGTCGACGAACATGACGGCGCTGACGACGGCGTCGGCGCCGGTCAGGGCAGGGGCGAGGGTTTCGGGATGGTTCACATCCCCGGCCACGGCTGTGACGCCCGGCGCCGCTGGAGCGCGTTCAGGTCGACGGGCGACGGCGGTCACCGTATGGCCACGTCGGGCCAGTTCCCTGACGATCTCCGAACCAGCGCGGCCGCTGGCGCCCAGAACAGTCACTTTCATCGGTTTGCTCCTAATGGTTACCAATAGATACCAGGTGTGCTATGGGGATCGGCCATGCAAGAAGGCACTTTTTCCTCACCAGGTTCCCCGGCGGTGACCGCCGCCGGCGATGCCAGGCGCGATGCCAGGCGCGATGACAGGCGTGATGGCGGGCGCGGGAACGCCTATGCCGCCGATTGTCCGACCCGCCTGCTGCTGGACCGGATCGCCGACAAATGGACGGTTCTGCTGCTGACGACGCTGGATGACGGCCCGATGCGCTTCAATGCGCTGAAGCGCCGGATCGAGGGCGTGTCCCAGAAGATGCTGAGCCAGACCCTGCGCCAGATCGAGCGGGACGGCCTTGTCACCCGCACGGTAGAGGCCAGCGTGCCCGTCTCTGTCACCTATGCGATTACGCCGCTGGGGCGGGAGCTGGTGCAGTCGCTGCGGCCGATGATCGACTGGGCCGAGACGCGGATGGCGCAGATTGCGCTGTTGCAATCGGCCTATGATGCGCGGGCCGCGGGCGCCTAATCCACCGTTCTGTGTCCGGACGACTTGACGAGCGGGGTCGGAATCCGGTCTTGGACCCCGGGCGCCAGGGCGGCGACCGTATCGGAGAGGCTTCATGCTCAACTGGTTTCAGGCGCTGCTGCCGAAGGAAGACAATTTTTTCCGGCTGTTCGACGCGCATGTGCAGTCGCTGTCGAAGGGCGCTGACGCCCTGCGGCACATGATGAACGGCGGGCCGGAAACGGCTGACTGGTGCGCCAAAGTCGTCGCCCATGAAGAAGAGGCAGACGAGGTCGCGCGCGAGGTTCTGTTCGCCGTGCGCCGCAGCTTCATCACCCCGTTCGATCGGGCCGACATCCGCGGCCTGACCAATTCGCTGGATGACACCATCGACCAGATGCAGAAGGCGGCCAAGGTCGTCACCCTGTATGAGATGCGCGACTTCTCGCCCAAGATGCAGGAACTGGCCGACATCGCCGTTCAGTGCGCGGCCCTGACGCAGGAAGCCTTCACCCTGCTGCCCGCCATGAGAAAGAACCACGAACGTCTGGTGGTCCTGACCGAGCGCATCACCGATCTGGAGGCGCGCAGCGACGATCTGTACGACGCCGGGATGAAGGCGCTGTATGAGGCGCACCGCCACGACGGCACGGGCGGCAACACCCTGGGCTTCATCATCGGCAGTCAGTTGCTGGATCACCTGGAGAAGGTGATCGACCGGTTCGAGGATGTGGCCAACCGCATCAACGGCGTTCTGGTCGAGCACCTGTAGGACCGTCATGGACCACGCCCTCCTGATCCTGATCTTTCTGATCGGCGTCGCCCTGCTGTTCGACTTTCTGAACGGCCTGCACGATGCGGCCAACTCCATCGCCACCATCGTCGCCACCCGCGTCCTGCCGCCGATCTATGCGGTGGGGTGGGCGGCCTTCTTCAACTTCATCGCCTTCCTGTTTTTCGGCCTGCACGTCGCGGACACCATCGGCCGGGGCATCATTTCGCCGGATATCATCTCGGATCAGGTGATCTTCGGCGCCCTGATGGGGGCCATCAGCTGGAACATCATCACCTGGATTGCGGGCATTCCCTCGTCCAGTTCGCACGCCCTGGTCGGCGGCCTGCTGGGCGCGGGCGTGGCCAAGGCGGGGGGCGGCGCCGTGGTCATCAGCGGCGTGCTGAAGACGGTGGGCGCCATCTTCATGTCGCCGGCGATCGGCTTCCTGCTGGCGCTGCTGCTGGTGCTGATCGTGTCGTGGCTGTTCGCCAAGGCCAATCCCAACTTCGCCGACCGGGTCTTCCGGGGTCTGCAGTTCGTGTCGGCCTCGGCCTATTCGCTGGGCCACGGCGGCAACGACGCGCAGAAGACGATGGGGATCATCGCCATACTGCTTTATTCGCGCGGTATGCTGGGCGGTGAGTTTCACGTGCCCTTCTGGGTGGTCATCACCTGTCAGGCGGCCATCGCCCTGGGCACCCTGTTCGGCGGTTGGAAGATCGTTCACACCATGGGATCGCGCATCACCCGCCTGAGCCCGCAACAGGGCTTCTGCGCCGAGACGGGCGGGGCCATCACCCTGTTCGCCGCGACCAGCATGGGCATTCCGGTGTCGACCACCCACACCATCACCGGCGCCATCGTCGGCGTGGGCGCGGCCAAGCGCGTCTCGGCCGTGCGCTGGAGCGTGGCGCGCAGCATCGTCACCGCCTGGTTCATCACCATGCCCGCCGCCGCCGCCATCGGCGCCCTGTTCTACGCCATCGGCGGGCTGTTCCTGACCTGATGTCCAGCAAGCCCCGCACCCTGTCATCGGAGACGCGCCAGGTCGCGGCCCTGCCGTGGCGGCATGGCGCCGACGGCGTGGAGATCATGATGATCACCTCGCGCGAGACGCGGCGCTGGGTCATCCCCAAGGGCAACCGCATGGCCGGCAAGACCGACGCCGAGGCCGCCGTGATCGAGGCCTATGAAGAGGCGGGCGTTCAGGGCGACGTCATGGGCGCGCCGATCGGCTGGTTCCGCTATGGCAAGCGGCTGAAGTCGGGTCGGGTTCAGGCCACCATCGCCAGCGTCTATCCGCTGGAGGTCTTCATCCAGCTGGGCGCCTGGCCCGAGGACGCCCAGCGCGAACGCCGCTGGATGTCGACCGCCGACGCCGCCGTCGCCGTGGACGAGGTCGAACTGGCCGAACTGATCCGCGACTTCAATCCGGGCGGCGGGGCGGAGTAGGGCGTTTGCGCCGTCGCCGGAAGACGCCGCGCAGGCGTTGATTTTCCCGCCGGGCCGTGTATAGAGCCCGCATCTCGTCAGGGCCCTGGTTCTGACGATGCCTGTCCGAGAACTTCGGGATGCGGGGGTCGCCCGCGTCGTAATCGTCCAGAGAGCCCTCTGGCGCCGTGGGGAGATGGGGATGCACAGACCTTTTGCCTGCCGCTATCCGGCGGGCGGGCCACGCTTCCTTCGGACAATACGACCGGCCTGAACGCTGTGCAGCGATGCATGGCGCAATGGCCAATCCGTCGCTGGGAATAAGCTCGGCGGCGAATACCAAAACTGGAGACCACAATGGACCGCGCACAAAAAGCCGAGTCGATCGAATCGCTGAAGAGCGTGTTCGCCGACGCGGGCGCCGTGGTCGTGACCCACAACCTGGGTCTGACCGTTGTGGAGATGGAAGACCTGCGTGGTCGCCTTCGTAAGGAAGGCGCCGCGTTCAAGGTGGTGAAGAACCGTCTGGCGCTCAAGGCGCTGGGCGTCGAGGAAGGCAGCGAGTACCACAGCCTGTTCAAGGGCCCCGTGGGCATCGCCTATGCAGCCGACCCCGTCACCGCCGCCAAGGTCACGGCCGAATTCGCCAAGGGGAACGACAAGTTCAACATCCTCGGCGGTTTCATGGGCGACAAGGTTCTGGACGCTAAGGGCGTCGAGGCTCTGTCCAAGCTGCCGTCGCTGGACCAACTGCGCGGCAAGCTCATCGGCCTGCTGCAAGCCCCGGCGACCAAGGTTGCCGGCGTTCTGCAGGCGCCTGCCGGCCAGCTGGCTCGCGTCTTCAACGCGTACGCGACCAAAGACGCCGCCTAAGCCCCGTCATCTCTGCATATCTCTCTGAACCTCATCCTACCGAAGGAAGACTAAAATGGCTGATCTCGCCAAAATCGTTGAAGAACTGTCGGCCCTGACCGTCCTGGAAGCCGCTGAACTGTCGAAGCTGCTGGAAGACAAGTGGGGCGTCTCGGCTGCTGCTCCGGTCGCCGTCGCTGCTGTGGCTGCTGGTGGCGGCGACGCCGCTCCGGCTGGCGAAGAGCAAACCGAGTTCACCGTTGTCCTGGTTGACGGCGGCGACAAGAAGATCAACGTCATCAAGGAAGTCCGCGGCGTCCGCACCGACCTGGGTCTGAAGGAAGCCAAGGACCTGGTCGAAGGCGCTCCGCAGCCGGTCGTCGAGAACGTCTCGAAGCAAGCTGCTGAAGAGCTGAAGAAGAAGCTGGAAGAAGCCGGCGCCAAGGTCGAAATCAAGTAAGATTTCGGAACTGGCCTCTGGTTCGCCAGAGACAGCTTTCAAAGCGAAGCGGGTCGGAGGGAAACCTCCGGCCCGTTTTCTTTTGAGCCATGCTCTGCGTCGTGCAGGTGCGGCAACAGCCGTGCGTGACGCGGCCGTGATGGCGCGCTAATCTGCCTCGAAAGGCCATCAGAGCCGTGAGGAGCGTTCCCATGTCCGACTTCGAGCACGTTTTCGAGCAGCCGCCGGAAGGCGCCGCCGCAGACTGGACCATTCCTCAGAACTGGTCGTCCTATACGGAGGTCGAGCACCAGACCTGGAACACCCTGTACGAGCGGCAGATGAAGATCCTGCCGGGGCGCGCCTGCGACGCCTATATGCGCGGGCTGGAGGCGCTGGATCTGAATGCGGGCGGCATTCCCGACTTCGAGATCATTAATCCCAAGCTTCAGGCCCTGACCGGCTGGACCGTGGTCTGCGTGCCCGGACTGGTGCCGGACGAGGTCTTCTTCGACCATCTGGCCAACCGCCGCTTCGTCTCGGGCCAGTTCATCCGCAAGCCGGATCAACTGGATTACCTGCAGGAGCCGGACATCTTCCACGACGTGTTCGGCCATGTGCCGATGCTGACCGACCCCGACTTCGCCGCCTATATGGAGGCCTATGGCAAGGGCGGGCAGCGGGCGGCGTCGCTGGGGATGCTGCCGAATCTGGCGCGTCTGTACTGGTACACGGTCGAGTTCGGCCTGATGCAGGAGGCGGACGGCCTTCGCATCTATGGCGCGGGCATCGTGTCGTCGGCGACCGAGAGCGTCTTCAGCCTGGAAGACCCGTCGCCGAACCGTCTGGGCTTCGACCTGGAGCGGGTGATGAAGACTCTGTACCGCATCGACGACTTCCAGCAGGTCTATTTCGTCATCGACAGCATCGAGGCGTTGAAGACGGTGACGCTGCAGGACTTCGGCCCGGTCTATGAGGGGCTGAAGGGCGCCGAGGCCCTGCCGATCGAAACCATCCTGCCGACCGACAAGGTCTTCACGCGCGGCACGCAGGCCTATGCGGCCAAGGGCGGGCGCTTCGCGGCCTAGACGGCGCGGCTTTGGGGAGGATTGTCGCGCCCGCTGACCCTATCGCGCCGTCATTCTCGGGCTTGACCCGAGAATCCAGCTCCGCAACGCCTGAACCGTCCTGAAGAATGATGGTCGCGCCGTCGTGTTTGCTGGATTCTCGGGTCAAGCCCGAGAATGACGGCGAAGTAGAGAAGAATGCGCAAGGAAAGGCCTGTGCCTGGTATCGCCTTGCCGCCCCCACCCGGCTTCGGCTTCGCCTCAGCCACCCTCCCCGGAACGGGGAGGGAGAATGGGTCACGTCCTCTGGAACGGGTAGAAGCCGCCGCCCAGATTCAGGATCTGCGTCAGTTCATCCAGCGCGCCGCGCGTCTCGTCCAGCAGGGCGGGGTCAGCCAGATCGCGGGCGGTCAGGCTGTCGCGATACCAGCGGCGGCCCCAGTCCGACAGACGGGCGTGCAGCGCGTCGGTCAGGCGCATGGCCGGATTGGTCGCCGCCAGCTCCGCCTCGGTCAGCACGACGCGCAGACGCAGACAGGCCGGGCCGCCGCCGTTGCGCATCGACTGACGTACATCGACGTATTCGACATGGCCGATCGGACCGTTGGAGGTCCCGAGGGCCTGCGCGACCGCATGGCTGCGCGGGTTGTCGCGCGTCTCGGTCGGGCAGATCAGGGTCAGACGATCCTGTCCCGGAACCCGGATCAGCATGGAGTTGAACAGATAGGAACTGATGGCGTCGGCCAGCGGCAGGTCGGCGGTCGAGATTTCAATGAACTGCGGCTCAAAGGCGTCGGCCGCGATCCTGATCGCGTGTTTTGTCTCAGCGGTATTCTCGAAGGACTGTTCGTGGAAGAGCAGCGTGTCCAGGGCTCCGACGCATACGACGTCATTGTGGAACGTGCCTCCAGCGATAGCCGCACGCGACTGCTGAGCCAGAACCACACCCTGATCCATGTAACGACGGGCCAGAGCCTCCGAGGCCTGTCGCGTTTGTCTTGCCGGGAAATGCCCGTCCCAGGGTTCAAATGCGTCGCGCCCCCAGACCAGCAGGTTCACGCCGGGATAGTGATGCTCGGCGCATAACCGAACGTGATTGGCGGCGCCCTCGTCAGCGAGATGGGAGACTGACGGCAGGGCATCATGCACGGTGAACCACGAAGGGTCAGGAAACAGCGCTTCGAGTGCGCGCTTCGTCTGCTGGTGCTCCAGCGAGCGGTGTAGATTGGTGACGAGGTTGGCGGGGGTGAAGTGAACGCGGCCGTCGCGGCTGTCGGCGCTGGGCGTCACCGTGGCGGCGTTGGCGGCCCACATGGGCGAGGCCGAACAGGCGGCGGCGGCGAAGGAGGGCGCGTCTTTCCATGCGCGTTCCAGTATAGCCTTGTCCGTGCCCCAGAAGCCCAATGAGCGCAGGAAGGGAATATTCGGCCGCTCGTGCGGAGGCAGGACGAACTGGGGCAGGCCCAGGTCGGCCAGGGTCTTCATCTTGTCGAGGCCCTGCAGGACGGCGGCGCGCGGGTTCGACGCCGCGCCCTTGTTCAAACTGGACGCCAGATTGCCCGGCGACAGTCCCGCGTAGGAGTGCGTTGGCCCGATCAGACCGTCGGCATTGGCTTCGACAGCGGTCATGCGTCCTTCTCCCCTTGTGGGAGAAGGTGGGCGCTGGAGGCGCTCGGATGAGGGGTGACGGCGCCGCCGTTTCCGTTCATCCGTGACCTTGAGTTCGAATTATCCAACATGGCGCTCACACCCCTCATCCGTCTCGCTCCGCGAGCCACCTTCTCCCACAAGGGGAGAAGGAGATTAACGCAAACCCTTGATCTCGCTCTCGATGTTCTTGACCGAACCGGCCTCGAAGCTGGCGACCGGATAGGCGCAGTAGTCGGCGGCGTACCAGGCGCTGGGGCGGTGGTTGCCGCTGGCGCCCAGGCCGCCGAAGGGCATGTCGCCCGCCGCGCCCGTGGTCGGGCGGTTGAAGTTCACCACGCCCGCGCGGATGCGGTTGATGAAGCGGTCCCAGTGCTTCGCATCGTCGCTGACCAGACCGGCGGACAGGCCGTATCTGGTGGCGTTGGCGGCGGCGATGGCGGCGTCGAAGCTCGGGACGCGCAGCACCTGCAGGAAGGGGGCGAACATCTCCTCGTCCTCGACCGCGACGCCGGTGACGTCGATGATCGCGGGCTTGACGAAGGCGCCGGGCAGATTGTCGACCGGACCCGAAGCGCGGATGACCTTGGCGCCCGCGTCGATGCGCTGTTGCAGGGCGGCCAGCGCCGCGGTCGCCGCCTTCTCCGAGATCAGCGGCCCGGCGTAGGGCTCGGGATCGCTGTCCCACGGCGCGAAGTGCAGGCGGTCGGACAGGGCGGCCACAGCCTCGACGATGGCTTCGCCCTGGGCGCCTTCCGGCACGATCAGGCGGCGCGCGCAGGAGCAGCGCTGGCCGGTGGTGACGAAGGCGGACTGGACGACGATGCCCGCGACGGCCTCTGCGTCGGCGGCGTCCCAGACGACCAGCGGGTTATTGCCGCCCAGTTCCAGCGCCAGGATGACGTGCGGATCGTCGGCGAACTTGCGCCGGAAGTGGGCGCCCGCCGCGCCCGAGCCGGTGAACATCAGGGCGTCGATGGGCTGATCCAGCAGGGCCGCGCCGGTGTCGCGCCCGCCCTGCACCATGTTGAACACGCCCTTGGGCAGGTCGGCGGCGTCCAGGCATTCGGCCATCAGCTGGCCGGTCAGGGGCGTTTCCTCGGACGGCTTGAACACGACGGTGTCGCCCGCCAGCAGGGCCGGGACGATGTGGCCGTTGGGCAGGTGGCCGGGGAAGTTGAACGGGCCGAGCACCGCCGAGACGCCGTGCGGGCGATGGCGCAGGACGGCGCGGCCGAAGGCGGTGTCGTTCGACCGTTCGCCGGTGCGCTCGTCATAGGCGCGGATCGAGATGTCGACCTTGCCCGCCATCGAGGCCAGTTCGGTCTTGGTTTCCCACAGGGCCTTGCCGGTCTCGCGGCTGATGGCCTCGGCCATTTCGGGGGCGCGTTCTTTCAGGATGGCCTGATAGCGTTTCACCGCATCGATGCGGTCCTGACGCGGGCGGTCGGCCCAGTCGGAGAAGGCGGCGCGGGCGGCCTCGACGGCGGCGCCGACCTGTTCGACGGAGGCGGCTTCGCCTTCCCAGACGGTTTCGCCGGTGGCGGGGTTGGTGGAGATGAAGTGGGTCATATCAGTATCCGCTCATCCCGGCGGACGCCGGGATCCAGTACTTTGGCCGCATCTGAGCGGCGGGACGAAAGGTAATGTCAAATCGGCAGGCGTGGTGCGCGGGGCTCTCACTGGGTCCCGGCGTCCGCCGGGATGAGCGGGAAATGCCGAGGATCACGACTTCACCCGCACCGTGGCGCCGTCCTTGATCTTCAGGGCGGCGGCGACGTCGGGGGTCATGCGGGCCAGATCATCGTCCACCAGCACGCGGGCGCGCACGGCGCGGAAGGCGCCGACGCTGTCGGTCGAGACGAGGCTGGGCAGATCCACCTCGACCTCCTTCTCGATGCGGGCGGTCAGGACGCGGGCGTCGCGCACGGTGCGGATGTTGTCCCGGCCGCAGGCCACGGTCGGCCCGGCGTCGAAGATGTCGACCAGGCCGTTGGGGCGGAAGCCTTCGCTTTCCAGCAGGGCCATGGCGGGCACGCCCTGCGGATGGACCTTGCCGATCACGGCGCGGGCCGGTTCGGGCAGCAGGTCGATGTAGATCGGGTGGCGCGGCGCCAGGTCGAGGATGAACTGCTTGTCGGTCGAGCCGGTCATGCGATCGGCGTCGTCGAAGTCCATCGGGAAAAATTTGTGCGCCACATGGTCCCAGAAGGGACAGTAGCCGTCAGGCGTGAACACGCCGCGCAGTTCGGCCAGCACATTGTCGGCGAAAAGGTCCGGCTGGGCGCCGATCAGCATATAGCGCGACTGGCTGAGCAGGCGCCCGGCGCCGCCCTTGCGCCGGTCGGCCTTCAGGAACAGGGAGCCGACCTCGGTCCAGCCGGTGCATTCGTTGACCAGCACCAGCGTCTGATGGTTCAGCTTCACGTTCAGGGACGGCGACTGAACGGTGTTGTTCACCACGCGGAAGCTGAAGAAGGGCCGCTTCAGCCCCACCGTCGCCTTGACCGAGCCGATGCCGTCGATGTCGCCGGTGTCGCCGTCCTCCAGCATCAAGGTGTACCAGGCTTCCTGCGGCGGCAGGCGCCCCTCGAAGCTGGCCTTGCTGAGCTCCAGCCGCTCGCTCAGGACATCGGCGTCCTCGGGCAGGCTGGTGAAGCCGGGGCCGGACAGGATGGCCAGTTCGAGCAGGTGATGAAGATCGGCGGGACCGGCGGGGCGAACAACGAGCATGCGGTTACATCGTCTCCAGTCGAAGCTGTTTCAGTTTGAGGGGGTCGATCTCGCCCGAGGCGATCTTGCACAGGATCAGGGCGGATAGCTGGGCGCGCTCGACGAAGCTGGCGGGCCAGGCGAACTCCTGATCCGAGTGAATCTCGCCGCCCACGACGCCGAGGGTGTCGACATTGGGCAGGCCCGCCGCGTGCAGGTTGTTGCCCTCGCAGACGCCGCCCGAGGGCTTCCAGGCGATGGTCTGGCCCAGCAGGTCGCCCGCGTCTCGCACGGCGTGGAACAGGGCGGTCTGGCTGGCGTCCATCGGCTTGGGCGCGCGGGTCATGCCGCCGTGCAGGTCCAGCGTCAGGCCGGGGAAGGGCGGCTCGGCGGCGAGGGCGCGCACCGTTTCGTCGATCCACGCGGCGCCTTGCGCGTCCGGCACGCGGACGTTGAAGCGGACCACGGCGTTGTCGGCGACGACGTTGAGGGGGCCGCCGCCTGCGATCTTGGCGACATTGACGGTGACGCCCTCGCGCTGGCCGTTCAGGCCGTGCAGGCGAGCGGCGATAATGGCGGCGCCCGCGACGGCGTTGGCGCCCTCGTGGAAGGCGCGGCCCGCATGGGCGGCCTTGCCGGTGACGATCAGGTGGAAATTGCCGCTGCCCTTGCGCTCGCCCGCCAGCGTGCCGTCGGACAGGGCGGGCTCATAGGTCAGGCCGACGTGGCCGCGCGCGCCGAGTTCCGCCAACAGAGGCGCCGAAGCGGGGGAGCCGATCTCTTCGTCGGGAGACAGCAGGACGGTCCAGCCGACGCGGGCCTTGTCGGGATGCGTCTCGAAGGCTTCCAGCGCGGCCAGCATGACGCTGATTCCGCCCTTCATGTCGGCGATTCCGGGGCCGTTCAGGGCGCCGTCGTCGCGCGTGACGACGGTCTGGAAGGCGCTGTCGGCGGGGAAGACGGTGTCGTAGTGGCCGGTCAGCACGACCTGAAGCGGCGCCTCGGGCCGGGCGGTGATCTTCAGGCAGTCGGCATAGCTTTCGGCGATCACCGCGCCGCTGTCGGCGACGGTGGTGGAGCCCTGCGTCGGCACGCGCTCGACCGTGGCCGCCGCACCGAACGTCGCGCGCGCCGTGGCGTCCAGAACGTCGAGAACCCGCGCCAGCCCTTCGGCGTGGCGGCTGCCTGAGTTGATGTCGGACCAGTCGATGGCGCGTTGAACAATGGCGTCGCCACGGGCCGCGACGTGGTCCAGCACGGCCTGATCCTGAGGTTCGATCCGCATGGCGGCGACCCTAGACGGGCGCGGGAAAAAGGTGAAGGCGGGGCGATATCTCTCTCACGCACTTGGGATTCAGGCGTCTGGCGGGATAGTTTCGCCGCCTCAGTCAGGGAGTCGCGCATGAACCGTCGGATCGCACCGCCCCAACCCTTCGCCCCGGTCGATTCGGCCGAGACGGCGGCGGCGCTGGCGCGCGGCAGCGCCATCGCCTTCTGGATCTGGGGCGCGGTCGGCCTGATGCAGGCGGGGCTGGTCTGGTTCCTCAGCACGCCTGAACACGCGGAGCTGCGCGGAACGACGGCGGGGTTCGCCGTCTTCTTCTCCGTCGTCGCCTTTCTGTTGGGGCGGGTGCAGTGGCGACGGCCGAACCGTCTGCTGCCGGGTTTCGGCATGGTCTGGGCCATCTATGAGCTCAGCGCCCTGTTGGTCAGCCTGATGGTCGGGGCGCCGCTGGGCGCGCCGGGCCTGCCGGGCTGGAGCTTCGGTCTGGCGGGGGCCGCCATGATCCTGTGCCTGCTGCTGCACATCGGCGGCCTGCGCGGAGCGGCGGCGATGGGGCGGTTCGCCGCGCCTGCGCCCAGCAACAGGGCGTGAACCGGAAAGGAGGGCGCGACATGAACCAAAATCTGAACCTGTGGCTGCGGGCGGCTTCAAGCCGCCGCGCGGCATGGCCGAGGCCCAGCGCGCGGCCCGCACCGCCGCAATCGCCATGGGGCTGAGCGCCGTGATCAGTCTGGCGGGCTTGCCGCTGGTGTCGGATGCGATCACGCAATCCAGCCAGATGATGATGCAGGGCGGGACCGTCCCGGCCAGCGATCAGGCGATGTTCGAAGGCGTCATGGCCGCCATGACGCCGATCATGATCGGAGGCGTCATTGTCATGGCGGTGGTTTATCTGATCCTGGCGGTGGTGCAGTGGCGCCGGATGACGTGGGTGATCCCGGCCATCATGCTGGCCCTGCTGGTCTATGGACTGATCAGCCTGGCCAACAGCTTCGCCCTGCTGGGCGATAAGGCGGGCCAGTTGTATGGCGCTTTCAGCGTCTTCCAGTGGATCTTCATGCTGGCGACGGGTTTTCTGTATGCGGCCGCCCTGGGCGGCGGCCTGATGTTGAGCCGGCTGAAACGGAGCGTCTGACCATGACCGTCACCCTTTATCACAACCCGAAATGCTCGACCTCGCGCAAGGCGCTGGAGCTGCTGCGCGAACGCGGGATCGAACCGACGGTGGTCGAGTATCTTAAGACCGGCTGGGGTGCCGAAACGCTGAACCGTCTGGCGCGCGGGACGGGCGGCGGGCTGAAGGGCCTGCTGCGCAAGAAGGAGGCGAAGGCCGCCGAATTTCTGGCCGCCAATGAGGACGACGCGACGATTCTGGCCGCCATGATCGAGAGCCCGGTCATCGTCGAGCGCCCTATCGTCGAGACGCCCAAGGGCGCGGCGATCGGTCGGCCGCTGGAGGCGGTGCTGCAGGTGCTGTGAAGGGGGCGCTGAATGTCAGCTACGGGTGGGAAGCGGAAGCTCCACGTGTAGGGTGATCGGTGTTGTCGGGAGGAGCCATGAGACGATTAGCTTGGCCTAAGGTTGCGTTGTGCATGGCCTTTTCGTTCGCCTGCATCACATCAACCGTAGAGGCGCAGACGATTTCACCGCGTGCCGCTCGCGAGAGGGTCTCTACCGCACGGCAAGGTGCAGAGACGTTATACCAGAGCTTCCCTAGACTTAGGGAAATCGACAGCGTCATCAGGCAGGACTGCGCGGAGAAGCACGACGGCAAATCTGCAGATAGCGAGTTCTGTGGTTGCGCATCCGCAATCACGATGAGCTTGTGGCGGTCAGGCATAGACCCAAACATGGTGCCGCGTTTGCAGGCATTTCTAAACACCCCTGACGCATCGGCGACCCCTTTCGTCGCCTATCAGGGGCCGGAGCTTTACGGCCCAATCTGTCATCGAGCGACAGGCCGATAACCTATTAGGCTGCATGTCCACTATGGGTCGTGAAGTGAAGTTCGCTTAAGGTCGAAGTGGCCAACGCGCACGCTAGTGCTCAGGCTACAAAGGATGATTGCTGATGCGAATGCTCATGTGGCTCGGCGTCATATTGATGGGGATCGTCTTCGCGTTTTTGCGATACTTTGGCATCAGGGTGGGGCGCTGGCCGTTGGCCTGTTCGTCGCGCCGCTGCTCGTCGGTTTTGGAATAGCGGTTGGGCTGATGATTATCGGCGTGCTCCGTCGAGGGTCACAGTCCTGAACATCCGCACCCAGATTGACGATCTGGATGTCTGATCAGGTTCAAAAACGACCTGTTAACGCGCCCCAAATTGACCCCTCCGCGCTTCGATGCCAGACCTCGGCTGTCTGTCACGCTTGGAGTTCGCCCATGACCCGCACCCTGTATGGCATTAAGGCCTGCGACACGATGAAGAAGGCGCGCGTCTGGCTGGATCAGAACGGCGTGGCCTATGACTTTCATGACTATAAGGCCGTGGGTGCGGATCGCGGCGATGTGGAGCGCTGGGTCGCCGAGCATGGCTGGGAGAAGGTGCTGAACCGGGCGGGCACCACCTTCCGCAAGCTGCCCGACGCCGACAAGGCCGATATCGACGCCGCCAAGGCGGTGGACCTGATGCTGGCCCAGCCGTCGATGATCAAGCGCCCGGTGCTGGATCTGGGCGACGGGCGGACGCTGCTGGGCTTCAAGCCGGAGATCTACGCCGAGGCCCTGAAGGGCTGAGACCAGGCTGGGGCTCAGTCCTCGACGACGGCGTCGGGGCGGTCGTGGCCGTCGGCGCGTTCGGTGATCCACTGGCCCGAGGCGTCTTCATATTCGATCCAGGCCGAGCGGTCCGGCACGCGCTGCTCGCGCGCCGCCGCCGTGGCCGCCGCCCGCGCCGCCGCGTGGCTGGGGAAGGTCTCGGAATAGCTGTCGCCCAGTTGATAGGCCCAGCCGCCGTCGTGCTGGACGATGCGATAGGTGATGTTCATCCGCGTCTCCGAAGGTGTCGACGGCACCGTCGAACGCGGTCCGTGACGTGTCGAGTCACGCTGTGGTGACGCATTACGAAGAGTTCATGCGCGAAACTGCATCCATCAGCCATCATCGCCGCCTCTTGTGATCAGAAGGCCGCCGTTTCAGGTCGGCTCAACACAGATCCTTAAAGGCGAGTCTCATGGAAGGCTTTGAAGTCCTCATCCCCCTGGCGCCCTTCCTGATGGTGGTCGCCATCGTCGTCATTCCGGCGTGGTTGAAGAGCCGTGAGCGGCGCGAGATGCAGGCCACGCTGCGGTCGGCTATCGAAAAGGGCCAGCCCCTGCCGCCCGAAGTCATCGAGACCATCAGCAAGGAGAATGTGAAGCCGCCCGCGACCGCGGCGCGCGACCTGCGCACCGGCGTCATCCTGCTGTCGGTCGCCGTGGGCATCGCCATCTTCGGCTATGCGGTCAGCTTTGCAGAGATGGACGCCTATTATCCCATCGTCGGCATCGCCGCGATCCCGGGCATGATCGGGCTGGCCTTCATCATCCTGAGTTTCTTTAACAAGAACAAAGGCTGAGGCGCGCGAACGGAACCAGCGTCATGGCCCGACCCTTACGCGATCTGCATGATATCGAGCTGGCCGGCCGGGCGGCTGCGGGCGGTCGTCGCGAGTTCGGCGAACTGGTCCGCCGTCACAGCCCGGCGGTGCGCGGCCTGCTGCGCCGGATGGGCGCCCAGCCTGCGCTGGCCGACGATGTGGCTCAGGACGCCTTTCTGCTGGCGTTCGAGAAATGCGCCGAGTTCCGGGGCGAGGGCACCTTCGCCGCCTGGATCAAGCGCATCGCCGCGCGCCTCTATCTGAAGCGGATGTCGAAGGAGGCGCGCTATGTGGCGGAAAGCGAAACCGAACACGTCGCGCCCGTCGTCGACAGCATCGGCCGCGTCGATCTGGACGAGGCGCTCAAGGGCCTCGGCGAGGCCGAGCGTCTGTGCGTCTCCCTGTGTCACGGGGCGGGGATGTCGCACCCGGAAATCGCCGCAGCCATGAATTTGCCGCTCGGAACGGTGAAATCCCATGTCAAGCGTGGTCTGGATAAACTTCGGGCCCGGCTCCAGCCGGGGTCGGTTGCAATCGGGAGCGCATCCCATGTCGGCTGATGAATTCGATCCGGCGATCGAACGGCTGTTCGCCCAGGCGCCGCACTTCGCCGATTCGCCCTTCTTCGAGGCGGATGTGGCGGCGCGGCTGAACAAGGCTTCGCGCGTGCGGTCCATCGCCCTGTCGGCGGCGGGCGTGGTCGGCGGGCTGATCGCCGTGCGCGAACTGCTCAATATTAATTTCGACCTGACCGCGCATTCGCTGACGGCTGAGGCGGGCGGCGTCGATTCGGCGGGCGCGCACGGGATTCAATCCCTGCTGGAGCGTACGGGCGTTGGCGATGCGGCCCTGCAGGCTGTGGGCTCCATGGGCGGGACGCAGGTGTTCTGGGCCGTCGCCGGGGTGCTGGTCGCCCTGCTGGCGGCGGGGGCTGTAAAGCTGTCGCAACAGATTTAAGCGCCGTTTTCCCGCCCAAGTCGCAGCTTAGGTCTGGAAAAAGCCGTTTCGCGCCCAACGCCTGCGTTGCGGGCGCTGCGCCGAACCTCTAGGGTCGCGGCGTTTTTACTGATCGGCCTTGGCTGCATTTTTTGGGGCGACGTTTCGTGGTTGATGTCTTCGAACAGGTCGAGGAGGAGCTTCGCTCCGAACGCTATCGGCGTCTGGCCCGCACCTGGCTGCCGATTATGGGCGGCCTGCTGGCGGTGGCTCTGGTCGCCGCCCTGTCATGGTGGGGCTGGCAGTCCTATGTCAGCTCGCAGGCTGACAAGGCCTCGACCGCTTATCAGCAGGGCATCGACCTGATGCAGGAAGGCAAGGCCGCCGAGGCCAAGACCGCCTTCGCCGAGTCGGCCAAGGCCGGCGGCGGCTACAAGCCGCTGGCCCTGATGCAGCAGGCGGGTCTGGTTCTGGCCGAGAACAAGACGGCCGACGCGGTCGCCTTGCTGGATGAGGCCGCCAAGGCCGCCAGGGATCCGATCCTGTCGGACATCGCCGCCCTGAAGGCGGTCTTCCTGGTGATGGACACAGCCTCGCTGGAAGACGTGCAGAAGCGTCTGGAGCCGCTGACCGGCGAGAAGCGCCCGATGTCGGCCTTCGCTCAGGAAGCCCTGGCCATGGCCCAGCTTCAGCACGGCAAGACGGCGGACGCCCGTCAGGTGTTCGTGCAGCTGCAACTGGGGCAGGACGTGCCCGACACCGTGCGCCAGCGCGCTCAGGCCGCCGTTCAGGCGATCGACACCGGCACGGCCGCCAATCTGGCCGCCATCGTCAAGGCCGCGGCTGCGCTGCCGGTTCCGGCTGCGGGTCAGGCTCCGGCTGCGCCCGGCGCCGAGGCCGAGGCGCCTGCCCAAACGCCTGCTCCCTGATTTGACTCCTTCGGGACGCCACACATGAACAAAACCCTGAAAATCGTCTTGCTGAGCGGTCTGGCCATGACCGTCGCTTCGTGCGGGACGGTGCGCAAGGCCATGCCGTTCGGCTGGGGCGGGAGCAAGGACCCGGTCGCCACCGCGTCCGAGGGACAGCGCATCTCCATCCTGGAGTTCGAACAGCAGCTGGCGCCGTCGGCGGCCCTGTCGGGGCGCGACTTCTTCCTGCCCGGCCCGCAGGCGGCCACGAGCTGGAGCCAGCCCGGCGGCAACGCCGAGAACGCGGTCGAGCACGTCATCGCCGCGCCGGACTTCACCATCGGCTGGCGCCGGGACATCGGCGCCGGATCGGCCAAGGACCGTCAGGTCATGTCGCCGGTGGTGGCCGAGGACGGCAAACTCTTCGTCATGGACGGCGAAGCCACTGTCACGGCCGTGGACGCCGGGACCGGCGCCGTGCTGTGGAAGGCCAGCGTCAAGGTCGATGAGGCCGATCGCGGCCGTCGTTTCCTGGGCGTGGGTCTGGGCGGCGGCAAGGGCGGCGGCGGCTTCGGCGGCGGCGTGGCCGTCAGCGGCGGCAAGGTGTTCGTCTCGTCCGGTTATCGCGTGATGACGGCGTTTGACGCCAATACGGGCGCCGAGCTGTGGCGCACGCCGGTCGACCTGCCTATCCACGGCGCGCCGACCGTGGCGGGCCAGCGCGTCTATGTCGTCGACGTGGACAATCAGCTGATCGCCTTCAACGTCGAGAATGGCCGTCAGGACTGGTCCTATCGCGGCATTACCGAGCCGGCCCGCATCATGCGCGCCTCCAGCCCGGCGGTCAGCGGCGGCACGGTGGTCGCGCCCTTCTCCTCGGGTCAGATCGTGGCCCTGCAGGTGACCAACGGCCAGCCGGTGTGGGAGCAGGTGCTGTCGCGCACCAGCCGCACCAGCGCCCTGTCGGAACTGCGCGACATCGCCGGTCGTCCGGTGGTCAGCCGCGGTCAGGTCTACGCCATCAGCCAGTCGGGCGTGCTGCAGGTCATGGATCTGCGCAGCGGACAGCCGAAATGGACCCTGCCCATCGTCGGCGTGAACCAGCCGCTGCCGGTCGGCGACGTGGTCTATGTGGTGTCTCAGGCGGGCGAGCTGACCGTGGTCAACCGCGAGACGGGACAGGTCTACTGGACCCGCGACCTGAACGAGGGCCGCGTGCGCAAGGAAGGCGGCTTCCTGGGCTTCGGCAAGCATACCGTGCGTCCGGTTTGGTCGGGTCCGATCCTGGCGTCAAACCGTCTGGTGCTGGTCAATTCGGACGGCGAGGCCGTGGCCTTTGATCCGAAGACGGGCGCGCAGACCGGCAGCCTGAAGCTGGGGTCGGCCGCCTATATCGCCCCGGCCGCCTATAATGGCGCCCTGTATGTGCTGACCGACAAGGGCCAGCTGGTCAGCATCCGCTGACCTTTTCACCGATTTAAGCTAGAAGGCCGACATGGCTCTGAAGGTCGCCATCGTCGGCCGCCCCAATGTGGGCAAGTCGACACTGTTCAATCGCCTCGTCGGCAAGCGCCTTGCGCTGGTCGATGATCGCCCCGGCGTGACCCGCGACCGCCGCTATGCCGACGGCGTGATCGGCGACATGGACCTGACCCTGATCGACACGGCAGGGTATGAGGACGTCACCGACGAAAGCCTGGAAGCCCGGATGCGCGAGCAGACTGAGGCGGCGATCGAGGACGCGGACCTGATCCTGTTCATGATGGACGCGCGCGAAGGCGTGACCTCGCTGGACCGCATCTTCGCGGACCGTCTGCGCAAGGTTCACAAGCCCATCGTCCTGCTGGCCAACAAGTCCGAAAGCCGCGAGAGCGGCGGCGGCGTGGGCGAGGCGCACGGTCTGGGCTTCGGCGAACCTGTGCCGATCTCGGCCGAACACGGCGAGGGCATGGCCGATCTGTATCAGGCCATCGTTGCAGCGTCGGAAGACATCTTCATCGAGGAAGTCGATGAGCCTGAAAAGCCGATCCGCATCGCCGTCATCGGCCGGCCGAACGCGGGCAAGTCGACCCTGATCAACCGTCTGATCGGCGACGACCGCCTGCTGACCGGGCCGGAAGCGGGCATCACGCGCGACTCCATCTCGGTGGACTGGGTCTATGAAGGCAAGAACATCCGCCTGATCGACACCGCCGGGATGCGCCGCAAGGCCCGCGTTCAGGAGAAGCTGGAAAAGCTGTCGGTCGCCGACACCATCCGCGCCATCACCTTCGCCGAGGTGGTGATCATGGTGATGGACAAGGACGACGCCTTCGACACCCAGGACCTGCAGCTGGCCGATCTGGTCGAGCGGGAAGGGCGGGCGCTGATTTACGTCGCCTCCAAATGGGATCTGGAAGAAGAGCCCCAGTCGCGTCTGGCCGAGCTGAAACGTCTGGCCGACGACAAGCTGCCGCAACTGCGCGGCTCGCCCTTCGTGGCCCTGTCGTCGTTCAACGGCCGCGGCGTCGAGCGTCTGATGCCCGCCGTGCTTCAGGCCTATGACACCTGGTCGGTCAAGGTGAAGACCAAGGACCTGAACGACTGGCTGTCCCTGGCGACGCAGAGGCACCCGCCGCCCGCCGTGGACGGCAAGCGCATCAAGCCCAAATACATGGCCCAGACCAAGGCGCGTCCTCCGACGTTCGTGCTGATGGCCAGCCGGGCCGAGGCCATGCCGGACCACTACAAGCGCTATCTGGTCAACTCCCTGCGTGAGAGCTTCGACCTGCCGGGCACGCCGATCCGCCTGAACGTCAAGTCGGGTTCGGCCAACCCCTATGCGGACGGCGGCGCCAAGTCGGGGCCGGAACGCTTCAAGGGCGACGCCAAGACCGCGCCGCGCCGGGTGATCAAGGCTGAGAAGGCCGAGAAGCTGTCCAATCTGCCCGGCAAGGCGCTGGAGCAGAAGGCGAAGGCCGGGATCAAGCCGAAGGTGAAGCCTCTTGGCGGGCTGAAGGCCAGCGCCTCCAAGAAGGCGGGCGGCAACGCCATTGTCGGCAAGGGCGCGCGGGGCGGCGCCCGTCAGGTGTCGCGCTCGGGTCGTGTCCGCACGGGCCAGAAGGGCGGAGCCAAGCGCTGATCCGGTTGTTCCGGCGCCTGTGCGTCAGTCCGTTCGGGCGCCGGATCCTCGCCGATTGGCCGCGTGTGGCTTGGGGGCGGACTGCGGCTCATCGCCCAAAACCAGTTTGAACGCGATGGCGACCATGATGACCCAGCGCAGTTCGTGCCAGTTCATGGCGATGCTTTCACTCAGCATGGTGAAGGTGAAGGACGTCATCATGGGCACGGCCAGCCAGCCGCCGGGGCTGGTGTAGGCGGCCCAAAGCGATTGGGTCCATATCTGCACCAGCCACAGTCCGAACAGGATCACTCCGCCCAGACCCAGGGCCAGGTAGATCTCCAGCCAGCCGCTGTGAGCGTTGGCCGGTATGAAGTGGGCCTGATGGCCGATCCACGCCTTGGGGCCTGTGAACCCGGGATCATCCCATACGGCGCCGTAGCCGAAGCCGCGCCAGGGATGCTCTGACATCTGTTGCATGATGCCGGACCAGATTTCGGTTCGGCCGGTCAGTGTGGCGTCCTTACCCAGCAGTTCCAGCACGAATTCGGTTTCCGCCAGCGTCAGCAGCACCACGCCGATGACCCCGACGACGGCGACCCAGGTGGCGATGACGGCCCGCAGCGGCCCTGACTTGACCACGGCGACAAACCCCATGGCGCTGAGCGACAGGAACAGGACCAGCAACGCGGTCTTGGACGTCGACAGGATGACCAGCATCACCGACACGACCGCCAGGCCGAACCACAGCTTGCGCCGCTCGGGGACCATGATGCCCGCCGCCATCAGGAAGATGGTGGTCTTCACCATGACGTGCCCGAGCGAGTTCTTCTCCAGCCACAGACCGCGCCAGGCGCCGGGGAAGATTTCCTGCATCTGCCCGAAGTCCGGCAGCAGGGCGCCGAGCAGGAAGGAGATGATGGTCAGAACGCCCAGCGTTCCGGCCAGAATCTCGGTCAGCGATCGCCAACTCCAGCGCGACGACAGAGCCACGCCCGCCAGGGTGGTGAACAGCAGGGCCGGTATGCGCCGCGCCGTCAGGTCCGGCATGATGGACCAGAAATAGGTGGCCGCCGTCAGCAGCAGCAGGGCGATCAGCAGGGGCGAGCGGATCAGCCCTTTGACGGCGCGCTCGGGCCTCATGCAGACCAGAATCAACGCCAGCAGATAGGCGGGATAGTAGAAGTTGCGCAGGAAGTCGGCCGAACGGGCACCATAGCCTGTCAGCGGCGCACTCCAGAAACCGACATAGGTCAGCACCATGCCGACAGAAGCGATGAGGGCGACGATGTCCGCCAGCGGCGCCGCACGCACAAGCGGCAGGGCAGTGCGGCGAACCGCTGGTCCTGGCGCCATCTGCGTATCGGTCGCGGGTCTCATCGCATGAAACTGTCAGACAGGCGCGTCCGCCGACAGGCCCTGCTTCCATTCCTTGAAGCTGACCGTCAGGGGCGGGGTGAGGTCGGGACGCGCCATTTCGACGATCAGGGGACCGATCTCTGAAGGGTGCGGCAGGACGCTGGGATCTTCGCCGGGGAAGGCCTGGGCGCGCAACTGGGTGCGCATCCGGCCCGGATCGACGATGGAGGCGCGCACGGGGGTGCTTTCAATCTCGTCGGCCCAGCATTTGACCAAGGCCTCGGCGCCGGCCTTGGTGGCGGCGTACATGCCCCAGAAGGCGCGCGGCTGGGCGGCGACGCTGGTGGTCAGGTGGATGGCGCGCCCGGCGTCTGAGGCGCGCAGCAGCGGCTCCAGCGAGCGGATCAGGCGATAGACGCCGGTGAAGTTGATCTTCTCGATCTTGGCGAACTCGCGCGGTTCGGCATGGGCGACCGGCGTCAGACCCGACGGCCCCATGGTGGCGGCCGCTTGAACCCAGATGTCCAGCTTGCCGTAGCGCTGGAACAGGGCGCCGCCCAGACGGTCGATGGCGCCGCCATCCACCAGATCGAAGGGGACCAGGCTGGCGTGCTGGCCGGTGGCGGCGAAGATCTCGTCGTCCAGCTCTTCCAGAGCGCCCTGGGTGCGCGCGGCGGCGATCACATGGGCGCCGGCCTTGGCCAGGGCCAGGGCGGATTCGCGGCCGATACCGCGAGAGGCGCCGACGACCAGGGCGACGCGGTTGGCGAGGGGGAGGGAAGCGTTCTCGGACATGGCCCGCTGATAGCGCGCTGCGCGGTCGGGTGAAAGGCGGGCGATGGCCATAAATCCCTCTCTCGTCAGGAGAGGGATTGCGAAGACGGACGCTTAGGCCGTGACCAGCAGGGACAGTTGCCGACCGCGCGGATCGCGGCCGCCTTCCTCGATTTCACGGTCCAGCAGACGGGTCGGATAGTCGCCGGTGAAATAGTGGTCGGTGTATTGCGGATTGGCCGCGTCGCGCGGTCCGGCGCCCAGGGCGTCATACAGGCCGTCGATCGACAGGAAGCCGAGGGAATCGACCTCCAGCACCGCGCGCATTTCTTCCATGCTGTGGGTGGCGGCCATCAGCTGCGACCGCTCGGGCATGTCGATGCCGTAGAAGTCGGGGAAGAGGATCTGCGGGCTGGCCGAGCGCAGGTGCACCTCCCTGGCGCCCGCCGCGCGCACGGCGCGGACCAGCTTCAGCGAGGTGGTGCCGCGCACCAGCGAGTCGTCGATCAGCACGACGCGCTTGCCTTCCAGCGCGGCGCGGTTGGGGCTGTGCTTCATCCGCACGCCCTTCTGACGGGCGCCCTGGCTGGGCTGGATGAAGGTGCGGCCCAGATAGTGGCTGCGGATGATGCCCATCTCATAGGGCAGGCCGCTTTCCTGAGCATAGCCGAGGGCGGCGGGCACGCCCGAGTCGGGCACCGGCACCACGACGTCGGCCTCGACGACGTGTTCACGCGCCAGGCGGCGGCCCATCTCCTTGCGGACGTCATAGACCGACAGACCGTTCACGACCGAGTCGGGACGGGCGAAATAGACATATTCAAACAGGCAGGGGCGGGCGGCCTGAGTGGCGAAGGGCTTGATCGAGGTCAGGCCTTCCTCGTCGATGACGACGACTTCGCCATGCTCGACGTCGCGCACGAAGGTGGCGCCGATCAGATCCAGCGCACAGGTTTCCGACGCCATCACCCAGGCCTCGCCGACCTTGCCCAGCACCAGCGGGCGGATGCCCAGCGGGTCGCGCGCGCCGATCAGTTTGAACCGGGTCTGGGCCACTAGGGCGTAGGCGCCCTCGATGCGGCTCAGGGCGTCGATGAAGCGGTCGACGATCTTGGCCTTACGGCTACGGGCGATCAGGTGAAGGATGGCCTCGGAGTCCGAGGTCGACTGGAATATCGCGCCTTCCTGCACAAGTTGTGCGTGCAGGTATTTGAAATTGGTCAGGTTGCCGTTGTGGGCGATGGCGATTCCGCCCTGATCCAGATCTGCGAACATCGGCTGGATGTTGCGCAGGAAACTGCCGCCCGAGGTCGAATAGCGCGTGTGGCCGATGGCGGCGCGGCCGGGCAGGCGCTCGCTGAGAGCCGCATTGCCGAAGGCGTCGCCGACCAGCCCCTGATGCCGCTCGGTATAGAAGAGTTCGTCGTGGACGCTGGCGATGCCGCAGGCTTCCTGCCCGCGATGCTGCAGGGCGTGCAGGCCCAGGGCGACGATGGAGGACGCCTCGTTTTCCGGCGCGCCCCAGACGCCGCAGACGCCGCATTCGAGACGCAGCTGGTCGTCTTCCGGCTCACGCCAGTGCTCACGGTGAACGACAGGTTCGGCGATGTGGTGGCGCATCGTCAGGCTCCGATGACCGGGGGAAGATAACTCAATGGGCGGCGACGCGCACGTAGTCCGCGATTGCGTCGGGGGCAAGGCTCATTGCGAGGAAAACCCTTCGCGGACGGAAGAACCGACCACGGGCGTCAGGGCGTCGGCGCCCTTGCCCAGCGTCGGCAGCACGATCTGAATGGCGCGGGCGGCGCCTTCGCTGATCGGCGCGGTGGCGGCCTCGGACAGCCAGCGCGGCGGGTTGTCCTGCAGGGCGCCCATGATGACCAGATGCACCGCTCCGATCAGGGCCAGGGCGCGGATCAGGCCGACGCCGAGGCCCAGCGTCTGATCCACCACGCCCAGCGCATGACCGCGCGCGCCCTGCGAAATGGCTGAGCCGATAAAGCGCAGGCCGAAATAGAGGGCGACGAACACCAGACCCACCGCCAGCACCGAACCGGCCCAGTCCGGATCGACCAGCGACCGCCCGATCGGCGCCGTCCACGGCAGGGTGATCAGCGCCAGCAGCGCCGCCAGCATGAAGCTGAACAGGGCCGTGATCTCGCGCATGCCGCCCCGGAACCATCCGGCGGCGCCCGAGGCCAGCAGGGCCAGAATCACGAAGACGTCGTAGCCGGTCACGCGCGCTGCGGCCTCATGGGGATGGCGAACGCGCCCTAATAGCGGTTCTGCGAGATTCTTTCGACCGCGTCGGCCAGGCGGTTGACGACGGTCAGGGCGACGTCGCCCTTCTTCACCTTGCCATTGGCTTGTGGCGGGGCGAGGGCGCGCTCGAAGCCCAGCTTCTGGGCCTCGCGCAGGCGGGCCTCGGCGCGGCCGACGGCGCGGACCTCGCCCGACAGGCCGATCTCGCCGAAGACGACACAGCCCTGCGGCAGGGGCATGTCCAGCGCCGAGGAGATCAGGGCGGCGGCGGCGGCCAGATCGGCGGCGGGCTCATTGATCCGCATTCCGCCCGCGACGTTCAGATAGACGTCCTTGTCCCCGAATCCCAGACCGCAGCGCGCCTCCAGCACCGCCAGCAGCATGGCCAGACGGCCGGAATCCCAGCCGACGACGGCGCGTCTTGGCGTTCCGTATGCAGAAGGCGCGACAAGAGCCTGTATTTCCACCAGAACAGGGCGTGATCCCTCGATCCCGGCGAAGACGGCGGCGCCCGGCGCCCGGTCCTTGCCTTCGCCCAGGAACAGGGCCGAGGGGTTGGGCACTTCGCGCAGGCCGGCGTCGCCCATCTCGAACACGCCGATCTCGTCGGTGGCGCCGAACCGGTTCTTGCCCGCGCGCAGGATGCGGAAGGGATAGCCGCGCTCGCCCTCGAAGCTGAGGACGGCGTCGACCATGTGTTCGACCACGCGCGGCCCGGCGATCTGGCCGTCCTTGGTGACGTGGCCGACCAGGACGATGGCCGGTCCGCCGTTCTTGGCCAGCCGCACCAGTTCGGCGGCGCAGGCGCGCACCTGGGTGATGGAGCCGGGGCCGGTCTCGTGCGCGTCGCTCCACAGAGTCTGGATGGAGTCGATGATGACGATGTCGAACGGGTCGCGCTTCAGCGTCGTCAGGATGTCGCGCAGGGCGGTAGCGGAGGCCAGCGACACATCGGCGTCGGCCACGCCCATGCGTTTGGCGCGGGCGCGGATCTGCTCGATCGCCTCTTCGCCCGAGATATAGGCGACCTTGGCCCCGTTGCGCGCGGCCTTGGCCGTGACTTCCAGCAGCAGGGTCGACTTGCCGACGCCGGGGTCGCCGCCCAGCAGAATGGCCGAACCGGGCACCACGCCGCTGCCGCAGACGCGGTCGAACTCGGTCACGCCGGTGACGATGCGCGGCGGTTCGGGCGTGTCGGATTGCAGCGTCTCGAACTGCACCCCGCGCCCGCGCGCGGTCGAGGCGGGCTTCATGGCGCCCGGCGGGGCGGCCTTGGATTCCTCGACCAGAGCGTTCCACTCGCCGCAGGACGAGCATTGCCCGGCCCATTTGGAATGAACCGCTCCGCAGGATTTGCAGACGAAGAGAAGAGAGTCGCGCGCCATGACCCAGACCTAGCAGATCAGAGGGGCGAGGGCAGGCGGGGTCTGGGCGTCCACGACCGAAGCTGACGTATAAAAACAGGGGTCTTGCGCAGACTTCCACACAGCCGTCATTCTGCCATGATAAGGCCGCGATCCAATCAACCGCCCAGAAGGCTAACGCATGACCCTCGAAAACCCGCCCGCCGTCGATCCCTCGCTCGTTTCGCGGGTCAAATTCATCCTGACCAAGCCCAAGTTCGAATGGCCGGTGATCGACGCCGAAGCTGCGAGCATCAAGGGGCTGTTCACCAGCTATGCGGTCATTCTGGCGGCCATTCCGGCGGTGGCGACCATCGTGGGACAGATCGCCTTTGGTCATCGGGGTCTGGTCGGGCCGCTGCTGGGCGGCGCGCTCAGCTATGTGCTGAGCCTGCTGAGCGTCTACATCCTCGGCATGATCATCGACGCGCTGGCGCCCACCTTTGGCGGGACCAAGAACCCGGTGAAGGCGATGCAGGTCGCCGTCTATTCCATGACGCCGATGTGGGTGGCGGGCGTGTTGAACATCATCCCGACGCTGGGCTGGCTGGCGGGGCTGATCGGCCTGTACGGCTTCTACCTGATGTTCCTGGGCCTGCCGACGCTGATGAAGACCGCCGCTGACAAGGCGCTGGGCTACACCATCGTCGTGGTGGTCGCGGCCATCATCCTGAACGCCATCGTCTTCGCCATCGTCGGCGCTGTGATCGCCAGCTTCGTCATCGTCGGCGCAGGCGCGGCGGCGTTCGCCCTGAGCTGAGTCTGAAGAGAAGGGCTGGGGCCTTACGCCTCAGCCCTTTGCTGTTCAGCCCTTATAGACGCGCGGCACGCGCGGCGTGATCGAGGTCAGCAGTTCATAGCTGATGGTCCCCGCCGCCGCCGCCGCGTCGTCGATCAGGCGGTTGGCGCCGAAGATCTCGACCGGATCGCCCGCCTGAATGTCGAGGCCGGTCACATCGACCGCCAGCACATCCATCGACACCCGGCCGATGATCGGCCGCAGCTCGCCCGCGATGAAGACCTGTCCCTTGGGGCTGTAGCTGCGCAGCACGCCGTCGGCGTAGCCCGCGCCAACGGTCGCCACCCGCATCGGCCGATCCGCCTTATAGCCTTGCGAATAGCCGACGGTTTCGCCTGCGGGCACGTCGCGCACCTGCACCGCCTGGGCGATCAGGCTGGCGACCGGGGCGATCTTCTCGTGCGGGCGCCCTTCCGGTCCGCCGCCGTACAGGCAGATGCCCGGCCGCACCACGTCGAAGGCGAAGTCCGGCCCCAGGAAGCAGCCGCCCGAGTTGGCGAAGGAGCGCGTGACGCCCGGATAGCGCTGGACCGCCGCCGCATAGGCGTCGCGCTGGGCGCGGTTCAGCGGGTTCGACGGTTCGTCGGCGCAGGCCAGATGGGTCATCACCAGTTCGAGGCCCGCGAACGGTTCCGGCGCGTCCTCGACGCGGAAGCCCAGTCGGTTCATGCCGGTGTCGATCTGAAGCCCGCAGGCGCCGCCGCCCGCCGCCTGCCAGGTCTGAAGCTGGGTCGGGTGGTTGATGACGGGCCGCAGGTCTGAAGCCTTGAGCATGGCGGCCCCATCGCCTTGAGGGGCGCCGTGGCAGCCGTCCAGAATATAGATGACCGGCTCTGGCCCGATCGCCTCGCGCAGGCGCACGCCCTCGGCCGCGCGAGCGACGAAGAAGGTGCGCGCGCCCTCGGCCATCAGGCGCCTGGCCACGGCGGCGGCGCCCAGACCATAGCCGTCGGCCTTCACGACCGGATTGACCGGCGCGCCGCTGACGGCGCCGAGGGTGCGATAGTTGCGGGCGAGCGCGTCCAGATCGACGTTGAGGACGGCGGGAGCAAGGGCGGGGGAGGTCATGGCGACGGTTATAGGCCGCTGTTCGCACGGCGCTACCGGCTTTTGCGTCTTGGGCGGCTACACGCCACGCTTGTCGTCGTCCTCGCCCACTCCGTCATCCTCGGGCTTGACCCGAGGATCGAGTGCAGGATGCGCTCAACCTGTGCAATGTCATGCAGGCAGACAGCCCGATCCTCGGGTCAAGCCCGGGCGGCGAGTGAAAGTGAGGGGAGGCGCAGACTGGGCGCGCGCAGAGCGAGGAGCGCCTTATTCCGGAATATCCGCATAGGCGCCGCCGTAGCGGCCGTCGTGGGCCAGGTTGCCGAAGCGGGTGGTGTTGGAATCGAACGCCAGCTTGACGATGCCGATGGGGCCGTGACGCTGCTTGCCGATGACCACTTCGGCCTGATGCTGCAGGCGGTCCATGTCTTCCTGCCACTTCAGGTGTTCTTCGGTGCCTTCGCGCGGCTCGGCGCGGCCCAGGTAGTAGCTCTCGCGATAGACGAACATGACGCAGTCGGCGTCCTGCTCGATCGAACCGGATTCCCGCAGGTCGGACAGTTGGGGCCGCTTGTCGTCGCGCTGCTCGACCTGACGCGACAGCTGCGACAGGGCGATGATGGGGACGTTCAGCTCCTTGGCCAGCGCCTTCAGACCGCCGGTGATTTCGGACACTTCCTGCACCCGGTTCTTCTGGCTGTTCTCGCCGGTCGTCACCAGTTGCAGGTAGTCGACCACGATCAGATCAAGGCCGTGCTCCATCCGCTTCAGCCTTCGTGCGCGCGCCGCCAGCTTGGAGATGGACAGGCCGCCGGTGGCGTCGATGTAGAGGGGGCTTTCGCCGATCTCGATGGCGGCGTCGCGGATCTTGCCGAAGTCCGAGGCGTCGATCTCGCCCTTGCGCAGCTTGTCCGAGGACACGCCGGACGCATCGGCCAGGATACGCATGGCCAGCTGTTCGGCGCTCATTTCCAGCGAGTAGAAGGCGACGACGCCGCCGTCGACGGTCTTACGCCCGCCGTCCGGGGTCGGCTCCCAGCGATAGTTGCGCGCGACGTTGAAGGCGATGTTGGTCGCCAGCGCCGTCTTACCCATCGACGGACGGCCCGCGAGGATCAGAAGGTCCGACGGGTGCAGGCCGCCCAGCTTCTGGTCCAGATCGTCCAGACGGGTGGCCAGACCGGCCAGCTTGCCCTCGCGCTGATAGGCCTCGCCCGCCATCTCGACCGCGCCGGACAGGGCGTGGGAGAAGCTGACGAAGCCCGACGACGGCTTGCCCGTCTCGGCCAGCGAATAGAGGGTCTGTTCAGCCTGTTCGATCTGTTCGTCGGCGGGCGTCTCGGGGTTGGGCGCCTCCTTGATGATATCGCCGCCGATGCGGATCAGGTCGCGGCGCAGCGCCAGGTCATAGACGACGCGGGCGTAGTCGGGAGCGTTGGCGGCGGGCGGCGCCCGGTCCACCAGATCGGCGAGGTAACGCAGGCCGCCGAACTCCTGAAACGCCGGGTCCTGCTTGAAGCGCTCCATCAGGATGGTCGGCTCGGCCAGCAGACCCTGACGGATGTGGTCCTCGATCGCGTCGAAAAGCCGCTGGTGGAAGGGTTCGTAGAAATGGCTGCCGCGCAGTCGGTCCGACAGGCGCTCGAACACGGCGTTGTCGAACATCAGCGAGCCCAGCAGGGCCTGCTCCGCCTCCAGATTGTGGGGCATGGACGACACCTGCACGGCGTCGTTGGCGGAATCATAGGGCATGGCGAGGGCGTTCATTGTCATCGACCATACGCATAGGCGGCCCCTGCGTCAGATGCGGGCGCCCCGACGGCCGTGGACAGTCCGGCGGCGCCTGTGGACGGCCTCGAAAACCGTCGTCGGATTAAGGGCGCAGAGGGCTCAGGCCCGGCAGGGGTATTTCTCGACCATCCAGTCGCGCACGGCCTGGGTCACGGTGGCGCGGCGGTGCGTCTCGGGCAGGGTTTCAAACCGCGAGACCAGGGTTTCGGGCGTGATGCCGGTGCCGGACGCGGGGATGCAGTGCGCGGGCTTGCGGCCTGCCGAGATGGCCGAGGCCTGCTCGGCCTTGACCGTGCTGACGGCGCCGGTGACTTCGCGGATCAGCCGCCGGGTGTCGGGGCGCATCATGGCGACGGCGCGGTTGCGCGGGATATTCTGGCCGATGGTCAGGAACTGCTGGACCGTCATATCGGCGGATTGCGCCTGGGCGGGCAGCGGGGCGGAAAGCAGCGTCAACGCAAGCAGAGGCGCTGCGAATAGAGCATGAACAGAACGCGACATGACGTTTAAATGCGCTTGATGCGCCCGGTTCGCAAGGTCAGGTCATCGGTTCGGCCGGGGATTTCAGACTGGACAGGGGTGTTCTTCAGCCATCCATTCGCGCACCGCATGGGTCACGGAAATACTGCGGCGCTGCGCCGGAATGGCGTTGAATCGCTCGAGAACCGCGTCCGGCGACTTGCTGATCTTGCCTTCGGGAATGCAGGTCGCCGGGCGTCGGCCCGCCGCCTGGGCCGCGGCCTGTTCCGTCCGCACGGTCTGGAAGGCGGTCTTCAGCTCATTCATCAGCGACCGCGTATCGGAGCGCAGCAGGGCGGAGGCATTGCGCGGTATCCGGTCCGCCATGGTCAGGAATTCGCGCACCGTCATAGCGTGGGCGCCGGAGGCCCACAGGCTGGCGACGGCGACAAGGGCGCACAGGGTCTTGTTCATGACGGCCTCCTGCAGAGGCTGCAGGCTGACAGGCTTTTGTTCGTGGAACAATGACCGTCAAAGGCGCGGCACGTGACGGCTGCAGCGGCCGCCGCCGCCGCCGTCACGCCGCCCCGCGACAGAACTCCCGCGTGAGGAGAAGGGGAGGACATCCCCCCACGCCGGTTCCGTCGATCAGACTTCAGATGTTACCACTTCACCGCCAGACGCCCGTAAACAAAGCGGCCGTTGAAGCCGTAGGGCGAGAAGTTGGAGAAGGGGAAGGCCCCGGTCGTGTTGTTCACCCGCAGGCTCTGACGCGGATACTGGTCCAGGATGTTGTCCGCGCCGATCGAGACCGTGACCCGGTCGTTGAAGCGGTAGCGCGCCTCCAGATCGGCCACCAGGGCGTCGCCCAGCTTCAGATCGGTGGCCTCGGTCGCGCCGGCGGCCAGAACGTCGCCATAGCCGGTCAGGCGGAAGGTGCCGCCCAGACGTTGCGCTTCCCAGTCGGTCTGGAAGACGACCTTCCACGGCGGGGTGCCCTCTTCAAAGCGCGTGACGGCCTGACGCCCGAACAGGGACGTCGGGGTCGGCAACACGCCTGTTTGGGTCATCGGCGTCTTGGTGACCTTGAAGTCGTTGACGTTGCCCGCCAGCGTGAAGTCCAGACGGTGCCCGATCGAGGTTTCGGCGCGGTAACGGGCCACGACATCCAGGCCGGTCGTCTCGGTGTCGACGCCGTTGATAAAGAAGCGCGCGGCTGTCGCGCCATAGGGCGTCAACAGGTCGAAGATGGTCTTGGCGTTGCTGCCTGCGGCGGCGTTCGCGTCGCCGGTCAGGGTCTCGGACAGGATGATCCGGTCGTCGATGTCGATGCGATAGGCGTCGGCAGTCAGCTCAAACGGGCCGTTACGAACGACGAAGCCCAGCGAATAGTTGACCGAGGTTTCGGCCTCCAGCGCCGTGCCGCCCAGCGCCAGGCCCACGTCGCTGATCGACGGATAGGTGCCGGTCTCATAGGGGACGTTGTTGATGTAAAGGACGGCGGTCTGGGTGTAATACTGCTGTTGCAGGCTGGGCGCGCGGAAGCCGGTCGAGACCGCGCCGCGGATGGCGAAGTGCGGGTTGAAGTCGTAGCGGCCTGCGATCTTGCCCGAGACGTTGTCGCCGAAGTCCGAATAGTTTTCGTAACGCAGGGCGCCGGACAGGGTCAGGTTCTCGATGACCTCGCCTTCCAGATCCAGATAGACGCCGACGTTGCTGCGGTCCTCGTCGACCACATTGCTGGGGGTGAAGCCGGTGAAGCCGCGCGAACCCCAGTTCAGGGTCGTGCCCCCCGCCGTCAGGACGGGGCCGCGTGCGTAGGAGGCTTCTTCGCCTGCGCCGATCTTGTAGGTTTCGCGGCGCGCTTCCAGACCGAAGGCGACGTTCAGCGGACCGGCCCAGCCCAGATCGAACTGGCGGCTGGCGTCGGCGCCGAACACCAGCTGGCTGTATTCCAGCGACCCGGCGTCGAACGAGGTCTGGCCGTCGATCCCATAGGTCGGGTTCATCGTGTTCTCGGCGCCGAACTCGATCTTGTTCGAGCCGTAGCCCAGATTGATGTCCAGATCCCAGCCGCCCGCCTGACCGCGCAGGCCGCCCGCAGCAGTCCAGTCGGTGGTGTCGGTCAGGATATAGGGCAGATAGCCGTTCGGGTATTTGCGGCCCGCGCCATAGTCCGGGTTCTGGGCGTTGTCGGTCGGGGTGCGATAGAAGGCGGCGGCGGTAGCGTCGCGCGTCTGATACCCGGCCCAGCCATAGGCCTCCCAGCCGTTGCCCAGCGGCAGGCCCGCGTTCAGATAGGCCGAGATGTCCTCGACCTCGGCGTCGCCCTGGGCGCCGGTGATGCGGCCCAGCGTGGGATGCAGGTCCGAGCGGTTGGTGGCGTCGCGGTTACGATACTCCAGCGAGGCGGTCAGGAAGCCGTCCTGCCCCAGACCAAAGCCCTGCCACGCCGAAACGGTGACGGTGTCGCCGTCGCGGATGTCGCCCTCGCGGCCGTAGAAGCCGGTGAAGTCGGTGACATAGGAGCCGTAGGTCACGCTGGCGCCGCCGCCTTCGCGGGCTTCACGCAGGCGCAGGTTGATGACCCCGGCGATGGCGTCCGAACCGTATTGGGCGGCGGCGCCGTCGCGCAGCACCTCGATCCGCTCGACGGCGGAAGACGGGATGGCGTTCAGGTCGACAGCCGACGAGCCGCGCCCGACCGAACCGTTCAGGTTGACCAGGGCGGTCTGGTGGCGACGCAGGCCGTTGACCAGCACCAGCGTCTGGTCCGGGCCCTGACCGCGCAGGGTGGCGGGGCGGATGGAGTCCGTCCCGTCGGTCGCCGACGGGCGGGGGAAGTTCAGGGCCGGAACCGTCGCCGCCAGCTGGGCCGCCAGTTCGGTGGTGCCGCGCTGTTCCAGCGCCTCGGCGGTGACGACGTCGACGGGGGCGACCGTCTCCAGACGGCTGCGGTTGGCGACGCGGGTGCCGGTCACGATGATGTCGTCGACGGAGGTCGCATTGTCCGGGGCGGTCTGGGCGTGGGCGACGCCGCCCGCCATGGCGGAGATCAGGACAGAGCCGGAAACGGCGGCCAGCAGGCCGGTGCGACGAATGTTCACAATGTGCATGGAGAGAACTGCTTTTTTCTGGTTGGACGCTGGATACGCGCCGCATACTGAAAGAGCGACGGTCTAACCCTGCGCCGATAAGGCTTTACGTCAAGCTTCGGGCGGCGGTTTTCGCCTTATGCAATGCGGAGAAAACAGGGCGAAGCCTGGCCCTGTCGCGCGCTTTCAAAGACGAACAGTCTGAAATGCATAGAGAACTCCCGCTCGCGAAGTTGTGGCGAAGCAGGGCCATATTGCGGTGCAAAAAGGGCGCGGAATACCGAGAATATGTCTTAAGTAATTTAGAAAAACTATCGATTTGACCGCGGATGAATGACGGACGGATGTGCATTGCCGCCGAATATTCATGCCCGTAATCGGACGAAAGCGCGTGAGAACAGCCGGTTGAAATCAGGCGTCGCGCTCTGTCCTGTTACGCCCATCCCGGCGCGAATAGGAACGGTGAACCGCACCTTGGACATTGACCAGGAGCAGTCCGGCCAAAGCACTGGATCCCGGCGTCCGCCGGGATGAGCGGGTAGGGAGGGGCTCGCCTGCGCCTTTCCGCACGGCAGGCATCAGGCACGAAAAAGGGGCGCTCCCTTGCGGAAGCGCCCCTCGATCATCTCGCCGAAGCGACAGGATCAGGCTTCGTCGCCGAAGCCTTCCTGTTGGCCGGCGCCGCCTTCCAGCAGCTCCTGAGCGGCCTGATCAGCAGCTTGACGTTCGTCGTCGAACTGGCTGCGGATCACGTCCTCGCCCTTGGCCTGACGCTCGGCTTCGTCGGCCGAACGGGCGATGTTGATCTTGACCGTGGCCGAGACCTCGGGGTGCAGGCGGACCAGCACCTCGTGGACGCCCAGCGTCTTGATCGCCGTGTTCAGCACGACCTGCGAGCGCTCGACCTTGCCGCCTTCGGCGCGAACGGCCTCAGCGACGTCGCGACCGGCGACCGAACCGTACAGCTGGCCGGTTTCGCCGGCCTGACGGATCATGACGTAGCTCTGACCGTCGATCTTGTCGGCGATCTTCTGCGACTCGGCCTTGTTCTTCTCGTTACGCTGCTCGATGGCGGCGCGTTCGATTTCGAAGGCTTTCAGGTTGGCTTCCGTGGCCCGACGCGCCTTGTCGCGCGGCAGGAGGAAGTTACGGGCGAAACCGTCCTTGACAGTGACGACGTCGCCGATGGCGCCGAGGTTCTCGACGCGTTCCAGCAGAACGACCTTCATCTTACTTCACCACGTACGGCAGCAGGGCCAGGTAGCGGGCGCGCTTGATGGCCTTGGCCAGTTCGCGTTGCTTCTTGGCGGAAACGGCGGTGATGCGCGAAGGCACGATCTTGCCGCGTTCGGAAACGTAACGCTGCAGCAGCTTCACGTCCTTGTAGTCGATCTTCGGCGCATTGGCGCCCGAGAACGGGCAAACCTTGCGGCGACGATAGAAGGGGCGACGGGCCGGGCCGGAGCCGGCCGGAGCGCCCGGGATGGGGGCAGTCGTATCGGTCATGATCCGGTTCCTTATTCCGAAGCCGCGGCGTCTTCGCCGCGCGGTGCGCTGCGGTCACGCTCGCGTTCGCGGCGGGCCAGCAGGGGCGACAGCTCCAGGTCGAGTTCCTCGACGCGGATGGTCAGCCAGCGCAGCACGTCTTCGTTGATCGACAGCTGGCGCTCGACTTCGGCCATGGCGGCCGGCGGGCAATCAACGGCCATCAGCGAATAGTGAGCCTTGCGGTTCTTCTTGACCCGGTAGGTCAGGTTGCGCAGACCCCAGTACTCGATCTTGGCGACGGAGCCGCCGCCTTCTTCGATCAGAGCCTTGATGGTGTCGTTCAGCGCTTCGGCCTGTTGCGCCGAGATATCCTGGCGCGTCATGACCGTGTGCTCATAAAGAGCCATGCGGTATTCTCCCTTGGCGGACATCGGCGCAGGCGAACCGGGGAGTTCGTCCACGATGGCTCCTGATGCGGCGGACGGGAGTTTCCCGACCCTTTGACGTTCCGCAGCAGGACCGAAGCCCTGGAAAGGGCGCGCCTATACGGGAAAAACCCCGGCAGGGCAAGGCGGGGCGCGGGGCAGGGGCGCCATCGCATCGTGCGCGGCGCATTCCTCGCAGGAGTTTCACAAAACCCCCGGCGAACCGTCGCACTGGCCCGTTAATCCATAACAGGGATCATATCGGTTCGGGGATACATCCGCCATGAAGCTGTCCGTCGCCTGCCAAGTCGCGTCCTTGGCCGCCGCAGCCCTGTTGTCCGCTATGCCCTCTATGGTTTTGGCTGAGGCGACGAAGCCCGCGCCCCTGCACGCGCCGAACGGGCGTTGGGCGGCCAAGGGCTGGGCCGACCGCATTGTGCTGAGCCCGGCCGCAGACGCTGCGCGCGGCGCCGCCGTCGCCTGGCGCACCGACACGCGCCAGACCGCCGCCGAGGCCCAAATCACCGAGGAGATCGACGGCCCGCTGCTGGGCTTCGCCGCCCGCACCGTGGCCGGGACCACGGCGCCGATCGAGAACGAGAACGGCCGCGCCCTTTATCATCAGGCGCGCTTTGACGGGCTGAAGCCGGACACGCGCTATGTCTATCGCGTGCGCGCGGCCGACGGCTGGAGCGAATGGCTGCCGTTCCGCACGGCCAAGGCTGAGTTCGCGCCGTTCCGCTTTATCTATCTGGGCGACACCCAGAACGACATTCTGGAGATCGGCTCGCGCGTGATCCGCTCGGCCTTCAAGGAGGCGGGACCGGCGGCTCTGGTCGTTCATGCGGGCGATCTGGTGGCCCAGCGCGAGGAAAAGGTTCACGATGACGAGTGGGGCGAATGGACCGAGGCGGGCGGCCGCGCCTTCGCCATGACGCCGCAACTGCCCGCCAGCGGCAACCATGAGTACGTCGATCATGTGCTGCCGAACGGCGAGGAATCGCGCGTCCTGGGCCCGCACTGGCCGCTGCAGTTCGCCCTGCCGGACAACGGCGCCGAGGGGGTGAAGGCGACCAGCTATTATGTCGATTATCAGGGCGTGCGCTTCATCGTTCTGGACGGCACGGCGGCGATTGATTTGGGCGCAGGGGACAGCCAGACGCGCTGGCTGGACCGCGTGCTGGCCGAAAGCCCGGCGCGCTGGAACGTCGCCCTGTTCCACCAGCCGATCTACACCTGCGCCCGGCCCGAGGACACCGAGGAGCTGAAGGCCGCCTGGAAGCCGATCTTCGACGCCCGCAACATCGATCTGGTGCTGCAGGGGCACGACCATTGCTACGGCCGCGTCTCCAACCCCGCCGGAGCCGAGGCGTCGCGCGCTGACAGCGCGGCGGGCCGTCCGCAGGGGCCGGTCTATGTGGTCTCGGTCACGGGGTCGAAGATGTACGGGCTGAACGACCGGGCCGACACGCAGCCGGTGCGCGCGGCCGAGAACACCGAACTGTATCAGTTGATCGACGTCGAGGCGGATCGCCTGTCGTTCCGCGCCTTCACGGCGACGGGCGGGCTGTATGACGCCTTCACGCTGGAGCGGCAGGCCGGTGGGACGAAGCGGCTGATCGAGATGGAAGAGACTCTGATGGCCCAGCGCCGCTGCAACGGCGCGGCGGGGCCGGATGACCGCCCCTGCACCGCGCGCGGTAAGGATTGAGGGGAGGGCCTCGCCCTTACAAATCCGCTCATCCCGGCGGACGCCGGGACCCAGTGAGAGCGCCGCTCTGAGGCCTGTCCTGTCAGCCGCAGCGCCTTGAAGACAAAGCACTGGGTCCCGGCGTCCGCCGGGATGAGCGGGGGTAAAGCGACTGCGTCCTGCTTGCCGTAGGGGAGGGATTCGCCTACCCCTCGCGGCTTGATTCAACGGATGACGGACGATCCCGGATGAGCCTCGCGCTTCTCTTTCCCGGTCAGGGCAGCCAGTCGGTCGGCATGGGCGTCGCCCTGTCTGACGCCTTCGCCAGCGCGCGCGACGTCTTCGCCGAGGTGGACGACGCCCTGAACCAGAAGCTGTTCGAGCTGATGCGCGAAGGGCCGGAAGATCAGTTGACCCTGACCGAGAACGCCCAGCCCGCCCTGATGGCCGTGTCGGTCGCCACGGCGCGGGTGCTGAAGGTCGAGTTCGGCGTCGACGTGGCGCGCGCCGCCTTCGTCGCCGGTCACTCGCTGGGCGAATACTCGGCCCTGGCGGCGGCGGGCGCGATCAGCCTGTCAGATGCGGCCCGCCTGCTGAAGCTGCGCGGTCAGGCCATGCAGCGCGCTGTGCCGGTGGGCAAGGGGGCGATGGCCTCGCTGATCGGGCCCAAGACCGATCTGGCGCTGGCTGAAGAGGCCGCCAAGGCCGGTTCGGCGGCGGGCGTCTGCGTGGTCGCCAACGACAACAACAAGGGCAACGTCGTCATCTCGGGCGACAAGGCCGCCGTGGACCTGGCCATCGAAAAGGCCAAGGAACTGGGCGCGCGCGCCATTCCGCTGAACGTCTCGGCGCCCTTCCACTGCCCGCTGATGCAGCCCGCCGCTGATGAGATGGCCGCCGCGCTCGCCGATGCGAAGATCGTCGCGCCCGTCGTGCCGGTGGTCGCCAACGTCACCGCCCGGCCGGAAACCGACGCCGAGGTCATCCGCCGCCTGCTGGTCGAGCAGGTGACCGGCCGCGTTCGCTGGCGCGAGAGCATGGAGTGGATGGCGACTGAAGGCGGCGTGACCCGTTTCGTAGAGGTCGGCTCGGGCAAGGTGCTGACCGGCATGGCCAAGCGCATCGCCCCCGACGCCGAGGCTCTGGCGCTGAACACGGCCCAAGAGCTGGAAGCGTTCGCGAAAAGCCTTTGATCCTTCTCTCCTTGCGGGAGAAGGTGGCTGGCGCAGCCAGACGGATGAGGGGTCGCTGTGGCCTCTCAAGATTGAAGACACGGCAGGGGTCGGCACGACCCCTCATCCGGCCCTGACGGGCCACCTTCTCCCGCAAGGGGAGAAGGAAGAGGAGAGACAGAGATGTTCAACCTTACCGGCAAGACCGCCCTTGTGACCGGCGCCACCGGCGGCATCGGCGGGGCCATCGCCCGCGCCCTGCATGCGCAAGGGGCCACCGTCGTCCTGTCCGGCACGCGCGAAGCCGTGCTGGCCGATCTGGCCAAGGAACTGGGCGAGCGGGCGCATTTCGCCGCCGCCAATCTGTCGGACGCGGAATCGGTCGACGGTCTGGTCGCACGCGCTGAAGAAGCCGCAGGCGCGCCGCTGGACATTCTGGTCGCCAATGCGGGCATCACCAAGGACGGCCTGCTGATGCGGATGAAGGACGAGGACTTCCAGTCCGTCATCCAGATCAATCTTGAGAGCTATTTCCGTCTGACCCGCGCGGCGGTGAAGGGGATGATGAAGCGCCGTTCGGGCCGCATTATCGGCGTCACCTCGGTGGTCGGCGTCACCGGCAACCCCGGCCAGACCAACTATTCCGCCTCCAAGGCCGGGATGATCGGCTTCTCCAAGTCGCTGGCGCAGGAAGTCGGTTCGCGCGGGATCACGGTCAACTGCATCGCGCCGGGCTTCATCGCCTCGCCGATGACCGACGTGCTGAACGACCAGCAGCGCGAGGCCATCCTGTCGAAGATTCCGGCCGGACGTCTGGGCGCGGGCGACGAAATCGCCTCGGCCGCCGTCTATCTGTCGTCGGATGAAGCGGCCTATGTCACGGGCCAGACGCTGCACGTCAACGGCGGCATGGCGATGATTTGATCAATGCGTGAAGTGTCATCACGACGCGCAACAGACTATTTCCACTTCTGCACCCTGTGCTAAAGGGCACGGACGTCTTTCGGGGGTGAGTCTCATTGAGGCTTGATCCCGGCAGGCAGCCGTGACACGGCGAAACAACCCAAGACCCGCCTTCACGGCGATTTCAAACAGGCAGAGAGACACTCATGTCCGACACCCTCGAACGCGTCCGCAAGATCGTGATCGACCACCTGGACGCCGATCCGGACAAGGTCACCGAGAAGGCTTCCTTCATCGACGACCTGGGCGCCGACTCGCTCGACAACGTCGAACTGGTCATGGCCTTCGAAGAAGAATTCGACGTCGAAATCCCGGATGACGCCGCTGAGCACATCCAGACCGTCGGCGACGCGGTGAAGTTCATCGACGAGAAGCTGGCCGCCTGATCCGGCTGCGATCCGTCGCACTTGACCAAGCTGATGGCCGCCGTGACGGGACCCTAGCGGGACCGTTCGGCGGCCATTAGTGTTTCTGGCTACGATTCTGACCAAGAAGGAGCGCGAACCATGCGCCGCGTCGTCATCACGGGCCTTGGCCTGGTCACGCCTCTGGGCACGGGCGTCGAGCATGTCTGGAAAGGCATTCTGGACGGTCGCTCGGGCATCCGTCCGATCACCGCCTTCGACACCGAAGGCTACGGCTGCACCATCGCGGGCGAAGTCCCCAGCGTGGACGGGCGCGGCGGCGGCGAGGCGGGCCAGCCTGGCGTCTTCGATCCCGATCAGGTCATGTCGGCCAAGGACCGCAAGCGCGTCGACGACTTCATCCTGTACGCCATCGCGGCGGCGGACGAGGCGCTGGCCGATGCGAACTGGAAGCCGGAATCAGAAGACGACAAAGAAGCCACCGGCGTCATGGTCGGTTCGGGCATCGGCGGCCTGGGCCCCATCGCTGACACCGCCATCGTGTTGAAGGAACAGGGCCCGCGCCGAGTCAGCCCCTTCTTCATCCCCTCGGCCCTGATCAACCTGGCGTCGGGCCAGATCTCGATCCGCCACGGCCTGAAGGGGCCGAATCACTCGGTCGTCACCGCCTGCGCCACGGGCGCCCACGCCATCGGCGATGCGGCCCGGATGATCGCCCTGGGCGACGCCGAGGTCATGGTGGCGGGCGGGGCCGAAAGCTCGGTCGTGCCGATCGGCATCGCCGGCTTCCTGGCCTGCAAGGCGCTGTGCACCGCCTATAACGACACGCCGGAGAAGGCCTCGCGCCCCTATGACCGCGGCCACGCGGGCTTCGTCATGGGCGAGGGCGCGGGGATCATGGTGCTGGAGGAGTACGAACACGCCAAGGCGCGCGGCGCCAAGATCTACGCCGAGGTCGTCGGCTACGGCATGAGCGGCGACGCCTATCACATCACGGCCCCGTCGGAAGACGGCGACGGCGGCCTGCGGGCCATGAAGGCGGCGCTGAAGCGCGCCGGGATGCAGCCGTCGGACCTCGACTACGTCAACACTCACGGCACCTCGACCATGGCCGACTGGATCGAGCTGAAAGCCGTTGAACGTCTGGTCGGTGATCACGCCAAGGATCTGGCCGTGTCGTCCACCAAGTCGATGACGGGACACCTGCTGGGCGCCGCCGGGGCGATCGAGAGCATCTTCTCGGTCCTGGCCATCCGCGACCAGATGGCGCCGCCGACCATCAATCTGGACGACCCGGAGATGGAGACGCCGATCGACCTGATCCCGCACAAGGGCAAGGCCAAGAAGATCGGCGTGGCGATGTCCAACAGCTTCGGCTTCGGCGGCACCAATGCGGCCGTGATCTTCAAGAAGGTCGACTGACTTGGCCAAGGCTCCGTCCCGCCGCACCCCCAAGGTTCGCATTCCCAAGTCGCGCGTTCCGAAAAAGGGAAGCGGGGGCGGGGCGGGGCGTTCCGGCCCCAAGACAGGATTGGGCGTCGGCCTGATTACCGCCGCTGGGACGCTGGGCCTGTTTCTGGTCGCGGCGCTGGTGGCGTTCTGGGCCATCTACTGGGGACCGGGGCCGAAGGCGGCGGAAGGCGAGGCGACCATCGTCACCCTGCCGTCCGGGGCGGGCGTTCCGGCCATTGCGGCCAATCTGAAGTCGGCGGGGGTGATCCGCTCTACCGACCTGTTCCGCGCGGCGATCAGCCTGACGGGCGCCGACCGCAAGATCCGCGCGGGCGAATATGAGGTGCCGTCGGGCGCCTCCCTGGCGACGGTGGTGGGGCTGCTGGTCGACGGCAAGGCGGTGCGCCACTACGTGACCCTGCCCGAGGGCTGGTCCAGCGCCCAGGCGGTCGACATCCTGATGAAACAGCCGGTCCTGACCGGCGAGGTCGAGGTTCCGCCCGAGGGCAGCCTGTGGCCCGAGACCTATGAGGTCACGCGCGGCGAAACCCGCGCCGCCGTCGTCGCCCGGATGCAGCGCGCCGCCAAGGCCAAGCTCGAAACGCTGTGGGCCGCCCGTTCGCCCGCCACGGTGGTCGCGACGCCGGAAGAGGCGGTCATCCTGGCCTCCATCGTCGAGAAGGAGACGGGCATCGCCTCCGAACGGCCCGAGGTGGCGGCCGTCTTCACCAACCGCCTGCGGCTGGGGATGCGGCTGGAGAGCGACCCGACCATCGTCTACGGCGTGACCAAGGGGCGGCCGCTGGGGCGCGGCATCCTGTTGTCCGAGCTGCGCAATCCGACGCCGTGGAACACCTATCTGGTCGACGGTTTGCCGCCGACGCCCATCGCCAATCCGGGCGAGGAGGCGCTGAAGGCCGTGCTGAACCCGCCGCGTTCGGAATACGTCTTCTTCGTCGCCGACGGTACGGGCGGCCACGTCTTCGCCCGCACCTATCAGGAGCACCTGCTGAACGTGGCGCGCTGGCGCGAGATCGAGCGCCGCAAGGCCGGTCTGGCGGCGGGCGAAACCGCGCCTGAAACCTCGCCGGCGCCGATGACGGACGAGGCCGCGCCGCCCCTCGTCATCCCGCCGGGCGCCAAGGTCATTCGCGTGCCGACGGAGGCTGGACGATGAACAAGTTGATTTCAGGCATGACCGGCTTCGGCCGGGCCGACGGGGCGCTGGACGGCTGGACCTGGACGGTCGAGGCGCGCTCGGTCAACGGGCGCTCGCTGGAGACGCGCTATCGCGGCCCGCACGGCTTCGACAATCTGGAGCGGCTGGCCAAGGCGGCGGCTCAGGCGCGACTGAACCGGGGGCAGGTGACGCTGGGCCTGCAGGCCAAGCGCGCCGAGGGAAGCGAGCCCGCGCCGCGCGTCAATGAGGCGGTGCTGGCGACCTATCTGCGGCTGGCCAACCAGTTGGCGGAGGAGGGGGCGACCCCGTCCTCGGCCGACGGCCTGCTGGCCCTGCGCGGCGTGATCGAGGTCGTCGAAGAGGACGAGGACGCCGAGGCTCGCGCCGCACTTGAGGCCGCCATGGCCGCCACGGTCGAACAGGCGCTGGACGCGCTCAAGGTCTCGCGCCAACGCGAAGGCGAGCAACTGACGCCGGTGATTCACGACTTCGTCGGGACCATCGAGGCCCTGGTCGCGCGCGCGGAGCTTGAGGCGTCGGCGCAGGTCGAGGCCATCCGCGAACGCTTCACCCGCCGCATCAGCGAACTGGCGCCCGACGCGCCGGGTCTGGACGAGCGCGTCTTCCTGGAGGCCGCCGCGCTGGCGACCAAGGCCGACGTGCGCGAGGAACTGGACCGGCTGACGGCCCACGTCGCCTCGGCCCGCGCACTGTTGCAGCAACCCCCCGCCGGTCGAAAACTCGACTTCCTGATGCAGGAATTCATGCGCGAGGCGAACACCCTCTGTTCAAAATCCGCTACGACCGCGCTCACCGGAATCGGCCTGGAGTTGAAGGCCGTCATCGAGCAGCTTCGAGAACAAGTTCAGAATGTCGAATAACCGCACCCCCCGCCGTGGCGTCCTGCTGATCGTGGCCAGTCCGTCGGGGGCCGGAAAGACCTCGCTGTGCCGCCGCCTGATGGCCGACCACAAGGGGCTGGAGCTGTCCGTCTCCATGACCACCCGCGACATCCGTCCGGGCGAGGTGGACGGGCGCGACTACAACTTCGTCTCCGCCGAGGAATTCCAGCGCCTGATCGACGCCGACGCCTTTCTGGAATGGGCGGACGTGCACGGCAACCGCTACGGCAGCCCGGCGGCGCCGGTCGAGCGGGCGCTGGCGGAAGGCCGCGACGTCCTGTTCGATATCGACTGGCAGGGCGCCCGCGACGTGGCCGCCAAATGCCCCGGCGACGCCGTGCGGGTCTTCATCCTGCCGCCCAGCCTTGAGGAGCTGCGCCGCCGTCTGGTGACGCGTTCTCAGGACGCCGAGGACGTGATCGAGCGCCGCGTCGCCAACGCCAAGGGCGAGATCGAGCACTGCGACGACTTCGACTATGTGCTGGTCAATGAGGACTTCGACCGGTCCTACGCCGAACTGGCCCACATCTATCACGCCGAGCGCAGCCGCCGTCACCGCAACCTGTGGGTCGACGGCTATAAGCAGGCCCTGCTGAAGGAAGTGGTCTGACGCTCATGACCGAGGCCGAACACCGCCGCTGGCTGACTCAGGCTGTCGACCTGGCGCTGGAGAACGTCAGGGCGGGCGGTCGGCCGTTCGGCGCGGTTCTGGTCAAGGACGGGGCGCTGGTCGCCAGCGGCGTCAACCGGATGCTGGCGACGAACGATCCCAGCTCTCACGCCGAGATGGAGGCCCTGCGTCAGGCGGGCCCCGCGCTGGGCGGCGTCGATCTGTCGGGCGCGGTGCTCTACGCCAGCGGCCACCCATGCCCCATGTGTCTGGCGGCAGCGGTGATGACGCGGGTCAGCGCCGTCTACTACGCCTTCAGCAATGGGGACGCCGAGCCCTACGGTTTCTCCAGCGCAGCGACCTATCAGGCGTTGGGCGTGACGCTGGACCCGCCGCCCTTGCCGCTGACGCAGCTGGACGCGCCGGGGCGGACGGCGGCGATGCTTTACGCAGGCTGATTCATCCCCGGCGTAAGACCGGGGATGACGGATCAGAAACTCAGCCCTGCGCCGCTTCTTCGGCTCGCGCGGCGAAGAAGGGCTTGATGCGCGACAGGGCATCTTCGATCTCGGGCGTCGAGACGGCGAAGCTGAAGCGGATGAAGCGGTGGCCGTTGACCGGGTCGAAGTCGACGCCCGGCGCCGTGGCCACGCCCGTCTCACGCACCAGCTTCTCGCAGAAGGCCATGCTGTCGTTCGTCAGATGGCCGATATCCGCATAGATGTAGAAGGCGCCGTCCGGCGGGGCGATCGAACGCAGGCCCATGGCGGGCAGGGCTTCCAGCATCCGCTCGCGGTTGGCGCGATAGACGTCGATGTTGGCTTCCAGCTCTTCTTCGCAGTCCATCGCGGCGAGCCCTGCGAACTGGCTGAGCGTCGGCGGCGTCAGGAACATGTTGCCCATGCGCGCGCGCGCCTGCTGGACCTCTTCTTCCGGCAGGATCAGCCAGCCCAGGCGCCAGCCCGCCATGCTCCAGTATTTGGAGAAGCTGTTCACGATCATGGCCTTGTCGTCGAACTGCAGCATGCAGGGCGTGTCGTGGCCGTAGGTGATGCCGTGATAGATCTCGTCAGAGATGATGCTGATGTTGCGCTCGCGGCAGACCTCGACGATGGCCTTCAGTTCGTCCTCGGCGATGACGGTGCCGGTCGGGTTGGCGGGGCTGGCGATGATGACGCCCTGCGGCGCCGGGTCCAGATCGCGCAGCGCCTTGGCCGTCAGCTGGAAGCGCACGTCGGGGCCGCAGTCGATCTCCTGAGGGACGATGTGCAGGGCCTTCATCGTGTTGCGATAGGCGACGTAGCCGGGGCGCGCGATGGCCACCCGGTCGCCGGGGGCGAAGCGCATGTTCAGCGCCACCACCAGGGCGGGCGAGGCGCCCGCCGTCATGATGACGCGCTCGGGATCGATGACGACGCCGTAGCGGTCTTTATACAGCTTGGCCACGCGGGCGCGCAGATTGGGGCTTTCCCAATAGCCGCCGGCTTCGGCGTCGACCACGCGGTGCGCCTCGGCGATGGCGCGGCTGGGGGCGCCGGTCGAGGGCTGGCCGAACTCCATATGGATGACCGACTGGCCTTCAGCCTTCATCTCATGGGCGATGCGGCTGATGGCGATGGCGCGGAAGGGTTCGATTTCTACTGTCATGTCAAAGCGTCGGCCAATCTGAGGAATCCCGCAACGTCGATGGTCTCGGCGCGGGCGTCGGGTTCGATTCCAGCGGCTTCGCACAGGGCGGCGCCGCCAAGTTGTTTCAGGCTGGAGCGCAGCATCTTTCGACGCTGGCCGAAGGCGGCCGCCGTGACCCGTTCCAGCCGCTTCAGACGGTCGGGAGCAGGGCGCTCGGCGAAGGGTATCAGATGCACCACGGCCGAGGCCACCTTGGGCGGCGGGGTGAAGGCGGCGGCGGGCAGGTGCATGACGATGCGCGCCTCGGCCACGGCCTGACTGATGACGGCCAGACGGCCATAGGCGTCCTCGCCCGGCTGGGCCACCACGCGTTCGGCGACCTCCTTCTGGAACATCAGGGTGAGGGCGCACGGCGTCCACGGCCCCGTCAGCCATTTGATCAGCAGCGGCGTGCCGACGTTGTAGGGCAGGTTGGAGACCAGGTGCGTCGGTCCCTCGACCAGGTCGGCTTCCTTCACCTTCAGAGCGTCGGCCTCGACGATGGTCAGGCGGCCCGAGCCGTCGTCCAGTTCTGACAGCAGGGGGATGAAGCGCGGGTCCTTCTCGACCAGCACCACCTTGCCCGCGTCACTCTCCAGCAGGGCGCGGGTCAGACCGCCGGGGCCGGGACCGACCTCAATGACGGCGCTGCCCTCGAACGGCCCGGCGTAGCGGACGATCTTCCGCGTGACGTTGAGGTCCAGCAGGAAGTGCTGGCCGAAGCTCTTCTTGGCCGACAGGCCGTGGGCGTCGAGCGTTTCACGCAGGGAGGGCAAGATCATTTCTCCTTCTCCCCTCGGGGGAGAAGGTGGGCGGCGGAGCCGCTCGGATGAGGGGGCTGCGTCCGCATCTGCTCGGCCCGAAGGCGGATCGCGCCCAACAGGCCGTTAGGGTCGGACAAAAAGGCTTCATTGCCCGATCTCAGCACCATGAATCCCGCCTGCTCCAGTCTGGCGTCACGTTCCACATCCTGCGCCTCATGAAGCTTATGGACGCCGCCGTCCAGTTCTACGACGAGTCGAATTTCCGTGCAGGCGAAGTCGCAGATCGCGCCGGCGACGGGCGTCTGACGCCGAAACTTGAGATTGTCGAAGCGGCGGTCGCGGACGATCCGCCAAAATATTTCCTCGGCGGGGGTGAGGGTTCGCCGTTGTCGCCGGGCGTGCTTCGTCCTGTCCGGCGTTTGCCACATGGCTGGCCGCCCCCTCATCCGTCAGGCTGCGCCTGCCACCTTCTCCCCCGAGGGGAGAAGGCTATCGGTTGGGGCGGGCGGACGCCATCTCGGAAGCCAGTCGGACGGCGGCGATGAAGCTGTCGGCGCGGGCGACGCCCTTGCCGGCGATGTCGAAGCCGGTGCCGTGGTCGGGCGAGGTGCGGACGATGGGCAGGCCCAGGGTGGCGTTGACCCCGCCCCAGAAGTCCAGCGTTTTCACCGGGATCAGCGCCTGATCGTGATAGAGGCAGACGACGGCGTCGTAACGCGCGCGGGCCTCTTCGTGGAACAGGGTGTCGGCGGGGAGGGGATCGGTGATGTTCAATCCCTCGGCGCGCAGGGCCTCGGCGGCGGGACGCAGGACCTCGATCTCCTGCAGGCCGATGGCGCCGCCTTCGCCCGCGTGGGGGTTGAGCGCGGCCATGGCCAGACGCGGGGCGGCGATGCCGAAATCGCGCTTCATCGATTCGTGGACGACGCGGGCGACGCGGATGACGCGCTCGCCCGTCACCAGTTCGGGCAGTTGGTCGATCGGCACATGGATGGTGACGAGGCAGGCGCGCAGGTTCTGCGCCGTCAGCATCATCACCGGGCCGCGCGTGCCGCTGAAGGGAATGTCGGCGGTCAGTTCGGCGATGAACTCGGTGTGGCCGGGAAAGCGGAAGCCGGACGCATACATCGGCGCCTTGGCGATGGGCGCCGTCACCAGACCGCAGCCTTCGCCGGACAGCACCAGATCGACGCCGCGCTCGATCCAGTCGGCCACGGCGACGGCGTTGGCGGGCTCAGGCTGGCCCGCCGTCACGGGGGCGGGCGCCGGATTGTGCAGGACGGGGATGGCGCGGCTGAAGACGGCCGGGGCGTCCGAGGGGCTGAGCACAACCTCGACCGGCTGGCCCTGCGCCTTCAGCACCTCGGCGTCGCCGACCACGACGAAAGGGGCGACCGGCGCCAGAGGGCCGGGCGCCGAGCCCAGCACCGACCAGGCGCGCGCGATGATTTCCGGCCCCACCCCGGCGGGGTCGCCCATCGTGACGATGAGCGGCCGGAGCATCGTCATTCCTTGATTTCGATCAGGGCGTCGGCCCGCAGGTCGCGCAGGTAGCGGCGGCCCAGCATGGCGTAGTTCTGGTTCTGCAGGCGCGATTCGACCTGCTGCGCCGAGGGGGCCTCTGGCCCGCCCAGACGACGGCCGCAGACGGCCAGCAGGTGAACGCCCAGCGGCGTGCGGACGGCGGTGCTGATCGTGCCGACCTCGGCCGAGCGGGCGACCTGCTGGAACTGCGGCAACAGGTCGGCGACATCGCTTTCGCCCAGATCGGCGCCCATCAGCCCCTGTTCTGAGCGGGCGCGGGTCAGGATATTGTCGCAGGTCAGCTGGCCGCGCAGGGCCTCAAGGCGTTGGGTCGCGGCCGTGACCTGGGCGGCGTCGGCGTTTTCAGGCAGCTCGATCATGACCTGCTTCATCTGGACCATGCTGGTCGAGGCGCCCGAACGCTTGTCGCGCATGTACAGGATGTAGACCCCGCCCTCGACCGGAATGGGGTTCGACAGCTGGCCGGGCTCAAGCGTGTCCATGACGGACTGCAGGGCGGGCTGGACCGTGCCCTGAACCACCCAGCCGGCGTCGCCGCCGCGAGCCGCTGACGGAGCGGCCGAGAACTGACGCGCCACGGCCATGAAGGGGGCGCCCTGGATCATCTGCTGGACCAGTTGCTGGGCGCCGCCCATGGCTTCCTGCATCCCGCCGACGCGCGCGGCCTCAAGATAGATTTCGCCGATCAGATACTGGGGCTTGGTCGCCGATTCGGTTATCTGGCGCATGGCCTGATCAACCTGACCCTTGGTGACGCGGGCGCGGTCGCGGAAACGGCCGCCGACCAGTTCGCGCCAGCCGATCTCGGTGCGGATCTGCTCGCGGAAGGGGGCGATGGAGATGCCGCCCTGTTCCAGGAAGGCGATGAAGTTGGGGGCGGATGCGCCCGCCTGACGCGCCATGTCGGCGATTTCGGCGTCGACTTCCTGATCGGGAATCTTCAGCTGTTCGAACTTGGCGATCTCGGCGGCCTGAAGGTGCTGTTCGATCAGGTCGTTCAGCGCCTGCTGCTGGATGGCCGCGATGTTCTCTTCGGTCGGCTGAAGCTGCGACATGGCCATGATGACCAGCATCCGCTGACGCAGGTCGAAGCCGGTGATGATGCGGTCGTTGACGGTGGCGATGATGCCGTCGGACATGCGGAACTGCGGCGCCGGACCGGTGCGCTGGGGCGCTTCTTCGGCGGCGGGGTTCAGGGCGCCGGCGGCTGACCCTTTTGGTGCAGGCTGCTGGGCGGCGGGCGCAGGGGCCGTCTGCGCCATGGAGGGCTCCACGGCCGCGACGACCATGAGGGCGGCCAGGGCGGCTCCTGTAGAGTAACGCATCAAACCCATCGTCAGTCCTGATTCCCTAAAGCGGTCCCGAGCCGGTCGTTCGGCGTTGTTCATGCCACAGCGCCGGGAAGCATGTCCCCTACGCTGCAATACGGATCATGCCTACCGCAGTTCATTGCGATCATAGCCTGAAGACCCAAAAGTGGCGAGGTTAAGACGGATGTAAACGCCCTCGGCCGGGCCGGTCGGCCGCACGCGCGTGTTGTCGCGGCGCCAGCCCAGTTCGATGCGGAAGCAGTCGTCGTCGAACAGCAGGCCCACTTCCGAGCGGGTGATGATGTCGCGTTCCATATCGGCGATGCCGGTCACCGCTATGCCCCAGTTGCCGTGGATGAACTGATTGGCCGCCAGCTGGACCAGTTCATAGTTGCGGTTTCCGGGGCCATCCAGCGGATTGGAGCGGTCGACGATATAGCTCAGGCTGGCCAGGTTGCGGCGGCCCCAGCGGCCGTCGACGGTGGCCTCGGCGCGGCGGACTTCGCCCTTGCCGTCCAGTGTGGCGTGGAACCAGCCGCGCATCCGGTCGGACGGGTTGAAGGTGGCGTTGACGACCCAGTCCGATGTCCGGCCTGCCAGCCCTGTGGGGTCATAGAGGCGCGAAGGGTCATCCGGCAGCGGCGTCAGGAATTCATCCTGTTCGTCCGCCCTCATGCTGCGGCCCAGGAAGAAGCTGGCCGAACGCACATCATCCCAGCGCAGGGTGGCGCGGGCGCCCGCCGTGAAGCGCAGTCCGCCTTCCAGCAGGTCATAGCCGGGGAAGCGGTCCATGCGGAACAGCGACAGGTGGTCCAGTTCGATGATCTGGCTGTCTTCGTTGGGAATATAGCGGTTCAGGTCCGCCTTGTTCGAGATCGACAGCTGGGCCATCGGCTCCAGAATCAGGTCGGACGAGGCGCTGAGGGGGCGATACAGCGGATAGCTGACGTCCACGCCCGCGCTGGCGCGGCCGCGCGTCAGGGTCTGGTCCTTGACGCCGAGGGCGGGCGGCAGGTCGGCGACGGCATAGAAGTCGGCCCGCAGGTCCACGAACGGCTCCCACCGCACGCCGATGGGCGAGATCATGGCGCGGCGCCATTCGGCCTGGCCGGTGACGCGGCGGCTGTCGACGCCGGGCAGGCCGTCGGTCGGCCTGACGGGAATCAGACTGGGCGCCAGGGTGGGGAAGCCGACATAGGCGTCGCGCGTCAGCGACACGGCTGAACCGCGCAGGCGCAGGCGGCCGCCGAAGACGGGGTTTTCCGGCTCCCACCGGGCGTCGACCAGCGGCGCCACCAGCGGCAGGGTGTTGTCGTCCTCGAACACCAGATAGCCTTCCGGCGTGCGGAAGTCGGTGGCGGCGAAGGCCGGGTCCAGACGCAGGCTCTGCATCGAGAAGGCCGCGATCGACAGATAGGACCGCTCTGTCTGGCGTTCGGCGTAGATCTGGCTGATCAGACGGCGGCTGTCGCCGTAATAGAGGCCGTTGTCCTGATAGGTGTCGCGCACGTCATAGCGGTCGAACAGGCTCTTGTCCGACGTGCGCTCTGCCGTGAAGCCCCAGCGCCACGGGCCGTCGGGATCGAACTTGCCGTGGGCCAGCAGATAGCTGCGGGTGGTCTTGTCGCCGAAACGGACGTTGCTCTCGGCCTTGCCGTCGCCGTCCAGATCGACCTCGCCGAAGTTGCGGCCATAGGTGGCTCCGCCCCGGGCCACGATCATGCCGTCGTTGAAGCGCCTGCGCCATTGCAGATTCATCAGCGGCTCGACCTTGGTGTTGAACTGGGGGCTGACCAGAATGTCTTCTGACGGCGAGATGACGTGCAGATACGGCAGCTCCAGCGACACCCCGCGCCCGGATTTGTAGTCGCCCCACGGCACCAGGAAGCCCGACGCCCGGTCCACGCTGGGATCAGGGTGCGAGAAGGCGGGCAGGTAGAAGATCGGCACCCCGCCCAGCCGGAACACCACGTCGCGATACAGGATGGCGCGCAGTTCTTCGTTCTGGACGGCCTTCGAAGCCTGAATGGAGACGCTGGGCGTACGCGTCGCGCCCTCTGCGGTGCAGATGGGGCAGGGAGTGAAGATGACGTTGTTCAGCTCGCTGACGGTTTCCGAGCGGCGCACGGCGGTCGCCGCCATCAGGCTGGAGCCATTGGACAGGCGGGTGGCCAGATCGACGGCGACGCCGGCCTTGAAGTCGGAGCCCAGTTCAATGCGCTGGGCGTGAACGACCGAACCGTCCGGCGCCGTCAGCTCGGCGTCGCCCGAGGCCGTGGCGATGCGGTTCTGCAGATCATAGGACAGCTCCTGCGCGCGCAGGCTGTGTTGCTGGAAACGGGCGATGACGCGCGCGTCGGACGGCCCTTGGGCTGAGACGACGTCGCCCTGACGCTGGGCGGACTGGGCGTCGATGAAGACGGCGTCGGGCGTGAGGCCGTCCTCGCCGGGCGCCTGAGTCTGAGCCTGAACCGGAGCGGCGACAGGCGTCTGGATGTCCTGTGCGCTGGCGGCGTGGACAAAGGCCAGCTGGGACAGGGGCGCGCCCATGACCAGGGCCGCGCCGGTCAGCAGCCGAAGACGCAGGGCTCCCATACGGGGGAGGCGGCGATTGGTCATGCAGGGTCCACTCATTGCCGGGCGGGCGCAAACCGCCCGATTAGCCGTCTTCCGTATAGATCAGCAAGGTAAAGGCGGCGAGGGCCGTCAATATCGGCGGCAACCAGGCCGCGATCAGGGGCGGCACCACCTCGGCCGAGCCCATGGCCGAAGAGAACTGATTCAGGAAGAAGAAGGCGAAGCCCAGCACCACGGCCGCTACCGTCATCCGCGCCAGATCGCCCAGCCGCATCAGCCGCAGCGAAAAGGCCGCCGCCAGAATCGACATGGCGCCGAAGATCAGCGGCGTGGCCAGCAGCTGTTGCAGGCGCAACTGATAGGCGGTCGAGGCGAAGCCCGCGTCCTCGATCCGGCGAATCTGGTTGGGCAGCGACCAGAAGGGCGTCGACTGCGGCCGGGCGAAGCGCTGGAAGGCTTCTTCGTCGGCCAGATTGGACGGCAGGTCGAGGGTGGCGTAGCGCACGGCCCGCTGGCCCGTCTGGGCGCCTGCCGCGTCGGTCAGGCGCCAGCGCCCGGCGTTCAGGGTGGCTGTGGCGGCGTCGATCCGCTCGGTGAAGACCCGGCGTCCGCTGGAGGTCGTGGTGTAGATGAAGAAGGTCGCGTCCAGCAGACGTCCGCTGGCCTGTTCCTGACGGCCGCCGCGAATGATCATCTGGCGGTTGGCGTCGCCCTCGCGCAGCCAGACGGATTCGGCCGGATCGCTGCCGGGCGTCGTCCCGGATATGCGGGCGCGCTCGCGCTGCCAGACGCCGTCGCCCGCGGCGGCCAGCGGCCCCAGCACCGTCACCGTCAGCACGCCCAGAAGGACGGCGGCGCCCGCCGCAGGCAGGACGAAACGCCATGCCGACACGCCCGCCGCCCGCATGGCGATCAGTTCGCTGCGCCGGTTCAGGCTGACGAAGGCGCCCAGGGTGCCGAACAGGAAAACAAACGGCAGAAGCTGGACCACCACCGACGGCGACTTCACCAGCACCAGGCTGAAAATGCGCGCGCTGGACAGTTCGCCGGACGAGTTCAGCCCGCGCGACACCTCGACGAAGTCGATCAGCATGACCAGGGCGGCGATGACGGCCAGGGCCACGCCCAGCGCCTTCATCTGCTGCATCAGCACATAGCGTTCGATACGTCCCAGACGGAGCCTCATGCGAACCTCGCCTTCAGACGTTCCAGCGGCGCCCAGCTGCGGCGGCGGCGCGGCTTCAGCGCGCGGAACAGGATGCGCAGGGCCAGCGCCGTGGCCGCCAGCGGCACGGCGTATTGCAGCACGTTCATCGCCCCGTTCCATGCGCTGGCCGCCACCAGACCGTAGCCGATCACCCGCAGCACCAGAAAGGCGCCCGCCGCCCGGGCGATCCGCCCGCCATAGCCGCTGCGGCTGAAGGCGCCGCCCATGATGGCCGCCAGCGCAAAAGCCATGGCCGCCAGCGCATAGAGCGGAGAGGCCAGCCGCGAATGCCCCTCGGCCGCCAGTTCACCGCGCGTTCCGGCGCTGTCCAGCAGGGCGGGCGTCGGGTCGAACAGGTCCGTCAGCCACAGGTCCGACGGCTTGAAGCGGATGCGTTCATCCGTCTTGGCGTAGGGGGACAGGTCGAACACCTGCTGGTCGAACGACAGCTGGTTCAGCACCTCGCGCGATGAATAGCGCTGCATCGAACCGTTCTGCATGGTCAGCACCGGCAGGCCGTCCAGACGGCCGAAGCGGGCGGTTTCGGCGTCCCAGGTCGTGACCGTCTTGCCGTTGTCCAGATAGACGAAGAGGTTCTTCATCAGGCCGTTCTGCTCGATCTGCTGGACATAGACCGTCAGGCCGTCCGGGCCTTGGACAAAGCGGCCTTCCTCGACCAGCAGGGCGACCAGATCGGTGCGGATGGCGAAGGCCTGACGGCGTCCCTCACGCTGGGCCCATGGCTGGACGAAGACATTCACCAGCAGGGAGATGACGGTCACGATCAGGGCGATCTGCAGGGCGGGCCGGATCAGGGACCAGCGGCTGACCCCGGCGGCGTAGGCGGCGGTCAGTTCCTGCTCGCGCTGCAGCCGCGTCAGGGCGATCAGGGCGCCGACGAACAGGCCGATGGGCAGGATGACGGCGATCAGCTGCGGCAGGGCCAGCAGGGTCAGCTTGACCATGACCCAGACGCTCTGGCCGCGCTCGACGATGACTTCCAGCTGATCCAGACTCTGGCTCAGCAGGCCGATGCCGGCCAGCGCCGCGACCGCCGCCACGACGGGCAGGCTGATCTGGCGGAAAAGATACCTCTGGATCAGGGTCATGGGGCGGAAAAGGTCGTAAGAATCGACTGCGAGCGTGTTGCAGCCCAGGGCGATGCGAGCCATGTAATACACATCCGGCCGCCCCGACGGAACTGTCGCCGCGACCATGTCGAAAACAAGCGTGATCGGGGCATGATTTCCCGGTCTGGAGTGAGATTAATGAAAATAGAATTCGTCTCTTCGGCTGGAGCCGCTGAAATTCTCGCCGTGCTGGTTCACGACGGACGCGCGCTGGCGGGGACTGGTCCGGCGCTGGATCAGGCCGCCTCGGGCGCCCTGGCCAAGGCGATGAAGAACAGCCGTTTCACCGGCGCCTCCAACAGCAGCCTGAGCGTCGCCGCCCCCGCCGGGATCGACGCGAACGCCGTCCTCCTGGTCGGTGCGGGCGCCGCGGACAAGGTCGATGATCTGGCGGTCGAAACCGCCGCCGCCGCCGCTTATCAGGCCAGCAAGCTGTCGGGCGCCGAAGTCCTGACCATCGACGCGGCGCACCTGTCGCCGGAACTGGCGGCGCGCGCCGGTTTCGCCGTGCGTCTGGCCGCCTACCGCTTCGCCAAATATCTGACCAAGCAAAAGGCCGACAAAATTCCGTCGGTGACGACGGTGCGCGTCGTGACCTCGGACGTCGCCGCCGCCCAGGCCGCCTTCGGCCCGCTGTCGGCTGTGGCCGACGCCGTGCTGTTCGCGCGCGATCTGGTGTCTGAGCCCGCCAACATCCTGTACCCGGCCGAGTTCGCGCGCCGCGTGAAGGAACTGGAAGCCCTGGGCGCCAAGGTCGAGATCCTGGGCGAGGCCGAGATGGAGAAGTTGGGCATGGGCTCGCTGCTCGGCGTCGGCATGGGCTCGGTGCGTGAAAGCCAGCTGGCCGTCATCCAGTGGAACGGCGGCAAGGAAGGCGACGCCCCCATCGCCTTCGTCGGCAAGGGCGTCTGCTTCGACACCGGCGGCATCAGCCTGAAGCCCGCCGACGGCATGGAAGAGATGAAGTGGGACATGGGCGGCGCCGCCGCCGTGGCCGGCCTGATGCACGCCCTGGTCGGCCGCAAGGCCAAGGTCAACGTCGTCGGCGTTCTGGGCCTGGTCGAGAACATGCCGGACGGCGCCGCCCAGCGTCCGGGCGACGTGGTCACCTCCATGTCGGGCCAGACCATCGAAGTGCTGAACACCGACGCCGAGGGCCGCCTCGTTCTGGCTGACGCCCTTTGGTACACGCAGGACCGCTTCAAGCCGAAATTCATGGTCGACCTAGCCACCCTGACCGGCGCCATGATCATCTCGCTGGGCCTGGAATATGCGGGCGTCTTCTCCAACAGCGATGATCTGGCCGACAACATCGCCGCCGCCGGTCCCAAGGTGGGCGAGAAGACCTGGCGTATGCCGATCCCGGCGGAATACGACCGCCACATCGACAGCCCGATCGCCGATGTGAAGAACATGGGCAACGGCCGCGCCGGCGGCTCGATCACCGCCGCCCTGTTCCTGCAACGCTTCACCAACGGCACGCCGTGGGCGCACATCGACATCGCGCCGACGGCATGGGTCAAGGATTCGAAGAACCCGACCGTGCCGGACGGCGGCGTGGGCTGGGGCGTGCGTCTGCTGGACCGCATGGTCGCCGACGCCTACGAAGGCTGATCACGCCTGCGTTCATGAAAGGGTAGGGCCGGGTGTCTGACGCCAAGCCGGAAATCTGGTTCTACCATCTGGAGCGCTCGACGCTGGATCAGGTGCTGCCGACCCTGCTGGAGCGCACGCTTCAGCGGGGCTGGCGCGCTCTGATCCGGGGCGCTACCTCGCACCGGCTCGACGACATCGACGAGCTGTTGTGGACCTATCGCGACGACAGCTTCCTGCCTCATGGACGGGCCGATGGCGATCATGCCGCGCGCCAGCCTGTGCTTCTGTCCGAATCGGGCGAGAATCTGAATGGCGCTCAGGCGCTGTTCATCGTCGATGATTCAGAGCTTGGGGCCACGCAGGAGTTCGCACGTTGCTTCATCATCTTCGACGGCCGGGACGAGCAGGCGCTGAACCACGCGCGCGGGCGCTGGCGGACGCTGAAGGCGGACGGCGCCGACCTGGCCTACTGGAAACAGTCGGACGAGGGGCGCTGGGAAAAGGCGGCCTGATCGCGCTTGCAGGCGCGCTGGCCGTATCGGCCTGCGCCTCGCCGCCGCCGACGCGGGCGCCGTCCTATCCCCGCTATCCGACGACCACGCCCGTCGCGCCCGTCTCTGCGACCGAGCGCCCCTATCTGGCGGAGCCGGGCGTGCGCAACGCCACGGGCGAGGCCATGTGCAAGGCGGATGAGTTTCAGTGGCTGATCGGGAAACCGCGCAGCGAAATCCCCGTTCCTGTGGATGTGGTGAACCGCCGGGTCGCCTGCACGACCTGTCCGGTGGCCGAGGACTATTCGCCGTATCGGCTGAACATCTTCTACAACCAGCGCACCGGCCTGATCGAACAGGTCCGCTGCGGCTGATCGAAAGGACGCTGTCATGAAGACGTTTCCGCTTCTGCTCGCCGCTGCGGGTTTTCTGGCCCTGAGCGCCTGCGCCCCGACGCAAGGCAGCGGCGCGACGCCCGCGCCCGGCGGCCCTGACGTCTCGGACTTCGTCTGCGACGCCAGCGATTATCAGAGCTATGTCGGCCGCAACCGCTCGACCATCCCGGCCGCGCCGGAAGGCCGCATCTTCCGGGTGCTGTGCAGCACCTGTGCGGCGACGCTGGACTATCGCTCCAACCGCGTGACCTTCACCTATAACGACAAGACGGATGTCGTGACGCGCGTCAGCTGCGGGTGAGGGTCCCCTAATACCCGCTCATCCCGGCGGAGGCCGGGATCCAGTGCTTTGGCTGCAAACGCGGCGGATGAAGTTCTCACTGGGCCCCGGCGTCCGCCGGGGTGAGCGGGAGGCTTATCGCTCCAAGCTGTAGAGGGCGTCGGCGACGTCCTCGACCTTCTGGCGCACCACGGTTTCGGCGTCGCGCAGGCCGCGGTTGTAGAACAGCCGACCGATGTCGCGGCCGATGAACTCCACCAGCATCTCTGCGGGCAGGCGGCCGATTTCGACCTCCATCTCGTCGCGCAGATAGGTCTGCAGCCGGGCGGCCGCCTCCTGCATCTCGTCCTTGGACAGCAGGGGCGGCGCCTTGCTCATCACGACACCTCGGCCAGAGCTTCCTCGGCGGCGATCCAGTCGACCTCGGCCTGATCCAGATCGGTCTGGGCCTTGGCGCGGGCGCGGGTCAGGCCTTCCAGCTTCTTCGGATCATTGACGGCGGCGTTGGCCAGGTCGTCGTCCAGGCGCGCCAGATCGGCGGTCAGCTGGGCCATTTTGTCCTCGGCCTTCTTCACCGCATGGCGAAGCGTGGACGGGGACGGTCCTTTTTTAGTGGTCCTATCGCTCGCGCCGCGGGCGCTCGCTACTTGAGGACCGGCAGCCTTGTCGGCCTCAGGTTCGTGCTTGACCTGACTGGGCTTCATGCCCGCCTGTTTGGCGCGGTCGAGGACGAACTTCTGATAGTCGTCCATGTCGCCGTCGAACGGCTTCACCGACCCGTCGGCGGCCAGCCACAGCCGGTCGGCCACCAGCTCCATCAGCGAGCGGTCGTGGGTGATCAGGATGACCGCGCCCGTATATTCGTTCAGCGCGTCCAGCAGGGCGCGGCGGCTGTCGATGTCCAGGTGGTTGGTCGGTTCGTCCAGAATCAGGATGTGCGGCGCATCCATCGCCACCAGATTCAGCAGCAGGCGCGCGCGCTCGCCGCCCGACAGGGCGCCGACGGTTGTTTCCTGCTTTTCGAACGGCAGGCCGAACTGGGCGAGACGGCTGCGGCGGCTGCTTTCCGAGGCGTCCGGCATGGCGCGGCGGATGATCTCCAGCGGCGTGTCGGTCGGGTCCATCGCCTCGATCTGGTGCTGGTGGAACCAGCCTACGCGCATCTTGCCGTCGCGGTGGAACTCGCCCGTCTCGATGGTCAGGGCCTTGGCGATCAGCTTGGCGAAGGTCGACTTGCCCGCCCCGTTGACGCCCAGCAGGCCGATGCGGTCGTCCAGATCCATCCGCAGGTTCAGGTTCTTCAGGATCGGCTTGCCCGGCTCATAGCCGACGTTGGCTTTTTCCAGCCGGATCAGCGGCGGGGGCAGGGGACGTTCGGGCGAGGGCAGGGTGAAGGGAGCGACGCGCTCTTCGGGCGGAAGTTCGATGCGCTGCATCTTCTCCAGCCGCTTGACGCGCGACTGGGCCTGCGTCGCCTTGGATGCCTTGGCCTTGAAGCGGTCGATGAACTTCTGCAGGTGAGCGCGCTCGGCGTCCTGCTTGGACTTGTTGGCCTCCATCAGACGCAGTTTCTCGGCCCGCGTCTTTTCAAAGGTGTCGTAGTTGCCGGTGTAGAGGTCCAGCTTGCGGTTCGACAGCTGCAGGATGTGGGTGCAGACGCCGTTCAGCAGCTCGCGGTCGTGGCTGATGATCAGGGCCGTATGCGGATAGCGTTTCAGCCGCTGCTCCAGCCACAGGGCGCCTTCCAGATCGAGGTAGTTGGTCGGTTCGTCGAGCAGCAGCATGTCCGGTTCGGCGAACAGGGCGGCGGCCAGGGCCACGCGCATCCGCCACCCGCCCGAGAACTCGGCCATCGGGCGCAGGATGTCGTCATGGCTGAAGCCCAGACCGGCCAGGATTTCAGACGCGCGCGCCGGGGCGCTGTCGGCGTCGATCTCGATCAGGCGGCCCCAGATCTCGCCCATTTCCTCGGGTTCGGCGGTTTCCAGCCGGGTCAACAGGTCGTGACGCTCGACATCGGCTTCCAGAATGGTGTCCAGAACGCTGACCGGCGTGGCGGGGTGTTCCTGATCGACCGAGCCGATGCGCGCGGTCTTGGGCAGGGAGATTTCGTCGCCGTTGGCGGCCAGCTCGCCCAGGATCAGCTTGAACAGCGTCGACTTGCCGATGCCGTTGCGGCCGACCAGCCCGACCTTGGAGCCCGGCGGCAGGCTGACGGAGGCGTCATCAAGGAACTCGCGGCCCCAGGCGTTGTAGGTCAGGTTTTTGATCTGCAGCATGGCAACCGGAAAGAAAAAAGGCTCAGAGCGAAATCGGTTCATATGCGCTCGCATATGAACCCAGATATTCGCTCAAGTGATTGATCTGGGCCATTGATCTGAGTTCGGATTGGCTCAATCCGAACCGATAATGGTCCAGGCGCGGGGATATTGGAAAGATGTGCGGCGCTCGCTATAAGCCGCCGACCCTCAAACTCCCAAACAAGAAGTCACTCCCATGACCGAACGTACGTTCTCGATCATCAAGCCGGACGCCACCCGCCGCAACCTGACGGGCGCCATCAACGCCGTGATCGAAGGCGCCGGCCTGCGCATCGTCGGCCAACGCCGCGTCAAGCTGACCGAAGCCCAGGCCAAGAAGTTCTACGAAGTGCACGCCGAGCGTCCCTTCTACGGCGAACTGGTCTCGCAGATGATCGCCGAGCCGGTCGTCGTCCAGGTGCTGGAAGGTGACAACGCTGTCGCCAAATACCGCGAAGTCATGGGCGCCACCAACCCGAACGACGCTGCTGAAGGCACCATCCGCAAGCTGTTCGCCCTGTCGATCGGCGAGAACTCGGTCCACGGTTCGGACTCGCTGGACAACGCCAAGATCGAGATCGAGCAGTTCTTCACGGACGCCGACATCGTCGGCTGATCTTGAAGGGCCGCGCTCGTCGGCCCTTCGGGACCTCCCGATCCGACGCGGCTTGATTCATGAGCCGCGGGCTTGATCATTTATGCTCAAGCTGTGTGACAATTCGGCCCGCTCCCGGAACCGGGGGCGGGCCGTTTCGTTTTGCGATCACATTGGTTCGTGCAGACAGATCAGGATGACCGCCATGAAGACGATGCTGAAACTCGCCCCCGTGATCGGCCTGACGGCCCTGCTGGCCGCCTGCGGCACGACGACGGAGCAACGCGCCGCCACGGGCGCACTTGGCGGCGCCGTCGCCGGTCAGGTGATCGGCGGCAACACCGGCGCCACCGCAGCGGGCGCAGCCATCGGCGCCATCGGCGGCGCTGCGACCACACCGAAGAAGCCGCACGAGTAACTCTCTGGCCTCTTGCCTGAGGCGCCGTCATCCTCGGGCTTGACCCGAGGATCGGACTAACCGTCTGCGCGACGGCGGCAAGGTTAAGCAGGACGCTGCACTCGATCCTCGGGTCAAGCCCGAGGATGACGGTGACGATAGGGCGTTGAAAACAGAAAGGGCGTCGGCCGCGAAGCCGACGCCCTTTCCCTTTGTCCGTCGCCGGACGCGCCGCTTACCAGATGCGGGCGCGTTTCTCGGGGGCGATGTATTCCGCCTGATCCGGGGTGACGCCGAAGGCGGCGTACCAGGCGTCGATGTTGCGCGGCGGCGTAGAGGCGCGCGCCATGCCGGGCGAGTGCGGGTCGGTGGTCAGCTGCTCCTTCAGAGCCTCTTCGCGCGACTTCTCACGCCACACCTGGGCCCAGCCCAGGAAGACGCGCTGTTCGCCGGTCAGGCCGTCGATCACCGGGGCTGGCTGGCCGTTCAGGCTGCGCTTATAGGCGTCCAGCGCCATCAGCAGACCGCCCAGATCGGCGATGTTCTCGCCCATCGTCAGCTCGCCGTTGATGTGCATTCCCGGCACCGGCTCTTCAGCCGCGTAGATGGCGCCCAGGGTCTTGGCGCGTTCCTCGAAGCGGGCGGCGTCTTCCGGCGTCCACCAGTCGCGCAGCACGCCGTTGGCGTCGCTCTTGCGGCCCTGATCGTCGAAGCCGTGGGTGATCTCGTGGCCGATCACGGCGCCGATGCCGCCATAGTTGACCGCCGGATCGGCGTTCGGATCGAAGAAGGGCGCCTGCAGGATGGCGGCCGGGAAGACGATCTCATTACGCGGCGGGTTGTAATAGGCGTTCACCGTCTGGGGCGTCATGCCCCAGTCCAGCGGATCGACCGGCTTGCCGATCTTGCCGCGCTCATAGGCCCAGTCGAAGGCGGCGGCGCGCTCGACGTTGCCGTAGAGGTCGTCGGCCTTCAGCTCCAGCCCATCATAGTTACGCCATTTCTCAGGGTAGCCGATCTTCACGCCGAACTTCGACATCTTCTCGAGGGCCTGGGCGCGCGTGGCCTCGCTCATCCAGTCGACCACCTTCAGACGTTCGGTCATGGCGGCGCTGAGGTTGGCGACCAGCTGTTCCATCTGCGTCTTGGACGAGGCGGGGAAGTGCAGGCGGACGTATTCCTGACCCAGCACCTCGCCCAGCTGGCCGTCGACCAGAACCACGCCGCGGTTCCAGCGCGGACGGTTTTCGGGCTGGCCGCGCAGGGTCTTGCCGCGGAACTCGAAGCGCGAGTTGACGAAGGCGTCCGACAGATAGGGGCTGGCCTGATCGACGGTCTGGAAGGCCTGCCAGGCCTTCAGCGTCTCGATCGGGGTGTCGGCGAACACCTGGGCGATGCCGGGGATGGCGGTGTTTTCCATCAGCACCAGCGTCGGCACGCTTTCGACCTTGGACGCCTGCAGGAAGGCGGCCCAGTCAAAGCCCGGCGCGAAGGTCGCCAGCTGGGCGGCCGGGGTCGGGTTGTAGATCTTGTCGATCTGGCGACGCTCGACCGTGGTCCAGTGCTTCTCGGCGACCTTGGTCTCGAAGGCCAGGATGTCGGCGGCGGCCTGGGCCGGGTTGCTCCATCCGGCGGCGGTCAGGGCGCGCGTGACATAGCCGACATAGGCTTCGCGCTGCGAGGCGAAGTCGGGCTTCAGATAATAGTCGCGGTCCGGCAGGCCCAGCCCGCCCTGACCCAGATAGGCCGAGTTGACGTTGGGGTCCTGCAGGTCCTCGAACACAGCCACCCCGAACAGGGAGCCGCCGAAGCCTTCGTGGCTGGCGCCCATCAGACGGGCCATGTCGCTGTGGTTCGCCACGGCGCGGATGGCGGCCAGATCGGCGGCCATCGGCTGGGCGCCCAGCTGGTTGACGCGGGCCTCGTCCATGAAGCTGGCGTACAGGGCGCCGACCTTGCGGGCGTTGTCATTGGTCGGGTTGGCGGCGCTGGTCTCGATGATGGCGCGCAACTGGGCCTGTGAATTCTCATACAGGACGTCGAACGGACCGAAGCGGGCCTTGTCCGAGGGGATTTCCGTGTTCTTCAGATAGACGCCGTTGGCGTAGGCGTTGAAGTCGTCGCCCGGCTTCACCGTCAGGTCGCGGCCGTCCAGATCAAAGCCCCACGGCTTGATCTCGGGCACGTTGGAGACGGTCGTGGAGACGTGGGCGTGTTGTGCGAGGGTCGGTTGGGCCGTGAAGGCGAGGGCGACGGCCATGGCGGCGGCGCCCATCAGGCGAGTTTTCATCATCGGGTCTTTCCAGTCGTACAGACGTGCGCGATTGCACCATCGGAACGGGCATTCGAGCTTGCCGGCAACCTGCGCCGGGCTGCGACCGGCTGTCGCATTAAAAATCGTTAAGAATGGGGAGCATTCAGAAAGTTCGTCAGAATTCGGGGGTAAAGCTGATGTTCCGCCGCCTTGACCCTTTCGGACAGAATTTCAGCCGTGTCTCCGGCCAGAACGGGCACGCGCGCCTGACCCAGAACCGGACCTTCATCGACGCCTTCGGTGACGATGTGGACGGTGCAGCCCGCCTCAACATCGCCGGCCTCAATGGCGCGGGCGTGGGTGTTCAGCCCCGGATAGAGCGGCAGCAGCGACGGGTGGATGTTCAGCATCCGGCCCGCCCATCCGCGCACCAGCCACGGTGTCAGCAGGCGCATATAGCCTGCCAGAGCCACAGCCTCGACGCCCCTTTCGCGCAGCAGGGCGTCGACGGCGCGCTCATGCGCCTCGCGGTCCTTGCCAAAGGGGGCGTGTTCGACAGCGACGGCCTCGACGCCCATCGCCCGCGCCCGCTCCAGTCCGGCGGCGTCCGCGATGTTGGAGACGACCAGCACCACTTCATAGGGCGCGTCCGGCGCCTGTCCCGCCTCGATCAGGCTGACCATGTTCGAACCGGTCCCCGAAATCAGGACGGCGACGCGGGTTTTAGCGACGGACATGGAGAACTCATACGTGGAAAGCAGGTGGCGACTGCCATGCGTCCCTCAATCCGGCTTGGCAAGAGGGGAGCCGGGACGAGGGCAGGGGGCGTATCGTTGCTGAATATTTGTTGCTGAACTGTCGCAAACTCCGTTGCTTCTTCGGAAACGGCGGCGTTAGCGTCGATCCGCCGGAAAGTCCGGCCTGTCAGGGGGAGTATCCTATGCGTCGTTTGTTGACGGCTGCCTGTGCGGCGGCCTTGTTGGCCGTTCCAGCTGTTTCGGTGGCTCAGGAGGCCGCTTCTTCGGCCGGTAATTCGGGCGGTTCCGGCCCTGTGCGCTCGGCCGCCGAGCGCCTGCGCAACGCCACCGCCGAACAGATCGAAAAGAACTGGGCGCGCGCCACCGCCGATGAATCGGAAGTGACCACCAGCCACTCGATCAACGCCCACGGCCGCACCATGCGCTATAAGGCGACGGCGGGCACGCTGACGGTCCGCAACGATGCGGGGATGCCGACGGCCAGCCTCTTCTATGTGGCCTATACGCTGGACGGCCAGCCGGTCGGCCGTCGTCCGATCACCTATATGTTCAACGGCGGCCCGGGTTCGCCGACGGTGTGGCTGCACATGGGCGCCTTCGGCCCGATGCGGGTCCAGACCGATGAGCCGGTGGTCGAGCGTCCTGCGCCGTTCAACCTGGCGCCCAACGACATGACCCTGCTGGACAAGACCGATCTGGTCTTCATCGACATGGTCGGCGCCGGTTATTCGCGCCCGCTGGGCGAGACGCCCGGTTCGGCCTTCTGGGGCGTGGATCAGGACGCGGACACCTTCGCCCGCGCCATCATGCGCTACACGACCAAGTTCGACCGCTGGTCCAGCCCGAAGTACGTTCTGGGCGAAAGCTACGGCACCCTGCGCGCGGGCGCCCTGGTGCATCAGCTGGAAGACCGCGGCATGTCGCTGAACGGCGTGGTGCTGCTGTCGTCGATCATGAACTACGGCGTGCGCCAGCCGGGCTATCCGCAGAACTTCATTACCCTGCTGCCGACCTATGCGGCGACGGCCTGGTATCACAACAAGATCCCGAACAAGCCCAGCCTGGAAGAACACGTCCAGCGCGCCCGCGAATTCGCCATCGGCCCCTATGCGGCGGCCCTGGCTAAGGGACACCTGATCTCGGACGCCGAGCGCGCCCAGATCGCCCAGCAGATGAGCGCCCTGATCGGCATTTCGCCGACGGTGCTGGATCAGGCCAACCTGCGCCTTGAACTCAGCCCCTTCCGCAAGGAGCTGCTGCGCGACCGTCGCCAGACCATCGGCCGTCTGGACATGCGCTATACCGGCATCGACGCCAACGCCGTCGGCGCCTCGCCGGAAGAAGACCCGTCGAGCAGCGCCATCACCGGCGCCTATTTCGGCATCTTCCGCGACTATATCGCCACGACGCTGAACTACCGGACCGACGTGGATTACCGCCAGTCGGCGCGCGGCCTGCCAGGCTTCAACTGGGACTGGAACCACCGTCCGCCGGTCGGCGGCCCGCAGACGACGCCGAACACGGCCGTCGACCTGGCCACCGCCATCCGCCGCAATCCGCACATGAAGGTGCTGGCGCTGAACGGCTATTACGACGCCGCCACGCCGTTCTTCAGCACGGAATATGATCTGGCCCAGATGATGCTGGAGCCGCACCTGCGCCGGAACCTGGAGTTCACCTACTATGAAGGCGGCCACATGATGTACACGGCCCGCCCGGCGCTGGAGCAACTGCACGTCGACCTGTCGAAATTCTACGACGAGACGGTCAACGGCGGCCTGCGCTGATCCTAGCGACAGTCTGAAATGAAGAAGGCCCCGGTCAGCGCGACCGGGGCCTTTTTTTGCGCCTACGCCTTCTTCCGCTCACCCCGGCGGACGCCGGGGCCCAGTGAGAACCGCAAGCGCGGCGTCCTGAGCCAAAGCACTGGATCCCGGCGTGCGCCGGGATGAGCGGGAATGGGGGATCAGCCCACAAAAATGCCCCCGGTCGCGTGGGCCGGGGGCTTTTGTCTTGTCGTAAGGGCGGCGTCTTATGCCGCCTGAAGCTGCCCGCAGACGAACGCCGTCTCGCCTGCGTTCAGCAGGGCGGCCAGCACCGTCTCGACGTTCTCGGGCGCGACGATCAGGATGAAGCCGACGCCGCAGTTGAAGGTGCGGCGCATCTCGTGATCCGACACGCCGCCGGTCTCGGCCAGCCACTGGAAGACGGCGGGCATCGGCCAGGCGTCCCAGTCGAAGCTGGCCTCAAGGCCCTCGGCGATGCAGCGCGGCGGGTTTTCGATCAGGCCACCGCCCGTGATGTGGGCCGCGCCCTTGATCAGGTCGGCCTTCATCAGCGGCAGGACCGGCTTCACATAGATGCGGGTCGGCTCCATCAGCGCCTGGGCCAGCGATTGGTCCTTGGCGAAGGGCGCGTCGTCGCCCCAGGCCAGACCCGACTTCTCGACCACCTTGCGGATCAGGGAATAGCCGTTGGAGTGCGGACCCGACGAGGCCAGCCCGATGATGACGTCGCCCGGCTTCTGCTGGTCCAGATAGGGCAGGACCTTGCCGCGCTCGACCGCGCCGACCGAGAAACCGGCCAGATCATAGTCGCCGCCCGAATACATGCCCGGCATTTCGGCCGTCTCGCCGCCGACCAGGGCGCTGCCCGACTGGCGGCAGCCCTCGGCGATGCCGGCGACGACGCGGCGCGCGGCGTCCACGTCCAGCTTGCCCGTGGCGTAGTAGTCCAGGAACATCAGCGGCTCGGCGCCCTGCGCCAGCAGGTCGTTGACGCACATGGCGACCAGATCGACGCCCACGCCGTCGTGGCGGCTGGTTTCGATGGCGATCTTCAGCTTGGTGCCGACGCCGTCGGTGGTGGTGACGATCAGCGGGTCTTCAAAACCGGCGGCCTTCAGGTCGAACAGGGCGCCGAAACCGCCCAGCGAGGCCTCTGCGCCGGGGCGGCGCGTGGACTTGGCCAGAGGCTTGATCGCATCGACCAGCTGCTCTCCGGCGTCGATATCCACGCCTGCATCGGCGTAGGTCAGGCCATTCTTCAGTCCGTCTTTTTGGGCCTCAGGGGTGTCGCTCATCGGTCACGGCTCGAAATCGGGGGCGAAAATTTGTCGCAGCGCTCTTGCCACGACGGCGTCGCGCGGGGCTATAGCATCGGAATGACGCCAATCACCACCAATGACGCGCTGATCGCCTTCTGCGATCGTCTGGCCAAGGCCCCGTACATCACCGTTGATACGGAATTCATGCGGGAAACCACCTATTGGCCCAAGCTGTGCCTGATTCAGGCGGCGGCTTCGCCCACGGACGCCGCCATCATCGATCCGATGGCTGAGGGTCTGGATCTGGAGCCCTTCCTCGACATCCTGCGGGACGAATCGATTCTGAAGGTGTTCCACGCGGCCCGGCAGGACGTGGAGATCTTCAACAAGCTGGGCGCCATGCCGCGTCCGCTGTTCGACACTCAGGTCGCCGCCATGGCCGCAGGCTTCGGCGATCAGGTCAGCTATGAGGCGCTGGTGCGCCAGATGCTGCGTCAGGAACTGGACAAGGGCAGCCGCTTCACCGACTGGGCGCGTCGCCCGCTGTCGGAGGCGCAGCTGACCTATGCGCTGGGCGACGTGACGCACCTGTCGGCGCTGTACCCCAAGCTGCGCGACCGGCTGCAGAAGGAAGGCCGTCTGGACTGGGTCATGTCGGAAATGGGCGCGGTCACGGACCCGGCCCTCTATGACACCTCGCCCGAGAACGCCTGGAAGCGGCTGAAGCCCAAGAAGTTCAACGCCAAATATCTGGCCGGTTTCGTCGCCACCGCCGTCTGGCGCGAGCGCGCGGCGCAGGAACGCGACCAGCCGCGCGGCCGCATCCTGAAGGACGAGGCCATCGACGAGATCGCCGTTCAGACGCCGACCGACCCGGACGCCTTCAACCGCCTGCGCTCGGTGCCCAAGGGCTTCGGCGGCTCGCGTCTGGGGCTGGAGCTGGCGGCCGAGCTGAAGCGCGTCCTGGCCGACCCGGAAGCCCATGCGCCCAAGCTGGAGCGCCCGGCCAACCACCAGCCCGCGCCGCCGTCGGTGGTCGAACTGCTGAAGGTGCTGCTGAAGGCCAAGAGCGATAACGCGGGCGTGGCGGCCAAGCTGATCGCCACCGTCTCGGACCTCGAAAAGATCGCCCTGAACGACAATGCGGACATCGAGGCCATGAAGGGCTGGCGCCGCGAGCTGTTCGGTGAGGACGCGCTGAAGCTGAAGAAGGGCGAAATCGCCCTGGTGCTGAACGGCGCCCGCGTGGAAGTCGTCGAGATCGAGGGCTGACACTTTCTCCCTCCCCTTTATGGGGAGGGTGGTCGCGAAGCGACCGGGTGGGGAGGGCGAGGTGATCCTGGCCTCGGCGTTTGACTAGCCTTGCCGCCCCCACCCGGCCTCGCCTTTCAGGCTCAGCCACCCTCCCCGGGACGGGGAGGGAGAGGCGTCGCGTTAGATTTTCAGCGTCAGATCCATCGCCTCGGCCAGCGCCTTGGCTCTGCGCTTCGTCTGCTCCCCCAGCAGCATGTCGGCATAGCCGTTGGCGGCTGTCACCCGCAGCGCGCCCTTTTCCACCGTGGCCGTAGCGTTCGCCAGCAGCTGCGGCGAGCGGCCCGACAGGTCGCAGGCCAGCCGCATGGCCAGCCCCAGCGCACGGGCGCGCTTCTGGCCCTTCTCCGACAGCAGACGGTCGACCGTTTCCGGCGCGGGCGTGCGGGCCTCGCCGCCATAGCGGGCGTTCATCGCCACGGCCATGAAGGCGCGCTCTGTGTGGGTCTGGCCGGGAATCGGCGACCACAGCACCTGATCGAACACCAGATTGATGCGGTGGTCCGGGTGCAGCCGCGCGCCCAGATCGGCCAGGCGGCACACCGATGACGTCAGCAGGGCGTCGCGCTCCTCGCCGAACACCTCGGGCAGGGCCGAGGCGACCGACTGCAGCCAGCCGTCCAGCGCACGGGGCAGGGCCGGGTCCACGCCCTGACGGCCGCCCCAGGCGGAGCATCCGGCCAGCAGGGGGTCGACCGCCCGCATGGCGGGCTCCATGCCGTGATACAGCAGCCCCTCGCGCACGCCCCACGCCGAGAAGCTGACAGAGGTCAGGCCCAGCCGGTCGATCAGCCCCTCCAGCACCAGGGCGGCGTAGGGCAGGGTCTCGGCGCGGCGTTTGGACAGGCCCGGCTGTTTCTCAAGCCAGGCGCGAGGCTGGCGTGCGACCAGACGGGCCATGTCGCGGGCGTCGGCGGCGCTCAGGGCGTATTGATGGACGATGCGGATCGGGTGATCGGCCATGGCCATGTGCATCTGGGCCAGACTGCGCCACGCCCCGCCGACGGCGTAGAGCGTCGGGGTCGTATAGTCGTCCTCGATCGGCGCCAGCCGCTTGGCGATGCGGCCGCGCAGGCGGTCGGCGTCAAACCCCTTGTCGTCCAGCAGGGCGAACGGCCCCAGCGGCAGGGTGACGCCCTTGCCGCGTGGACCGTCCCCGATCCGCGTCAGCTCCAGACTGGCGCCGCCCATGTCGGCGGCCACGCCATGCGCGCCGGGATCGCCCGCCAACACGCCCAGCGCCGAATATTTCGCCTCTTCCTCACCGCTCAGGACACGGATGTGCAGGCCCGTCTCGGCGGCCACGCGCTCGCAGAACAGGGGGCCGTCCTCGGCCTGACGCACGGCGGCGGTGGCGGCGACCAGCACCTGATCGGGCTGGACGCCCTCGATCACGGCGGCGAAGCGGCGCAGCGCCGTCATGGCCATGACCACGCCCGGCTCCGACAGGCGACGGGTGGCGGCCAGATCACGCCCCAGACCGGCCAACACTTTTTCGTTGAACATGGTCCAGACCGCGCGGCCTTCCAGCCGATACAGCACCAGACGCACCGAGTTGGAGCCGATGTCTATGACGGCGATCTGTTTCGACTCGTATTCGCGCTCAGGGCTCATCAGCGGCGCTTCCGCACCTTGAGACCCGGATAGGACAGGGCGCCGGGCAGGGTCTTCACCTTGCGGCCGCGCCCGGACAGGCTGGGGTTGGTCATGAAGTATTTATGCGCCGAGAAGGGCCGCTCCGACCCGCTGGGGATCACCCGTCGATAGGAGCCGTCAGGCTCAAGCACCCAGCTCTGGGCGTCGTCCTTCAGATTGGCGACCATGATCTGATCCAGCACCTGATCGTGGACGGTGGCGTTCAGGATCGGCGTCATCACCTCGACCCGGCGGTCCAGATTGCGCGGCATCCAGTCGGCCGAAGAGATATAGAGCCGCGCCCGGTTGCTGGGCAGGTCGTGACCATTGGCGAAGGCGACGATGCGGCTGTGCTCCAGGAAGCGGCCGACGATCGACTTGACCCGGATGTTCTCCGACAGCCCCGTCACGCCGGGACGCAGGCAGCAGATGCCACGGATGACCAGTTCGATGCGCACGCCCTGCTGGCTGGCGCGGTAAAGGGCGTCGATGATCTCTGGGTCCACAAGGGCGTTCATCTTGGCCCAGATGGCGGCGGGCTTGCCCTTGGCGGCGGCGGCCATCTCCCTGCCGATCATCTCGATCAGGCTGGTCTTCATGTTCAGCGGCGAGACGACCAGCGCCTCCAGTTCGTCGGGCGCCGCATAGCCGGTGATGTAGTTGAACACCCGCGTCGCATCGCGCCCCAACGCCGGGTCGCAGGTGAACAGGCTCAGGTCCGTGTAGATCTTGGCCGTGACCGGGTGATAGTTGCCGGTGCCGAAGTGGCAGTAGGTGCGAAGGCTGTCGCCCTCGCGCCGCACGACGACGCTCATCTTGGCGTGGGTCTTGTATTCCACGAAGCCGAAGACGACGTGGACGCCCGCCCGCTCCATCTGGCGCGCCCAGCGCAGGTTGGCTTCTTCGTCAAAGCGGGCCTTAAGTTCGACCAGTGCGGTGACGTTCTTGCCGTTCTCGGCTGCCTCGATCAGGGCGGCGACGATGGGGCTGTCCTTGGACGTGCGATACAGCGTCTGCTTGATGGCGATGACGTTGGGATCGCGCGCCGCCTGACGCAGGAACTGCACCACCACGTCGAAGCTCTCGAACGGGTGGTGGATCAGCATGTCCTTTTCGCGCACGGCCGCGAAGATGTCGCCGCCGTTGTCGCGCACCCGCTCGGGATAGCGCGGCTCATAGCCCTTGAACTTCAGGTCCGGGTGGCCGCCGGGGATCAGTTCGGAAAGTTGGGCCAGACCCAGCATGCCGTCAACCAGCACCACGTCCTGCGGCTGGGCGTGAAGCTGGGCGATGATGAAGTCGCGCAGGTCGTCAGGCATGTCCGCCTGAATCTTGATGCGGACGACCGAGCCCATGCGGCGCTGCTTCAGCGCCTCCTCGAACTCCATGACCAGATCTTCGGCCTCTTCCTCGATCTCGATGTCGGAATCGCGGATCAGACGGAACAGACCCTTTTCCAGGATCTCGCAGCCCGGAAACATGTGGTCGATGAACAGCAGCAGCAGGTTTTCCAGCGAGACATAACGCGTCCGCCCCGGCGTCGAACGCCCGTCCGTCGCCAGCGCCCAGAAGCGCCGCACCTGCGTCGGCACCGGCACCAGAGCATAGAGGACGCGGTTGTCGCTGTTGCGCCGCAGCTTCAGCGCCAGCGAGAAGCCCAGGTTGGGCAGGAAGGGGAAAGGATGCGCCGGGTCGATGGCCATCGGCGTCAGCACGGCGAAGAGCTGGTTCAGGAACTCCGGCTCCAGCCGCTCACGCTCGGTCTTGGTGATGCGGGCGCGTTCGACGATCTCGATGCCGGCGGCGGCCATCTCCTTGCGCAGGACGCGCCACTGGCGCTGCTGTTCGGCCATCAGGCCGCCCGCCGCCGCATTGACCTGTTCCAGCTGTTCCGCCGGGGTCAGGCCGTCAGGCGAGACGACGCGCACCCGCTCGCGCACCTGACCTTTCAGGCCGGCGACGCGGGTCATGAAGAACTCGTCGAGGTTGTTGGACGAAATGGACAGGAAGCGCACCCGCTCCAGCAGGGGGTGGCCCTCGTTTGCGGCCTCTTCCAGCACCCGGCCGTTGAAGGCCAGCCACGACAGCTCGCGGTTGATGAACCGCTCAGGCGAGGCCATCAGCGCTTCGGACAGCTCCAGCTGAGGCGCGCGCGAGGAGGGGACTTCTTCACCGGTGGTGTCGACGGCGATGGGCGCGATATCGGTCATGATTCTGTTGTCGCGCGCGCCTGTGACGGCTGCAACCGCGATTGTGTCGCGGCGGGCGGGACTTTGGAGCGCCAGCTATAATTCCGCTCATCCCGGCGGACGCCGGGATCCAGTAAGAGCCTCAGTCGCCCCGCTAAAAAAACCTGCTCACCCATCCACGCGCGAGCTTGCAGCCAAAGCACTGGGTCCCGGCGTCCGCCGGGATGAGCGGTGGTGTAGGGGCGGCTATTCCCCGTCCAGCACCTGCCGGGCCAGCACGCGCGTCACCGGGCGGTGCAGGGCGTCCAGGCGGTCGACCACGGCCTCGGCGGCCTCGGCCGAGCGGTCGATGCGGCGGACCAGATAGTCGATCAGTTCATCGGCCGGGGTGATGTTCCGGCTGGCGAAGGCGCGGCGCAGCATGGCGGCGAAGACCACGTCGTCGGGCGCCTCTATCCCCACGGTGCGGATGGCGTTCAGACGCGAGCGCAGGTCGGGCAGCTGCGTCGTCCACGACGCAGGCGGATCGCGCGACACCAGCAGCAGGGCGCCGCCGCCCGACTGAGTCAGGTTGATCAGGTGGAACAGGGCCTCGTCGCCCGCGTCCTGAGCATCGTCCAGCAGGACGGGGCGCCCTTCAAGCTCCAGCGGGTCGACATGGGCCGCCTCGGCGCCGTGCAGGGCGATGGCGCCGGTTCGCTCGACCCATGCGGCGGCCAGATGGCTCTTGCCGCAACCGGCCGGGCCGAACAGGCTGAGGACAGCGCCGGGCGCTTCGGGCCATGCCGCCAGCGCAGCCACGCCCGCCGCGTTCGCTTCCGAGATCGCCAGGTCCGAGGCGCGCTGCGGCGTCTCCTGCTGCAGCGGCAGACGCAGTTGACGGATTTCGGCGGCCGAGGCGTTCATGATGACTGGACCCTAGCCGGGCGGGGATGCAGGCGTCTCTGTTGATAGGGCGGGATCACGGGGACAACCTGTGCGCCGCTGTGGATGGCGTATCATGGGCGTTTGAGGCCTCAGCCTTGACTTTCGGGGGCGATGATGGGCCTTTCCCCGCTCCTAATTCACGCTGTTCGACAGCCGTTTTCAGACGAAAATCCGATATGCACGCCTATCGCACCCACACCTGCGGCGCCCTCCGTTCGACGGATGCCGGCGCGAATGTTCGTCTGTCGGGCTGGATTCACCGCAAGCGCGACCACGGCGGCCTGCTGTTCATCGACCTGCGCGACCACTACGGCCTGACCCAGCTGGTCCTGCACCCCGAGACGCCGGGCTTCGAGGTGGTCGAGCGCCTGCGCGCCGAGAGCGTGATCAAGGTCGACGGCGAAGTCGTCCTGCGCGAAGGCTCGACCGTCAACGCCAACCTGCCGACCGGCGAGGTGGAGGTGCGCGTCCTGTCGGTGGAGGTGCTGTCGGAAGCCGCCGAACTGCCGATGCCGGTCTTCGGCGAGCAGGAATATCCGGAAGAGATTCGCCTGAGCAACCGCTTCCTCGACCTGCGTCGCGAGCGTCTGCACAAGAACATCGTCCTGCGGTCGCGCGTGATCCAGTCGATCCGCACCCGCATGGTGGCGCAGGGCTTCCTTGAGTATCAGACGCCGATCCTGACGGCCTCGTCGCCGGAAGGCGCGCGCGACTTCCTGGTGCCCAGCCGGATGCACCCGGGCAAGTTCTACGCCCTGCCGCAGGCGCCGCAGCAGTTCAAGCAACTGCTGATGGTGTCGGGCTTCGACCGCTATTTCCAGATCGCGCCCTGCTTCCGCGACGAAGACCTGCGCGCTGATCGCTCGCTGGAATTCTACCAGCTCGACGTGGAAATGAGCTTCGTCACTCAGGAAGACGTCTTCCAGGCGATCGAGCCGCTGATGCACGGCCTGTTCACCGAGTTCGGCGAGGGCAAGCCGGTGTCGCCGATCGACGGCGTCCACACCTTCACCAACGACTTCGGTCAGACGATGGAGCACAAGGGCTTCGAGCGTCTGACGTTTGAGCAGTCGATGAAGTGGTACGGCTCGGACAAGCCGGACCTGCGCAACCCGATCAAGATGCAGGACGTGTCTGACCACTTCCGTGAGGGTGGTTTCGGCCTGTTCGCCAAGATTCTGGGCGCCGACGAGAAGAACGCCGTCTGGGCCATCCCGGCGCCGACGGGCGGTTCGCGCGCCTTCTGCGACCGCATGAACTCCTGGGCGCAGGGCGAGGGCCAGCCGGGCCTAGGCTACATCTTCTGGTCGGACGACCAGCAGTCGTGGGGCGGCCCGATCGCCAAGAACCTGGGGCAGGAGCCGACCGAGGCCCTGATGTCTTCGCTGGGTCTGGGCAAGGGCGACGCGGCCTTCTTCGTCGCCGGTCAGCCGGGCGTCTTCGCCAAGTTCGCCGGTCTGGCCCGCACCCGCGTCGGCACGGAGCTGAAGCTGGTCGACGAGGACCAGTTCAAGTTCTGCTGGATCGTCGACTTCCCGATGTTCGAGTGGTCGGAAGAAGAGAAGAAGGTCGACTTCAGCCACAACCCCTTCTCGATGCCGCAGGGCGGCATGGAGGCGCTGGAGACGCAGGACCCGCTGACCATCCGCGCCTATCAGTACGACATCGTCTGCAACGGCTATGAGCTGTGCTCGGGCGCGATCCGGAACCACAGGGCCGAGATCATGCTGAAGGCCTTCGACATCGCGGGCTACGACGCCTCGGTGGTCGAGGAGCAGTTTGGCGGTATGCTGAACGCCTTCCGCTATGGCGCGCCGCCGCACGGCGGCCTGGCGCCGGGCATTGATCGCATCGTCATGCTGCTGGCAGGCGAACAGGCCATCCGCGAGGTCATCGCCTTCCCGCTGAACCAGCAGGGCCAGGACCTGCTGATGAGCGCCCCGGCCGAGGTCGAGGAACGTCAACTGAAGGAACTGTCGATCCGCACACAGCTGCCGATCAAGGTCTGACCGGCGCCGCCTGATCTGAGTCTTTGGGCTGAATTGGAAAAGGGAGGGGGCGACCCCTCCCTTTTTTGTGTCCGAATTCCAGTCGCCGCCTCAGTTGCCCGACGAGGCGACCAGATTGCGCTGGCGCGGCGGAACAGGCGGGGTCGGAGGAGTGGGCGGCGTAGGCGGCGTACGGATGACGCGCACGCTGCCCCCACGACAGTTACGCGCCGTCAGACCGTTGGGCAGGCGGGTCGAGGCGTCGCCGCAGGCTTCTTCGACCTGATCGGCGGTCAGGCCGCGCGCGCGGGACAGGTCGGCGCCGCGAATATCGGTGCGGCGCAGGTCGGCGTCGCGGAAGTCCGTGCGGTTGAAGCTGCTGCCTGACAGGCGCGCGCTGGTCAGATCGGCGTCGCGGAATGAGGCGTTGTCGTAGGTCCCGTTGGTCAGGTTCGACGACTTGATGTCGGCGTTCGAGAAATCGGCCCCGCTGGCGTTGATATAGCTCAGATTGGCGCCGAAGATTTCGCTGTCCCTCAGCCGCGCGCGGGTCAGGACGGCATAGCTCATGTTGACGCCCTGAAGCTCGGCGCCGGTCAGGTTGGCGTTGGTCAGATTGGCCCGCATCAGGATCGAACCGGTCGCCTCGGCGCCCATCAACTGAGCGCCGGTCAGATTGGCGTTGGTGAAGACCGAACCGACCATTTCGACCCCGCGCATGTCGGCCCGGCTGAAGTCCGCCCCGGTAAAGTTGGAGCCCAACAGTTCGGCCCCGCGCAGATTGGCGCCGACCAGGGTGGCGTAGGTGAAGTTGGCGCCGGTCAGGGTGGCGCCCGACAGATCGCGTCCAGACAGTTCACAGCGGGTGCAGCTGCCGCCCAGCGACACCATACGCGCCACGTCGCGGTCCTGGATTGAAATCACGTCCGCCGCATGGGCCAGGGCAGGGGCGGCCGTCATCAGTCCTCCAAGGGCTGAAGCGGCGAGGGCCAAAAGGCGCAGGGGTGAAATCGAGCGTTCCATCACCCCTCCTGAATGCGCCAGGGCCGGTAAAAACCCTACTTAAATCGAGGTAACGATGGCGCCGTTCAACAGGCGGGAATGCGAAGGCCCGACGGCAGAACCGTGTTCTGGTCGCCGCAGGCCTGATTGAGCTGCGACTGGGTCAGGCCGCGCGCGCGCGACATTTCGGCGCCCGACAGATTGGTCCCGTTCAGCTTGGCCCCGGTGAAGGTCGCGCCTTCCAGATAGGTCCCGACGAAGCTGGCGTTGGTCAGGTCCGCCCCGCTGAAGTTCGAACTGGACAGCACCGCGCCATAGGCTTCCACGTCGCGCATGTCCGTGCGGCTGAAGTTGGTGCGGTTCATCACCGACAGGCTGATGTCCGCCTGACGGATGCGGGCGCCGGACAGGTTCAGGCCGGTGCGCTCCATGCCGGAAAAGTCACCCTGAAACAGGTTGCAGCCGGGGCAGGAGGCGCCGCGACGCACCTGGGCGATCTGCGAGGCGTTCTGCGCCGAGGCGGGCAGGGCCGTCAGCGTCAGGCCGACGGCGGCGAGAAGGGCGATTGCGGGACGGATCATGCGAATGGCTCCAGACTTTGCGCCTGTTCCAGCAAGAAGCGGGCCGCCGTTTCGGGACAGCCTGTCCCGCTTTGGGCGTCCCGTTTCAGCCCTGAACCTTGGGCGTCGCGCCGCAGGCGCCGCAGATGGGCGTCCCGTTCCGGTCCGTCAGCATCAGGTCGCCGCATTCGGGGCAGGGACCGGCCTGCGCTTGCGGCGTGGTGCGCGGCGACGGCTCCTTCCGGCCGAAAGGGGCGACGATCAGATTGTCGGGCGCCGCGCCGCGGGCGAAACCCTTGGAGATGAAGCGGGCGGCGGGCACAGGCTGGGGCGCGTCGGTCGGGGCGCCGTCCATGCCGTCCAGATTGGCGGCCTCGGGCGTGACCTGGGCCAGTTCGCGCCGGTCCAGATAGGAGACGCCCAGTTCGCGGAACACATAGTCGAGGATGGAGGTCGCCGAGCGGATGGAATCATTGCCCGTGACCCGCCCCGACGGCTCGAACCGGGTGAAGACGAAGGCGTCGACGAACTCGTCCAGCGGCACGCCGTATTGCAGGCCGATGGAGATGGCGATGGCGAAGTTGTTCATCATCGAGCGGAAGGCGGCACCTTCCTTGTGCATGTCGATGAAGATCTCGCCCAGTTCGCCGTCTTCGTATTCGCCGGTGTGGATATAGACCTTGTGACCGCCGACCGAGGCCTTCTGGATATAGCCCTTGCGGCGGTCGGGCAGGCGGCGGCGGGTGCGGTCGCGTTCAACGACTTTCTCAACCACGCGCTCGACGGTGCGGGGCGCAGCCTCGGGCGCGGGGGTCGCCTCGGCGCGGCGCGGGGCCTCGACCTCGGGCAGGCGCAGGCGGAAATCGGCAGGGGCCGCCGCCCGATTCAGGACAACGGCGCGACGGCCGTTCAGCGCAGCTTCGGACAGGGCGCGGGCCAGATCCAGCCGGTCGGCGCGCCAGTCCAGCGCGACGGGACGCAGGTCGGGCGCGTCGCTGAACGGCTCGACGGCGCGGCGCAGCTCGGCTTCCAACGCCTCGCCGGATTGAGACAGCAGCGGCCGCAGGGCCTCGGGCGCTTCGGCCCAGTCGGACAGGTCGGGACGGCCGAAGACGTAGTCCGTCGCCGCCCGGATCGCCGCTTCGTCAAAGCCCAGACGCGGCAGCAGGGCCTCGCCCGGCGCCGGGGTCAGGCCCAGAACGTCGCCGATGAACCCCTCGTCCAGCACCGGCGGGGCGAAGGCGTCTGCGAAATCCTCGACCGAGGCCAGGGCGCGCTCGATCCCCTCAAGCTCCAGATCGGTGAAGCCCAGTTCGCGCAGACGGGCATGGCTGACGCCCGGCGCCTCGGACAGGGTACGGCGCCCGAACAGGTGGCGCTCGGCGGCCTCGACATCGCCGCCCGCGCGGGTCAGGGCGAGGGCCAGCGCAGGGCGCAGGCGGCGCTCGACCTCGCCGTCCGCCGTTTGCCACGCCTCCGTCGCCGCGAAGGCCGAAAGGCCGAGGCGCAACGCCAGTTCGGCGTCGTCGGCGAACAGGCTGATGGTCGCATGGCGACGCCCGTGGGCGTGCAGGACCTCGACCGGCTCTCCGCGTTCGGTCAGGGCGGCCACCGTTTCGTCCTTCACCGTCTCCCATTCGGTGCAGGGACCAAGACGCGCCGCCAGATCGGCCGAGGCGGCGTTGGCGCAGCGCGCGACCTGTGCGGCCACGGCGGCGGCGGGCAGGGCGGGCGCGGCGGCGTCCTGCATCACGGCCCAGTCGGCCAGAGCGCCCAGGCCGATGGCGATGGGGCGTGCGGCGGCGAGGCGGCTCTGTTCGTCCAGCGTCAGGTCCAGCGCCGTGACCACCAGTTCGGTCAGGGCGGCCAGCGCAGCGTCGAAGCTGTCTGCGAACATCGCCGCCAGAGCGGGCAGGTTGATTGTCGCGCGCGGGGCCAAGGCCGCATCGGCGGCGGCGTCTGCGTCGGCGGGCGCGAAGACGACGGCGACAGGGCCCTCCAGCGCCGCCTCGGCCACGGCCAGCGCCAGCGGCCCTCCTGCGGCGGCTGTATCCGGTTGCGCCAGCACGATCAGCGGCGCCTGCGGAGCGTCGGCCAGCGGCGCGGCGGCCGCCGACAGGCCCTCGCCCCTGATGGCGCGCAGGATGTCGGCATCGGCGGCGCCGCACTGTCGCGCGACATGGGCGGCGCGGGTCAGGGCCGGGTTGGAGGCGGGATCGGCGCAGGCGGCGGCGTCGCCCTCGCACCGCGCCACAGCGTCGGCTACATTGGCAAGCGCCTGAGCCAGCGCCTCGGCGGCCTGTCTGGCCAGTCGGTCGCGTCGCCATGCGGCGGCCTGTTGGGCCAGACGGCGCCCGGCCTCGGGCTCGGACAGGTCCAGACGACGGGGGGCGTCGCTGCGGCCGCCCGCATCGCTGACGGCGGCCAGTCCCAGCAGGACGGCGGACATCAGTTCGTTTTCGAATCGGTTGCGCTCGGCGGCGTTGGCGAAGACGCCGCCTTCATGGCCTGCGGCCGCGAGGCGCGCGGCCCAGTCCTGCACGCCGCCGTTCAGCGGAAGATCGGCATGGGCGGCGGTGCAGGCGTCGGCCCAGTCCAGCCACGCCTCGACCTGTGCGTCGGGCCATGCGGCGGGCGCCAGCGTCGTCTCGACCGCATCGGCGCGCTCGATCTCGCGCGGCTCCATGGCGATGGCGGCGGCCAGGGGAGCAAACAGGGGCTTGAAGCGCATCGGGCGTCTCCCACGCTTGAGGCCGGACCGGGAGGGCCGGGCGTGTCCTGAAGGCAGCTTAACGGGGCCGGATGACGCCATTCAATAGATGTTGCGGCTGGATGGGGTGTTGCCCACAAGATGTTGAGGCGTTTCCCTTGCGCTCCGTGCTGGACGTAGGGCGTCGCGGTTTCTATGATCGGCCTGCGCCGCCGGACCTTCCCTGGGCGGTGGATTCGAGTGAGTTCGACGACGTGCTGAGCAAGATCTTCACCTGGTGGAACGGCGCCACGATCGGCACCCTGTTCACCGTTGGCAAACGCGGCCAGCAGGTCGGCACGGACGAATTCGGCAATCGCTATTACGAATCCCGCGACACCGTCAGCTATGACGGCCGCAAGCGCCGCTGGGTCATCTATGACGGCTATGCCGAGGCGACCAAGGTGCCGCCGGAATGGCAGGGCTGGCTGCGCTACACCTATGACGAGACTCCGGCCGAGCGTCCGCTGCCGCGTCAGGCGTGGGAAAAAGATCATCTGCCGAATATGACCGGCACGCCGATGGCGCGTCGTCCGCAAGGCTCGCTGTCTGCCCTGGGCCAGCGCCCGGCCGCCACCGGCGACTATCAGGCCTGGAGCCCGGAATGACCCTTCGCCATGTCCTGCTGGCCGGGGTGGTCGTCGCGGGACTGGCGATATCCGGCGCCGGCGTGACCAGCGTGCTGATGGACCTGCCGCAGGACGCGACGCCTGCGCCCGCCGATCCGATCGGCGACATGCTGCGCGACACCAGCCGTACGCCGCTGCAAAATCCGCAGGGCTCGGCGCCGCAGCCGCAGGCCCAGCCGACCGGCCCCGTCATCGTCATGCCGACGGCGCCCGCCGCCGCGCCGTCCACGCCCATTCTTGTGGCGCAGGGGCAGGAGGTCGCGGTTCAGGAAGAAGCGCCTGAAGAGATTCCCGTCGAAGAAGTCGCGCCTGCGCCTGTCGAACCGACCTCGCCGCCGGGCGTGCGCCAGCGCCGCCGCGTCGCCGTCATTCAGGCGGTGGACAAGACCACGACCGAGACCATGCGGTTCGAGGTCGAGGTGGGCGGCCGTCCGGTGCGGTTCGGCAAGACCCTGCTGTTCAAGGCCCGGGCCTGCGAAGTCTCGGCTTCCGATGAAATGACCGAGGACGCCATCGCCTATATGGAGGTCGGGGTTCAGCCGCGCGGTCTGGCGGCGCCGACCGAGGCGCGTCAGGTGTTCAAGGGCTGGATGTTCGCCTCATCGCCGAGCGTCAGCGGCCTGCAGCACCCGGTCTATGACGCCTGGGTGGTCGGCTGTAAGGCGTAGTCCACGGCGTCGGCCCCGCTCAGGGGCGCGGTGAAGGCGTCCATGTCGGGCGTTGCCTGGAAGGCCCAGGGCAGCATCCGCAGGTAAGCCTCCTGCGGCGTCTCCACCGCGCCGAACTGGCTGAGGTGGTCGGTCAGGAACTGCGTGTCCAGCAGCCGCCATCCGCCCTTTTTCAGTCTCGCGACCAGATGGACCAGCGCCACCTTTGACGCATCCGTCGCTCGGCTGAACATGCTCTCGCCGAAGAAGGCGCCGCCCAGCGTCACGCCGTAGAGTCCGCCGACCAGCGTCTCGTCCCGCCAGCATTCGATGCTGTGGGCCTGGCCGCGCTGATGCAGTTCGACATAGAGGCGGCGGATCGGGGCGTTGATCCAGGTGTCCTCACGCCCGGGCGCGGAGGCGGCGCAGGCGTCCAGAACGGCGGCGAAAGCCGTGTTCACCCGCACGTCGAACGGCTCGCTGCGCACCGTGCGGCGCAGGCGCGAGGGGATGTGAAAGCGATCCAGCGGTATCAGGCCGCGCTGGTCCGGCTCGACCAGAAAGACGCGCGGATCGTCGTGCGCCTCGGCCATCGGGAAGACGCCCCGCGCGTAGCAGGCGAGCAGCGCCTCCGGTCCGAAGACGTCAGAGGCGCCGCTTGCGCTGAAGCCGGGCTCGTCCAAGAGGGGTTAGGCCTTGGCCTTCTGCGCCGCCGCCCACTTCTCCAGCCAGTGGATGTCATAGTCGCCCGACAGAATGTCCGGCTCCTGCAACAGCTTCTGGAACAGGGGGATGGTGGTGTCGACGCCGCTGATGACCGTCTCGTTCAGGCTGCGCTTCAGACGGGCCAGCGCCTCTTCGCGGTCGCGGCCGTGGACGATCAGCTTGCCGATCAGGCTGTCGTAATAGGGCGGGATCGAATAGCCGGCGAAGATCGCGCTATCCAGACGAACGCCCAGACCGCCCGGGGCGTGGAACTCGGTGATCGTGCCCGGCGACGGGGTGAAGGTGTCCGGGTTCTCGGCGTTGATCCGCACCTCGATGGCGTGGCCCTCGAAGGTGATCTCTTCCTGCGTGAACGACAGCGGCAGGCCCGCGGCGATGCGGATCTGTTCGCGCACCAGATCGACGCCCGTGATCATTTCCGTGACCGGGTGTTCGACCTGCAGGCGGGTGTTCATCTCGATGAAGAAGAACTCGCCGTCCTCCCACAGGAACTCGATGGTCCCGGCGCCCAGATAGCCGATGGCGGCGATGGCCTTGTTGACCGTCTCGCCGATCTTGACCCGGCCCTCGGCGGACAGGGCGGGAGAGGGGGCCTCTTCCAGCACCTTCTGGTGGCGGCGTTGCAGCGAGCAGTCGCGTTCGCCCAGGTGGACGACGTTGCCGTGGCTGTCGGCGATAACCTGAATCTCGATGTGGCGCGGCTTCTGGAGGTAGCGCTCCATATAGACGGCGCCGTTGCCGAAGGCGGCCAGGGCCTCGGCCTGAGCCGTCTGCACGGCCTCGACCAGATCATCGGCCGTCTGGGCCACCTTCATGCCGCGACCGCCGCCGCCGGCGGCCGCCTTGACGATCAGGGGGAAGCCGATGGCCTTGGACGCCTCGATCGCCTGTTCGACCGTCTCGACCTCGCCGTCAGAGCCGGGAACGACGGGGATGCCCGCGTCCTTCACGGCCTGCTTGGCGGTGATCTTGTCGCCCATGATGCGGATGTGGTCCGGCTTGGGACCGATGAAGGTCATGCCGTGCGCTTCGATGATCTCGGCGAAGCGGGCGTTCTCGGCCAGGAAGCCGTAGCCGGGGTGGATCGCCTGGGCGCCGGTGATTTCCGCCGCCGCGATGATCGAGGGGATGTTCAGATAGGACTTGGCCGCCGGCGCGGGGCCGATGCAGACGCTCTCGTCGGCCAGACGCACCCACATGGCGCCGCGGTCGGCCTCGGAGTGAACGGCGACGGTGGAGATTCCCATCTCCTTGCATGCGCGGTGGATGCGCAGCGCGATCTCGCCCCGGTTGGCGATCAGGACCTTGGTGAACATGCTGAGGCTCAGGCTTCCAGAACGACCAGGGCTTCGCCGAACTCGACCGGCTGGGCGTCGCCCACCAGGATTTCAGCCACGACGCCGTCGCGCGGCGCCTGGATCGGGTTCATCGTCTTCATGGCTTCGACGATCAGCAGGGTCTGGCCCTTCTTGACCTTGTCGCCGGCCTTGATGAAGGGATCCGAACCCGGCGCGGGCTGCAGATAGGCGGTGCCGACCATCGGCGACTTCACCTCTTCGCCCGCGCGGGCGACGATGGTGGTGGCGTCCGCGGCCATGGGCGCGGCAGGTGCGGCGGCGGGCGCCGCGTGGGCGACCGGGGCAGGCGCGGCGGCATACTGGATCGGGGCGGCGGCGACGGTGACTTCGCGCTTCACCTTGATCTTCAGATCGCCGCGCTCGACTTCGATCTCGGTCAGGTCGGTGTCGTTCAGGATATCGGCCAGGCTGCGGACCAGATCGGCGTCGATGTTCTTGTTCTTGTCGTCGGACATGAGGGTCTCTTCTACTTGATCTTCAGACGGCGCGCGGCGGTCAGCCCTTGGCCCCGGCGCGGCGCGCCAGGTCCAGAGCGGCCCGGACGGCCAATTCATAGCTGCGGGGGCCGAAGCCGGCGATCACGCCGGTCGCGGCCAGGGACACATAGGAGTGATGCCGAAACGCCTCGCGCGCGGCGGGGTTCGACAGATGGCATTCGACCACGGGGATGCTCAGCGTCTTCAGCGCGTCCAGCAGCGCCACCGAGGTGTGGGTGAAGGCGGCCGGATTGATGACCAGGGCGTCGGCTTCAGTTCTGGCTTCCTGAATCCAGTCGACCAGCTGGCCCTCATGATTCGACTGATGGAAGACGACGCGGGCGCCTTCAGCCGCCGCCTCGCACATGGCCTGAACGTCGGCCAGCGTCTCGCGGCCATAGATATCCGGCTCCCGAACCCCCAGCAGGTTCAGGTTCGGCCCGTTCAGGACATACAGGGTGAGAGTTTCGGGCATTCGCTCGCAAAACAGGCGCGCCGCCGCGCGGAATCGAGCGCGCGTTGTAGCCCAGGTGGCGCGCGGCGCAAAGCGGGCGAGGAAAAAGGGTGACGTAGGGGGAGGGCGATGCTCTCGAGCGGACCTTGTGGAAGTCTACTAAAGGTGGGAAGTGGCTGTGGCGTCCCGCCCGAACAAGCCCTCACGCTCTCTGCCTTTCAGCTAGTCACGGCCGCACTTGCACGTGTTTAGCCGCCGCGACATGCTGTCGTCTTACAACAGGGGGCGGAGGGGGTGTATGCGCGGCTGGAAGGTGGTGAACTGGTTCTGGCAGAGCTTAGGCTCGATCACACTGGTCCTAGGCTATCTGCTCAGCTTCGGCGTGCCAGCCTGGGCGCTTCAAGCGTCTTCGTTATTCGGCAGATATCAGCCCGTTTCATCGGTCGCGGCGGGTCTGGCAGGCACGCTACTCTTTGCAATCATCGCCCGCCTCTTAGCCGCCACCCGAGAAGGCCTTGTTGCGGCGAGCGTGAGAGACCGCTTCTACCGCGACGGTGACCGGGTCAATCCTCTCGACAGATTGTTCGAACGAAAGCGTTTATCGATCGCCGATCTCGCTCCGCCTATGGGTGGCCCAATTAGAGACAAGACATTCGACAATTGCGAATTGATTGGGCCTGCGAACATTATCCTTGCTGCTACCGGCGGTGGCGTTCTGCACGGCAACAGCTTCAGTAAATGTGATGCTGTGGCGACGGCAGATGGAGCTCAACCAGAGACTGCTACTGGATTTTTGAACTGCCGGTTCGTGAACTGCCACTTCTTCAATGTGACCCTTTTCATCCACGAGGGCGTTTATTCGACGGCGAACGCCAGCATTGGAGGGCTGAACTGGATTACGCCAGAGCCGAAAACTGGGGCAGCGCTCGAACCGCCTGGCGTAGTTCGAACTGAAAGCCACGGATCGCAACGTGAGCCGGCCTGACCCCCGAGGCAATCGGTGATCTTGGAGGTCCGCAACCGGTCGCAGGCGGGCTGAGACCGTAGATTTGATGTCTCACGCCCGAACCCCCATTATCTGACGTCTCCGCACGAGGCTTTAGCCTCTCCACCCTGCATCTTTTGGAGAGAACAGTTTGCGTATCGAAGTCAACGGCGAGGCGCGGGACACCGCCGCCACGACCATTCTGGGTCTGGTTCAGGAGTTGTCGCTGGACCCCAAGAAGGTGGCGGTCGAGCGCAATCTGGAGATCGTGCCGCGCTCGCTGCACGGCGAGACGGCGCTGGCCGAGGGCGACAGGATCGAACTGGTGCAGTTCGTGGGCGGGGGCTGACCCTAACCCTAACCTCCGCTCATCCCGGCGGACGCCGGGATCCAGTCCTTTGGCGACAGGTTCGCCCTTCGACGGCTGTGCGTGAGGTTCTCACTGGATCCCGGCGTCCGCCGGGATGAGCGGGAGGGGATGTGACAGCCGATCAAATCCCGCAACGCCGCTTCCCCCCGGCGACGGGCGGCGCTAGGTCAGGAGCATGACTGACACCGCTCCCCGCACCGACAGCTGGACCGTCGCCGGCCGCACCTTCAACTCGCGCTTGATCGTGGGCACCGGCAAGTATCGCGACTACGCCCAGAACGCGGCGGCGGCCGAGGCGTCGGGCGCCGAGATGGTCACCGTGGCCGTGCGCCGGGTGAACCTGACCGATCCGAACCAGCCGGTGCTGACGGACTTCATCGACCCGAAGAAATACACCTATCTGCCCAATACGGCGGGCTGCTTCACCGGCGAGGACGCCGTGCGGACCCTGCGTCTGGCGCGCGAGGCGGGCGGCTGGACCCTGGTCAAGCTGGAGGTTCTGGCGGACCCCAAGACTCTGTTCCCCGACATGGAGGAGACCCTGCGGTCGCTGAAACTGCTGACCGCCGAGGGCTTCGAGGTCATGGTCTATTGCACCGACGACCCCGTCTATGCGCGCAAGCTGGAGGACGCGGGCGCGGTGGCCATCATGCCGCTGGGCGCGCCGATCGGCTCGGGGCTGGGGGTGCAGAACCCGATCAACATCCGCCTGATCGTCGAGCAGTCCAAGGTGCCGGTGCTGGTCGACGCAGGCGTCGGCACGGCGTCGGATGCGGCTATCGCCATGGAGCTGGGCTGCGACGGCGTGCTGATGAACACCGCCATCGCCGAGGCGCGCGATCCCCTGCTGATGGCCAGCGCCATGAAGCACGCGGTCATCGCCGGGCGTGAATCCTATCTGGCCGGACGGATGAAGAAGCGGTTCTATGCGGACCCGTCCTCGCCGCTGGCCGGACTGATCTGAGGCTTCTCCTCCCCACTTTGTGGGGAGGTGGCACGGAGCCGAAGGCGATGTGACGGAGGGGTCTCTTGGTTCCGCCGTCGCTAAGCCCCTCCACCGCTACGCGGTCCCCCTCCCCACGAAGTGGGGAGGAAAGCAGATCGTCAGCCCTTCTTTGCGGCTTCGATCAGGGCGCCGACTTCGCGCGGGTCGATGCCGGGGCTGGCCTTGCCGTTGATGAAGAAGGTCGGCGTGCCCTGAAGGCCCAGTGCAGCCGCGACGGTGTGGATGTCGGTGACGTGGCGCGTCATCTCGGTCGAGGCGATGGCGGCGTTCGCCTTGGCCATGTCGACGCCGTTGTCGGCCAGGATGCGGTCGATCGATTCGCGGTCCAGCGCCCGTTCCGCCATCAGGGCGTCATAGACGGCCAGATATTTGCCCTGTTGGTGCGCGGCCAGGGCGGCCCGGGCGGCGTATTGCGAGGAGACATCCTCGCCCCGGTCCAGAATCGGCCAGTCCTTGAAGACGAAGCGCACCTCCGGGTGGGCCGCCATCAGGGCGCGATAGTCGTGGGCCACCGCCTTGCAGCCGGGGCAGCGGAAGTCGAAGAACTCGATCACCGTCACCTTGGCGTCGGCCGGGCCGAAGGCCGGGTCGCGCGCATCGACGGCCAGCAGGGACGGGTTCTTGGCGGCGGCGGCGTCGATCGCCCCGACGCGGGACTGGGATTCCATCGCCTCGCGGGCGGCCAGCACCTCGTCCAGAACCTGCGGGTTGCGGATCAGATAGTCGCGCACCTTGCCGCCGAAGCTGTCGCCGACATAGGGCGCGGCCGACAGGGCCAGGGCGATGGCCGACAGGGCCACGGCGACCCCGCCCAGCACGGGGCCTGACAGGGCGAACCGGCCTTTGGTCGTCGAAGGGGGCGTCTGGCCCGGGGCGTCGTCGGTCATCAGGAACTCGTCAGTCGAAGGGGGAGGGCGGTCAGCCGCCGGGCGGGATGACGCCGGCTCGGCTGCGCTGCTCATTGCGGCGCTCGGCGTCGGTGATGTCTTTTTCGGTCGCGCCGGAAGCCAGCACGATGTCGGTGGCGCGGCGCCATTCGATCGAGCTGCGGTCCAGCATGTCGCGGGCGCGCATGGCGAACTGGGCGGCCTGGTCCGGGCGACGCAGGGCGAACCAGTATTCGGCCGAGGCCAGACGCGCCTCGCCCTCCTTGTTCTGGCTGGCGTAGGCCTGGGACAGCAGGCGCCAGCCCATGGTGTTGTCCGGCTCCAGCGCCAGGGCGCGCTTCAGCTGGTTTTCGGCCTCGGCCAACTGGGCCGGGTCGCTGGTTTCGATCAGGGCGTGGGCCAGGTTGATGCGCAGCAGGGGGGCGTCGGGTTTCAGCTCCACCGACTTCTGGTGCGCCTCCAGCGCCTCGGACGGGCGGCCTTCCTCGAACAGGATCTGGCCCTTCAGCTCCCAGAAATAGGGGTTTTCCGGCTGTTCGCCCAACAGGACGTCGACCGCATCCAGCGCCTTCTGCGTCTGGCCGTCGCGATACCAGGCGATGGCGCGGGCGTAGCGGGCGGGCAGGGAGACGTCGCTGGACGGATAGTCGCGCAAGGTGGCGTTGGGCGAGTCCATGAAGGCGCGGATCTTGGCCACGACCAGGGCGTGCTGGGCCATGCGCTCGGGGCTGTCGCGTTTTTCATAGTTGGAGGCCGCCTCGACCGGGCGGCGCAGGGCGTCGATCCGCTGTGACGACAGCGGGTGGCTGCGGAAATAGGGATAGCGGCGCTGATCCGAGAAGATTTCCTGCGCGCGGAAATTCTCGAAGAACTCGACCATGCCGCGCCCGGATTCCCCGGCGCGTTCCAGGGCGCGGGCGCCGGTGATGTCGGCCTCGCCCTCCTGGCTCTGCATGTAACGCAGGGCGCCCAGCGTGCCGAAATACTGGCTGGAGGCCAGCAGGGCCGCGCCCGCGTCCGGCGCCCCCGCGATCGCCGCCAGGGCGCCCAGCGCCATGGTCATGATCATCGGCTGCATCCCGGCGTTCTGAACGCCGTCGCGCAGGGTGTGGCGGTTCTTGATGTGCCCGGCCTCGTGGGCGATCACGCCCAGAAGCTGATTGGGGCTCTTGGTCCGCAGGATCAGGCCGGTGTTCAACCCCATGATCCGCCCGCGCGTGGCGAAGGCGTTCAGGTCGTTGTCGTTGACCAGCAGGATCTCGATCTCTTTGGGATCAAGACCCATGGCGTCCAGAACCGGCTCGGACCAGTCATGGATGATGCCTTCGATCTCGGTGTCCCGGATCAGGCTCTGCGCCTGGGCGGCGGCGGCCGAGGCCAGCACCGCAAGGGCGCCGACGCCGGCGGCCAGATAGCGCCGGATGCGGGTTGCAGCGGGGGGCGTCCTGGTCATGACGAACTCCAGAGCGACAGTCTCCCCCGCAGCTTCCAGTCTAAACGTGTCCGATCAACGGCGCCACCAGCCGCGTTTCGGCTTGGCGGGCGGAGCGCTGATCTGGTTCGGATCCTCGGCGATGATGGCCGCGATGTCGACCTCGGCGGCCGGGGCCGGGACCGGCTCGGCCAGGACGACGGCTTCTTCGACCACGGCTTCGACCACGGTTTCGACAGGGGCGTCAACAACGACCGGGGCGTCGCCCAGCGCCTCCACCAGCGCTTCCTCGACGGCCTGTTCGACGCGGGCGGCGACGGCGGGCGGGATGTCGAGGTCGGCCGGAGCGGGCTGTTCGGCTTCGGCCGGTTGGGCCTCAGCCGGGGCGGCTTCCGCCCCGTCTTCCACGGCGGCGGTGCTGACCTTGCGGCGCACGCGACGACGCTTGGGCGCCTCGACCTGTTCGACAGCCGGAGCGGCTTCGGCGGCGGGCGCCTCGGTCGCTTCGTCTTCGATCACGACGGCGATCGGCGTGTTGGGCGAGCCGACAGGCGGCAGGCCCTCATTGGCGGCGCGATCCTCGACCTTGGTCTCGTGGGTCAGTTCGCCCTGACCGCGACCCCGGCCGCGACCGCGACGACGGCGCGAGCGGCCGTTGCGGCCTTCTTCTGACGCGGCGACCTGATCCAGGCTGACGTCCTGGCCTGCATCCTCGCTGACGGCTTCCGACCGGCGTTCATCCCTGCGCTCAGGCTGGGCGGCGGTCGGGTTGATCGGGTCGAACCAGACGTAGGGGTCCTGCAGCGACGGCGTGCGGCCGCGCACCCAGGCGTAGACGTCGCGTTCGCCTTCCTCGCGCATCCGGCGACCGCCGCGACGGCCCCGGCGGCGGCGACCGCCCCGGCTGTCGTCGTCATCGTCGGACGCGACGGTTTCGGCTTCATCGTCCCGGCGACCGCCGCGACGGCGACGGCGGCGTCCGCCGCGGCTGTCGTCGTCCTGCTCGGTGCGGGCGCGGGCCTCGTCGTCGTCCTCGTCCTCGCGGTCGAGATCGGCCTCGTCCTCGTCGTCGCCGAAGTCTTCTTCGTCCTCGGCGTCTTCGTCCTCGTCGTCATAGGCGCTGTCGTCGAAGCCGTCGTCCAGGTCGGCCAGGTCGATGTGGCTTTCGGGGGCGACGAAGTCCTCGTTCGTCTCGGTGCGCTCGATTGAGTGCTCGCCCTGGGCCAGGCTGTCGTCGATCTGGATGATGACGTTCAGGCCGCGCTCTTCCAGCAGGAACTGCAGATAGGCGCGCTTGTGGTTCAGGATGTACAGGGCCACGGCCGTCGAGACGCGCAGGTTCACCGAACCCGCGCCGTTCTTTCCGGCCTCGATGTCAACGGCGCGCAGGGTGGTCAGGGCCGCCGATTCGGCCGAGCGGACGCGCCCGGCGCCTTGGCAGCATTCGCAGACCTCGGTCGCGCCCTCGATTACGCCCAGACGGCGACGTTGACGGCTGATCTCCATCAGGCCGAAGCCCGAGATGCGGCCCATCTGGATGCGGGCGCGGTCCTTGGCCAGGGCGTCCTTGAGGGCCTTTTCAACCGCGCGGTTGTTCTTGCCCTCGTCCATGTCGATGAAGTCGATGACGATCAGACCGGCCAGGTCGCGCAGGCGCAGCTGGCGGGCGGCCTCGACGGCGGCTTCCAGATTGGTCTTGGTGGCCGTGGCCTCGACGTTGCGCTCCTTGGTGGCGCGGCCCGAGTTCACGTCGATGGCGACCAGGGCTTCGGTCTGGTTGATGACCAGATAGCCGCCCGACTTCAGCGGCACGACAGGCTGGTGAATCTGGGTGAGAACCTCTTCGATGCCGTTCGAGGCGAACAGCGGGCGCGAGCCCTGATAGAGGTGAATCTTCTTGGCCTGGGACGGCATCAGCACGCGCATGAAGTCGCGGGCCTGTTTGAAGCCTTCGACGCCCTCGACCTGAATGCCGTCGAAGTCCTTGTCGTACATGTCGCGCACGGCGCGGCGGACCAGGTTCTCTTCCTCGTGGATCATCGCCGGCGCGTTGGAGCGCAGGGTCTGTTCGCGGATCGTCTCCCACAGGCGCAGCAGATATTCATAGTCGCGCTTGATCTCGGCCCGGGTGCGCTTGGCGCCCGCCGTGCGGATGATCAGGCCCATGCCCTGCGGCACCTTCAGCGCGGCGGCGGCGGCCTTCAGGCGGCGGCGGTCCGAGGTGTTGGTGATCTTGCGCGAAATGCCGCCGCCCTTGCCCGTGTTCGGCATCAGCACGCAGTAGCGGCCGGCCAGCGACAGCCAGGTGGTCAGGGCCGCGCCCTTTGCGCCGCGCTCGTCCTTGACGACCTGCACCAGCAGGATCTGGCGGCGCTTGATGACGTCCTGGATCTTGTAGCGGCGCATCAGGCGGCGCTTCAGGCGTTCCTCGTCGGCCAGCTTGCCGTCGGAATCAGCGTCGTCGCCCGAGGATTCACGGCCCAGATCATCGTCGTCCGCGTCGTCGTGCGCCTCGGCCATGATGGCTTCGCGGTCGGCGACCGGGATCTGGTAATAGTCCGGATGGATTTCGTTGAAGGCCAGGAAGCCGTGACGGTTGCCGCCGTATTCGACGAAGGCGGCCTGCAGGCTGGGCTCTACGCGGGTGACCTTGGCGAGATAGATGTTCCCGCGAAGCTGGCGACGCGCGCGGGATTCGAAATCGAATTCCTCAACCTGGCGGCCGTCCACGATCGCGACGCGCGTTTCTTCCGCGTGCGCCGCGTCTATCAACATGGTTTTTGACATTGATGGTCTCTCTCAGGCGCGCCAGGCCGTGCGCCGCGAACACAGTCGCGGGAATAGGGGCGGCTCGCCGAATGGAAATGGGGGCCAGGGCGCGCGTCATCCCCTCGCAAAAAGCGAGAGCGGCATGGTCTTGCCTTTCAGGAGCGCAGGCGGGTCGGCCCATAAGGTTGTCGGTCCTGGGTTCGAACGCGCCGATCAAGGCTGCATCGCGAACCCGTATCTCCGGATCGGCGGCCAGGCCGCGCGACCCTCGGAATTGGGTGAAAGTTCAACGCCGCGAGGAGGGCGCGCCTGAGCCCGACACAGTGACGGGCGGCGCGATCGTTCGCATGCGGAACCGATAATAGGCATATGTTGCGGAAAATAAAAGAACCGCCGTGGCGAGAGGTCTTAACGAAATCCTTAAACCATGGGCGCATCCTGAGGTCGTAAACTGCAGGGCGATTTCCCTCTGATGTTGGGTCGGTGGCGTGACAATCTGAGCCGTTGGGGCGTGCGCGAATGGGCCATGACGGGCCTGGCGCTCGTCGTGATCAGCCTTGTCGTGCTGACATCCACGCGCGGTCTGGCCTTCGGGCCGGACGGAGAGATCGTGCGCCTGCGCTTCGGCGGCGACAGCCAGCGGACCCGCGTGGTGCTGGATCTGGGCCGTTCGACGCGTGGTCAGGTAGTCGAGGACGGCTCGGCCGGACGGGTCATCCTGTCGCTGGCGGGGGTCACTCCGGCGCGCGGGCTGGAAGGGTCTGGTTCAGGGCTGGTGCGCGGCTATGAGGTCAGTGCGGCCTCGGGCGCATCGCGCGTCCGGCTGGATTTGGCGCGCGGCGCCGAGATCGAGCGCCGCTTCCTGCTGCCGCCCGGCGACGGGGTGGACCATTATCGCTATGTCATCGACCTGAAGGCGACAGGCGCCGCTGCTGCGGTTCCGGTCGCCGCGCCGCGCCGTGAACAGGTTCGCGCTGAAAAGCCACTGATCGTCATCGACGCCGGGCACGGCGGCCGCGATCCGGGCGCCCAGGGCCAGCATGTTCAGGAAAAAGTCATCACCCTGGCCGCCGCCCGTGAACTGAAGGCGGCGCTGGAGCGCACCGGCCGTTACCGCGTCCGCCTGACGCGCGACGGCGACGTCTATGTGGCCCACGGCCGCCGGGTGCAGGTGGCGCGCGACGCCGGGGCGGACCTGTTCATTTCGCTGCACGCCGACGCCGGGTCAGACCCGGCCCTGCGCGGCGCCAGCGTCTACACCCTGTCCGAACAGGGCGCCGGGCGCGCGGTGCGCGAGTTCACCAAGGGCGACGACTGGCAGCGCGACCTGCGCCTGCCGGGCCGCGATCCCTCGGTCGACCGCATCCTGCTGGACATGACCCAACGCGCGACCCAGAACCGCTCGGCCCAGTTCGCGCGGGTGCTGCTGACCCATATCGAGGGGGGCAACCATCCTCTGCTGCGCCGCAGCCATCGCGACGCGGGTCTGGCCGTGCTGCTGGCGCCTGACGTTCCGGCCGTGCTGCTGGAGATGGGCTTCATCACCAACCCCGAGGACGAGCGCGTGCTGACTGATGAACGCGCCCGCCGCCGCCTGATGCGTTCGGTCGCCGAGGGCATCGACCGCTATTTCCGCGAGCCTTCCGCCCCGTTGATGGTCGCTGGAGACGTGGCCGGAAGCTGATGTCCTCCTCCTGAGACGGAGAGGGGAGGCGCTATTCTTCCAGCGCCGCTTTCGCGCGTCGGAAGATGTCCTCGAACATTTCCGCCGTCAGCCGTCCCGTGTTCGTGTTCAGCCGCGAGCAGTGATAGCTGTTGATCAGCGTATAGTCGCCGACCTTGCCCTCGACCCCATGCCCGGCCGGAATGGCCGAGCCGGGATAGCCCAGCGTCCGCAGGATGCTGCGCCGTGACACATCGCCCAGGGTGACGATCACCTTCAGCCGGGGCAGGGCGGCCAGCCGGTCGACCAGAAAGGGTCGACAGGTGTTCTCTTCCGTCGCCGTCGGCTTGTTCTGCGGCGGGGCGCAGCGCACGGCGTTGGTGATCATGCAGTCGACCAGCGTCAGATCGTCATGACCATCAGGGTCGTAAGACCCCTTTGCGAAGCCGGTCTTCTTCAGCGTGTCATACAGCAGCCAGCCCGCATGATCCCCGGTGAAGGGGCGGCCCGTGCGGTTGGCGCCGGTGCGGCCCGGCGCCAGTCCCGCGATCAACAGGCGCGCCTGCGGATCGCCGAAGGAGGGCGCGGGACCGTTCCACCAGTCCGGGTTCTGACGCGAGTTTTCGGCGCGATACTCGACCAGTCGCGGACATAAGGGGCAGTCGCGCGCCGGTTCGGGATTCAGTCCCGCACCCACCGCGTGCTTCACGCGCGGTCGGTCCGGTCCAGCGTGCGGTTCAGGCCCTGATTCATCGAGGTCTTGGGCTTGCCCACATGGTTCATGACATCGGCCAGATCGATGAAGGCGTCGGCCTGACGGCGCAGGTCGTCGGAAATCTGGGGCGGCTGGCTCTTGACGGTCGAGACGACGGTCACGCGCACGCCCTTGGCCTGCAGCGCCTGCACCACGCGGCGGAAGTCGCCGTCGCCCGAGAACAGCACCGCCTGATCCAGACGCGGCGCCAGCTCCATCATGTCGACGGCGATCTCCATGTCCATATTGCCCTTGGTGCGGCTGTGGCCCTGGGCGTCGGTGAAGCGCTTGACCGGCTTGGTCACTACGGTGAAGCCGTTGTAGTCGAGCCAGTCGACCAGCGGCCGGACGGGCGAGAATTCTTCGCCCTCGACGATGGCCGTGTAATAATAGGCGCGGATCAACCGGCCTTCGCCCACGAACCAGGTGGACAGTTTCTTGAAGTCGAGATCGCAGTTCAGGGCGCGCGCCGCCGAGTAGAGATTGGCGCCGTCGATGAACAGGGCGATGCGGTCGTCGGGATGGTCGGTCATGAAGGAATATGAGTCCGTCGATATGGTCGAGAAAATGAACGCCCCGACCGATGCCGCCGGAGAATCCCCTGACGGCGTCGATCTGGACGCCGCAGTCATCGTCGCACTGGGCTGTAATGACAAGGGCGACTGGTCATCTTCCTGCGAAGCGCTGGAGGCGGCGCTGGCGCGATTTCGCGCTGAGGGGCTGGATGTGCTGGCCCGTTCGTCGTGGTGGGCGTCGCAGGCCTGGCCCGATCCGACCGATCCGCCCTTCCTGAACGGGGTGGCGATCATCAGCACCGATCAGGACGCGCCGACCCTGATGCGGACGCTGGGCCGGATCGAGGATCTGTTCGGGCGGGTCCGCACGGCGCGCAATGCGCCGCGCACGCTGGACCTGGATCTGACTGCCTATGGTCGGCTGAGCGGGGATCTGGACGGGCTGATCCTGCCGCATCCGCGTGCGGCCGACAGACTGTTCGTCATGGGGCCGCTGGCCGAGATCGCGCCGGACTGGATCCACCCGGTCAACGGCCTGCGCGCGCGTGATCTGGCGGCCTCGGCCAGCGTGGCGCGCGACGCCCATCCCCTGTTGAGGGCTTGACGCAGGGCCTGTGAACGCGCGAGGGGAGGCGCAACTGACGCCGATCCGTCCCAATGCCGCCTTCGCGGCGTTGCACAATCGGCTCTCACCCTGTATTTTGAGCGGTTCTCCCTGCCGCCTGAGGAATTTCATGGCCCGCGTCACTGTCGAAGACTGCATCGAAAAGGTGCCGAACCGCTTTGGTCTGGTTCTGCTGGCCGGCCACCGCGCCCGCAACATCGCCAACGGCGCCCCGCTGACGCTGGACCGCGACAACGACAAGAACCCGGTCGTCGCCCTGCGTGAACTGGCCGACGAAACCGTCGTGCCGGACGAGCTGCGCGAGAACATCATCACCACCCTGCAGCGGGTCGACGAGCGCACCGAGGCCGAGGACGAAGCCGAAGTCGTGGCCCTGCTGGCTGAGCCGCAGCACATGAACATGGCCGAGGCCGAACTGATCCGCGCGCTGCAGAGCGACCGCGACGGGGGCCAGGAGGAACGCTACTGACGACCGACCTGGTCACTTCGGTAGCAAGGCGGGCGGCGCGACCCCAGACGGACACGCCGATGGACCCCGCCGCGAATCTGCAGGACAACACATCGGCGTCGTCTCTTCCCGAGGCGGCGCCGAAGTCGTCTGAAGGCCCTGCATTGTCTGATACCAAGCGCGCACCGATCATGCGCCAGTTCGAACTGATCGAGGCGGTCAAGGCCTATGACCCGACCGCCGATGAAGCGCTGCTGAACCGCGCCTATGTCTATGCGATGAAGATGCACGGCTCGCAGTTGCGGGCCTCGGGCGATCCCTATTTCGCCCATCCGATCCAGGTCGCGGGCATTCTGACTGACTATCGCCTCGATACGGCGACCATCGTCACCGCCCTGCTGCACGATGTGGTTGAGGACACCTCCGCCACCCGCGAGGACATCGCCGAGATGTTCGGCGAGGAGATCGCCGTCCTGGTCGAGGGTGTGACCAAGCTGTCGCGGCTGGAGCTTCAGGCCGAGCACACGCGCCAGGCCGAGAACCTGCGCAAATTCATTCTGGCCATTTCGCGCGACGTGCGGGTGCTGCTGGTCAAGCTGGCCGACCGCCTGCACAACATGCGCACCCTTCACTTCGTGAAGCCGGAGAAGCGTGAGCGCATCAGCCGCGAAACGCTGGAAGTCTACGCCCCGCTGGGCCGGTCGATCGGCATCCACTCCATCGCCGCCGAACTGGAAGAACTGGCGTTCGAGCATCTGAACGCCACGGCCCGCGTCGCCATCCAGCGCCGTCTGGAGGCGCTGAAGCTTGAAAACGGCAGCGCCATCGAGGCTGTCTCGCCCGAGATCGAGCGCGTGCTGTCCGAGGCGGGTCTGACCGCGCGGGTCAAGGGCCGCGAGAAGACGCCCTATTCCATCTGGCGCAAGCTGCAGCGCAAGACGGTCGGCTTTTCGTCCCTGTCGGACATCTACGGCTTCCGCGTCATCGTCGAGAGCGAGGACGACTGTTACCGCGCCCTGGGCGTCATCCACCGCGCATGGCCGATGGTGCCGGAACGGTTCAAGGACTTCATCTCGACGCCCAAGTCGAACAACTACCGCTCGCTGCACACTACGGTCGTCGGGCCGGGCGGCCTGCGCATCGAGATGCAGATCCGCACCGAGGCCATGGATCGCGTGGCCGAGGACGGGGTGGCGGCGCACTGGCGCTACAAGAACTCGTCCTACGGCTTCGACCGCGAGGCGATGGAGGCCGACGGCGGCCGCGACCCCCTGCTGAACCTGCGCCATCTGGTTCAGGTGATCGAGCACGGGGAGGGGGGCGAGGACTGGGTCGAGCACGCCAAGCTCGAAATGTATTTGGATCAGGTCTTTGTCTTCACGCCCAAGGGGACGCTGATCACCCTGCCGCGCGGCGGTATGCCGCTGGACTTCGCCTATGCCGTCCACACTGAGGTCGGGGACACGGCCGTCGGGGTCAAGATCAACGGCGAGCTGAAGCCCATGCGCACGGCGCTTCAGAACGGCGACGTGGTCGAGATCATTCGCGGGACCAAGCGCGAAATTCCGACCGACTGGCGCAGCCTGACGGTCACGGGCCGCGCCCGCTCGGCCATCCGCCGCCACATCCGCACGTCGGAGCGCGAAGAGTTCGTGCGTCTGGGCAAGACGACGCTGGAGCAGACGCTGGACCGGGCGGGCAAATCGCTGGCCGACGTCAAGCTGACCGAGGTGCTGAAGACTTTCGCCATGCCGTCCGAAGAGGACATGTTCGACGCCATCGGTCGCGGCCGTCTGAGCGCGACCCGCGTGGCCGAAACCCTGTTCCCGGCGCTGAAGGGGCAACTGAAGGCCGGCCCGGAGCGCAAGCGCATCGGCGAGGAACCGCCGCGCCTGTTCGTGCGCGGCGGCGGTCTGACGCCCGGCGTCAGCATCCACTTCGGCCGGTGTTGCTCGCCGGTGCCGGGCGACCGCATCGTCGGCATTCTTGAGCCGGACAAGGGGCTGACCGTCCACACCATCGACTGCCAGACTCTGGCCGATTTCGCCGATGACGACTCCGTCTGGCAGGATCTGCAATGGACGCCGCAGGCCGAACGCAGCGCCGTCGGTGCGGTTAAGCTGCACGCCACCCTGACCAATGCGCGCGGCGTTCTGGGGCAGTTCGCCTCCATCATCGGCGAGGCGGGGGGCAATATCCTGAACCTGTCGATGTCCCACCGGCAGCATGACTTCTACGATGTCGATCTGGACGTCGAGGTCGAGGACGCGCGCCACGCCACCATGATCATTGCGGCGCTGAGGGCCAATCCTTACGTCGATACGGTCGATCGCGCGCGCGGCTGAGCCGCGCCGACGCCATCCGTTTTTTGCCAAAGGTCGAAATGTCTCCCGAACAACAGAAGCTCGCCAATGAGGCCCAACTGGCCTCGCCCTCCTATCGTCTGGCTGCGCTGGATCAGGATTTCCTGCTGGGCGAGCCGATGCGCGGCGTGCGCTTCCTGATGGAATATGAAAAGGCCGAGCAGGCGCTGAAGGCGTGGGGCGTGCGCTCCACCGTCGTCGTGTTCGGCAGCGCCCGCGTCGGCGTCAACGGCGACGGCCGCCACGCCTATTGGTACGATCAGGCCCGCCAGTTCGGCCGCATCGCCTCTGAACGCGGCGGCGCACTGCGCGGCGAACCGGGCGAGGTGCGCGACAACGTCATCGCCACCGGCGGCGGACCGGGCATCATGCAGGCCGCCAATCAGGGCGCGCACGAGGCCGGTGCGCCCTCCATCGGCTTCAACGTCACCCTGCCGCACGAACAGGTGCCGAACCCGTGGTCGACGCCGGAGCTGACGTTCCAGTTCCACTACTTCGCCATGCGCAAGATGCATCTGGCCATGCGGGCCAATGCGCTGGTCGTCTTCCCCGGCGGCTTCGGCACGCTGGACGAGTTGTTCGAGATCCTGACCCTGCGCCAGACGGACAAGGCGCCGCCGATCCCCATCGTCCTGTTCGACGAGGCCTATTGGCGCTCGGTCATCAACTTCGACACCCTGATCGAGCATGGCATGGTCAAGGCGTCGGACATGGATCTGTTCGCCTTCGCCGACGACGCCGAAACGGTGTGGGCAAAGCTGCTGGAAGGCGGGCTGAAGCCCAACTGCGAGATCCGTTAGGGCGCCGGGTTGAGGGCGGCCCCGGCAGGGTCTAAGGACGGCTTTCATGAACACTGAAGACGTCCTCAACGAATTCCGCGACGCCGGCGCCCTGCGCGAAGGCCATTTTGTCCTCTCGTCCGGCCTGCACAGCCCGGTCTTCCTGCAGAAGAACCTGGTCTTCATGGACGGCGCCCGCTGCGCGCGCCTGTGCAAGGCGCTGGCGGAAAAGATCGTCGCGACGGTCGGGCCTGTCGACGCGGCGATCTCGCCCGCCGTCGGCGGCATCATCCCCGGCTATGAGACCGCCAAACACCTGAACGTCCGCTCCATGTACGTCGAGCGCGAGGGCGGCGAGTTCAAACTGCGTCGCGGTTTCTCGGTCGAGCCGGGCGAGAAGATCGTCATGGTAGAGGACATCGTCACGACGGGTCTGTCGTCGCGCGAATGCATCGCCGCAATCCAGAAGGCGGGCGGCCAAGTCGTCGCCGCCGCCTGCATCGTCGACCGTTCGGGCGGCAAGGTCGATGTGGGCGTGCCCCTGATCGCTCTGGCCTCGATGGAGGTGCCGGCCTATCCGGCCGACGCCCTGCCGCCGGAACTGGCCGCCCTGCCGGTCGAGGATCCGGGCAGTCGCCGGTTGTCCAAGTAAAGAAAGAGAACGGGATGAAGCGTCAGCGGGTTCGTCTGGGCGTCAATATCGACCATGTCGCCACGGTTCGTAACGCGCGCGGCGGCGCTCATCCCGATCCGGCCCGCGCGGCCGAGGCGGCGCTGGCGGCCGGGGCCGACGGCATCACCGCCCACCTGCGCGAAGATCGCCGCCACATCACCGACGCCGACATCGACGTGCTGACGGCCCTGTGCCGACGCGCGGACAAGCCCCTGAACTTCGAGATGGCGGTGACGGAGGAGATGCTGGCCATCGCCCTGCGCCACCGCCCGCACGCCGCCTGTCTGGTGCCCGAACGGCGCGAGGAAGTGACGACCGAGGGCGGACTGGCCGTTGCTGGTCACGAAGCCCGCATCGCCCCGGTGGTGAAGGCGCTTTCGGACGCCGGCATCCGCGTCAGCCTGTTCATCGAACCGTCCGAGGACCAGGTCGAGGCCGCCGCCGCCGTCGGCGCCCAGGTGGTCGAGTTCCACACCGGCCGCTATTGCCACCTGACCGACCCGGCCCAGCGCGCGGTCGAGTTCGACCGTCTGGCCGCCGCCGCCGCACAGGCCGAGATTCTGGGGCTGGAGGTCCACGCGGGCCACGGCCTCGACTTCGCCACGGCGGGCGAGGTGCTGGCCATCCGCGAGATCGTCGAGCTGAACATCGGCCACTTCCTGATCGGCGAGGCGGTCTTCGTCGGCCTCGACGCCGCCATCCGCCGGATGCGCGCGGCGATGGACGAGGCTTCATCGTGATTATCGGCGTCGGCGCCGACCTGTCGGACATCCGTCGGATACAGGCCTCGCTGGACCGCTTCGGCGACCGTTTCAAACAGCGCGTCTTCACCGAGCTTGAGCGCACCCGCTCGGACCGCAAGGCCGATCCGGCGTGGAGCTACGCCAAGCGGTTCGCGGCCAAGGAAGCCTGCGCCAAGGCCTTGGGCACTGGGATGCGCTCCGACGTCTACTGGCGCGACATGGGGGTGGTGAACCTGCCGTCCGGGCAGCCGACACTGGCCCTGACCGGCCACGCGGCCGAGCATCTGGCTCGCCTGACGCCGCCGGGGCATGAGGCGCGCATCCACCTGACCCTCAGCGACGAACACCCCTACGCCCTGGCCTTTGTGGTGATCGAGGCCCTTCCAAAGGTTGTGTCTGACGCATGATGGCGTCGCAAAGGTTGCGGTTCCTTCATCATGCGGAGTCTTGCCCGCTGCGGGTTCAGCGATTACGCCTCGACTTTCTGACCCTGCGTGCGGCAGGGGATTCGAGCAGACGATGACCGACGACCCAAAGTTGAACGGCGGCGCGGGCGCCTCCGCCCTTGATCCGGCGGGCAGCCGACCGATCTGGAGCGACGACGGCGACGCCCCCTTCGACATGGGGGACGATCCGGAGGCGCTCGACAGCGAAAAGCCGATCCATGCGCCGCGGCGCTACAGGAAAGCCAAAAGAGTGAAGACAGAAAAGTCCGCGAGCAACGAGTGGGTCGAGATCATCAAGACCGTCGTTATCGCCCTGCTGATCGCGCTGGTGCTGCGTGTTCTGCTGTTCCAGCCCTTCACCATCCCGTCGGCCTCGATGGAGCCGAACCTGTATGAGGGCGACTATATCGTCGTGTCGAAATGGTCGTACGGCTATTCGCGCCACTCAATCCCGTTCAGCCCGCCGGTGTTCAAGGGCCGCATTCTGGGCAAGGGACCTGAGCGTGGCGACATCGTGGTGTTCAAACTGCCGCGCGACAACAAGACTGACTACATCAAGCGTGTGATCGGCCTGCCGGGCGACAAGGTGCAGATGATCGCCAACAAGCTCTATATCAACGGCGCGCCGGTTCAGGACGTCGAGGTCAGCCGCGCCCAGATGGCCGACATGTTCGGCGCCCGTTCGGTGACGCAACTGCGCGAAACCCTGCCGGGCGGCCGCACCTTCATGACACAGGACTTCGGCCCCGGCGGCGAGCTGGACGACACGCCGCTGTATGAAGTGCCGTCGGGCCACTACTTCATGATGGGCGACAACCGCGACAACTCGATCGACAGCCGTGTGGAGATGTCGGCGGGCGTGGGCATGGTCCCGGCCGAGAATCTGGTCGGCAAGGCCGAGATCATCATGTTCTCGTGGACGCCGGGCGCCTCGCTGTTCAATCCGGTCAGCTGGTTCGCCAATGTGCGGTTCAGCCGGTTCTTCAAGATCCTTCACTGATGGCGGGCGGACGCACGAATGTGCGCGCCGAGGCTGTGGCGGCCCTGCGTCGCCGCCTCGGGCATGACTTCAACGACGCCTCCCTGCTGGAGCATGCCCTGACCCACTCCAGCGTGGGCGAGGGCGCAGGGCCGCAGGTTCCAGCCGACAACGAGCGGCTGGAGTTTCTGGGCGACCGGGTGCTGGGCCTGCTGGTGGCCGACCGTCTGGTGCGCGACTTTCCGGCGGCGGACGAGGGGCAGCTTTCGGCCCGCCTGCACGCCCTGGTGGACAAGAGCGCCTGCGCCCGCGTGGGCGAGGCGCTGGGCGTGGGCGAGGCCCTTCGCCTGTCGCCCGGCGAGACCAAGACCGGCGGCCGCAGAAAGGCCGGAGTCATCGCCGATGCTGTTGAGGCGATCCTGGCGGCTGTCTATCGCGACGGCGGCCTGATCGCGGCTCAGGCTGTGTTCGAGCGCGCCTGGGCCGAGGAACTGGCGGCGCCCCCGGCGCCCGCCATCACCAATCCCAAGTCCGCCCTGCAGGAATGGGCGCAAGGGCAGGGCCGCCCGCTGCCGACCTATGAGGTGGTCCAGCGCACCGGCTCGGACCATGCGCCGACCTTTACGGTCGAGGCGACGGTGACCGGATATGAACCCGCCCGTGCTCAGGGGCGTTCGCGACAGGAGGCGGAAAAGGCCGCCGCCGTCGCCCTATTGAAACGTGAAGGCGTGATTTGACCGAGACCCCTGAAACCACCGAGATCAGCAACCAGCACGCGGGCTTCGCCGCCATCATCGGCGCGCCCAATGCGGGCAAGTCGACGCTGGTGAACCGGTTGACGGGCTCCAAGGTCTCGATCGTCACCCAGAAGGTCCAGACCACGCGCTTCCCGGTGCGCGGCATCGCCATCAAGGGCGACGCCCAGATCGTGCTGGTGGACACGCCCGGCATCTTCACCCCGCGCCGCCGTCTGGACCGCGCCATGGTCGCCTCGGCCTGGGGCGGCGCGCAGGACGCGGACGTGGTCGTCCACCTGATCGACGCCCAGTCGCACATCAACGCCGAAGGCCGCGAAGGCACGCCCGCCGACCGTCGCTCGGCCGAGGACACCGAGACCATCATCGCCAATCTTCAGGCGACGGACACCAAGGTCATTCTGGCGCTGAACAAGATCGACGGCATGCGTCGCGACACCCTGCTGGCCCTGTCGCAGCGCCTGTTCGAGACGGGCGTCTATTCCGAGGTCTTCATGATTTCGGCGCTCAGCGGCGACGGCGTGGACGATCTGTTGACCCGGTTGGCCATGGCCATGCCGCAGGGCCCGTGGCTGTATCCCGAAGACCAGTCGGCGGACGTGCCGCTGCGCGTGCTGGCCGCCGAGATCACGCGCGAGAAGGTCTATCTGCGCGTCCACGAGGAACTGCCCTATTCGGCGGCGGTCGAGACGACCAGCTTCGAGGACCGCGCCGACGGCTCGGCCCGCATCGAACAGACCATCTATGTCGAGCGTGAAAGCCAGCGCCCGATCGTGCTGGGCAAGGGCGGCCAGACCCTGAAATGGATCGGCCAGAAGGCGCGCGAAGAGCTGATTGAGATCCTCGACCGGCCCGTTCACCTGTTTTTGACCGTCAAAGTCGATCCGAAGTGGCAAGACTCAAAGGCATTGTACGCCCAGTTCGGCCTGGAGTTCGACGTCTAGTCTCGTGTTCATCGTCCCCAAGACTGTTGGCGGAAGGCCCTGGGTTCTGGGCTCTGTCGTTGCGCTCGGCCTGATTTCAGCCGGGGCGGGGGCGTGGTTCCTGAACGCCGTCGCGCCCGAAAGTCAGGCCGCCACGGTCGCCCGTTCGACGAAACCCAAACTGGCCAAACGCCCTCCGGTCGAGGTGGTCGAGGACCTGCCGCAGCTGAAGGCGCGGCTGGAGGCGATGGCGGCGACGGGGCAGTTCACCGGCGCCGTGCTGGTGTCCAGGGGCGATCAGGTCCTGTTCCGACAGGTCTACGGCAAGGCGAACTACGAACAGAACACCCCCTTTGCGCTGGACACCCGTTTCCGTCTGGCCTCGGCGTCCAAACAGTTCACCGCCGTCGCCATCCTGAAGCTTCAGGACGAGGGCAAGCTGTCGGTGAACGATCCCGTCTGCCAGTGGATCGAGCCGTGCCCGGAGGCGTGGCGGCCGCTGCGCATCCATCACCTGCTGTCGCACACCTCGGGCATTCCCGATCTGATGGCGCAGGCCGAGTGGGGCCGCATCCGCGTCACTCATCGCACGCCGCAGGAGCTGACCGACACCTCGGCCCGCTATGGCCTGCAGTTCGAGCCGGGGACCAAGGTCCGCTACAACAACGCCGCCTTCAATCTGGCCGCCGTCATCGTGGCCAAGGCCAGCGGCATGGCGTTTGAGGACTATCTGGAGCAGGCCCTGCTCAGGCCGTTGGGCATGAAGGACACCGGCTCTGACGTGAACGACGACGCTGAGGGCGTGGCCATGGGCTATGGCCTGTTCCCGCAGGGGCTGACGCCGCAGAAGATCGCCAATGTCAGCGTCGTGGCGGGGGCGGGCGCCCTCTATTCGACGATGGACGACATGCTGGCGTGGAACCGCGCCCTGAACCGGGGACAGGTGCTCAGCGACGCCGCCTATAGCGACTTCACCGCCGATCACGCACCGCCGGACCCCGAAAGAGACAAGCCCGGCCGTCCGCACCGCGCCTTCGGCTATGGCATCTATGTCAGCGCGCTGGGCGAGCGCGTCTCGCCGCGCTTCAGCGATCGTCAGGTCTATCACACCGGCAGCTGGGCCGGGTTCCGCAATCTTGTGTCCTATCAGCCCGATCAGGACGTGACGGTGGTGGTGCTGTCGAACAACTATCACCTGCGCGATCAGGTGCTGCTGATCAATCAGCAGGCGATGGCCGAGGCGCTGGGCCGCCCGTTCCCGACGGCGCTGGAGCCCTAAAGCGCGCGCTTCAGGAAGGTCATCAGGCGCGGGTCGTCGCAGTGGGTCACATTGATCCGCATATGGCGGCTGGCGGTCTGGGACGGGCTGAACACGTCGCCGGGGGCCAGGACGATGTTCTCCTTCAGGGCGGCGCGGGCCAGTGCTGCTGAGTCCGCTTCGCCCGGCAGACGGCACCACAGGTTGAAGCCGCCGCGGGGCTCGATCCACGGCTCGATGCCTATGGATTTCAGGCGGGCCGACACCTCGCGCCGCTTGCGCGTCAGGCGGCGGTGCAGTTCGTCCAGATGCTTGCGATAGCCGCCGCCGGTCAGGACATGGGCCACCACTTCCGCCGCCACGGCGTTGGCGCCGACAAAGCCCGTCGCCACCTGAAGATCGGCCAGATCGGCGATCCTGTCAGCGCTGGCCGCGATGTAGCCGCAGCGCAATGAGGCCGACAGCGTCTTGGAAAAGCTGCCGATGCGGATGACCCGGTTCAATCCGTCCAGCGCCGCCAGCCGGGTGGACGGCTCCGGCTCCAGATCGGCGAACAGATCATCCTCGATGATGGTCAGGTCGTGGGCGGCGGCCAGATTCAGCAGGCGGTGCGCCGTCTGCGGCGCCATGCCCGCGCCGGTCGGGTTCTGAAGTCCGGCGTTGGTCAGATAAAGGCGCGGCGATGCCTCCTTCAGCACCGCCTCGAACTGCTCGACGTCAGGGCCGAGGGGCGTATAGGGCACGCTGACGACCTTGACCTGATGCGCGCGCAACAGGGCGCGGAAGTTGAAGTAGCAGGGATCATCCAGCACCACCGTATCGCCGGGCCGCAGCAGATAGCGGCACGTCAGATCGACCGCATGAGTGCCCGATCCAGCCAGCAGCACCTGATCCTGCGACAGCTCCAGCCCCTCGGTCGCCAGCCGCCCCAGCAGGATGCGGCGCAGCGCCTTGGACCCATGCAACTCGCCATAGTCGGTCAACAGGGCGTCGTCCGCCCGCGCCACGGCGCGCAGGGCCTTGCGCAGCGCCTCGGTCGGCATCCAGTCGGCGGGCAGCCAGCCGCAGCCGGGTTTGAGCGCGTTCGGCGGCGCTTCCAGCGACTGACGCGACACCCAGAAGGGATCGACGGCGCGGTCCTGCAGGCCTGGATCGACCGCGAAACTGAGCGGGGGCAGGGCGGCGCCCGAGACATAGAAGCCCGACCCCGGCCGCGCGCGGATCAGTCCCTCGGCCGCCAGCCGGTCATAGGCCTCGACCACGGTCGAGGGGGACACCTCCATGGTTCCGGCGAAGCGTCGGATCGACGGCAGACGGTCGCCGGGCGCCAGACTGCGTCCTGCAATCCGCGCGCGGATGGCCTCCATGACCTCTGTGGTGCGTGTGCTGCGGGGCAACCGTGCCGGCTCCATAACCCATACAGTTTGTCAGAAGTGTATCGATCTGTGGCTGCCTTCGCCAGCGCCGCGCGTCCAATCAGGCGGCGAAGAGGAAGACGGAATGGACACGGCGAAACAGAAACGCATCGACGGCCTGATCTGCGGCCTTCTGGGCGTGGTGATCTTCAGCGGCTCGCTGCCCGCCACACGGGTGGCGGTGGCGGACCTGTCGCCGCTGTTCCTGACGGGCGCGCGGGCGGTCATCGCGGCGGCGCTGGCGGGTCTGGTGCTGCTGGCCACGCGGCAGGCGCGGCCGGATCGGCGCGATCTGATGTCGCTGGCGGTGATCGCGGTCGGGGTGGTGGTCGGGTTTCCCCTGCTGACAGCGGTGGCCCTGCAGCACATGACCTCGGCCCGGTCGATCGTCTTCATCGGCCTGTTGCCGCTGTCCACGGCCATCTTCGGCGTCATGAGAGGCGGCGAGCGCCCGCGCCCGCTGTTCTGGCTGTTCTCGGGTCTGGGCAGCGCCACGGTGATCGGTTTCGCCTTCAGCAGTCACGGCGACGGGTCTTGGACCAGCGACCTTTTGATGCTGGCTTCCATCATCATCTGCGGTCTTGGCTACGCCGAGGGCGGCATACTGGCGCGGCGTCTGGGCGGGTGGCAGGTCATCTGCTGGGCGCTGGTGCTGTCGGCGCCGATCATGCTGGTGGTGATGATGCTGGACCTGCCCGCCGACTGGAGCGCGATCGGCGTCCCGGCGTGGACCGGACTGGCCTATGTCTCGGTCTTCTCGATGCTGATCGGCTTTATCTTCTGGTACCGCGGCCTGGCGATGGGCGGCATCGCCAGCGTGGGGCAGTTGCAACTGCTCCAACCCTTCTTCGCCCTGGCGCTGGCGGGACTGGTGCTGCACGAGGCCGTGCCGTGGACCATGGTCGCGGCGGCCGCCCTGACGGTGGCCAGCGTCGCCGTCGCCCGCCGCTACGCCTGAGCCTGGCGGCTCAGGCCTTCATCGATCCCGTCTCGATATAGCGCTGGTGCCACGACAGCGCCTCGGTCAGCAGGTGCGGCGATTGCAGGCCATATGACCCCTCCAGCGCGCGCTCGTAATAGTCCTTCAGCGCGTCGCGATAGTCGGGGTGGGCGCAGTTGGCGATGATGATCCGCGCGCGCTGCTTGGGCGACAGGCCGCGCAGGTCGGCCAGGCCCTGTTCCGTGACGATGACCTGCACGTCCTGGGTGATGTGGTCGACGTGGCTGGCCATGGGCACGATGGCCGAGATCTTGCCGCCCTTGGCCGTCGACGGCGTGACGAAGCAGGAAATATAGGCGTTGCGTGCAAAGTCGCCCGAGCCGCCGATGCCGTTCTGGATGCGCGAGCCCATGACGTGGGTCGAGTTGACGTTGCCGTAGATGTCCGCCTCGATCAGGCCGTTCATGGCGATGCAGCCCAGACGGCGGATGATCTCAGGGTGGTTCGAGATTTCCTGCGGACGCAGGATGATCTTGCCGCGGAACTGCTCCATCCGGCTGTTCAGATCGGCGGCGGCCTCGGGGCTGAGCGAGAAGGCGGTGGCCGAGGCGACCGTCAGCTTGCCGCTATCCAGCAGGTCTAGCATCCCGTCCTGCAGCACCTCCGTATAGGCGGTCAGGTTCTCGAACGGACTGTCGGCCAGACCCGCCAGCACGGCGTTGGCGACATTGCCCACGCCCGATTGCAGCGGCAGCAGATGGGCGGGCAGGCGGCCCAGCTTCACCTCATGCTGCAGGAACTCGATCAGATGCCCGGCGATGGCCGTGGCGCTGGCGTCCGGCGCGGCGAAGGGCAGGTTGCGGTCGGGGCTGTCCGTCTCGACGATGGCGGCGATCTTGGACGGATCGACGCGGAAGACCGTCTCGCCGATCAGGTCGGTGGGCCTGGTCAGCGGGATCGGCACGCGCGCCGGCGGCAGGGCCGTGCCGTAATAGATGTCGTGCATCCCCTCCAGCGCGGCGTTCTGCCAGCTGTTGACCTCAAGGATGATCTGGTCGGCGCGATCCAGCCAGGTCTTGTTATTGCCGATGGACGACGAGGGGATCAGCGCCCCGTCCTCACGGATGCCTGAAACCTCGACCACCGCCGTCTCCAGCGGGCCGAGGAAGCCCTGCCAGGCCACCGGCGCCACCTGAGACAGGTGCATGTCCAGGTATTCCATCTCGCCCTTGTTGATCTTCTCGCGGGCGATGGGGTCGGAGTTGTAGGGCAGGCGGAACTCGATGCCGTCCGCCTTGGCCAGAGCGCCGTCCAGTTCAGGCCCGGTGGAGGCGCCGGTCCACACCTTCAACTTGAACGGATTGCCCGCCGCGTGCTCGGCCTCGATCCGCTCGGCCAGCGCCATCGGCACGACCTTGGGATAGCCCGAGCCGGTGAAGCCGCTCATGCCCACCGTCGAGTTCGCCGGGATCAGGGTGGCGGCGTCCTGTGCGGACACGATCTTCGACTTGAGGGCGGCGTTACGGACGCGGGACATCGCAAACCTGACGACTGTGGCCGGGGAGGGCGCGGGGAAGGGGGCGGAGATAGGCTCCGCATCATTCTGATTCCAATACGGCTTTGGTCGTAACAGTCCGTGATCACAAAGGCGTTAAGGCGCGATTGGCTCAAACGGACTGCGCCTCCCCGAAGGTTCAGGGAGGCGCGTGGAACTCAGCGGAACTTGCGCAGGCCGCGGGGGCCCTGACGACCAGCGCCGGCGCGTTTGCCCAGCCAGTCCTTCCAGTCCGGCCAGTTGCGGCGACGACCGCCGCCGTCGGCCCATTCAGGCCCCTGTTCGGCGTTGAACACCGTCACGTCGGCCAGACCGCCCTGCTTGTAGTTCTGCAGCTTCACGCCCTTGCCCCGACCCATTTCGGGCAAGTCGGCCAGAGGGAAGATCAGCGCCTTGATGTTCTCGCCGATGGTTGCGACGTGGTCGCCGTTGACCCGCAGCATGGCCAGCATCTCGCCGTTCAGCACCTGCTTGCCGCCGCGCTTCTGGGCCAGAAGGTCGTTCTCGGGCGCCACAAAGCCGTAGCCCGCCTTCGACGCGATCAGCAGTTTGGCGTCCGGTTCGTGCGCCACGACGTTGATAATGTCGGCCTTCTCGTCCAGGTCGATCATCAGGCGCAGCGGTTCGCCATGCCCACGCCCCGAGGCCAGCTTGTCGGCGCCGATGGTGAAGATGCGCCCGTCCGAGGCACCGACCAGCAGCTTGTCCGTCGTATAGGCCGGGATCAGGAAGCCCAGCTTGTCGCCTTCCTTGAACTTCAGTTCTGAGGGGTCGTCGACCTTGCCCTTGGCGGCGCGGATCCAGCCGCGATCCGACAGGATGACGGTGATCGCTTCGCGGGGAATGAAGGCTTCGGGCGCCACAAAGGCCGAGGCGTCCACCGCCTCGCCGATCAGGGTGCGGCGCGGCGAGACCAGCGCCTTGCGCACGGCCTCCAGCTCCTTGCCGATGGCCTTCCACTGCTTGGCCTCAGAAGACGTCAGCGCCTGTAGCGCTGCAAGTTCTTCCGACAGCTCGTTGAATTCCTTCTCGATTGTCATCTCTTCGAGACGGGCCAGCTGGCGCAGGCGGGTGTCGAGGATGAAGTCAGCCTGAAGCTCGCTCAGGCTGAAGCGGGCGATCAGTTCGGCCTTGGGCTGTTCTTCCTCGCGGACGATGCGGATGACCTCGTCCAGGTTCAGGAAGACGATGCGAAGGCCTTCCAACAGGTGCAGGCGCTTTTCGACGCGGGCGATGCGCCACTGGCTGCGGCGGTTCAGCACCACGCGGCGGTGATCCAGGAAGGCCCGCAGGCACTCCTTCAGCCCCATGACGCGCGGCGTGCCGGTGGCGTCCAGCACGTTCATGTTGATGGGGAAGCGCACCTCGAGATCGGACAGCTTGAACAGGCTTTCCATCAGCATTTCAGGCTCGATGGTGCGGTTCTTCGGTTCGAGGATGAGGCGGATGTCTTCCGCCGACTCGTCGCGCACGTCGCCCAGAAGCGGCGCCTTCTTGTTTTCGATCAGGTCGGCCAGCGCCTCGATCAGGCGCGACTTCTGCACCTGATACGGCATTTCGGTGATGATGATCTGATAGGCGCCGCGATCGAGCTTTTCCTCGACCCATCTGGCGCGCAGGCGCACGCCGCCGCGACCCGTCTCATAGGCGTCGAGGATGGCGGCCTGGCTTTCGACCGACACGCCGCCGGTGGGGAAGTCCGGCCCCGGCACGATCCTGACCAGATCCTCGGTCGTGGCGTCCGGCCGCTCCAGCAACAGGTGGCAGGCGTCGATCAGTTCGCCCACGTTATGCGGCGGGATCGAGGTCGCCATGCCCACGGCGATACCCGACGACCCGTTAGCCAGCAGGTTGGGGAAGCCCGCCGGCAGAACTACCGGCTCTTCGTCCTGATCGTCATAGGTGGGGCGGAAGTCGACCGCGTCCTGATCGATGCCGTCCAGCAGCAGGACGGCGGCGGGCGTCAGCTTGCACTCGGTATAGCGCATGGCCGCCGCGCTATCGCCGTCGATATTGCCGAAGTTCCCCTGACCGTCGACCAGCGGATAGCGCTGGGCGAAATCCTGAGCCAGACGGACCAGAGCCTCATAAATCGAGGCGTCGCCGTGCGGGTGATAGCCGCCCATGACCTCGCCGACGACCTTGGCGCATTTACGCGCCGCCGCCTGCGGGTTCAGCCGCATCTGATGCATGGCGTACATGATGCGCCGGTGCACCGGCTTGAAGCCGTCGCGCACGTCAGGCAAGGCGCGGTTGGTGATGGTCGACAGGGCGTAGGCCAGATAGCGGCGCGACAGCGCCTCGCCCATCTGCTCTTCAACGATGCGGCCGCCGTCCGGCGTCGGGGTGTGGATGGTCATACGACTTCGAATCAATGATCGGACGAGGAAAGTCTAGCGCAGCCGGGGCATGACGCCGGGATTGTCAGCGCCTATCTGTGCAGAAACGCGCGAAGGAGCCCCGATGAAGACCGCCCTGACCGAACGCCTCGGCCTTTCCATTCCGCTGATTCAGGCGCCGATGGCGGGAACCTCGACCGCCGAACTGGCCGCCGCTGTGTCGAACGCAGGCGCGCTGGGCTCCATCGCCCTAGGGGCCATCGACGCCGAGGCGAGCCGCAAGGCCATCCGGGCGGTGAAGGCGCTGACCGACCGGCCGTTCAACGTCAATCTGTTCTGCCATGCGCCGATCCCGGCCGATCCGGCGCGCGATGCGGCATGGATCGACAGCCTGCGCCCGATCTTCAGTGAGTTCGATGCCGCGCCGCCCGAGCGGCTCAGCGACATCTATCAGAGCTTCCTGACCGACGACGCCAAGCTGGCTGTGCTGATCGAGGAAAAGCCCGCCGTGGTCAGCGTCCATTTCGGCCTGCCGCGCGCCGATCAGATCGCAGCGCTGAAGGCGGCGGGCTGCGTCCTGATCGCCAGCGCCACCACGCCCGAGGAAGGCCGCGCCGCCGTCGCCGCCGGGTTCGACATGGTGATCGCCCAAGGGGTCGAGGCGGGCGGCCACCGCGGCGTCTTCGACCCGGCCGACGATCCGCGCTTCGCCACCCTGCCGCTGACGCGCCTGCTGGCGCGCGACCTGCCGGTTCCGGTCATCGCGGCGGGCGGGATCATGGACGGCGCCGGGATCGCGGCGGCGCTGGCGCTGGGCGCGGCCGGGGCGCAGATGGGCACGGCCTTCGCATCGTGCCCGGAATCGGCGGCGGATGCGCCCTATCGGGCGGCCCTGGCGGGCGTGGAAGCCGGGCGCACGCGGGTCAGCGCGGCCATCTCCGGCCGCCCGGCGCGCGGGGTCGAGAACGCCTTCATGCGCCGCGCCGATGAAACGAAGATCGCCGCCTATCCTTATGCCTACGACCTCGGCAAGGCGCTGAACGCGGCGGCAAAGGCCAAGGGCGACAACGGTTATGCGCCGCACTGGGCTGGACAAGGCGCGCCGCTGGGCCGCTCTGTGCCTGCCGCTGAACTGGTCGCGATGCTGCAAAGGGAAACGCGCGAGGCGATTGCGGGGCTGACCCGCCTCTGACCCCTCCGGCTCATCCCGGCGAAGGCCGGGATCCAGATGCAAATGCTCGGTTTTGAAGGTCGCAAGCGCGCCCGCCGACCTAGCCGCCAGTTTTACAATCTGGATCCCGGCCTTCGCCGGGATGAGCGGGTGTGTATGGGGGGAGTTACAGCCGCCCCGCCTCGCCCAGCTTGTCGATCATCCAGACCCGCGCGGGCGGCAGGGGCCGGTTCAGGGCGTGGAAGACGAACTGCTCAAGAAAGTGCCCCGTCAGCTCCAGCCCCGCCTTCACGTCGCCCGCGCCCAGCCCCGCCTGCGCGCCCAGCATGAAGGGCGGCAGGGCCAGCAGTTTGTCGGCATAGGGCGCGCCCGCCTCGCGACTGACGGCGCGGCCGGTGCGGGGGCTGACCCAGACCAGATCGTCCATCGACCCCGTGGAGGCGCAGCGCGACAGGTCTAGCCCAAAGCCCAGATCCTCCAGCAACCCCGCCTCGAACCGCACGAAGATGGCGGGCCAGACATCCGGCACGGCGAACGCCCCCATCAACGCCTCGAAGGCGTAGAAGGCGCCGGGATGCGGCTCCCGCTCCGGCAGGGCGCCCTGCGCCACTGCGGCGGCGGCGCTGAGGCCGGTCAGGGCCAGCGGGTCGTCGAACAGGGCGGCGGGGCCTTCGCCCACCGGCTCCAGCCGCGCCGAGCCCAGCTGATCCGACGTCCGCGACCGTAGATCGGCCACGACCCGCGCGCCGGGCTGAAGGAAGGGCCGCATCCGCCGCGACGCCCCGCCCGCGACATAGGCGGCGCGACGGCCGTGATGCTCGGTCAACAGATCGACCACAGCCCCCGTATCGCCATGCGCCCGCGCCGACAGCACGAAGGCGTCGTCCTGAACCTCCATCAGTCGGCCTTGATGGCGTCGACGACGGCGCGCGCCTTGTCGTTCGGCACGGCGAAGCTGAGGACGTACTGCTCGATCTTCCAGCCGTCGTCGGTCAGGCGCAGCACGCCCGAACCGCGCGTCGTCCCATAGGCGTCATTGTCCAGCACCTCGTCGAACCAGGCGACGCAGCGGCACTCGATCGGGGCGAGGGTCACGGTCCGTGCCGTCGGCCGATAGGTCCAGCCGCGCCCTTGCGAGAAGTAGGGCGTGGCGTAGGCGCGGAACTCCGGAAGGCTCCACCGCTCGGCGGCATCGGTGCCGATGAAGCGGGCGTCCGGCGTGAAGGTCGCGAAATAGGCCTCGCCGTCCGCGACGGAGGCGGCGGCGTGCATGGCGTCCAGGGTGCGTTCAATCGGCGCGGTCTCTGCGGGCGCGGCGGACAGTTGAAGCATCATCAGGGCGGCGGTGAACATGACGGATGTTCTAGTCCTGTTCTTGTTTTGGCGAAAGCACTGTTCGCGTGACGCCTATTCTTCCAGCCGCTCCCAGCCCCACGGGCGCAGGGCCTCCAGCGGGCGGAACTCGGACTTGTAGTCCATCTTGGGCGAGCCCTGGACCCAGTAGCCGAGGTAGACATAGGGCAGGGCCACCGTCTCGGCCTGATGGAGGTGATCCAGAATGGCGAAGCGGCCGAGGCTGCGGCGCTCCATGTCCGGGTCGAAAAAGCTGTAGACCATCGACAGGCCGTCATGCAGCAGGTCGGTCAGGCAGACGCCGACCAGACGGCCGGGGCCGTCGTCCCCGCTGGGCAGGCGGTATTCGATCAGATGAGTGCGGACGGCCGTGTCCTCGACCATCGACACATAGTCCAGCCAGCCCATGTCGCTCATGCCGCCGCCGGGGTGGCGGGCGTTCAGATAGCGTTGCAGCAGGTCGAACTGCTCCATCGTCGCTTCGGCCTCGACCAGACTGCGCGACAGGTCGGTGTTGCGCGCCAGTATGCGGCGGCGCGAGCGGGACAGCTGGAAGTCCGCCACCGGAATCCGCACTGAGACGCAGGCGGCGCAGGCTTCGCACGCGGGGCGATAGGCGATGTTCTGGCTGCGGCGGAACCCGGCGTGGGTCAGGGCGTCGTTGACGTCGGCGCCGTCTGCGAAGGGCAGGTTGGCGAACACCTTTCGCTCGAAACGCCCCGGCAGATAGGGGCAGGGCGCGCTGGCCGTCATGAAGAAGCGAAGCTGGCGCGAGAAGAAATGCTGGGTCACGGCTGTCGCTCCGTGACGGCGTCGGCGCCCGAACGGGGGCGGCGGGATGGATACGCGCGGCTCATGTTCTGATTTGGCGCGCAACCGGCCGTTTTCGCAAGTCTTCTTCGCGCCTAGAGGCTGGTGTCGGTCGGCAGGACCGGCGCCTCGCGCAGCAGGACGATGGCGATGCGGCGGTTGCCCGCCAGCGACGGGTCGTCGGGATAGAGGGGATCCGACCCCGCCTTACCCGCGACGGAATAGACCCGGTCGGCGTTCACGCCTGCGCCCTGCAGCGCCAGACGCGAGGCGTCGGCCCGCGCAGACGAGAGCGGCCAGTCGCCGGGGCTGCTGGCGCGGCTGGAGCCGGCGACGGCGCTGGTGTGGCCGGTGATGGAGATGCGGTTGGGCAACTGGTTGATGACCTTGGCCACGGCGCGCAGCAGCAGCTGGGCGCGCGGATTGGGTCGAGCCGAGCCGTTCTCGAACATCGAGCGGCCTTCCTGATCGACCAGCTGGATGCGCAGGCCCTCTGGCGTCTGGTCGATGATCAGCTGTTTCGACAGTTCGGCCAGTTCGGGCATGGACTGCATGGCCTGGCGCAGGGATTCCGCGGCGCTGGCGAAATCGGCGGCTTCACGACGGGCGATCTCGGCGCGCAAGGCGGCCTCGCTGGCCGAGGCGAGGCTCGAGCTTTGGCCAGCCTCCTGCGGCGCGTCGGGCGCTTCGGGGGCCAGCTGTTCGATGACGGCGTTGGAGCCTGAACCCTTGGCCCCTTCGGAATCGCCCAGCGAGGTGCCGCCCAGAATGCCGCCGGAACCGGACGTTGAGGCCGAGACGTTGGCCGGGGCGAAATATTCGGCGATGCCGCGCTTCTGTTCCGGATCGGTCGTGTTGATCAGCCACATCAACAGGAAGAAGGCCATCATGGCGGTGACGAAGTCGGCATAGGCCACCTTCCAGGCGCCGCCGTGGTGGCCGTGTCCGGACACCTTCTTCACTTTCTTGATCAGGATCGGGCGATCGTTCAGCGCCATGGGGCGGGTCCGTCTTAACCGTGTTCGTTCGCCCTAAATCCCATGAGGGGCTTAAGAAGCGGTTGCGGCGCGGTGAAAGGGTAGAAGCACGCCCTTGCCGATGGGGAGCGCACGGCCTAGCTGATGGCCATGTCTGATGCGTCCGCCGTTCCCGCCGCCGATTTCGACGCCCGCGCCTATCGCCGGGCGCTGGGCGGGTTCGCGACCGGGGTGTGCGTGGTGACGGCTCACACCATCGACGGGCCGCTGGGGATCACGGTGAACAGCTTCACCTCGGTCTCGCTGGATCCGCCGCTGGTGCTGTGGTGCATGGACATCAAGTCCGACCGCCATGACGCCTTCGCCGGGGCCGAGCGCTTCGCGGTCCACATGCTGCCGGTCGAGGACAAGGCCATGTCCGATCGTTTCGCCTGGGGCGTGTGTCGTCTGTCGGACGGTGAGTTCGCCGTGGACGACCCTGAACCGCCGCGCCTGCTGAATGCGGTGACGCGCCTGACCTGTCAGACGCACGACCGCATCGTCATGGGCGACCATCTGGTCATCGTCGGCCGCGTCGAGGCGTTCGACACCCGGCCGGGCGATGCGCTGACCTATTTCCGCGGCAAATACGGCAAGGCGGTCGATCCGACGGCCTGAATCCTTCTCCCCTTGTGGGAGAAGGTGGGCCCGAAGGGCTCGGATGAGGGGGGTCGGCGGGCGGTTTGAATATGATGGCTGGGAGCGAGTTTCCTCGCACACCTCATCCGTCTCGCTACGCGAGCCACCTTCTCCCACAAGGGGAGAAGGGCAAGGTCAGCCCATCATCCGCGCGGCTTGCGGCGCGAAATAGCTGATGACGCCGGACGCGCCTGCGCGCTTGAAGGCGTGCAGGCTTTCCAGGATGGCGCGGTCCGGGTCCAGCCAGCCGTTGGCGAAGGCGGCCTGCATCATCGCGTACTCGCCGGACACCTGATAGGCGAAGGTCGGCACATTGAACGTCTGCGACACCAGCCGGACGATATCCAGATAGGGCAGGCCCGGCTTGACGATCAGGGCGTCGGCGCCTTCCGACAGGTCCATCGCCACTTCGCGCAGGGCCTCCTCGGCGTTGGCGAAGTCCATCTGATAGGTCTTCTTGTCCCCGGTCAGCGACTTGGACGAGCCGACAGCGTCGCGATAGGGACCATAGAAGGCTGAGGCGTATTTGGCTGCATAGCTGATGATCAGCGTGTCGCTCAGGCCGTTGGCCTCCAGCGCCTCGCGGATGGCCTGGACGCGCCCGTCCATCATGTCGGACGGGGCCACGGCGTCGGCGCCCGCGTGGGCGTGGATGAAGGCCTGTTCGGCCAGCCGCTCCAGCGTCGGATCGTTGACGATGCGGCCGTCTTCCAGAACGCCGTCGTGGCCGTGGTCGGTGTAGCAGTCCAGCGCCACATCGGTCATGACGCCGATCTCGGGCGCGGCGTCCTTGATGGCGCGGATACAGTCGGGGATCAGGCCGTCCGGGTCGGTGGCGGCCGTGGCGATATTGTCCTTCAGCCCATCGTTCACGTTCGGGAACAGGGCGATCATGGGGATGCCCAGATCGCGCGCCTCGACGGCGGCCTTGGCGGCCTCCTTCGGCGACAGGCGGAAGACGCCCGGCATGGAGGCGACCGGCTGGCGGTCTTCCGGGCCGTCGTGGACGATCAGCGGCCAGATCAGATCGGCGGGCGTCAGGGTCGTTTCGGCGACCAGACGACGCACCCACGGCTGCGAACGCAGGCGACGCGGGCGGGCGTAGGGAAAGGCGGCGGGCTGAAAGGGCATGGTCATGCGCGCGGCTTAAAACAAAGCGCGTGGAGAGGCAAAAGGCGAACTGTCCAAGCGGGCGCGCGCCCTTTCTCCCCGCTCATCCCGGCGGATGCCGGGACCCAGTGCTTTGGCGTCAGACTGATCCTTTGATGTTCGCGCTGCTCTGCTCCCCACACCTCAACGCTGTGCGCGTTGCTCTTACTGGGTCCCGGCGTCCGCCGGGATGAGCGGAAATCTAGGGCGGGAGCCGACAGCAAGGTGACGCGCGCCCCGCCACCCGCTAGAAGCGCCCCGAACGCCCCGTCAGAGGGCAGGCTGTAACGCGGGAGCTTTCATGGACTTCGCCCTCACTGACGACCAACGCGCCATTCAGGACGCGGCCCGCGCCTTCGCCGAGGCCGAACTGGCCCCGCACTCGGCCCGCTGGGACGAGGACAAGCACTTCCCCGTCGACGTGCTGAAGGCCGCCGCCGAAATGGGCTTCGCCGGCATCTATACGGGCGAGGAACATGGCGGCATGGGTCTGGGCCGGGTTGAGGCGGCGGTGATCTTTGAGGAGCTGTCGCGCGGCGACGTGGCGACGGCCGCCTTCATCTCGATCCACAACATGGCGACGTGGATGATCGATAAGTTCGGCTCGGACGAACTGCGGGCGCGCTTTGTGCCGTCGCTGGTCGGGATGGAGAAGATCGCCAGCTACTGCCTGACCGAGCCGGGCTCGGGCTCGGACGCGGCGGCGCTGCGGACGACGGCGGTGCGCGACGGCGACCATTATGTGCTGAACGGCGCCAAGGCCTTCATTTCCGGCGCCGGGACGTCGGATGTCTATGTCGTCATGGTCCGCACGGGCGGGGAAGGGCCGAAGGGTATCTCGACCATCGTAGTCGAGGCGGGCACGCCCGGCCTGTCGTTCGGCGCCAATGAGAAGAAGATGGGCTGGAACGCCCAGCCGACCGCCGTGGTCAGCTTCGACGACTGCCGGGTGCCGGTCGCCAATCTGGTGGGCGAGGAAGGCGCGGGCTTCAAATACGCCATGGCCGGTCTGGACGGCGGGCGCCTGAACATCGCCGCCTGTTCGCTGGGCGGGGCGCGTCTGGCGCTGGAAACGGCCCAGGAATACGTCGCCAGCCGCAAGCAGTTCGGCCAGGCCATCGGCCAGTTCCAGAACACCCAGTTCGAGCTGGCGGACATGGCGACGGACCTTGAGGCCGCTCGCCTGATGGTGCTGCGCGGCGCCTGGGCCATCGACACCGGCCACGCGGAAAAGACCAAATGGTGCGCCATGGCCAAGCGCCTGACGACCGACGCCTGCTTCCAGATCGCCGATCAGGCGCTGCAACTGCACGGCGGCTACGGCTATCTGAAGGACTATCCGCTGGAACGGATCGTGCGCGACCTGCGGGTGCACCGCATTCTGGAAGGCACTAATGAGATCATGCGCGTGATCATCGCGCGCGAACTGGCGCGCTAGACGTCAGCCGCAGCGTCTCGCCAAGTTCACCAGCGCGGCGGACTGGCCCAGATACCACGGCTCGTCCGCCTCGTTCGGGGCGTCCAGGTCCACATTGCGCGCCTGTTTCAGCGCAGCCTTGCCTTCGGGCGACAGGGTGTAGACCTGCCGGTCCATGTCATCGACCGAGGGCGTCAGCCGGTAATCGGCGCCGTCGACCGTCAGGGCCAGAGCGCGCTGGCCGGGGGCGGGCGATCCCGGAAAGTCATAGAAGTACTGGAACGTGACCTGGCCGCCCGCGCAGTGCGCGCGGGTGATGACGCTGGTGAAGTTCCAGTTCAGGAAGCTGGCGACCGTGCCTTCGCCCGATATGTCGTGCGTCACCCACTGGGCGCTGCGTTCATCGGCGGGCGCGGCGGTCAGGGTCAGGGCGGCTGTCATCGCGGCGATGAGCATGGGGGAGGTCTTTCGTGAGCGATACGGGCGACATACCAACGCTGCATCGTATCGAATGCAAGACGGCTCTTCGGCTTTACCCGCGACAGCCCCGGCTCTAGACCCAAGACATGAGCACTGAATCTGAAGTCATCACCCGCATCGAAAATGGTGTCGGCCGCATCACCCTGAACCGGCCCAAGGCGATCCACGCCCTGAACCGGCCCATGTGCGAGGCGATGATCGAGGCCCTGCTGGCCTGGCGCGCGGACGACGCGGTTCAGTCGGTGCTGATCGACCATGCGGGCGAGCGCGGCTTCTGCGCGGGCGGCGACATCCGCATGATCGCCGAGAGCGGGGCAGGGGACGCGTCAGAGGCCAAGGCCTTCTTCCGAACCGAGTATCAGTTGAACCATCTGATGTTCGTCTATCCCAAGCCGATCACGGCGGTGGTGGACGGCATCGTCATGGGCGGCGGCGTGGGCATCAGCGAGCCCGCCGACGTCCGCATCGCCACCGAGCGCACCACCTACGCCATGCCCGAGACCGGCATCGGTCTGTTCCCCGACGTGGGCGGCGGCTGGTTCCTGCCGCGCCTGCCGGGCCAGACGGGCGTGTGGCTGGCCCTGACCGGCGCGCGGCTGAAGGCGGCGGATACGGTGGCGCTGGGAATCCACACCCACTTCGTCGCGTCGGAGGCTGTCGAGGCGCTGAAGGCCGATCTGCTGGCCGGGGCCGCTGATCCCAAGGCGGTGGCCGACCGCGCCGCCGGTGACGCCGGGCCGTCGCCGCTGGCGCCGCACCGTGAGGCCATCGACCGCCTGTTCGCCTTCGACACGGTGGAGGAGATTGTCGCCGCCCTTCAGGCCGACGGCTCGGAGTGGGCGCAGAAGCAACTCGACATCCTGAAGACCAAGTCGCCGCAGTCGCTGAAAGTCTCGCTGCGCCAGATCCGCACGGGCGCGACGCTGACCGACTTCGCCGACAATATGGCGATGGAATATGCGCTGGGCGGGCGCGTGGTTCAGACCCACGATTTCCAGGAAGGCGTGCGCGCCGTCATCATCGACAAGGACAATGCGCCGTGCTGGTCGCCGGTTGATCTGTCGGGCGTTTCCGACGCCCAGATTGAGGCGTTGTTCGCAGCTTTGCCGTCGGCTGAGGCATGGAAACCGCTTAACGGCTGATTTCGCGCAAGCTTCATTGTTCCGGGCGGGGGAAAAGCCTATCTTGGCGGCATGACCAAGCGCTGGACCCCCGAATCCTGGAGAAACAAGCCCGTCCTGCATATGCCGACGGACTATCCGGACGCCGCCGAACTGACGCGCGTCGAAGACGAACTGCGCGCGATGCCGCCCCTCGTCTTTGCGGGCGAGGCGCGCCGTCTGACCGACCATCTTGCTCAGGTCGAGGCGGGCAACGCCTTCCTGCTGCAGGGCGGCGACTGCGCTGAGAGCTTCAAGGAGTTCTCGACCGACAACATCCGCGACACCTTCCGCCTGATCCTGCAGATGGCGGTGGTGCTGACCTTCGCCGGCCGCAAGCCGGTGGTGAAGGTCGGCCGCATCGCCGGTCAGTTCGCCAAGCCGCGCTCGTCGCCGGTCGAAGAGATCGGCGGGGTCGAGCTGCCGTCCTATCGCGGCGACATCATCAACGGCATGGGCTTCACCCCGGAAGAGCGCACGCCCGATCCGCAGCGCCTGATCCGCGCCTATAATCAGTCGGCCTCGACGCTGAACCTGCTGCGCGCCTTTGCGGGCGGGGGCTATGCCGACCTGTACAACATCCACCGCTGGACGCTGGGCTTCGCCGACGACGGCGCGGGCGCTGCCTACCGCGAGCTGGCTGACAAGATCACCGAGGCGCTGGCCTTCATGGAGGCGGTCGGCGTCACGCCCGAAACGCATCCCGACCTGTCGCGCGTCGAGGTCTTCACCAGCCACGAAGCCCTGCTGCTGAACGTCGAGAGCGCCCTGACCCGTCTGGACGGCTCGACCGGCGAATGGTTCGACACCTCGGCCCACATGCTGTGGATCGGCGAGCGCACCCGCCAGCTGGACGGCGCCCACATCGAGTTCATGCGCGGCATCTCCAACCCCATCGGGGTCAAGTGCGGGCCGACCATGACGGCGGACGACCTGCTGCCGCTGATCGACGCCCTGAACCCGAACAACATTCCGGGGCGTCTGACGCTGATCGGCCGCTTCGGTCACGACAAGGTGGGCGACCGCCTGCCGGGTCTGATGCGGGCGGTGAAGGCGGCGGGCAAGCGCGTCATCTGGTCGATCGACCCGATGCACGGCAATACGCTGAAGGCGGGCAACGGCTACAAGACCCGTCCGTTCGACCGCGTCATGACCGAGGTCCGCAGCTTCATCGACGTGGCCGAGGCCGAGGGCGTCCATCCCGGCGGCGTCCACCTGGAAATGACCGGCCAGAACGTCACCGAATGCATCGGCGGCGCTCAGGCGGTGACCGAGGACGACCTGTCCAGCCGCTATCACACCCACTGCGACCCGCGTCTGAACGCGGATCAGGCGCTGGAGCTGGCCTTCCTGGTCGCCGAGCGTCTCAAGGCCGGGCGGCAGGCCCGGTCCGAGGCTGCATGACGGCAGACGACCTCGCGCCCGGCCGCGTCGCCTTTCAGGGCGCGCCGGGCGCCTTCAGCCATGAGGCCTGCCTCGACCTGCGCCCGTGGGACGAGCCGGTGGGCCATGAGACGTTTCAGGGCGCGATCGACGCCCTGTTGAACGGCGACTGCCAGTGCGCCCTGATCCCGGTCGAGAACTCGACCGTGGGCGTGGTCGAGCCGTCCTCAACCCTGGTGCGGCAGGCGGGTCTGGTTGCGATCACCGAGGCGTGGCGGCCGATCCGGCTGGCCCTGCTGGGCGTGCCCGGCGCGCGCCTGTCGGACGTGAAGACGGCCGAAAGTCATCCGGTCGCGCTTCAGCAATGCTCCATCGCCCTGAACGAAATGGGCATCGCCGCGCTGGAGGTGTTCGACACCGGCGGCGCGGCCGCCGCCGTGGCGGCTGCGGGCGACGCGACACGCGCCGCTGTCGCGCCCGCCCGCGCGGCCGAGGTCTATGGACTGTCGGTTCTGCGCAACGATCTGCAGGATTTCAGCGACAACCGGACGCGATTTGTCCTCTTCGTCGCGCCTGAGGCTTGACCGCGCACAAAGTTTGCGGCTTTAAGGTCCGGTCGGATCAACCCTGATCCAGAAACCGGACCGGATACATGTCCTCGCTGCGCGCACAAATGACCGTTGAAACCACCACGCGCGCGGTGGCCGGCTTTTATTTTGGCTACGGCTATTACGGCTTTCGATACGCCGGCTGAGGCGTCGGGCTTCTAACCAACCCCTGACAGTCTCACTGGCGACCGCTTCTCCCCAAGCGGCCTTCCTGCGCGTCCCTGCCTGATCCTTTATCGGCGGACGCGGCTTCCTATCGAAAAATTTCATGCCGAAAGCCATCTCCCATGTCGCAATCCGCCATCCAGCAAGTCTGGCCCGCCGAATCCGCTGAACTGAGCGCCGAACAGAAGGCGCTGGCCGCCCTGCGCACCGAAATTGACAGCATCGACGACCAGATCCTCGAACTGTTCGAGCGTCGCCTGTCCGTCGCCGCCCAGGTCGGCAAGGCCAAGGACGCCCCGTCCGGCCCTCACACCAAGCTGCGTCCCGACCGCGAGCAGGCCGTCCAGGCCCGCATCCTGAAACAGTGCGATCCCCAGAACCGCGAGGCCGTCGAACACCTGTGGCGCGAGATCGTCGGCTGGGGTCTGGCGCGTCAGGGCCGTCTGCAGGTTCAGGTCTGGGCGCCGATCGACCCGTCCAAGGCCGTGGACGGCGCCCGTCTGCGCTTCGGCGCCGCCGCCGACATCAAACTGGTCCTCGACCCGCAGGCCGCCCTGGCCCATGCAGCCGAAGGCAAGGGCGTGGCCGTCCTGTCCATCAGCGGCGATGATCCGTGGTGGATCGGCCTGCGTCGTGAATGGTCGATGCTCAGCGTGTTCGACGGTTACGGCGGCGAGACGCCGACGTCTCTGGCCGTGGGCAAGATCGATCCGCCGGCGCTGCCGACCGGCCGCCGCGTCGTGGTGACGGCGGGCGGCGATGCGGGCGACGGCTCGGGCGCGCGCCGCTGGGGCCTGAACACCCATCATGGCTGGAGCCTGGCCCTGACCGACGCCGATGTGGCGCCGGGCGACGTCGAAGGCTGCGTCGGCGCCATCGGCTGAGATCACGCCGTTAACTCCGTCTCAAAGCAGGGCGGGCGAGGGTGGCTGCATGGCCCGTCCCGTCCTGCACAGACTGAGCACCGTCGCCGCCCTTTCGGCGGTTGCGCTGACGCTTGCGGGCTGCGGCGTGAACGAGAGCGATCCGCACCGCTTTGAGGCCCTGGCTCAATCGGTGGCCTCCATCCCCGTATCGTCCGGGGACGAAGCCGCCGCGCCGGGCGCCGCACCTCGACGGGCGGAGCGCAAGACCTCGCCGCTGAAGGTCGAGCTTCTGACCCCGCATGAGCTCTGGGACGTTCGCGACGGCGGCAAGGCGCGGGTCACGCTGGCCGCCACACCTGCGCCCTATGCCGATCCGGAGGCGCCGCCGACCGCGGCTGCGCCCGCCCGGCCGGCCTCTTTACGTCATGTCCAGCTCGGCGCCTTTTCCAGCGAGGACAGCGCCCGCGCGGCGTGGTCGCGCCTCAGTCGCGGCGCGGGCGGGGCGGTTCTGTCCGGGCTGCAACCCGCCTATGAGACGGTCGAGGTCGGCGGACGCCGCCTGATCCGGCTGAAGGTCGCCGCTTCCGGCGAGCAGGCGCAGGCCCTGTGCCGCGATCTGGCGGCGTCGGACCCCTGGTGCGCGCGATCCGGCGGGGCGCCCGCCTGATCGTCCACAGGCTGCGCTTAAGGTTTCGTTGACGATTGGCCCTCGCGGCCCGATCCTGCGCGACATGGGCGGGCTGCGGACGAAGATGAGTCGCGCCTGCTGATCACAGTGGGATTTCACATGGCGCAGCCTCAGGTCATCGTCATCGGCAATGAAAAGGGCGGGGCGGGCAAGTCCACCCTGGCCATTCACATCGTCACCGGCCTTCTGCACGCCGGACGCAAGGTCGCCATCATCGATCTGGACCTGCGCCAGCGCTCGATGGAGCGGTTCTTCGCCAACCGCGTCGCCTGGACCAAGGCCAACGGTCACGAACTGCCGCTGCCCTTCGTGCCCGACATGGGCGACGGCAAGGCCCTGCATAAGGCCGATGAGGCCGAGCAATTGGCCCGTTTCGAAGCCGCCTATGCCGAGGCCAAAGGCGTCGCCGACGTCATCGTCATCGACACCCCGGGCGGGGACACGGCCCTGTCGCGCGCCGCGCACGGCCGCGCCGATCAGATCGTCACGCCGATGAACGACAGCTTCGTCGACTTCGACCTGCTGGGCGAGGTCGACCCTGTGACCTTGGATCTGGTCAAGCCCTCCATCTATTCCGAGAGCGTCTGGGAGGCGCGCAAGCACCGCGCCATCACCGAGGGCCGTCAGGTGACGATCGACTGGATCGTCGTCACCAACCGTCTGGCCGTCGCCGAGGCGCGCAACCGTCGCCGTCTGGCCTCGCGCATGGCCAAGCTGGCCAAGCGGGTCGGTTTCCGCGTCGGGCCGGGCCTGCGCGACCGGGTCATCTATCGCGAGCTCTTCCCCTTCGGCCTGACCGTGGCGGACCTGTCGAACGACATCCGCCCGGTGTCGGTGTCCCTGGCCCACGTCGCTGCGCGTCAGGAGATGCGCAACCTGATGCAGGCCCTGGGTCTGGACGACGCCATCGCCGTCATGGACGCGGCGGCCTGATCGGCGCATGGGTCTGATCTGGCTGGGTCTGGCCGCCGTGGCCCTGTGGGCCATGGTGCGTCTGGGCCGTCAGACCGAGCGCGCCCGGCGCGGCCACTGGCGCATCTCTGCGACCATATTGAGCGCCGCCCTGCTGGCCGGGGCTGTGTTCGCCGCCGCGCGCGGAGCCTGGCTGATCGCGGGCGGCATGGCGGCGGCGGGCGTCTGGCTGGCGGTGCAGTCGCGCATTCGGCCGGTGGCGGGCAGGGCGGCTCAACCCGCCGAACCCATGAGCAAGGCCGAGGCGCGCTCCATTTTGGGCGTCGGGGCTGATGCAGACGCTCGGACGATCCACGCCGCATGGCGCCGCCTGATGGCGCGCGCACACCCGGATCAGGGCGGAACCGAGGGCCTGGCCGCCCGCGTCAACGCCGCGCGGGATCGACTGCTGAAGGGGTAGGGCGCCTTCCTTCTCCCCTTGTGGGAGAAGGTGGCCCGTTAGGGCCGGATGAAGGGTGTCGGCGCGACATGCAACGCTTTTCCTCCATCAGATCCTTAGGCAGGCGAGGCCTTACACCCCTCATCCGTCTGCTTCCGGCAGCCACCTTCTCCCACAAGGGGAGAAGGAAGTGGATTGGGTATTTTAATACCGTATTTAAAATATCGAATAAAATCAAATATCTATATCAAAATCGCTATCGCAACCGACATTGACCTTCGGCGCGTGACCCTCTATCACCCCGGCCTCCGCCCGATCCATCTGGTTCGGGCCGCGTTTTTCGTCTTCCAGGACCCTCATCATGCTGAAGAGCACCACGGCTTCGCTGAAGCCGGCCGAGGTCGAGAAGAAGTGGATCCACATCGACGCCGAAGGCGTCGTCGTGGGCCGCCTCGCGACCTTCATCGCCAACCGTCTGCGCGGCAAGCACCTGCCGACCTACACCCCGCACGTTGACTGCGGCGACTACGTCGTCGTCACCAACGTCGACAAGGTGGTGTTCACCGGCAAGAAGACCACCGACAAGGTCTACTATCGCCACACCGGCCACCCGGGCGGCATCAAGGAAACCACCCCGGAGAAGGTTCTGGGCGGTCGTTTCCCCGAGCGCGTGCTCGAAAAGGCCGTTGAGCGCATGCTGCCCAAGGAGTCGCCGCTGGCTCGCAAGCAGATGACTCACCTGCGCCTGTTCGCCGGCGCGGCGCACGAACACGAAGCCCAACAGCCCACGACCATCGACTTCAAGTCGATGTCGTCCAAGAACACCCGGAGCGCCTGAGCATGACCGACGTGACTCAAGACACCGCCGCCGGCTTTGACGCCCTGAAGGGCCTGGGCACCGCTGCTGCCGAGGAAATCGTCCGCGAGCCGAAGATCGACGCCCTGGGCCGTTCGTACTCGACCGGCAAGCGCAAGAACGCCATCGCCCGCGTGTGGGTGAAGCGCGGCACCGGCAAGATCACCGTCAATGGCAAGGACGTGGCCGCCTACTTCGCCCGTCCCGTGCTGCAGATGATGGTCGCCCAGCCGCTGACCGTTTCGGACCGCGCCACGCAATACGACGTGATCTGCACCGTCGAAGGTTCGGGCCTGTCGGGCCAGGCCGGCGCCATCCGCCACGGCCTGTCGCACGCCCTGACCCACTACGAGCCGGAACTGCGCAAGGTTCTGAAGCCGCACGGCTTCCTGACCCGCGACAGCCGCGTCGTCGAGCGTAAGAAGTACGGCCGCGCCAAGGCTCGCCGCAGCTTCCAGTTCTCGAAGCGCTAAGTCGGTCGCGAACCCGCGACTGGGAATACAAAGGGCGCTTCGGGGAAACCCGAGGCGCCTTTTTCTTTGCCCTTCTCCCCTTGTGGGAGAAGGTGGCGGCCGAAGGCCGACGGATGAGGGGTTTCTCCCCCGTCGCCCGTCATTTCGTCGCCCGATTTCCGGGGTTTGTCAGACCCCTCATCCGGCCCTGATGGGCCACCTTCTCCCACAAGGGGAGAAGGACAGGAGATGCGCATGACCCACACCATCTTCATCGACGGCGAGGCCGGAACCACGGGGCTGGAGATCCGCGAGCGTCTGGAGGCGCGCGGCGATCTGGAGCTGCTGCTGCTGGGCGACCGCCGACGCGATGTCGAGGCGCGGCGCGAGGCGTTGAACAGCGCCGACGCGGTCATCCTGTGCCTGCCGGACGACGCGGCCCGCGAGGCGGTGTCGATGATCGAAAATCCGTCGGTGCGGGTCATCGACGCCTCGACCGCCTATCGCGTGGCGGACGGCTGGACCTATGGCTTCGCCGAGATGGATGCGGGCCAGCGTGCGGCCATCGCCGCCTCGACGCGGGTGTCGAACCCCGGCTGCTATCCAACGGGCTTCATCGGCCTGATGCGACCGCTGGTGAAGGCGGGGCTGGTCCCGGCCGACTGGCCCGTCACGATCAATGCGGTGTCCGGCTATTCCGGCGGCGGCAAGGCCATGATCGCCGAGTTTGAAGCGGAGGGCGCGTCCACCGCCTTCCGCGCCTATGGCCTGACGCTGAAGCACAAGCATGTGCCGGAAATGACGAAGCACGCGGGACTGACGCGCCCGGTGCTGTTCTCGCCCGCTGTCGGGAACTATCGTCAGGGGATGCTGGTCGAGGCGCCGCTGCACCTGTCGGCCCTGCCGGAGACGCCCTCGGTCGAGCGGCTGCATGGCGCGCTTGTCGAAGCCTATGAAGGCCAGCATTTCGTCGAGGTCGCCGAGATCGACGACACCGAGGCCATGACCGGCATCGAGCCCGAGGGCCTGAACGGCACCAACCGTATGCGCCTGCACGTCTTTGGCGATCGCGGCGGGGAGCAGGCGCGTCTGGTCGCCCTGCTGGACAATCTGGGCAAGGGCGCCTCGGGCGCGGCGGTCCAGAACCTGAACATCATGCTGGGTCTGGACGAGACGACCGGCCTCAGCTGAGGCCGGTCAGGGGCGAGCTCAGCCCGCCCGCGCCGCCTTGATCGCCGATTCCACCGTCAGGCTGAAGAAGATGGCGGCGATGATGACCAGCAGGCCGTAGTCGTGGCCGGGGAAGACCAGCGGGGCGCCCGCCGCCAGAATGATCAGCGCCGGAAACAGGCTGGCCCAGACGGCGGTCGATGCGGCCTGCGGATGGATCATCGGCGGACGAATCCAGCCCATTTTCCGGCGCATGACGGCGTTCATCGGCACGAAGGCGACCGGCACGATCACGGCGATCACCAGATACTTCACCAACTGACCCGGCGCGCCGAACAGGGTCGCCGTGGCGATCAGCAGGATCAGCGGAATGGCCGTGGCGACGGCCAGCAGCAGATTGGGCTCGATACGCTTCAAGACTTTACTTTCACATAGGCGCCGGGCGCCGGTTCGATGGGCTTCAGCGGCCCGGTTTCAGGATCGCGGGCGGCGATCTTTTCGCCCGACTTCGCGCCCAGCCAGTCGGCCCAGTGGGACCACCAGCTGCCCGGATGCTGTTGCGCCTCCGCTTGCCATTCCTGAAGCGTTTCGGGAAGGGCGGCGTTGATCCAGTGCTGGTACTTGTTGGCCGACGGCGGATTGATGACCCCGGCGATGTGGCCCGATCCGGCCAGCGTATAGGTCACCGGCCCGCCGAACAGCCGCGCCGAGCGATAGACCGAGTTCATCGGTGCGATGTGGTCCTCGCGGCTGGCCTGGAAATAGAGGGGGATGCGGACCTTCGACAGGTCGATGCGTTCGCCGTCGATCTCCAGTTCGCCCTTCGACAGGGCGTTCTGGCCGTACATCAGGCGCAGGTATTGCAGGTGCAGCCGCTTGGGCATCCGCGTCTGGTCCGCGTTCCACGCCAGCAGGTCAAAGGCGGGCGGCGCCTTGCCCATCAGATAGTTGGATACGAAGAAGGACCAGATCAGGTCATTGGCGCGCAGGGCGTTGAAGGTGTCGGCCATGGTCGCGCCGGGCAGGACGCCGCCCGCCTCATCCATCAGCCGCTCGATCTCGCTCAGCCAGTGCTCGTCGGTGAACAGCAGCAGATCGCCCGCCTCGGCGAAGTCGTGCTGGGCGGCGAAGAAGGTGGCCGAGGCGACGCGGTCGTCGCCCTTGCTGGCCATATGGGCCAGCGTAGCGCCCAGCATGGTGCCGCCGATGCAGTAGCCGACGGCGTTCAGATGCTTCTGGCCGGTCTGCTCCAGCGTCTTTTCGACCGCGCGGTAGACGCCCTTCTTCATATAGTCGTCGAGGCCGAACTCCGCCTTGTCGCGGTCGGGGTTGACCCATGAGCAGACGAAGACGGTGAAGCCCTGCGCGCTCAACCAGCGGATCAGGGAGTTCGCTGGTTGCAGGTCCATGATGTAGAATTTGTTGATCCACGGCGGGAAGATCAGCAGCGGGATCGCGTGCTGCTGCTCCGTCGCGGCGTCATACTGGATCAACTCGAACAGTTCGTCGCGCCAGACCACCTGACCCGGCGCGGTGGCGACGTTCTCGCCCAGAACAAAACGGCCATAGTCGGCCTGACTGATCTTCAGCGACCCGGCGCCGCGTTCCAGATCGGCGGCGAAGTTCTGCATCCCGCGCACCAGGGATTCGCCGCTGGTCTCGGCCAGAGCCTTTAGCGCGGCCGGGTTGGACGCCAGGAAGTTGGCGGGCGAGAAGGCGTCGGTCAGCAGGCGGGTGAAGAACTCGGCCCGGCGCTTCACGCGCGGATCCACGTCCTCGACGCTGGACACCAGGCTGTTCATCCAGTCCGAGGTGGCCAGATAGGACTGGCGCATCATGTCGAACATGGGGTTCTCGGACCATGCCGGGTCGCGGAACCGCTTGTCCGCTGGGGCGGGGGTGTCGACCGTCTCGCCCATGGCGCGGCGGGTGGTGGTGGACCACAGCTCCATATAGCGGCCGAACAGGTCGGCCTGCGCCTGGAACAGCTTTTCGGGGCGGGCCGCCAGACTGGTCATGACCGAGGACATGGCCGGGGCCACATTGAACGGGTCGGGCGACAGGGCGGCGGGGCGGTCGGCCTGCGACAGGGCCGCCTCGGCCACCGCCGTCTGGGCCATCATCGCCGCCTTGGCCAAATTCAGCGACAGCGTCTCCAGTTGCTGCCGCTGTTCTGCGCTGAAGGTCATGAAGTCAGGCGCGGCGGCAGGGGTCTCGGCGGCGGCCGGTTCCGCAGCGGGCGCCGGTTGCGGCTGTTCAGCGGCTGCGGCGGGTTTCTTCGCGCGCGGTCTGGCCGATGTCGGGCGCCCGGCCTTGCGCGGGGCGGCCTTTTCCGGCGCGCCGTCAGGCGTATTGGGGGATGAAGCCTTGGTCGGGCGCTTGGCCATGGCGAACCTCCGAATGGGGACGCGCAAGTTTGCGCGCCTTCCTCCCGACGCGATGATGGCATATGTCAGGGATCGAAATGAACGCGCTTGTGCTGAAAAAGACGGGACGGACGGCGGTCTGGGGCTTCGCCCTCGGGACGGCCATGGTTTTGGGCGGCTGTGTGGGAGCTTTCGACCCGAAAACCGACCCGACCTCGCCGCTGGCGCCCCGCATCCAGCAGATGGTCGATGAGAATCGCCAGTATCCGCGCTGGGCCGACTTCCCGCATGGCGGCGCGCCCTTGCCCCCTGCGGCCGAGGTCGCCAACGACGTGGCGCGCCTGCAGAGCCGTAACGCCGCCCTGACGGCCGAGACGGCGCGCATCGACTGGACCTTGAACAGTGATCCTTCCGCCTTCGTGAACCAGACCATGCGCCGTCTGGATGCCAGCCAGATGTCGCCCAACGACCTGAAGACGCCCGCCGAGATCGAGGCCTATGCCGAGGCCCTTCGCCGCCGCGCCAAGGCGCCGCCGCCGATCGACCGCCCGCGCTTCTGACGACCGGCGCCCCTGCGGGCGCGACCGCAACAGGCGCATCCATGATTTAAGGGCAGGGCGCGTCAAGATCGCGTCCGGTCTCGAATCCCACGATCCTGAGCGCTTCGGCCGCAGGGCCGTCTTCGCATCTGGTGCAAAGGTCCGCATGGCCCGTTCTGTCTTCATCGTCGTTCTCTTCGCCGGACGGGCCTTCTGATGGCGGACGGCCACGGCGCGCCTGCGTTTCTGGGCGTCAGCCGCTCCCTGTCGGGTCGGGCGTGGCGTCAGCGCCCGGCCGAGACGGCGACCACGCGCGCCCATATGCAGGCGCTGGGGCTGGACGAGCCGATGGCCCGCGCCCTGTCGGCGCGCGGCGTGGCGGCGGATCAGGGCGCAGACTTCCTTAAGCCGACGCTGAAGGCCCTGTTTCCCAATCCGTCCAGCTTCATGGACATGGACGCCGCTGCGGCCGCCATCATCGACGCGCTTCAGGCGCAGGCCAGCATCCACGTCTTTGCCGACTATGATGTGGATGGAGCCTCCAGTGCGGCCCTGCTGGTGCGCTGGTTCCGCACGCTGGGCGCGGACCTGCCCATCTATGTCCCTGACCGCCTGACCGAGGGTTATGGCCCCAGCGCGCGGGCCTTTGACACGCTGAAGGCGCGCGGCGCCGATCTGGTCATCACCGTCGACTGCGGCGCGGCTGCAAATGAAGCCGTGGCCCATGCGGCGTCTATTGGCCTGAAAGTCGTCGTCATCGACCACCACATGATGCGCGAAGAGCCGCCCGCCTGCCTCGCCGTGGTCAATCCGAACCGGCCGGGCTGCGGCTCGGGGCAGGGCAATCTGGCGGCGGCGGGCGTGGTCTTCGTCCTGCTGGCCGCCCTGAACCGCGAGGCGCGCGGGCGCGGCCTGTTTGAGGGCAGGACTGAACCCGACATCCGCCAGTGGCTGGATCTGGCCGCCATGGGCGCCATCTGTGACGTGACGGGCCTGACCGGCTTCAACCGCGCCCTGACCAGTCTGGGGCTGGGGGTGATGTCGCACTGGCGCAATCCGGGGTTGCGCGCTCTGCTGGCGGCGGCGGGCGCCGAGCCGGGACCGGCCAAGACCAACCACGCGGGCTTCATCCTCGGACCGCGCATCAATGCGGGCGGCCGCATCGGCAAGTCGGATCTGGGCGCGCGCCTGCTGTCCACTGACGACCCTGATGAAGCCCGGATGCTGGCGCAGGAACTGGACGCCCTGAACCTCGCCCGGCGCGAGGTCGAGGCCGAGGTCACTGAACAGGCCGTCCGCCGCGTCGAGGCGACCGGCGCCCACGCTGACGACAGCGCCCTCGTGGTCGTCAGCGGCGAAGACTGGCACCCCGGCGTGGTCGGCATCGTCGCCGGTCGCCTGCGCGAACGCTGGCGCAAGCCCGTCATCGTCATCGGCGTCGACGCCATCAACGGCGTGGGCAAGGGGTCGGGCCGCTCTCAGCCGGGCATGAATCTGGGCCTTGCGGTTCAGGCGGCGTGGAACGAGGGCCTGCTGATCGCGGGCGGCGGGCACGCCATGGCGGCGGGGCTGACGGTGGCGGCGGACCGCATCGACGAACTGCGCGCCTTCCTCAACGATCGCCTGTCAGCCGAGCGGGTCGAGGCCGTGGCTCAGGACTGGGTCGAGATCGACGCCCTGATCGACCCGCGCGCCGCCACCCGCGACCTGTTCGAGGCGTTCGAGCAACTGGCGCCCTATGGCCCCGCCAACCCAGAGCCCCTGTTCGCGCTGGAAGGCGTTCAGGCGCGCGAGCCGGTCGCCATGAACGGCGGCCATGTGCGTTGCCGTCTGGTCGGCCCTGACGGCGCCTCGGTGCGGGCCATCGCCTGGCGCTGCGCTGATCTGCCGACGGGCAAGGCGCTGCTGGCGGGGCAGGGCGGTCTGAACCTGGTCGGCCGCCTGAAAGCCGACGACTGGAACGGCCGTCGCGGCGTCCAGTTCGAGATCGAGGACGTGGCCGATCCGCGTATGGCGTAAGGCGCATCAGCCTTGGCCGTTAAACGACGCAGGTCTTTGAAAAAGTCGCATAAATCCGCGTCGCGGCGCTTGCCATAAGCGGAATCGGCGGCTATCTACACGGTCCTCCGCGCAGCGGTCCCTTCGTCTATCGGTTAGGACGCCAGGTTTTCAACCTGGAAAGAGGGGTTCGATTCCCCTAGGGACTGCCACGCGGAGTTTTCTCTCCCTGACAATTCAAGCTGTTCGCCGCTGCGATTTCGCGCGTCTGAGGCCCTGTTTCGTGCGCTCGAACCGGCGTCCGGCGGCGGGTTTGTCGTTTTTTTGAAAAAGCGCGCGACGCCCTCTTGCATCGCCGAAAAGGGACGGCTATCAGGCCGCTCCTCCGCGCCGCGGTCCCTTCGTCTATCGGTTAGGACGTCAGGTTTTCAACCTGAAAAGAGGGGTTCGACTCCCCTAGGGACTGCCACGCGGAGAGAATGCTCTTCCCCCTGAAATCTGCACGTTTTTTATGCGTATCATTCCGCATGCAACTTTTGCTTGTCGACAATGTGGCGTAAAGAGGGCAACGTAGTAGCCGTTTTAGACGAACCGTGTTAGTTTAGCTGACCTGCAGTGTAGCGGGCGGGGGTTCAAGGTGACGAGTTGTGACGTGATGGAGCCGATGGAAACCGTAAAGGTTGTCGGCAAGGTCAAATGGTTCGACGGCGGCAAGGGGTACGGCTTCATCGTTCCTGACCAGCCGTCTCTGACGGAAGAACGCGACGTGCTGCTGCATGTCACCAGTCTTCGCAGCGCCGGGCATGAAATGGCGGGCGAGGGCGCGGCCATCGTCTGCGAATGCGCCAAACGCTCCAAGGGCTGGCAGGTGGTCAACATCGTCGAGCTGGAGGCCAGCGCCCCGCCTCCGCGCAAGGAGCCGGTCCGCAGCTCCGCCCACGCGCGCATTGACGGCCTGACCGACGGCCCTCTGGAAGAGGCCATGGTCAAATGGTTCAATCGGACCAAAGGCTATGGATTCGTGGTGCGTGACGGCGAGGCGGGCGATATCTTCGTCCACGTCGAGACGCTGCGCCGCTGTGGTCTGGACGACCTGCTGCCGGGCTCGCCGGTTCAGGTGCGTTTCGCACAGGGGCCCAAGGGTCTGGTCGTCGCCGATATCCGGCTCGGCGCCTAGAAAACCGGACGAGCCGCCATCGTCCGCTGTAAGGACGATGAGATGAACAGCACCCGTCGCACGCTTCTGGCCCTCTTGCTCCCCGCGATGGTCATGATGGGCGCCTGCGCGCAGAAGGCGCCGCTGGACGCCGCGGGCCGCCCGCTGGAGCCGCTGAGCGTGGTCACGGCTTCGGGCGAGCACAGTTTCATGGTCGAGATCGCGGACGACGACGCCAGCCGCCAGCGCGGCCTGATGTTCCGTCCGCCGCTGCCCGATGACCGGGGGATGCTGTTCCAGTTCCCGGCCGCGACCGAGCAAAGCTTCTGGATGCGAAACACGCCCAGTTCGCTGGACATCCTCTACATCGACCCGCGCGGTCGAATCGTCTCGATCGCGCGCCACGCCACGCCCTATTCCGAAGCGCCGATTCCGTCGAACGGCGCCGCCAGCGGCGTGCTTGAACTGCGCGCAGGCCGGGCGGATGAGATCGGCGCCAAGCCCGGAGACATGGTCAAACACGCCTTCTTCCACCCCTGAGGCGGAATAGGTCGCTTCATCCGTTGCGAAGCCGGCTTGGCCGTGCCATGAGAGCGCTCCGTCGGTCCGGGGTGTGGCGCAGCCTGGTAGCGCATCTGGTTTGGGACCAGAGGGTCGGAGGTTCGAATCCTCTCGCCCCGACCACGGTTTGAGCCCGTCTGGGCTGGACAAGTTTTACACTGGTCCAAAGGGTGGAAACCTTGCCATTCGATCGGTTCCGTTGATCGCCAATCGCCTTAGTCATTAAAAGCAGACGCTGCGAACATCCGTGAAGGGTGGAAGGCGGACAGCGCTTATTCTGCCGTTGATATATGCCAACTGAACCTAAGATCGTTCTGGAGTTGCCACTCTCGGATGAGGCGCTGCTTCCCGCTTTTGTTGAGCAGTGCATCGCTGATAACGTGTCTCTGATTGCCGTTGTAGGTGAGGGCTGTGAACGGATCGAAGATGAAATCGATTGGTTGATCGTCGGCGATGGGACGAACAACAGTCGGTTCATTACTACATCTAGTCACCCCGGTGAGGCGCTCGAAGAAGCGATCGAGTTCGCGCGGATGTGGTGGGTCAATGTCGATGGCCCAACAAGCGTGGTGCGCATTTGAATGTCCGCACCGGGCGCAAAGCAGACAGGCAGCAATTCAATGTGCAACGGCCGCTTTACGTCAAAATCGGACTCTCGCATTATTCTGAAATACGGCTTCGTTGCGCTTTACTGTCATAATCGATTTCGAAAAGCACCCCCGATTGCGGCGCGCAGGAAAGCTGATTTTCCGTCAGCCCCGCTCGCGCAGTGGTGATGAACAGGGCGCCGCCATCGCCCGCAAAGGCGCAACTCGTCGGACGCGGCACCGGCAGCGGGATCAGCCTTTCGAGGGAGCCGCTCGGCCCGATGCGGACGATGGCCGATCCATCGAACAGAACGCTAAGAAGGTGGCCGTCCGGGTCCAGCGTGAGGCCATCGGGCTTTCCATCCCGTGGGTCCATACCGAAGAAGAGGCGGCGGTTGCCGATCTCGCCTGTGGCCGGGTCGAAATCGTAGGCGTAGATCTCGCCCTTGTGCGAGTCCGTGAAATAGAAGGTGTTGCCATCCTTGCTCCATTCCAGGCCGTTGGGCAGATCGAAGCCGGTGTCCGCAACGTGCCATGTTCCGTCGGGATCGAACCGATAGAGGATTCCGCGGCCCTTCCCAGAGGCGGCCCTGCCGGTCGAACTTGCCATCGTTAAACCGGAAGGCGGGATCGGCCTGGGGCGCACGTGCAAACCGCGTAACTTCGCCATCCGCATCAAGACGCGCGAGATCGCAACCGAGGCCGAGAACGATTTCACCCTCGGGACCCTCCGCCAGAAGTCCGGCCGGCGTGGGAACAGGGGTAACGGCATCCTGTCCACTCAACGGATCATAGCTGTGGAGTTGTCCTCCTAGGATGTCGATCCAGAGCAGGCGCTGACGCCGCGCGCTCCAGACGGGGCTTTCGCCGATGACCGCCTTTGTGTCGCTCGCAATCCTGATCTGGCTCATCATGCCCGTGGTTCCCGCGCCATGACGGCAATCCGATTCCAAGCCGCCGCCACCGCTGCCGATGTGTCGGCCCGAACGGCGCGGAGGTTGCGCGGGTAGTCCACCCCTTCGGCCTCGGCCGCGCGGGTGGCATGAAACTGCCCGTTGGCGGCCCGCAAAATCCAGCCGCCTTCGGTGCAGACCTCCGACGCCAGAAAGACGACACCCGGAGCGACCGCCTCGGGCTTCAAATCCTCCGGCTCGCCTTCCACGCCCCACAGTCGCGTCTTCGCCACGGGCGACACCGCGTTGACGACGATGCCATGTTCGGCCCCTTCGTCGGCCAGCACATTCACGATCCCCACCGCGGCCATCTTGGCAGCGGCGTAGGAGGCAAGACCCTTCTGGACATACTGCGGATAAAGGGCGCGGCAGGAGGTCGTCACCACGATCCGGCCGTATCCGACCTGGCGCATCGCCGGCCATGCGGCTTGGGCGATCCACAGCGGCGCCTTCGCCATAACCGTCATCATGTGGTCGAAGGATGCTTCTTGCACTTCCTCGATGCGTTCGTAGCCGACCCAACCGGCATTGTGGATCACGGCATCAAGGCGTCGGTTCACCGCAAGGCAGTCTTGCACCAGATCATGGCAGGCATCGCGGGTGTGGATCGGGGCGTAGAACGGAAACGCGTCGATCCCGTCGTGACGCAGGGCCGTGACCGCGTTCTTGGCGATGGCCGCGTCTGTTCCGGCTCCGTCCGTATTGGCGCCGACATCGTGCAGCAGGACCGTCGCGCCAAGCTGGCCGACCGCGCGCGCGTAAGCCAGTCCGAGGCCCCGGCCCCCGCCGGTGATCAGCACAGTGCGTCCGGTGAAATCTTGTTGGTCCATCATCGCATCCTCAGTTGTGCGGAAGATGGCGACGCCTTTACGATACGTCCAATACCGAACGGATGGGTGCGCGATATGGCGGGTGTATCAGAAGTCACGCGCGGGATGATTGACCTGCGGAAGATGGAGCAGTTCGTCGCCGTTGCCGAGGAAGGGCATTTCCACCGCGCCGCGCATCGGCTTGGCATGTCGCAGCCCCCCTTGACGGTGGCGATCCGGCGGCTGGAGGATGATCTGGGCGTGGCCCTGATCGAGCGGGGCGGAAACCGGATCATCGGCCTTACCGACGCCGGACGCGCGTTTCTTCGCGAAGCGCGTGTGACGCTGCAACAGGCGCAGCATTCGATCCATATGGCGCGTGAGACGGCAGCGGGTCGCACCGGTCTTGTGCGGCTCGGTTATGTCGGAAGCGCACTTTACGGGCGACTTCCGGACGCGATCCGGGCGTTCCGCCTGGCGCGCCCCGACGTGCGTCTGGAACTGCGCGAGGCCACCACGGCCAGCCAGATCACCGGCCTTCGTGATGGAACACTGGATGCGGCGATTGTGATCCCTCCGCTGGCGGATGCAGGCGGGCTCGCGTTGCACGGCTTCGATCAGGATCGCCTCTGCATGGCGCTACCCGCCGATCATGTTTTTGCTGACAAAGCCGGGTTGACGGTGGCCGATCTCGCAGTGGAGCCTTTCATCCTCTGGCCGATGATCGAGGGGCGCGGTTTCCACCTTCAGGTCATCCGGCTTTGCACCGCTGCAGGTTTCGTGCCCCAGATCGCACAGGAAGCTCACGGCATGCATGCCGTGCTGTCGCTGGTTGCGGTCGGAACTGGCGTGTCTATCGTCCCGCAAAGCATGGCGAGTTTCCGACCTGATCGGATTGCCTACCGCGAGATCAAAGAAGCGGAAGCGGCGTTCGATCTTTGCCTTATGTTGAACGCTCAAAATCCTGCGGCAAAGGCTTTTGCGAGCATAGCTGCCGATGATCAAGCAAGCACTTGATTGACCGATTTGGGCGTAAAGCTGACATTGCTCCGGCCAGCACCGAACGTCCGCAACGGGTCGAGGCTGTGTGAAAACACCTTCTGTCCGAGCGAATTAGGGTAGCCTCCTGAGGCCAGCAGGAGGTGGATTATGAGCCGCTTCGTTCAGGGTG
>NZ_JBDJMK010000011.1:0-176975 GCF_039673845.1 Brevundimonas diminuta | reverse complement strand
CTCGGAACGAAGACCCTGATGAACGCGATCCGAGCCTGAGGCCATCGCGCCTCGTCGCCACCTCGGCCTCATCGTGGATCAGCACGTTTTTACACGGCCTCGGTCGACAGCAGACATTGTGCAGTGCGCTGCAATGCGCCCTCAAACAGAGATCTTCACAGCAAGTTCCAGTGTGGGTCTACGGCTGTAGCCGCCTTCAACCACCACGGATTTTCTTGAAATTTTGCACCTGGCGTATCGAAGCAAAGCTTCGCTACGTAATGCATCATAGCATGTGGGGCGCGGACGCCCCGGGAGTGCGGTCTCAGATGGGGCCCTGTTGGATGTTTGCGCAGCGTTCATCCCTGATCGAAGGATGTGACTGGTCTGGCCGCAGTTCGTCAGGGAACGAGACTGTCGCCGGATGTCGGCGCGATAGGGGGCAGACGCAAGTCAATGACGTCGGGGCAGGGCTCATGTCCATGCTGGCGTGCGTAACGGGCGGCGCTGTCTGCTGACGCCATCATATGTGGCGCCTGTCTCTCGATCCGGTCGCCGATACGTAGGGCGTACTCATACCAGACATACGGTTCGCCGGCAGGCGTGGAGTGCGATATGCGAAGTACGACGGCTGTTGATGTCGCCATGTTTGCGTGCCTGCCAACACTGTTTAATACCCGCGAAATCCATGCCCTTGATCAGTGAACATTGTCCAGTCGAAAGGGGCCTTATTCACAACGCTTTCGGGATCGTTCGGAGCAGAAAGCCAGGCGGGCGCTATGAGCGCTGGGGGTGGCGAAAGAGCGCAGGCGCAAGGTCTGAACAAAAACGGACGCGGCTCATTTCCTCTACATGCCTCTTTTCCTTTTCGCTGTCGGCGCGGTGACGCTTGCGGTGGTCCTGACCGGGATTGACCGCGCTATTACGGGGGAGCGTTCTCGCCCGCCCGATCGGGATGTGGATGGCGAACCAGACGAGCCGGATGGACCAGCTCGCGGTTTGTAGGAAGCCCTTTGCGGAGGGCCCGTTCAGGGCTTTCCAATGCGCGACGCCGCGCCCGTGATCTTGCACAGATAGTCAGCCTGTGGGCGGCCTGTCTGCATGCCGCTGGGCGTAAGGATGCCGCCACGTGCGACGCAGTCGGCGTCGAGCTTGTCCATTTCCTGCTTATAGCTCGGCAGGTTGCGGTCGGTGGCGCAGGCGCCCAGGGTCAGAGGGGCGCTGATGGCGGCGAGAAGCAGAATGGGCAGACGCATGAGCGTCTCCTTCAACAATGTGCGGCGTTGAAACCTCGGGACATTAAGGGTCTGCCAGTCGGCGGCGTGACGCAAGGGCGCCGCCGCGCGATGCTTCAGCCCGCCAGCACGCCCAGATGCTCCAGCAGGATTTTGCAGCCCAGCGCGATCAGCGCCAGACCGCCGACCAGTTCGGCGACCCTGCCCAGTCGGATTCCGGCGGCCTTGCCGATCAACAGGCCGATGGTCGCCATGGCGAAGGTCGTGAAGCCGATGCAGAAGGCGATCAGCCAGATGTTGGCGTTCAACAGCGCCAGCCCGACCCCCACCGCGCCCGCGTCGATCGAGGTGCCGACGGCGGTGGCGACCAAGGCCAGCAGGCCGCGCGAGGCGGGGCGGGCGTCAGCCTCGGCCTCGTCCCGTTTCAGCGCCTCCCAGATCATCTTCAGGCCGACGGCGCCCAGCAGGCCGAAGGCGATCCAGTGGTCCACCGCCTCGACGAAATCAGCGGCGGCGACGCCCAGGGCGAAGCCGATCAGGGGGGTGACGGCCTCGACCACGCCGAAGACCAGTCCTGAACGCAGGGCCTGCGGCACGGTGGGGCGGTGTTGGGCGCCGCGTCCTATGGCGGCGGCGAAGGCGTCGGCGGACATGCTGATCGACAGCACCGCTATGGCGATCGGAGACATCATGGAGGAAACTGAAACTCGGCCGGGCGTATGACAGCACGCTCCACGCGCGGGCCGGCCCCGCAGGTGCAGCATGCTGGTCTCGCTAGGCGGATTGGACACCCGCTGATCGCGCCATGCCCCGCAAGGCAAGTATGTTGACGCGACCCCGACTGGAGATGTCGGAAGCTACTCCCCAACAGGAGGTCGATGTAGCGGGCGACGCCGGATGGATCAACCACAGCGCCCGCCGCAGCCGGTGACTTAGTGTTTCCAGACGCGGACAATCGGCTGCGTTTCCGCCGCCCCATGGCCAAAGGCGACAGAACCTCCCATCTGTGCTAAAGGCCGCCGCTTCACCCTTCGCCGCAGGACATCCGACCTTGAGCATTTCGCTCGATCTCTCGCGCGCCAGCGCCCCCGTTCAGGGCATGGTCAAGACGCCCGTCAACCTCAGCGGTCTGACGCGCGACGAACTGCGCCAGGCCCTGATCGACGCCGGGATCTGTCCGCCGGAGAAGGCCCGGATGCGCGCCTCCCAGGTGTGGCGCTGGATCCACCACTACGGCGTCACCGACTTCGCCCTGATGAGCGACGTGGCCAAGGATACCCGCGCCAAGCTGGCCGAAGCCTTCACCCTGGCCCGCCCCGAGATCGTCGAGCGTCAGGTGTCCAAGGACGGCACGCGCAAATGGCTGATCCGCACGGCGCCGGGCATTGAGATCGAGACCGTCTACATCCCCGACGTGGGCCGGGCCGGCGCCCTGTGCGTCTCGTCCCAGGTCGGCTGCACCCTGAACTGCACCTTCTGCCACACAGGCACGCAGAAGCTGGTCCGCAACCTGGCGACGGCCGAGATCGTGGCTCAGGTTCAGGTGGCCCGCGACGATCTGGACGAGTGGCCCTCGCCCAAGGAGGACCGTCGCCTGTCGAACATCGTCTTCATGGGCATGGGCGAGCCGCTCTACAATCTGGGCCACGTCGCCAACGCCATCGACATCATCTCCGACAACGAAGGCATCGCCCTGTCGCGACGCCGGATCACCGTGTCGACCTCGGGCGTCGTGCCGCAGCTGAACGCCCTGGGCGAGCGCACGGCGGCCATGCTGGCCATCAGCCTGCACGCCACCAACGACCCCTTGCGCGACCAGCTGGTGCCGCTGAACAAGAAGTATCCGCTGGATCAGCTGATGGCCGCCATCCGCGCCTATCCCGGCCTGTCCAACGCGCGCCGGGTGACGTTCGAATACGTCATGCTGAAGGGCGTTAACGACAGCCCGGCCGAGGCGCGCGCCCTGATCAAGCTGATCGAAGGCATTCCGTCCAAGGTCAACCTGATTCCGTTTAACCCCTGGCCTGGCACGGACTATCAGTGCTCGGACTGGAAGACGATCGAGACCTTCGCCGCCATCCTGAACAAGGCCGGTTACGCCAGCCCCATCCGAACCCCGCGCGGCCGCGACATCCTGGCCGCCTGCGGCCAGCTGAAGTCTGAGAGCGAAAAACTGCGGGCCTCTGCGCGCCTGAAGGCCGAGCGCGAAGAAGCCGACGCGGCCTAAAGCGGCTTCTGCATCATTTCGCGGTAGGTCAGACCCCCGATCGCTCCGGCGAGCGGCAATGCGGCCGCGAACGCCAGTCCCGTGAAGCCCAGTGCATGGCCCAGGAGAATCGCGCCGCCCAGTGTGGACAGCAACCCTCCGGCCAAGGCGGCAGTCCAGGCGCTATCAAGCTTCAGGCGCTTCAGCACCCATGCTGACGGCGCGCACAGCACGGCCGTTCCTATCAGGAAGCAGGGCAGGACCAGTATCAGGGAGGTGGGGATTATAAAGATGGCTAATCCGGCTAAGCTTTCGTCGCCTGCGAAGGTGCTGATGATCGCCAGCGCCAACCACTGCAGGGCGACGGCAAGAGCGGCGAAGAGGGTTGTCGCCAGCACCGCAAATATCCATCGTGTGAAGACTGAGATGGTCATGAGGCGGTCTTTTCAATATCTCTGATACGATCGATCAGGGTTTCAGGGGTCTGTACGTTCCACGCTAGTCCGAGGCGTTCCAGCAGGCTGATGAAACGGAAGCCCCAGTCGCTTTGGCCCGGATAGAGGCCGATGCGGGCCGAGCCGGGGAAGGCGTGGTGGTTGTTGTGCCAGGCCTCGCCCATGGTCGGGATGGCGGCCCAGGGCACGTCATGAGCCTGAATGCCGGCGCCGCGAACCCGCCATGTCTGAGGGCCGCGCCTGTGGGCCAGATGGCCGACGAACCAGTGGCCGGTCACGCTGATCGACACGCGAGCGCACACGCCCCATATGACGAAACCCCAGCCGCCCGCCAGCCATAGCAGGGCCGCAAGCGGCGCCTGCTGCAGCATCCATGTGCGTTCGAGGAAGCGGTAGAAGGGATCACGGGCGATCCGGCCCAGGTCGAAGGCGGGTGGATGCTGCAGGTCCAGGCGGCAGTGCATCTGCCAGACGGCGTCGGTGAGCATCGGGCGACGGTGCGCCAGATAGTCATGGCACGCCGACTGACGTTGCGCCCAGTCGCGCAGATCATGGGTGCGGATCATCCGCAAAGGTCCGCTCATGCCCACGACGACGCCGAACCACGCCAGGACCCGTTCCAGCCAGAGCGGGCACTCGAAACTGCCGTGGATCAGACGGCGATGAAACCCTACCGAATGGCCCAGCAGCAGCGTCGTCGCCGTCAGGAGGGTGAAGACGGCAAGGGCGGCGAAGCTGAACGTCGCTGCCCCGAACGCCAGCGTGGCCGCCAGCATGGCGCCATTCCACAGGGAAGGAACAGGATCCCATCGCACCTGTCCCGCGACGGCGTCGCAACCCGGCGTCTCAATCAGACTGTTCACGGCGCAGGGATCGTGTGTCACGGGCATGACCTCGAATGAAGATATTTAGGTAATAACTTAATTACTAAATTTTGATGCTTGGCAAGCCCCCTGCGAATTGCTTGAATGCCCCTTCATGCAACGTGTCTTTGAAGCTCTTTCCAGCCCGGTTCGGCGCAAGATTCTGGCCTATCTGACCCATGCCGAAATGACGGCGGGGGAGATTGCGGCCAAGTTCGATATCTCCAAGCCTGCGGTTTCCCAGCATCTGTCGGTGCTTGAAACAGCCGGCCTGTTGCAGAGCGAGAAGCGCGGCCAGTTCGTGCACTACAGTCTGGTGCGCGATCATCTGGCCAACACCCTGAACAGCTATGTTCAGGAGGTCTGCCCGGTCTCCCGGCCGTTGAAGCAGGACAGCGCCGGAATCGCCCGGGCGCGCCGGGACGCCGCGCCGGAGAACTGATCGGGCGCAGACGCTTTGTCCGCCGACTGTGGCGCGGGCGCCCTAGCGGAACGGTCAGGCTTTCGGGCAAGGGTGTTTTGGTTTCGTTCCCCTACAGGCTGGGAGGCTAGGGTTCGTCGTCATGGAGACCTCGTCGTTGCCGGGCGTTCTGTCGACCCCTGAACTCCAGGCGTTCGCGACGGGCTTTCCGATCCTGATGCTGCATCTGGTCGTGACCTTCGGCCTGCTGGCGGCGGGGGCGGCCGTCTACGCCCTGCTGACGCCGTGGCGCGAGATCGCCCTGATCCGTCAGGGCAACGCCGCCGCCGCCGTGGCCTTCGCCGGGGTGCTGGTCGGTCTGGCCATTCCGCTGGCGGTGTCCCTGTCGGTGTCGAACTCGATCCGCGACATCGCCATCTGGGGCGTGGCGACGGTGGTGCTGCAACTGCTGGCTTTCCGCGTCGTCGACTTCCTGCTGCACGGCCTGCCGCAGAGGATAGAGAAGGGCGAGATTTCCGCCGCCGTGGTCCTGGCCGGGGCCAAGCTGTCGACCGCCCTGATCCTGGCGGCCGCACTGACGGGTTGAGGGGGCGGCCTTGCGCTTTCCCCACCTTCCCGACTGGACGATCTACGCCGCCGTCATCGGGGTGATCCTGATCGCTTCGCTGAACCGGGGCGAGCGGGCCGATGCGCCGCATGATTTCCATGTCGATGATTCAAGCGGACCCTTGCTGGGACCGATCACGCCTTTTGATCCGTCCGTCACCGTCGACACGTCCGATGAGCATGAGCCGGTCTCAGGCACGGCCTTCTCCATCGCGGGGGACGGCCGCTGGATCACCGCCCGCCACGTGGTCGAAGGCTGCCGCAGGCCTGCGCTGATGATCGACAGAACGCGGGCGCTGGCGGCGGATGTCCGTCTGGCGGCGCGGGCGGATGTGGCGCTGCTGCTGACCGACGGCGGGCCGCCCGCCCTGCCGATCGCGGCCGAGGCGCCGCTCTATAAGGGTCAGCGCGCCTTTCACCCCGGTTTTCCGCAGGGCCAGCCGGGCGAGGTCGCCTCGCGCCTGATCGGCCGCGAGACGCTGAAGATCAGGGGCCATCGCTCCTATGACGAGCCGGTGCTGGCCTGGGCCGAGGCCGGACGCACGCGGGGGCTGAAAGGCACGCTGTCGGGCCTGTCGGGCGCGCCGGTGCTGGACCGCCGCGGACGGGTGCTGGGCGTCACCATCGCCGAATCGCCTCGGCGCGGCCGCATCTACACCACGGCGCCGGACACCTTCGTCCCGGCGGTCGGCGCCCAGCAGCGCGCCGATGAGGCCGCGCTGGGTCAGGCGGTCACGACCCAGAACTACGGCGCCGTCTCCGACCGTCTGCGCCGCGACCTGCGCGTCGCCCAGGTGGTGTGTCTGACGACGTGATTTTTCTCCCCATGTAATGGGGAGGTGGATCGGCGGCGAAGCCGTCGAGACGGAGGGGCCGCTTGGTTCCGCCGTCCTAGCCCCTCCACCACTTCGTGGTCCCCCTCCCCACTGAGTGGGGAGGAGAGGTTCGTTTACTTCAGCGTCGCGCTGTCCAGATTGAGCCCGTTCAGCGGGATGACCTCGACGTTCGGATGTTTCGCTCGCAGTTCGTCGATGAACTTCGAGGCGTCGCCGACCACGACGATGCTGGCCCGGTCCGTCGGCAGGTGCTGGGCGAAGGCCGCCTCGACCTGCTGCGGCGTGACGGCCCGGACACGCCCGGCGTAGTCGGCCAGATCGCTCATCGGCAGGTCGTACAGGGCCAAATTGGCGACCAGCCCGCCCAGCCCGTCGACCGTCTCCAGCGAGCGGCCGAAAGCGCCGATCAGGGTGGCGCGGCGCGGGGCCAGTTCGGCCTCGGTCGCCGGGGCGTCGCCCAGCTTGCCGATCTCGGCCAGCATCAGATCGACCACCTCGGCCGCCGACTCATTCTTGGTCTGGGTCGAGGCGGTGAAGACGCCCGTATCCGCCCGCGCGCCCAGCGACGATCCGGCGCCATAGGACAGGCCTTTCTCGATGCGGATCTTCTGGTTCAGCCGCGAGGAATAGCCGCCGCCCAGCAGGGTGTTGCCGACCGTCAGCGGGAAATAGTCGGCGTCGGTGCGGGTGACGCCGCGGATGGCGGCGAGGACCGCCGCCTGCCCAGCGCCCGGCTGGTCGATGACGACGACGCGCGGAGCCAGCGTCTGACCCGCCTTGTCGATGGCGGCCGGGGCGGGACCGGCGTCGCGCCAGTCGCCGAAGGCTTCATCCGCCAGAACCCGGGCCTCGGTCGGGGTCACATCGCCCGAGAAGACCAGCGTCGCCTGCGACGGGCGGAAGCGGTCGGAGTGGAACACCGCCACATCGTCGCGCGTCAGGGCGGGGATGCTGTTCACCGTGCCCGAACCCGGCGCGCCATAGGGGGCGGCGCCGTAGATCACGCGGCCGACCGCCTGTCCGGCGACGGCGCCGGGCTGGCTCAGCGCCACGCGCAGGCCGTCCAGCGTCTGGGCCTGCTGGCGCTCCAACTCCTCGGCGGCGAAGGTCGGATTGCGGACCAGATCGGCCATCAGGGTCAGGGTCTGGCCGAACACATCCTTGGGCGCATTGGCGTAGACATTGGTGAAGTCGGCGCCCGCGCCCGCGCCGATATTGGCGCCCAGCTGTTCGATGGCGGTGGCGATTTCCGGCGCGTCCTTCGTCGTCGTGCCCTGGGTCAGCAGGGCGGCGGTCATGGACGCGACGCCCGGCTTGCCCGCCGGATCATGGGCCGAACCGGCGTTGAGGTTCAGCCGCGCCGAAACCAGCGGCAGGCCGGTCGTCGGCGCGACCAGTACGCGCAGGCCGTTATCAAGGCGGAAATCGGCGATGGTCGGGGTGGCGGGCGACACTTCCGCCCCCGGCTGGGGCAGGCGGGCGCGCTCGGCTTCCGGCAGCAGGACCGCGACCGGACCGGCCGGGGCCAGGGCGGCGACCGTGACGGGGGCGTCGACGTTCTTCTTCTGCTCGCTGGGCGCATTGGCGTCGTCGGCGAGCAGGTAGTTGATGGTGATCTGGCGCTGCGGCGTCAGATAGCGACGTGCCACGCGCTGCACATCGGCGGCGGTGACGGCCTGAATCTCGGCGATCTCGCGGTCGGCGGCGGTCGCGTCGCCCGTCATGATCAGCGCCATGCCCAGCGTCGTGGCGCGGTCGTCGATGCTTTCACGGCCGCGCAGGGCGTCGGCGACCAGCTCGTTCTTGGCCTCGGCCAGTTCGGCGGCTGTGACAGTCTCGTCGCGCAGGCGTGCGATCTCGGCCTCCAGCGCGGCCTTGCCGGTCTCGACCGTCTGGCCGTCGGCCATGATGGCGTAGGCGGCCAGATTGCCCGCCTGCTGGGCGAAGTCGGGGTTGGAGCCCGCTGAGGCGGCGATCTGCTTGTCATAGACCAGCGAGCGGTACAGGCGGCTGCTTTCGCCGGTCGACAGGATGCCGTCCAGCACCGTCAGGGCCGCACGGTCGGCGCTCTTATAGGCCACCGTGTTCCACGCCAGCGCCACGGCGGGCAGAGGCACGTTCGGCGCATAATAGGTGGCGGTGCGCGGGCCGGTCGGCTCGGGCTCCTTCACGTTGTGGGTCGGCATGGGCGTCGACGGCCGCTTCAGCGGGGCGAAATACTGATCGACCCAGCCGTCCAGCTGCGCCTGATCGAAGTTCCCCGCCACGATCAGTATGGCGTTGTCCGGCCGGTAATAGGTGGCGTGGAAACGCAGCACCTCGTCCAGGGTCGAGGCGTCCAGTTCCTCGATCGAGCCGATGCCGGGGCGGCGATAGGGGTGGTCCTGATAGATGGTCTCGGGCGCGAACAGGCCGAACAGGCGGCCGTAGGGGCTGGCCAGAATCCGCTGGCGGTATTCCTCCTTCACCACGTCGCGCTCGGAGACGAAGTTGGCCTCGTCGACGACCAGCGAACCCATGCGGTCCGCCTCGGCGAACAGGATGCGCTGCAGGTGGTTGGCCGGGACGACCTCGTAATAGGCGGTCACGTCGTCGGCGGTGAAGGCGTTGTTGAAGCCGCCGACGTCCTCGGTCAGACGGTCGAACGTCTCGGACGGCATGTTCTTCGTCGCCTTGAACAGCAGGTGTTCGAACAGGTGGGCGAAGCCCGAACGGCCCGCCGGATCGTCCTTCGATCCGACGCGATACCAGACCTGAACCGTGACGTTGGAGGTCGAGGCGTCGCGCGCCGTATAGACCTCCATGCCGTTGGCCAGCACCCGCTTGTGGAAGCCCAGCGGCGGCACCACGACCCCGCCCTGAGCAGCGGTGGCTGCGGCAGGCGGCGACTTGGCCGAAGCGGCGGAGACGGCGGGCAGACCAAACAGCAGCGCCGAGGCGCAGACGGTCAGGATCAGGCGATTCTTCATGGCGGACGGCCTTTCAGCGCCCGCGCTCGAAGAAACGGGCGCAGAAAACCTAGCAGGCCGAAGAGCCGCCGCACACCTTACGGTGCTGTAATGAAGCGGGAGGTTCCTTTCCCACTGAACCGACGGAGCGAGTCCAAAGAAAAAGGCGGGCCGCTTTTGCGAACCCGCCATATTTCAAGTGCATGGACACTCAAGCCGTAAGGGACGGCTTGGCGCGCGTCAGCGCGCCTTAGATCAAACTACCGTGGCAGTGCTTGAACTTCCGGCCCGAGCCGCAGGGGCAGTCGCCGTTGCGGCTGGTGCGTTCCCAGCCGACGGGCAGGGCCTCGACCGGCAGCCTGGAGCGGTCGTCGCCGGTCAGCATGCCTTCCGGGTTCTGGGCCATCGGGTTCAGCATTTCGTTTTCGCCGGTGCCGGGGTTCAGGTGGATTTCCTGGAACTCGGGCATTTCCATCGGCGGGGGCGCCTGGAACTGGAACTCGACCGTCATCAGCCAGCGCGTGACGTTGTGGCGCAGGTCGTGCAGCAGCGTCTCGAACAGGTTGAAGGCTTCGGTCTTGTATTCGTTCAGCGGGTCGCGCTGGCCGTAGCCGCGCAGTCCGATGACGCCGCGCAGGTGATCCAGATGGACCAGATGCTCGCGCCACTGCATGTCGATCATCTGCAGCATGAACTGCTTTTCGAGGCCGCGGGTCTGATCGGCGCCGATCAGCTCCAGTCGTTCGGCGGCGCGAGCGTCGGCGGCGACGACGATGCGTTCCTCGATCTCTTCGTTGGAGACGCCTTCCTCGGCGGCCCAGTCATGTAGCGGCAGTTCCAGGCCGAGGGTGGACTTCACCTTCTCGTCCAGACCGTCGATGTCCCACTGCTCGGCATAGGCCTTGGGCGGCATATAGCGTTCGACCAGGTCGTTGATCGCATCGTTGCGGAAGTCGCCGACCAGTTCCGACAGGTCCTCGGAGTCCATGAACTCCTGACGCTGTTCGAACACGGCCTTGCGCTGGTCGTTCACGACATCGTCGTACTTCAGCACGTTCTTGCGCATGTCGTAGTTGCGGGCTTCGACGCGCTTCTGGGCGGTTTCGACGGCGCGGTTCAGCCACGGGTGGCTGATGGCCTCGCCCTCGGCCACGCCGAAGGACTTCATGATGCTGTCCAGACGGTCGCCGGCGAAGATGCGCAGCAGATCGTCTTCGCAGGACAGGTAGAATTTCGAGGTGCCGGGGTCGCCCTGACGGCCCGTCCGGCCGCGCAGCTGGTTGTCGATGCGGCGGCTCTCGTGGCGCTCGGTGCCCAGAACGAACAGGCCCCCGGCGGCCATGGCCTGTTCGCGGGCGGCGGCGATCTCGGCTTTGAACTCGACTTCCTTCGCGGCGAGGTCTTCGGGCGTGACCTCGACGGCCATGTTGCGCTGTTCCTGGGTCCAGCGCTGGATGCGCATTTCCAGGTTGCCGCCCAGCTGGATGTCGGTGCCGCGACCGGCCATGTTGGTGGCGATGGTCACCGCGCCCGGCAGACCGGCGTCGGCGACGATATAGGCTTCCTGCTCGTGCTGGCGCGCGTTCAGGACGTTGTGCGGAATGCCGCGGCCGGTGGCGTATTCGATGTCATAGGCGTCGTCGCCGACCTTCTGCGCTTCCTTTTCGCGGCCCGCATATTCGCGCTTGAGGGTGCGCGAGCGCTCGACCTTGTAGCTGTAGGTCTTCAGGACTTCGGACAGTTCTTCGGAGTTCTCGATCGAGACGGTGCCGACCAGGATCGGCTGGCCGCGAACGTGGCATTCCGCGATCTGGGCGGCGATGGCGGCGTTCTTTTCCTTGAAGGTGCGATAGACTTCGTCGTCGTAATCCTTGCGCTGGATCGGACGGTTGGTCGGCACTTCCAGGACGTCCATCTTGTAGATGTCGAGGAATTCCTGGGCCTCGGTGGCGGCCGTGCCGGTCATGCCGGACAGCTTTTCGTAGAGGCGGAAATAGTTCTGGATCGTCACCGAGGCCAGGGTCTGGTTCTCGGGCATGATCTTGACGTCTTCCTTGGCCTCGATGGCCTGGTGAAGACCTTCGGACAGGCGACGGCCCGTCATCATGCGGCCGGTGTATTCATCGATCAGGACGATCTCGCCGTCCTTGATGATGTAGTCCTTGTCGCGCGTGTACAGCGTGTTGGCGCGCAGGGCCTGATTGGTGTGGTGGACCAGGCTGACGTTGGCCGGGTCATACAGGTCGACGGTGTCCTCGGCGAAGTGGCCGGCTTCCTGAAGCATCTGCTCCATCCGCTCCGAGCCCAGCTCGGTCAGCAGGGCCTGACGCTGCTTCTCGTCGAGGTCGTAGGTGTCCTTGTCCTTGACCAGTTCCTTCACCAGAGCGTCCAGCACCTTGTAGAGGTCCGAACGGTCCTCGGTCGGGCCCGAGATGATCAGCGGCGTGCGCGCCTCGTCGATCAGGATGGAGTCGACTTCGTCGACGATGGCGAAGTGGTGGCCGCGCTGCACCATCTCGCGACGGTCGTAGACCAGGTTGTCGCGCAGATAGTCGAAGCCGAATTCGTTGTTGGTGCCGTAGGTGATGTCGGCGTTGTAGGCCATCTGGCGCTGGCCCTGCGACAGGCCGTTGACGATGACGCCGACCTCAAGGCCCAGGAAGCGATAGACCCTGCCCATCTGCTCCGCGTCGCGGCGGGCCAGATAGTCGTTGACGGTGACGACGTGGACGCCCTTGCCCGTCAGGGCGTTCAGATAGACCGGGGCCACGGCGACCAGGGTCTTGCCCTCACCGGTGCGCATTTCAGCGATGCCGCCTTCATGCAGGATCATGCCGCCGGTCATCTGCACGTCGTACTGACGCTGGCCCAGCACGCGCTTGGAGGCCTCGCGCACCACGGCGAAGGCTTCGTTCTGCAGCTTGTCCAGACTTTCGCCGCCTTCGATGCGGTCCCGGAAGGTCTGCGTCATCATGCGCAGTTCGTCGTCCGAGAAGGCCTCGAACTTGGATTCAAGGGCGTTGATCTTCTCGACCTGGCCCATGAAGGCCTTGACCTTGCGGTCGTTGGAGGAACCGAGGAGTTTCTTGGCGAAGCCGAGCATGGGCGATCCGGGTCAGGCGGTCGAGCGGCTGAAGGCTCTGAGAAAGACAGGTTTCCGCCCGGTCGATAAGGCCGCGATCACGCCGGCCCCCGGCCTTCCCTGCTGATGAGGGCGCGCGAAGGGCCGCGCAGACGATCGAAAACCCCTCGACTTGGGCGCAGGCGGGACTTAAGCACCGGCCTTACCCCTGTCAACGCGAGGGGCTTTTTAAGCCGCAGCGTTTCAGGCGCGAACGGTCGCCACGGCGGCCTGCCCACAGACCCTTGCCCGGAGCGTCCGATGCGAGCGCGGCGTCCCCTCCACAGCCTGTTTCTGGTCGCCGTCGCCGGTCTGGCGCTGGGCGTGGCCGCCTGCGGGCGCGGGGCGGACGAGGCTGCGCCGGAAAAGGACGACCGCGTCGTGGCCCGCGTCAACGACCGCGCCGTCTGGGCCTCGGACGTGCGCCGCGAGGCGGTGGCGCAGGGTCTGATCGGCGAGGATGATCCGCTGGACGCTTCATCCGAACTGTTCCGCCGGGTAATGGACGAGGTGGTCGATCAGAAGCTGCTGGCGGCCGAGGCCTCGCGTCGCGGCCTTGATTCCAGCCCCGCGGCCCAGCGCCGTCTGGAGGCCGTGCGCGAACGCATTCTGGGCGACATGCTGGTCGAGAAGGTGGTGTCCGGCGCCGTCTCCGAACAGGCGGTTGAGCGCCTTTATAATGAGCAGCAGCGACTGGCCCGCGCCACCGAAGAGGTGCGGGTGCGCCTGATCCTGGCTCCGACCAAGGAGCAGGCCGACGCCGTTCTGGGCGTGCTGGGTCAGGGCGCGGCGTTCGAGGCTGTGGCCGTACAGCGCTCCATCGACGAGGCCACACGCTATTCCGGCGGCGATCTGGGCTATTCGACGCTGGACGTCCTGCCCGCCCCCTATGCGGCGGCCCTGCTGGGCAAGGCGCCGGGGCAGGTCGTCGGTCCGGTCGAGACGGGAACTGGCTGGGCCGTGCTGAAGATCGAGGATCGCCGCATCGAGACGCCGCCGACGCTGGAACAGGCGCGGCCGCAGATCGTGCGCTATCTGACCTATGAAGGCGTGCGGCAGCTGCTTGAACAACTGCGCGGCAAGGCCAGCGTCGAGATCACGCTGGATGACCCCAAGGCCCCCAAGGCGCCCGCCGCCGCCGCGCCCGCCCTTCAAAACTCCGCTCCTCCCCCTGCCGGAAAAGCTTCATGAGCCAGCCGCCTTCCAAGTCCGCCTCGACCGGCAAGATGATTGAAACCGCCCTTGAAAAGGCGCTGGATCCGCTGGCCTCGGCGCTGAAACGCGCGACCCAGTCGGCGTCGCCTGCAAAGACGGACGCCGCGCCGGGCAAGCCGGGCCTGATGATCTCGCCGCTGGCCGTGCCTTTCCCGGCCATTCCGCCCATCGGAGGGGTCGAGATCGCGACGGCGCGCGCGGGCTTCTACAAGCACGAGCGCGACGATCTGGTGGTCTTCCGCTTTCCGCAGGGCGCGTCCTGCGCGGGCGTCTTCACCCGGCACAAGGTCGGCTCGGCCCCGGTCGACTGGTGCAAGCGTCATCTGGACGCCGACAAGGGCGGCGAGGGGGTCAAGGCCCTGGTCGTCAACGCCGGTTGCGCCAACGCCTTCACCGGCAAGGCCGGCGCCGACGCCGCGCGGCGTACGGCCTCTGAAATCGCCAAACGCTTCGACTGTCGCCAGCGCGACGTCATGCTGGCCTCGACCGGCGTCATCGGCGTGGTGCTGGACGACAAGAAGATCACCGCCCGCCTGTCCGATGTCGAAGCCGGTCTGAAGGCTGACAACTGGGCGCAGGCCGGTCTGGGCATCATGACCACGGACACCTTCCCCAAGGGGTCTTACGCCGAGTGCGAGATCGAAGGCGTCAAGGTCCGCATCGCCGGCATCGCCAAGGGCTCGGGCATGATCGCGCCGGACATGGCGACCATGCTGGCCTTCATCGTCACCGACGCCGACATCGCCCCGCCGGTGCTGAAGGCCCTGCTGAACCTGCACGTCCGCACCACCTTCAACTCGGTGACGGTGGACGGCGACACCTCGACCAATGACACGGCGCTGCTGTTCGCCACGGGGGCGTCCGGCGCGCCGCGCATCGGCCGCGTCGGCGACCGCCGCCTGAAGGAGTTCTCGGCGGCGCTGGACGACGTCATGCTCGATCTGGCCCACCAGCTGGTGAAGGACGGCGAGGGCGCGACCAAATTCGTCAAGGTGACGGTGGAGGGCGCCGCTTCGCCCGCCTCGGCGCGCAAACTGGCCAAGTCGATCGCCGACAGCCCTCTGGTCAAGACCGCCATCGCGGGCGAGGACGCCAACTGGGGCCGCATTGTCATGGCCGTGGGCAAGACCGAGGAGGCGGTCGACCGCGACCGTCTGGCCATCCGCTTCGGTCCGCACGTCGCCGCCGTCGACGGCGCACCCTCGCCGACCTACGACGAGGCGGTCATGAGCGCCTATATGAAGAACCCCGAGATCGACATCACCGTCCATGTCGCCTCGGGCCGGGCCGCGGCGACGGTGTGGACCTGCGACCTGACCAAACGCTACATTGAGATCAACGGGGACTACCGCTCGTGAGCGAGACGCCCGCCGTTCCCACCGTCCTGGTTGTCGCCGCCGTCCTGATCGACCCGGACGGCCGCGTGCTGATCGCCAAACGGCCCGAGGGCAAGCAACTGGCGGGCCTGTGGGAGTTTCCCGGCGGCAAGGTCGAGCCGGGCGAGCGGCCCGAAGCCGCCCTGATCCGTGAGCTGAAGGAAGAACTGGGCATCGACGTGAAGGAGGCCTGTCTCGCCCCCTTCGTGTTTACCAGTCACGCTTACGAATCCTTTCATCTGTTGATGCCACTCTACCTGTGCCGGCGCTGGTCCGGCGTGGTCGAGGCGCGCGAGCACGCGGGTCTGGCCTGGGTGAAGCCGGACAAGCTGTCGGCCTATCCCATGCCTCCGGCCGACGAACCGCTGATCGCCTGGTTGCGCGATCTGCTCTGACGGGCCGACGACAGGGGAGGGCCGGACGTGAAGGGTTTCATCTACCGGTTCCTCCGCGACGAAGGCGGCGCCACGGCCATTGAATACGGCCTGATCTGCGCCCTGATCTTTCTGGCCATCATTCTGGCCGTGACCGCGTTCGCCGCAGAGTCGAGCGCCATGTACAACTACATCTCGACCACCATCAGCGCGGCGATCGACGGGGCCTGACCTCAGCCCTCTTCGCCGGTCTGTTCGCGGACGCCCAGAGCGTCGGCGAGACGGGTCTTGGCCGAGCCGCGCTTGGCGGGCTTCTGCTGGCTGTCGTGCGGCGCCCATCCGGCCAGGTGCACCATTTCAAAGGTGGCGGGGATGCGTCCGTCCGCCTCGGCGTGGCGTTCGGCGTAAAGCTGGGCCGCGCGGGCCAGCACGGCGCGGTTGAGCGGCCGGATGGGCCCGGCCAGCACGTTCGTCTCGCCCATCGCCCGCAGGTCGCGCATCAGGGCGAAAGGGTCGCCATAGCGCACCGTCACCCGGTCCACATCCGTCACCGGCAGGGCGAACCCGGCCCGTTGCAGCAGGGCCGCGCCGTCGAAGCCGTCGGCGAAGGGCGAAACGCGCGCCTGCGCTCCGCCATTCACTTCCAGCTCCGCCTCGGTCAGCACGCCGCGCAGCTCTTTCAGCGTCGCGGCCCCGAACAGGCTGGCGACGAACAGGCCGTCGGGCTTCAGCGCGCGGCGGATCTGGCTCAGCGCGCCGGGCAGGTCGTTGGCCCAGTGCAGGCCCAGCAGGTTGACGATCAGATCGGCCGATCCGTCCTCCAGCCCCAGCGGTCCGGCGCCAGGCGCGGCGCGCTCGGCCGCCGAGCCGACGGCGCGGACCTGGGCCACCCGTTCGCGCGCCGGGCTGTCGGCCAGGGCGCGGGCGAAGACGCCGGGGTGCGGCGACAGGTCGACGGGCGTCTGAAACTCGCGCAGGATCACCTCTAGACTGTTCACTGCATTGTCTGCGGCGCGCAGGTGCAGGAAGTCGGCGTCAGGGAAACGTCGCTCGGCGCGGTTCAGGCGCGCGGCGCGGCGGGCGGCGTCGAAGATGATCGGGGGACCGGAGGAGGAAGAGGGGGCGCTCATGTCGGTTCAGGATGGGGGCTGGCGAGGTCGAATAAAAGGCGTGACTTCGCCTTTAGCATCCGGCGCGCGCGATGCGGGCCGGGGCCTGCTGGATATTCTGTTGCCGCCCGTCGCTCACGACAGCCGCGAGGCGTCGGCCTCGGCGGGCCTGTCGCCCGACGCCTGGAGCCGGGTGGCCTTTCTGGAGGCGCCGGTCTGCGACGGCTGCGGCGCGGCGTTCGAATATGACGGCGGCGACTTCGCGGCGGACCGGTGCGCGGCCTGCACGGCCAGCCCTTACGCCTTCGAGCGGGCGCGGGCGGCCTGCGTCTATGACGAGGCGTCGCGCGGGATCATCCTGAAATTCAAGCACGGCGACCAGCAGCAGTTCGCCCCCCTGTTCGCCCGGTGGATCAGCCGTTCGGCCGCGGCCCTGATCGAAGGGGCTGACGCCGTGGTCCCCGTGCCCCTGCACCGCGGCCGCCTGTTGTCGCGCCGTTTCAATCAGGCCGCCGAGATCGCCCGGCCGTTGGCCCGCGCGGCGCGTCTCGACTATCTGCCCGACGCCCTGATCCGGCCCCTGCCGACCGCCAGTCAGGGCGGAAAATCCGCGCGCGGGCGACGGCTGAACGTCAAAACGGCCTTCGCCGTGACCGAGGCGGGGCGGCGGCGGATCAAGGGGCGGCGCCTGCTGCTGATCGACGATGTGCTGACCACGGGCGCCACCGCCGAGGCCTGCGCGCGCGTCCTGATGGAGGCCGGAGCGCGCGCCGTGGACCTGGCCGTCATCGCGAGGGTGAAAAATGCGCGCGAACCGCTTAAATGAAGCGGAACCTTCCCATTCGCCTTCAGGAGTCTCCCTTGGCCGAAGTCGTCATCTACACCAAGCCCGGCTGCCCCTACTGCATTCGCGCCCTGGCCCTGCTGGACCGCAAGGGCGCGACCTATACGGATATCGTCGCCTCCAACGACCCGGTGAAGAAGGCCGAGATGGTCGAGCGCTCGGGCGGCGCGGCCACCTTCCCGCAGATCTTCATCGACGGAAAGCACGTCGGCGGTTCGGACGACATCCATGCTCTGGATCGCAGGGGCGAGCTTGACGCCCTGCTGGCGGCCTGAGTGTCGGACGCCCTTCCCATCGCCCTGATCCAGACGCGGACGCCGGCGACGGCGGCCGCAGGGCTGGCCCATGCCGAGCCCCTGATCCGTCAGGCGGCAGCCGAGGGGGCGCGTTTCATCCTGACCCCGGAAGGGACCAATTTTCTGGAACAGCGGCGCGGCCTTCGGGACGAGGCGCTGTGGGATGAGGGCGCCGATCCGGCGGTCGTGGGCCTGCGGGCGCTGGCCGCAGAACTGGGCGTCTGGCTGCTGATCGGTTCGGCCATTGTGCGCGCGGATCAGGATGCGGACGGCCGCGCCGCCAACCGCGCCCTGCTCATCGACCCGACCGGGGCGATCACGGCCCGCTATGACAAGCTGCATGTCTTCGACGTCGACCTGCCGAACGGCGAGACCTATCGCGAGAGCGCCTCGGTGCGGCCGGGCGACGGAGCGGTGGTCGCCGATACGCCATGGGGCGGGTTGGGCCTGACCATCTGCTATGACGTGCGCTTCCCCCATCTGCACCGCGCTCTGGCGCAGGCCGGGGCGGTGATGATCGCCGGTCCCGCCGCCTTCACCCGCCCGACGGGCGAGGCGCACTGGGAGACGCTGCTGCGCGCCCGCGCCATCGAAACGGGGGCCTTCGTCCTGGCGCCCGCACAGGGTGGAACCCATGAGGATGGCCGCCAGACCTGGGGCCGCTCTCTGGTCATCGGGCCGTGGGGCGAGATCATCGCCAAGGCCGATCATGACGAGCCCTGCGTCCTGCACGCCAGTCTGGACCTGAGCGCGGTCGACAAGGCGCGCGCCTCGGTCCCGTCGCTGCGGAACGGGCGGCCGTTCGACCCGCCGCAATGATCCGCTACGCCCTGTCCTGCGATCTGGACCACGGCTTTGAGGCGTGGTTCGGCTCATCCTCCGACTATGACGATCAGGCGGCGCGCGGTCTGGTCGAATGCCCATTCTGCGGCTCGAAGACGGTCAGGAAACAGGTGATGGCCCCGGCCGTCTCGGGCACGAAGAAGGCCACGCCCTTGCCCGACGCCATGAAGCAGGTGCAGTCGATGATGATGCAGGCGGCGCAGCAGGTGCGCGATCACGTCGAGCAGAACTTCGACTATGTCGGCGACGCCTTCGCCCGCGAGGCCCGCGACATCCACGAAGGCCGCAGCGAAAAGCGCGAAATCTACGGCGAGGCCACGGCCGCCGAGGTGAAGAAGCTGAAGGACGACGGCGTGCCCTGCGCCCCCCTGCCCAGCCTGCCGCCCGATCCCAAGAAGGCGAACTGACCGCAGATGGGGCAGGGGGAGCGTTACAAGGAATTCGCCCCGCCTGACGCCTTGCGGCCCTTCGTGCGTCTGCTGTGGACCTACGCCGCGCCGCGCCCCAGCGGCGGGGTGCAGCGCATCGCGCCGGACGGCTGTCCCGAGCTGGTGGTCGATCTGGCCGCCCCCTATGAAGAACAGGACGTCGACGGTGTTTTCCGTCTTCAGCCGCCGGTGATCTTCGCTGGTCAGATGACTCGGCCGATGGCCATCCGCCCGGTCGGTCCGGTCGAGATCGTCGCCGCCAAGTTCGAGCCGGACGGCGCGCGGGAATTTCTCGGCCGCCCGCTGATCGAGGCGACGGATCGGCGGCTGGACCTCGTGGCCCGGCTGGACGGCTTCACGGCGCCGCCCGGCGATCCGGCGGGGCAGGCCGCCGCCCTGGGCGCTTGGCTGCAGGATCAGCGCCGGGCGGGCGACTGGCGCATCGACCCCGCCGTCCGCGCCCAGGTCGCCGCCGCCGAGGGCGATCTTGAGGGGCCGCTCCTGAACTCGGCCGAACGCCGCGCCCTGCAGCGCCGGTTCCGCGACCGCGTCGGCGTGGCGTCGCGCACCCTGCGCTCGGTCTTCCGCTTCCGCCGCATCTTCGATCACGCGATGGGCCAGGACGCCGACGCCGCGTCCTGGCTGGAGGCGGGTCTGGCCGCAGGTTATTTCGACCAGCCGCAGATGGCGCGCGATTTCCGCCGTTTCCTGGGCTGCACCGCCACCGCCTGGGCGCGCGAACAGGCGGAACTGGCGCGACAGCTGGCGTCGCATTCCTACAAGCCCGCGCCGTGAGTGCGGCGTAACCTTCCTTCCGTCCTTGAGGAGGGAAGAACCCATGTCCGTTTCCAGCCTGCTGGCCGCCGCCCTGTTGCAGACCGCCGCGCCCGTGTCGCCTGCGGCCGACCTGTCATGGTTGGCGGGCTACTGGCTGGACTGTTCCGGCGGGCGCGAGGCGTCCGAGACCTGGAGCGACCCGCGCGCGGGACTGATCGTCGGCCACTCGGTGACTGTGCGCAATGGCCGCAGCGGCTTCGAGAGCGCGCGCATCGCCCCTCGGAAAGATGGCGGTCTGGCCTATTTCGCCCAGCCCGATGGCGCGCCCGCAACACCCTTCCGCCTGATCGACAGCGGCCCGCAGCGGGCGGTTTTCGCCAATCCGGGCAACGACTTTCCGCACCGCATCATCTATGAGCGCACGGGGGAAATACTGACCGCCCGGATCGAAGGGGCGGACGATGACGAGAACCGGAGCGTGCAATGGCGATTCAACAGGGCGGAGCTGAACGCCCGCTGTCCGAACTGAGCTGGCGGGCCATGACGCCGGGCGACCTCGATGGCGTGGTGGCGGTGGCCCATGTGTCCTTTCCCGATCATCCCGAAGAGCGCGCCTGTTTCGCCAACCGTCTGGACCTCTATCCGCAGGGATGTTTCGTCCTGGCGGCGCAGGACGGAACGATCATGGGCTATCTGGTCGCCTATCCCTGGAAGCTGAATGCGGCCCCGGCGCTGAATGTGCTGATCGACGCCATCCCGGCTGAGGCCGAGGTGGTCTATCTGCACGACCTAGCCCTGCACCCCGACACGCGCGGCGGCGGCTTCACCCGGCCGGTGGTCGAGCGCGTGGCGCAGGAGGCGAAGGACGCAGGCTGGCCGGCCGTGGCGCTGGTGGCGGTCAACGACGCATCAAGCTTCTGGGCGCGCAACGGTTTCGAGATTCAGAACCCGCCGGGCATGGCCGAGAAGCTGGCCAGCTATGGCGACGACGCCCGCTATATGGTCAGGCCGCTGTAAGCGTCTTCAGCACGAAGTCGAGGCGCTCGGACACGGGCGCTTTGGGCAGTTCGATCAGCTCATAGCCGAAGCGCGGATAGACGGCGGCCATGGCGTCGAAGGTGCGGCGGGCCTCGTCCAGATCCTGTTTGCGCTCGGCGTCCTGGCCGAAGATCTCGGGCCAGACCGGGGCGATGAAGACGCGCCGGTCATAGCGGACATCCTGCGCCGCCCGCTCCATATGGGCCGGGACCGGCAGGCCGCACAGCGTCAGGTATCCGACCACGTCCGGCACGCCGCGATCGAAGAAGACCGGCCCGGCGGCGCTTTCGGCGCGGGCGTGGGCCTCAAGTTCGCGGTCCAGCATCAGTTCGGCGAACAGGGCCCGGTCCTTCCACGGCAGGGCTTCGCCGTCGATCGCCTGCTGGCGGCGGATGATGGCGCGCCCGGCCTCGGGCGAGGTCGCATGGCCTGCCGCCGACAGCGCCTCCAGCAGCGTCGTCTTGCCCGATCCGGGACCGCCGGTCAGGACGATGCGGCGCGGGCCGATCATGCGTCGCGGGTCGCCATCATCATATAGTTGATGCCCACGTCGTCGCCCTCGCTCCAGCGGTCGTTCAGCGGGTCATAGGCCAGACCATAGGGGCCGGTGACGGTCAGAGGCTCGCCGTCCAGCATGGCGCGCAGTTCGTCGGGCTTGAGGAACTGGCGCCAGTCGTGGGTGCCGGCCGGCACCCAGCGCAGCACATATTCCGCCGCGACCTTGCCCAGCAGCAGCCCCTTCAGCGTGCGGTTCAGGGTGGCGACGATCATCAGGCCGCCCGGCTTGATCAGCTTCGAGCAGGCGCGGATGAAGGCCTCCGGATCGGCGACGTGTTCGATGACCTCCATCGTCAGCACGACATCGAACGGCCCGGCGCCCGCTTCGACCATCTGCTCCACCGTGGCGGCGCGATAGGCGATGTCCAGCCCGACCTGATCGGCGTGGGCGCGGGCGGTGCCGATGTTCTCGGACGAGGCGTCGATGGCGGTGACGTCAAAGCCCATGCGCCGCATTGGCTCGGCGATCAGGCCGCCGCCGCAGCCGATGTCGATCAGGCTAAGGCCGCTGAAGGGCGCACGCGCGCGCACATCGCGGTCGAAGTGTTCCGCCGCCCGGTCGCGCACGAATTTCAGCCGCGCGGGATTGAAGCGGTGCAGGGGGGCGAAGGGGCCTTTCGGATCCCACCATTCAGCCGCCTGGGCCGAAAAGCGCGCCACATCGGCCGGGTCGATGCTGGGCCCTTCGGCACGATCGGTAGCAAAGGGTGAAAAACCCTCTTCGCTTTGGGGTTTGCGCGGATCAAGGCTGTCGTTAGAAGCGGGCATGGGCAGAGGCATGGACCGCCTTCGCCCGCCATGCAAGCAGGGGGATCAGGCGCAGGGATGACGCGGGCCGATACGAACCGGTTGGTGATGAAGTTCGGCGGCACGTCCATGGCCGACCTGGAACGCATCCGTCGTGCGGCGCGCATCGTCGCCGCCGAGGCTTCCAGAGGCAAGGGCGTGGCCGTGGTCGTTTCGGCCATGGCGGGCAAGACCAATGAACTAGTGGCCTGGACCGACGGCGCGGGCGCCCCGGCGCCGGGCCTGTACGGCGACGGCCCCCTGACGGACGACGAATATGACGTGGTGGTCGCCTCGGGCGAACAGGTCACGTCGGGCCTTCTGGCCCTGACCCTGCGCAACATGGGCTTCAAGGCGCGCAGCTGGATGGGCTGGCAGATCCCGATCCTGACCGACGACGCCCACGGCCGCGCCCGCATCGAAAGCGTCGAAGGCGAGGCTCTGGGCGCTGCACTGGACGCTGGCGAGATCGCCATCGTGCCGGGTTTTCAGGGCGTGACGCGCGGCGGGCGGATCACCACCCTGGGCCGGGGCGGCTCGGACACCTCGGCCGTGGCGGTGGCGGCGGCGCTGGGCGCGCCGTGCGACATCTACACCGACGTGGACGGCGTCTATACGACCGACCCGCGCATCCAGAGCCGCGCCCGGCGTCTGGAAAAGGTGTCCTACGAAGAAATGCTGGAGATGGCGTCGCTGGGCGCCAAGGTGCTGCAGACCCGCTCGGTCGAACTGGCCATGCACAAGCGCGTGCCGGTGCGCGTCCTGTCCAGCTTTATCGAGCCGGATGAAAACGGAATTCTGCCGCAACACGCCGGCACCCTGATTTGCGACGAGGATGAGATCGTGGAAAAGCGCATCGTTTCCGGCGTGACCATGAGCCGGGACGAAGCCCGGATCACGCTGCTTGGCCTGTCGGACCGGACGGATGCTCCGGCCGACGTCTTCACCCGCCTGGCCGAGGCCGAGGTCAATGTCGACATGATCGTGCAGAGCCAGGCCCGCACTGAAGGCGCGGTCAACCTGACCTTCACGACCGGCCGCCGCGACGCGCGCCGCGCCGCCGATCTGATGAGCGCGGCCAAGGCCGATATCGGCTTTGAGGAAATCCGCGTCGACGACGATGTGGCCAAGGTCTCGGTGATCGGCGTGGGCATGAGAAGCCACGCGGGCGTGGCCCAGACCATGTTCCGCGCCCTGGCCGACAAGGGCGTGAAGTTCCAGGCCATCTCGACCTCGGAAATCAAGATCAGCGTGCTGATCGATTCGGACTACGCCGAACTGGCGGTTCGGGCGCTGCACGCGGCCTACGGTCTGGACGCGGAAGACTAGGATATCGGAAGCGCCGCCCTATCTGGAAACGAAAGCCAGAGGGCGGCAAGGCGGGAGCAGGCATGGTCAAGGGCGTGGCAGTGACGGCGAGGGGGCCCCGCCTTCTGCTGCGCCAGATCCGCGAGGCTCTGGCCGGGGCCGACGGCGCCGTTCCCGCTCAGGACCGGCTGAACATGGTGGTGCGGATCATCGCCCGCTCCATGGTGGCCGAGGTCTGCTCCATCTATCTGCGGCGGGCTTCGGGCGAGCTTGAACTGTTCGCCACCGAGGGTCTGAATCCCGAGGCCGTCCACAACACCCGCCTGCGCCCCGGCGAGGGTCTGGTCGGCGAGGTGGCCCGCACGGCCGAGCCGATCAGCCTGTCGGACGCCCAGTCGCACCCCAGCTTCTCCTATCGGCCGGAAACGGGCGAAGACCCCTATCACGCCTTCCTCGGCGCGCCCCTGCTGCGCGGCGGCCGGGCCATCGGCGTTCTGGTCGTCCAGAATCGCGCCGCCCGTCGCTATGACGAGGAAGAGATCGAGGACATCCAGACCATCGCCATGGTTCTGGCCGAGACGGTGGCCTCGGGCGAGCTGCTGGCGCTGGAGGAACTGCGCGACGTCGAGGTGGCGCCCCACCGGCCCGAGCGGCTGAAGGGGCAGAAGTTCGCCGAGGGGTTGTCGTTCGGTCGGGCTGTGCTGCACGAGGCGCCGATCGCGCCCGAACACCTGCTGGCCGACGATCCGGCGGCGGAAGAGGTCCGGCTAAAGGAGGCGCTGGAGCGGCTGCGCACCAGCATCGACGCCCTGCTGGAAGGCAGTCAGGGCAAGCTGGGCGGCACCCCCTATGAGGTGCTTGAAACCTATCGGATGTTCGCCGACGACCGGGGCTGGAACCGGTCGCTGGAAGAGGCGGTGCGTTCGGGCCTGACCGCCGAAGCCGCCGTGGATCGCGTCCGCAGCGAGCATCGCGCCCGTTTCGCCAACGCCCGCGACCCCTATATCCGCGAGCGGCTGCACGACTTCGAGGATCTGGCCAACCGCCTGCTGCGGCTGATGGCGGGCGATCAGCCCGGTCAACGCGACCTGCCTGACGACGCCATACTGGTGGCCAAGAATCTGGGTCCGGCGGACCTGCTGGAATATCCGCGCGACAAGCTGCGCGGCCTGCTGCTGGAAGAAGGCTCGGCCGCCGCCCACGCGGCCATCGTCGCCCGCGCCCTGCAGATTCCGTGCGTCGGCCGCCTGCAGGGCCTGCGCGATCGCCTGACCGAGGGCGATCAGGTCATCGTCGACGGCGAGACGGGCGAGGCCTATCTGCGGCCCCGCGCCGATATGCTGGCGGCGGTCGAGAGCCGCATGGCCGTGCGCGAACAGCGCCGGGCCGAATTCGACCAGTTGCGCGACATTCCCGCCGTCACGAAAGACGGCAAGCGGATCATGCTGCTGACCAATGCTGGGCTGGCGGTGGATCTGGAAAACATGAGCGCGACCGGCGCCGAGGGCATCGGCCTGTTCCGCACCGAGTTCCAGTTCATGGTCTCGGACGAACTGCCGCGACTGGATTCACAGACGGCGCTCTACAAGCTGGTGCTGGATGCGGCGGCCGACCGGCCCGTCACCTTCCGCACCCTGGATATCGGCGGCGACAAGGTGCTGCCCTATCTGGACAATGAGCGTGAAGAGAACCCGGCGCTGGGCCGCCGCGCCATCCGCATGGGGCTGGATCGTCCGGCCCTGCTGCGGATGCAGATCCGCGCCCTGCTGACCGCCGCCGCCGGGCGAGAGCTGCGCGTCATGTTCCCGATGATCGCTACGGTGGACGAGTTCCGCGCCGCGCGTGAACTGGTCGATGTCGAATGCGACTGGGCGCGGCGTCGGGGTCGTCCGCTGCCGTCCCTGCTGCGGGTCGGCGCCATGATCGAATGCCCCAGCCTGCTGTGGCATCTGGATGCGCTGCTGCCGCTGACCGACTTCGTTTCGATCGGCACCAATGACCTGATGCAGTATATGTTCGCCGCCGACCGGACCAATCCGCGGGTGTCCGAACGCTATGACGCCCTGTCGCCGCCCTTCCTGCGCGCCCTGGCCGAGATCCAGCAGAAATGCGCCGACAGCGCCACGCCGGTGTCGGTGTGCGGCGAACTGGCTGGGCGTCCTCTGGAGGCCTTCGCCCTGATCACGCTGGGCTATAATCGCCTGTCGGTGCCGGCGGGCGGGGTGGGGCCGGTCAAGCGGATGGTGCTGTCGGCCGACCTGAACGCGGCGCGGCGCGGCATGAACGTCCTGCTGGGTTCCTCCGCCGGGTCGGTGCGGGGCGAGATCGAGTCGCTGGCGCGCAAGCTGAACGTCGTCGTCTGAGCGAGCGGGACCGCTTTCGCGCGTTGCCCGGGCTGCGCGCCTCGTTTAAGCGGGGGTGACGGGCGCATCGACGCCCTTTTGCGTGACGGAATCCCGGCCTTATGGACAAGGATCGGCAAGCCGCCTTCGACTTCGACGCCGAGGCGACGCCGGATCAGACGCTGCAGACGCCCGCCCCGGCGCAACTGGAAGAGCCCGCGGACGGCTCTCTGGGCGGCGAACTGCGCGCGGCGCGGCTGGCGTCGGGCCTGTCCATGGCCGAACTGTCGACCAAGACCCGGGTGCATCCGCGCTTTCTGACCGCGCTGGAGCAGGGCGACTACGCGGTCCTGCCGTCGCGCATCTTTTCGATCGGCTATGTGCGCGCCTATGCCGCCGCCCTGGGTCTGGACGAACTGAGCGCGGTCGAACGGTTCAAGCAGGAATACCCCGACGCCGCCGTGCCGCTGCAGCCGCCGACGGGCGTCTCCCTGCAACAGGTGCGCCAGAACTCGCCCAAGATTCTGGGCGTCATCGGCGTCTTTCTGGCCGTGGTGGTCGGCTGGAACGTCTTCCAGCACCTGAACCGTATCGAGCAGCCCCATCCCTCGGACCTCGTCGCCCTGCCGGAAGACTGGGCCGGGCAGGCGGACCGCCAGCGCGAGCAGGCCATCTATCTGGGGGCGCCCATGGCCGCGCCGCCGGATCAGACGACGCCCGCCATGTACATCACGCCGGGGCTGGAGGCCGAACTGACCGGCATTGATCCGGATGACCCCAATGCGCCGGTGCAGGCCGCGCCGCCGGTTCAGGCCGCCTTCAACCCGCGGGGGGCGATCTACGGGGCCTCGGCCACGGCGTCGCAGGTCGTCCTGCAGGCGCGCAAGCCTGCCATTCTGGTGATCCGTCAGGGCGACGGCCGCATCGTCTTCGCGCGCCAGCTGGCGGCGGGCGAGGCCTGGCGCGCGCCGCCGGACCTGTCGGCCACCATCGACACGCCGGATCCGGCGGCCTTCGATATCTATCTGAACGGCGAACATGGCGGCGTCCTGTCCGCGCCCCAGTCGCCGCTGGGAACGCTGAACAACCGCGCCCGCGCCGCCGAGCGTGAGTCCGAAGCCCGCGCCGCCGCCGCACAGGCCGCCCGCGTCAGGGCCGCCCAGAGCGCGGCGCAGGCCGCTGCGGCCGCCGCCCCGCCTGCGGCTGCGCCCGGCCCGCAGCCCTATCAGCCCGCCCCTGCCGCGACTCCGGCGGCGCCTGCGGCCTGATTTCCGCTGTCAGGGCGCGATCTTTTGCCGCCTGTCGTGGTTTTGCCGCTCTTCTTGGCCTATGTTCGACCTGTCATGAGCGATAGTTCTGCCCTCGGCCACATCCGTCCCTGGCGCCATATCGAGCGCCGCCCCAGCCGCCAGATCATGGTGGGCAAGGTCGCTGTCGGCGGCGGCGCCCCGATCAGCGTCCAGTCGATGACCAATACGCCGACGTCCGACGCGGCGGCGACGCTGGAGCAGATCCGTCAGCTGGAGGAGGCCGGGGCCGACATCGTCCGCGTCTCCTGCCCTGATGAAGACTCGACGGCGGCCTTCCGCACCATTGCGCGCGAGGCCCGCGTGCCCCTGGTGGCCGACATCCACTTCCATTATCGCCGGGGGATCGAGGCGGCCGAGGCGGGCGCCGCCTGCCTGCGCATCAACCCGGGCAACATCGGCTCGATCGACCGGGTGAAGGAGGTCGTTCAGGCGGCCCGCGACCACGGCTGTTCGATGCGGATCGGCGTCAACGCCGGGTCGCTGGAGAAGGACCTGCTGGAAAAATACGGCGAGCCCTGCCCCGATGCGATGGTTGAAAGCGCGCTGAACCACGCCCGCATCCTTCAGGATCTGGATTTTCACGAGTTCAAGATTTCGGTGAAGGCGTCCGACCCCTTCCTGACGGTCGCCGCCTATCAGCAACTGGCCGAGGCCATCGACTGCCCCCTGCATCTGGGCGTGACCGAGGCGGGCCCCCTGCGCACCGGCACCATCAAGTCGGCCATCGGCATGGGCAATATGCTGTGGTCGGGCATCGGCGACACCATCCGCGTTTCGCTGGCCGCCGACCCGGTCGAGGAAATCAAGGTCGGCTTCGACATCCTGAAATCGCTGGGCCTGCGTCACCGGGGGGTGAACATCATCGCCTGCCCGTCCTGCGCGCGTCAGGGCTTCAACGTCATCGAGACGGTGGGGATTCTGGAAGAGCGGCTGGCCCATATCTCGACGGCCATGTCGCTGTCGATCATCGGCTGCGTGGTCAACGGGCCGGGCGAGGCGCTTTACACCGACGTCGGCTTCACCGGCGGCGGCAAGGGCGCGGGCATGGTCTATCTGAACGGCAAGATCGCGCATAAACAGGCCAATGACGGCATGATCGACGAGATCGTCGCTCAGGTCGAGGAAAAGGCCGCCGAACTGGACGCCGCCCGCGCGGCCGCCGAATAGTCAGACGTCGGAGGGGGACGCCATGATGAAACAGACCCTGCTGGCCGCCCTGTTGCTGGCCGTGGCCGCCTGCGCGCCCTCGCGAGAGGCTGAGGCGCCGCCGACGGAACCGGCCGCGGCCGTGGGCATGGCCAATCCGGCGTCCGTCCATTGTCAGAACGAGGGCGGAAAATCGGAAATCCGCCGCAGCGCCAGCGGCGATGAATACGGCGTCTGCGTCTTTGAAGACGGGCGTCAGTGCGAGGAATGGGCCCTGTTCCGCGACAAGCGATGCGTGGCTCCCACGGCGGCATGATCCCCGCTGAATGAAGACGGCTGAACCATGAAACTCTACATCACCACCCCTTCGCCCTTCGCGCGCAAGGCCCGTATCGTCGCTCGCGAAAAGGGGCTGGCGCTCGAAGAGATCGCCGTCGATCCCTACGGCAACGCGCCGGAATTGCTGTCGACCAATCCAGTGGTGCAGGTGCCGACCCTGATCGCGCAGGACGGCCTGCCGCTGACCGACAGTCCGGTGATCGCCGAATATCTGGATGCGCTGGGCTCGGGCGCGCGCCTGCTTCCGGCGGACGGGGCTGAGCGTCTGCGGGTCAAGCGGCTGGAGACGCTGGCCAATGCGGCGCTGGAGATGGGCGTCAAACTGGTGCTGGAAAAGCGCCGCCCGGAACAGGAACGCTCTCCGTCATGGATCGAGCGCTGGACGCTCAACATGGGCCGCGCCCTTGATGCGCTGGAAGCTGCGGCCCCGGATGCGGACCGGCTGGACATGGGCGTGCTGACGGCCGGGATCGCCGTCACCTGGATCGGCTTCCGCCACCCGGATTACGACTGGAAGACGGGCCGCCCGAACCTTGTCGCCCTGCAGATGAAGCTGGAGCAGCGCCCCAGCTTCATCGACACCTATCCCGTCTAGGCGCAGCAGGTCAGCGGGCGCCTAGAACAGCAGTTGGGCGCCCTGAAACAGGGCCAGCACGATCAGAAGGCCGCCGACGGCGTAGGTCAGCACCTTGCGCGGCGCCTTCTTGACGATCAGCCCCGCGAAGGGGGCGGCGATCAGGCCGCCGACCACCAGACCGGCCACGGCTGCGGCGTGGTTCTGCAGGGCCCCCGCCTCTTTCCAGTGGCCCGAGACCAGCGCCCAGACGAAGGTGGCCGAGATGGCGACCGTCAGAAAGAACTCGGCCGTGTTGACCGTGCCGATGGCCCGGCGCGGCTCCTGGCCTGCGCCGACCATGGAAGAGGTGACGGTGGGGCCCCAGCCGCCGCCGCCGATGGCGTCCAGAAATCCGCCGACCAGACCCAGCGGCCCGGTCACCCATGCGGGCAGGCGGCGCGGCCGGATGTCATGCCCCGCCCGCCACAGGATCCAGACCCCGACCAGCGCCAGATAGGCGACGACGAACGGCTTGATCGTCGACGCCTCCAGCCCGGTCAGCACATAGGCGCCCAGCATCCCGCCGATCACGCCCGCGATGGCCAGCGGCAGCAGCAGCCGCCACTCCACATTCCTGTGCCAGATATGGCTGCCGGCCGAGGCGGCGGTGGTGAAGACCTCGGCGGCGTGGACGCTGGCCGAGGCCGTGGCGGGCGGCACCCCCAGCGCCAGCAGCACCGAAGATGAGATCACCCCATAGGCCATGCCCAGGGCGCCATCGACCGACTGCGCCAATATGCCGACCAGCAGGAACAGGAAGAAGGTGTCCATTCAGTTCCTCAGCCGTCTGTGCATCTTTCTGTCGCCATCAGGCGCAGGTCCGGGGCCGCGTGGCAATGGCCCGGCGCCGCCCTCAGACGGTTTCCAGCCGGGCAATGGCGTCCAGCACGTCGCGCCCGCGATAGGGTTTGATGACCATGGCGGCGGCCAGTTCGGCGTTCTGCGCCGCGGCCGTCACATCGCCGGACAGGAAGATCACCGGCACGCCCCACCGCGCTTTCAGGCTGCGGGCCAGATCGACGCCCGTCGCCTCGCCCGACAGGTTGATGTCCAGCAGGGCAAGATCGATGGCGTGCAGGGCCGTGGCCGCCTCGGCCGCCTCTGCGCTGTGGAAGGGGCCGACGACCCGGTGCCCGGCGGCGTCCAGCGCCTCGGTCAGATCGGCGGCGGCTTCGGCGTCGTCCTCGACCAGCAGCACCGTCATCGGTTCGACCTGATCCTGAGACTGGGCCTCTTCGGGCGGCGGCGCCTGACGCACCAGAACGGCGCGCACGGCGGGCCACAACTCTGCGACCGGGCGCTCGGCGTCGAGGTCGAAAATCTTGGCGAGGGCCTTCAGCTCATTTTCGGCGTCCGGACCCGGCGCGGCGCCGCCCGGCTCCAGCAACCCGTCATAAAGGGCGCACAGGCGCACCACGTCAGCGGCGGGGACGATGCCGCCGGACAGGCCGTTTTTCGCGCCTTCCGGGGGTTTTTCCTGAATCATGCCCTGTCTCCATCTGGTTTCAGCCCGAATAAATCCACGGGGGGAGCTAGGGTTTTTACATCTGTAACGAAACCGGGCTGACGGGCTTGTGACGGCTGTTCACAATCGCTCCATAAGCGCGTGTAGAGGCGTTTTTATCGACACGGCGGCGCGGCGCGGGTAAGGCTCCGCCCTCGATTTTCTCTGCAAGGACACGCCGTTGCGACTGCCCCAGGCCCGGCTCGATCAGGTGCTCGACCGCTTCCATCAGGTGGAGGCGCGTATGGGCGCGGCCACGGACGGCGCCGAAATCGTGCGCCTGTCGAAAGAGCACGCCGAGCTCAAGCCCGTGGCCGACGCGGTTCAGGCGCTGGCCCGCGCCCGCGCCGAGGCCGACGATCTGAAGGCCATGGCCGCCGACCCGGAAATGGCCGCCCTGGCCGCCGATGAACTGGACGCCCTGACCGAGCGCCTGCCGGAGCTTGAGCGCGAGGTCGCCCTGCTGCTGGCCCCGCGCGACGCCGATGAAAACGCCTCGGCCGTGCTGGAAGTGCGCGCGGGCACTGGCGGGGACGAGGCGGCCCTGTTCGCGGGTGACCTGTTCCGCATGTATTCGCGCTACGCATCCACGCGCGGCTGGCGGGTCGAGATCGACAGCGCGACCGAGGGTGACGCGGGCGGCTTCAAGGAAATCATCGCTACCGTCAGCGGCGAGGGCGTCTTCGGCCGCCTGAAGTTCGAGAGCGGCGTCCACCGCGTCCAGCGCGTGCCGACGACCGAGGCGGGCGGCCGCATCCACACCTCGGCGGCCACCGTCGCCGTCCTGCCCGAGGTCGAGGACGTCGAGATCGAGATTCTCGACAAGGACATCCGCATCGACACCTATCGCTCGTCCGGCGCGGGCGGCCAGCACGTTAACAAGACGGACTCGGCGGTGCGCATCACCCACCTGCCCACCGGCATTGTCGCCACCTCGTCGGAAAAGTCGCAGCACGTGAACCGCGACAAGGCGATGAAGAACCTGCGCATCCGCCTGTACGACATGCAGCGTCAGGCCAAGGACGCGGCCCGCTCGGATGCCCGCAAGTCGCAGGTCGGCTCGGGCGACCGGTCAGAGCGCATCCGCACCTATAACTTCCCGCAGGGGCGCGTGACAGACCACCGCATCGGCCTGACCCTGCACAGCCTGCCGCAGATTCTGGAGGGCGATCTGGCCCCCATGCTGGACGCCCTGATCGCCGAGGATCAGGCCGCCCGCCTGGCCGATCTGGAAGCCGAACTGGGCTGAGACGCTAACCCGTCCCGCCGTCATCCTCGGGCTTGACCCGAGGATCCAGCGTTGGGCCAGACACATCAGGCGCTGGTTGTGGCGCCCCCGACCGGCGCGCCTGACGTGCCCGCGTCCGCCCCTGACGCCGCCCGGCTTTAACCTGCCTCCGACTCCCGCTAGGAACGGAGCATGAACATGCTGGAACTCATTCTGTTGGCCATTGTGGCCGTCGCCGCGGGCGGCTTTCTGTGGGCCTATATGGGCTGGCAGAAGACGCGCGGCGCGCTGGACGCCGCCGACGCCCGGCTAGCACTGATGGAGGAAAGCCGGGACACCATGGCGGAGTTCCTCAAGGCGCAGGCCTCGCAATCGGCCGAGGCCGTGGCGACCAAGCTGGTCGCCCGCGCCACCGAGACCTTTCAGGCCCAGGACCGCGTCGCGCGCGAGCGGATGGAGGCCCAGCTCAAGCCGGTGTCCGAGACGCTCGCCAAGTTTCAGCAGCACGTCACGGCGCTGGAAAAGCAGCGGGCCGATGAAACCGGCGGCCTGAAGGAACAGCTCAATCTGCTGATGGCCGCCTCGACCGCGACCCGCGACGAGGCGCGCCGCCTGACCGAGGCGCTGAAGGGCAACACCGGCCGTCGCGGTCGCTGGGGCGAGCAGACCTGCCGCAATGTGCTGGAGGCCGCGGGCATGGCGGGCCGCTTCGACTTCGAGGAACAGAATTCCTCGGCCACCGACGAAGGCCGCCAGCAGCGCCCGGACTTCATCGTCAAACTGCCGGGCGGCGGCATGTTCGTCATCGACGCCAAGGTGTCGCTGGCCTTCGCCGACGAGGCCGACGGCGACGAAGAGGCGCAGGCCCGCGCCATGTCCCTGCGCACCGCCGCCAGCATGAAGACCCACGTCCGCCAGTTGTCGTCCAAGGCCTATCAGGACCAGTTCAAGCCCAGCCCCGACTTCGTCGCCATGTTCGTACCGGGCGACGCCTTCCTGGCGGCCGCGCTGGATCATGAGCCGGACCTGATGACCACGGCCATGGCCTCGCGCGTGGTCATCGTCACGCCCACCACCCTGTTCGCCCTGTGCAAGGCCGTCGCCTACGGCTGGCGCGCCGAGGAACAGGCCCGCAACGCCGAGGACGTCGCCAAGCTGGGCAAGGAGCTCTACAAGCGGCTGTCGGTCATGGGGGGTCACGCCGCCTCGGTCGGCAAGGCCCTGGATGCGGCGGTTTCCCGCTACAACCAGTTCGTCGGCTCGCTGGAAAGCCAGGTCATGGTCTCGGCCCGCCGGTTCGAGGACCTGAAGGTCGACCACGAAGGCAAGGAACTGCCCGAGCTGAACGCTGTCGAACAGTCGCCCCGCGCCCTCAGCCGCCCGGAACTGCTGAACGGGCCAGAATAAGCAGACCTGTGTGAAGGCTGCGGCTGGTGACAAACACGCTTGACGCTGCGCGTCTGGGCTGACAAACAAACTTGTCCGTCTGCCTGTGAGATCGCCATGTCGCTCAAATCATTCAAGCCGTTGGGAATTCGCGGCGCCGTTCTGGTGTTTGCCGGTTCGTTGCTGCTGGGCCTGATCGGAGGCGTCGCCGGGACCCTTCTGTCGGATCAGGCGGGCTTGGCCGGTTTCGTCATGACGGCGGCGGTTCTGGCCGTGGTCATGGGCGGTGCGCTGCTGATCAGCGTGTGGTGGTGGCGCCATATCGATGAGGCCGCGCGCGAAGCCCACAAATGGTCGTGGTTCTGGGGCGGCATCGGCGGCATCGCGATCGGCGCGCCGCTTCTGCTGGTCCTGTCGATGCGCCGGGACGAAATCCAGTTGCCGCACTGGCTCGGCGAGACGCCGCCTGATCTGTTGTTGAGCGGCATGATGGCCATCCTGCTGTTCCAGCTTATCGGATATGGCGTGGCCTGGGCCTGGTGGTGGCTGGCCCGTCGTTGAGGAGGAAACGATGAAAAACCGCCTCAAGGTATTGCGCGCCGAGCGCGACTGGAGCCAGGCGCATCTGGCGCTGGAACTGGGCGTCTCGCGCCAGACGGTGAACGCGCTGGAGACCGGGCGTTACGACCCCTCCCTGCCGCTGGCGTTCAAGATCGCGCGCCTGTTCCAGATGCCGATCGAATCCATCTTCATCGACGAAGAGGGCTGACGGCCCTCCGTCATTTCGCACCGTTCCAGGAGCTTGAAATGATCCATCGCCTTTTGAGCCGCGCCGCCGTCTCCGCCGCCGCCCTCGCCGCCGTTCTGCTGGCGCCGACTACGCCCGCCTTCGCCCAGGCCGCGCCCGCCGCCGCCGATCCGGCCGCCGTGGTCGCCGCGCCCGCCGGGTCCGGCCCGCGCCTGTGGGTGGTGAAGGATGAAGACTCGACCCTCTATCTGTTCGGCACCGTCCATGTGCTGAAGCCGGAAACCCCCTGGGGCCGCGCCAAGGTGGATCAGGCTTTCGCCAGCGCCGATGAATACTGGTTCGAGATCGCCGACCTTAACGACGCCGCGGGCGCCGTGCCGATCATCCAGTCCAAGGGGGTGTCGCCCGACCGCCCCCTGTCCAGCCTGCTGACCACCGAGGAACAGGCTGACCTCGACGCCGCCGCCCGCTCCATCGGCGCCACGGCGGCGCAACTGGACCCGCTGCGCCCGTGGTTTGCGGCCCTGCAACTGGCGATGGCCAGCATCGCCAAGGCCGGCTACCAGCCTCAGAACGGCGGGGATCAGGTGCTGCACGCCCGCGCCGCCGCGACGGGCAAGCCGATCAAGGGCTTTGAGACCATGCCGCAACAGATCGGCTTCATCGCCGACATGTCCGAAGAGGCCCAACTGGCCATGCTGCGTTCGGGCCTGAAGGAGTTCGATCAGGCGCCGGTCGTGCTGGGCCAGATGGTCGGCGCATGGTCGACGGGCGAGGTCGACGTTCTGGACGCCCTGATCGGTCAGGAGATGAAGACGCAGTCGCCTGAAATGTATGAAGTCATGCTGACCCGCCGCAACGCCGACTGGACCGACCAGATCATGAAGATGCTGGAAGGCTCTGGCACGGCCTTCATCTCGGTCGGGGCGGGCCATCTGGCGGGCGCCGACAGCGTTCAGTCCATGCTGGCCGCGCGCGGCGTCACGGTCGAGGAAGTCCGCGACTGACCTTTGGCCTCCTGGCTGAAAAAATCGAAAGGCCCGGTCCGCCGGGCCTTTTCTTTTGCTCCGCGCCCTATATCTTCGCCGCTCGCTTCGGCGATGCGGGTATAGTTCAGAGGTAGAACGTCAGCTTCCCAAGCTGAATGTCGCGAGTTCGATTCTCGCTACCCGCTCCAATCATTTCAACGACTTACTCCCCCTTCGACCCGCTGCGAAAGACGCAGTTGGGAGTTAGTTGGGAGAATCTGTCGCCGTTTCGTTCCGCCTGATGCGGTTCGCGATCTCCATGACGATGCTGTCCCGATCGACGTAAACGGCCAGCAGGCGCTGCACCCGATCCTCTTCCCAGCCGAGGATGTCAGCGATTTCAGCGGCGGTCAGGCCGGCCCTCCGCAGGCGAGTGGCGAAGGTGCCCCGCGCGTCGTGCAGGTGTTTGTCGATCCCGGCGGCGGCCTTGGCATCCACGACCTGATGCTCCAGCCCGTCTAGGCTCCAAGGCTTACCACGCGTGTTCGATAGGACGGTCAGGCATTCGACCGGAGCGGGTCGCTTCTTCTTCGCAGCAGCCTCGGCCAGTTCTGATTGGCGGCGGCGCTGCTGGGACCGGATCTCTTCGAGCAACTCCTTCGTGTCGTCCAGCAGTGGGATGACGGCCGTTTTCTTCCCTCGGCTCTTTTTCGTCGCCTTGACGATGGCGAGGTCTCCGACGTGCGACCAGCATAGCGAGGCCAGGTCTTCGCGGCGCAGGCCGGTCAGGCAGGCCAGGCGGACGATAAAGCCAACCTCTGGCGATTTAGCAGCGGCGGCGTATCGCTCGATCTCCTCAGCCGTCCATATCTGATCGGCTCGATTGCTCGTGTAGAGCTGCTTGATCCCGGCCGCGGCGTTGAGCGCCAGCAGGCCGCGATCCATGCCCCACGACAGCACTCGCGACAGCACCTGTATGGCGTAGTCGGCCTTGCGGGGCCGATCTGCCCACTGATCGCGCCAAGCCAATATCTCGGCCTTCACGCGGCGGTCGTCCAGCGCGTCAAACGGCAGGCCGCCGATGGCGAGGGGGCTGCTGCTGTCGTCCATGATGACGTCCAGCCAGCGCGTCCATTCGCGCTTCGTGGTCGCGCCCAGCCCGTCGAACTCGGGCGACTGCTTGTAGAGGATGGCTAGGGACCGCAGCGTGTCGGTCTTGGGCGCCCGGCGCTCAGCCACTGCCGCGTTGTAGGCGGCCATGAACTCAGGCGAGCCCGGAGACCCCGGCAGTCGAGGGCCGCCCTTCCACGCATACCAGTAGGTCACGCGGGTGCCGTCCGCGCGCTTCTTGGTGATCTGGTTCAGGCCCTTAAGCCGCACCCTGGCCACGCCTTTGCTCCCGCCACGCGTCCAGAGCGGACACAGAAGCGGATTGGTGGGCTGTCGAAGGCTGACCCGTCAAGATCATGACCTCGCCGCCGGGCTTGATGGTGACGCCTGCGATCTCGTGCCCCGCTGCTTTCAGAGCGGCAAGGCTGCGGTCAAGGTCCGTGCGTCGGACTGGCGGAACGCGGCTCATGCCAGCCACCTTCGTTTCGGCGTTGCGACGGTGCGCTTCAGGCGCTCAATCATCGGATCACGCCGGGGGCGGGCGTTCATGGCGCGCTCAATCTCCTTGGTGGTCAGTTCTATGTCTGCCGACTTTCCCCGAGCCTGCTGGCTTGCAAGGCGCAGGGCAGCGGCCAGACGTGACAGGGCAAGGCTGCTTTCTTCGCTGTCGATCACTTCCATCAGCTCGCGCATCAACCCCTTGGCGCGGTTGTCGCGGGTCAGTGAGGTGGGGAAGTCTCGCAGGTCGCCGCTCATTCCGCCCTCCTGGCGCAGATCAGGACGATGGGGGTCATGCTGGCCCTCCGAATGCCGGGGTGATGGCGACGCGCGACAGGCGCCAGCCGCGGCGATAGGCCCGTTGCCAGACCTTCGAGGCGGACATTCCGTCATGCGCATCGTATCGCCATGAGGCGACGAAGTTGTGCATGGCCGACTCGCGGGTGAATGACACGCTGTCGATGGCCGGTGCGCCAGGGCAGCCAAACCCGCGATCCTCGGGGTAGAGGACAGCCCAGCCGAACGATGTTGCCGTCATCCCCCCTCTCCCTGTTTGGCGCGAAGGATGGCGATGACTAGGGCGAGGGCGGGATCCGAGGCCTTCGCCGTTACGGTGCTGGGACCGACCCCGAAGACCACACCTGTGCGGACCTTGAACAGGGTCGCATGCCACCACTCAGCGCACGTCTCAAGGTGGCGCGGTTTACGCTGAGAAAGGGCCATCTCGCGGTCTGGCAAGGCCTGCTCAGCAATCCCAAATGCCGCGTCCACTGACCCGCGTAGCGCGTTCCAGCAGCACTGTTTCCAGTCGGTGTCGTGGGCGTCCTCAAGGCCGAGCGCAGACTGTAGCGCGACAGCCTCGCTCTCCATGATGATGCCGGTCGCGTGTCCAGCCTCCAGCCTAGCGATGAGGGCGGACAGGTCAGCGGTCATGGGTGGTGTCCTTGAGTTGCTCCAGAGCGATGCGTTGCAGGCGGTTGTCTTCTGCCAACTTCTCCAACGCCGTCGCGGTTCGCTCCATGCTCACAGCATTGGCCGCTTTGGTAACGGCCGTGATGCCAATCGACGCGCACAGTAAACAAAGGCATCCGACGATCAGCGCGTCCTTAATTCCTGCAAGCCGACTATTCATCTTCTGCTCCTGGTGCTGGAGGGAGGGGGAGCCAGCCAGAGAACCAACGGTCGGACACGCCCCCAAAGCCGGGGTAGACGTCCCATCCCAGGTCATAGTCATCGGCAGAAAGAGAGCGGTTTCGGATGACAAACGCGCGGCCGTTTAGATGCTCCCAGCGATCATCAGCGCCGGTCATCATGGCGAGGATGTAACGTCCATCCCTCGGAGCCGTCTCTATAGGCCGCCACTCCACCATCTCGCGGATGCAGGCGGCTATCTGGTGCGCCTCTTCTTCGGTCAGGTGGCATTCGCCGTCGAAGTCCTGCCCGATGCGACCTTCAACCAGCCCCACCAGTTCCATAGGGTCAGTCATTGGTATCGTCCTCGTCCTCATCGATCTCGACGCACATGAGGTGCGCGAGGCCCTTAGCGCCGTTGCCGGTAATCACCGCGTGAGCCTCCCAATCCTCCACGGCGTTGTCGCAGATCGGGCAGCACGGCATGATGTAGTCGTCAAAATCACCCACGTTCGGCCTCTGTGCTTGAAAGGAAGGTGCGGATTTGATGCCAAATAGAGGCGGGCATGTTGACACGCTTGCTTTTCAGCACCGGCTTTTCACCGTACCCAACGCGCGCTTGGTCTCTAACAGCGCCCAATAGCTCCCTCGCCTCAGCCAGCTTGCGCTCTGCTTCGGTGGCTCGGGAACCGTTCTCAAGGGCCTGATCCTGTGCGATCTGGCAGGCTTGGTGCTTGCGGTTCAGGTCTTCGGTCAGCACCGCGACCTCTGCGATGAGGGCTAGGACGGTGGCGGGAAGATCGCTGTCGATGAACTTAGAACGGCGATCAGCTTGGTCCCTATTTTCATAGATACCGAGCGCCCATGTCTGGGCAGCCTTCGCATTCAGCGCCAGTTCCGCATGATCGCCGGAGCCGGATGCGAGGGCGGTGAGGACACGATCTGCAAGATATGCGGACCAGTCAGAAACCTCGTCGGACAGACCGTTCGCGTATCCATCGGGCACGTGGTCGTTGTCGTGCGCCTGGATCGCTCGCGCCACCTTCTCGCGCGGGCTCATGGTCTCAGGCTTCGGGGTGGTCATCAGTTCTCGCTCCAGTAATATTGGTCTTCGTAGAGCGCGTCCGCTGGTGACGGCATTGGGTCTGAACCGCGCGCGTCGTCATTCTCATCCCATGATCCAGCCGACATCGACCAAGCCTCAAGCGGCGTGATGACGTATGGAGAACGCAGCAGCAGGAAGGTGTATCGAAGACGCCAAATCAGCTTGCTCATTCCCCCGCCTCCCCAGGTGCTGCGGAGAGGGCTGGAACCCATGAGCTGTCGCGAACCCGTCCCTGATAGCCGCACTCGGTGCAGCCCATGCCCCGGCCTGACACGGTGTCGTATCCGCCGTAGCAGCCCGAACAGGCATGCGACCACGTGACGGTCTCGCAAAGCTGATCGTCCACGAACGCCCAGCTCTTGCGACGGTCTAGGCGTCGACCCGCTCTCGCGTCCCCCTCGGCCCAGCTTAACGGGCGGTCGTCGTGATGGATGAAGCCGTCGATGATCTGGGTTTCACCGCGCATGATTACGCTGCCGACCATCACTGCCCATCCTGTTGCAGGGCGGCGAGGTCCAAAAGCGCTTGACTCGCGATATGTCTAGCGCGCCCCACCATTCCAACATTGGAAAGCTCCGCCAACGCCTCCACCGCTACCCGCAGCGCGTCGGGGACGGGGTGGGTGTAGAGCGCCAACACCTGATATTCAGGGTCGGCCTTCAGGGCGTCGATGGCGTCAGGGTCTTCATCGTCAGCAAAGCCCCACCCATTAGCACCGAACTTGACGGCGTGGCCCCACGGAGCCACCGGCTGCGCGTCCTCGCGGGCTGGCGGCTGGGCGCGGAGGGCGAGGTATTTCGCGCGAACGTCAGACAGGGTAACAAGGCGCGACCGTTCTCGCTCGGTTGCCGATCCGCCCTCTTGATGGGTCGCGCCGATGTCGCACGACTCCTCGTCTATCTCGCGCTCAAGCCACGACAGGAACGCCTCCCCCGCCTCTGCCGGGGCTTCCTCGCGGGTGGCGAGGGCGGACAGATCAGTATAGGCGACGCGAAGGGCCTCAACGGGCCACACGCAACCCTCATCACCCTCTAGCGCATCGTCCTCGGCCTTCTCGGCGAGATCGAGAAGATGCTTGGCCCTAGTCATGAAAGCTGTTGTCAGGGCTGGCGGTTGGGCGCGGACATCGGCCTTGAGCGCACGGATGCGGGCTGACGCCTCGCGGGTCAGGTCGTCCCACAAGCTGCCCTTGATCCACTCGCGGCCGATCTTCTGGTGGTCCTCAACGGCTTTAGCGGCCATCTCAAGGATCGTATCTGCATCCACCGCCCCGCCTTCCTCGCGCACAGGGGCGGCGGTGAGGGCGATGTGCAGGATGCGCTCGGCGCAATAGACGGCTGCCAATGCCTCGGTGCCGGGGTCGCTCAACTCGCCGATCAGGCCGTTACACACTTCGATCAGGCGGCCGTATTCATCAACCGGCACGGACACCATGCGGATAGGGGGAGTCATGCTGCGCTCCTGAAAAGCGGAAGTTCATCGCGACGGACCGACCGGGCCATGCCGATCAGAAGGTCGCGGAAGGGGGCGGGGGTATGGATGCGGGGGGTGCTGTCGACGCCCCCGCCGTTGGATGCGACTTCGCCGCGGCGCTTGGCCTTTTCCAGGCCGATGCGCGCCACTGTCTCTGGATCCAGTTCGATCTTGGTCCTGCCCCAGTCCAGTTCAGGCAGAGTGATGCCGACAGCGTACAGCCACGTGGGTTTTCGTGCGTAGTGGCCATAGCGCCCCTGCTCGACGCAGCAGGTCCAGCCGCCGTAGAAGTCGGCTGATACCCAACCCCCATCACGTGGCGGGCGGTTCAGGTTGAAGTGAGCCCACGCGTGGCTTTGCTCGGGGTGCTCCAGGACGCCGCCATACATGCGGACATCGGCCAGCGCGGACTTGAAGCAGCCACCGTCGTCACCTTTGACCTTGCGCACGCCAGTCGCCTTGATGACCGAGGGGTTTCCAGCCCACAGCTTCCCCCAGCGCTGACAGGGCGGGTGAGCGACGACCGGATGCGGCCCAGCATATTTGCGCGCGTCGCGGGCCTCGTCCCAGGGGTCCACACCCTCCAGGCCGTAATAGGCGCCGTTGGTTTCCACGTAGAGGGCGGCGATCACCCCTCACCCCCACGGGATTGGCGGGCGGCTTGGCGGAGGGCTTCGATCACCGGGTAAGGATTGTCTTGTCCGCAGCGCTCGGCCTGCGTTGCTCCGCATTTTCTGCACTTCACCGCTGACCGCGCGTCGTTCTGGCGGACGGGGCAGAGGGCTACTTCGGCATCATATTTTGCCAGCGCCTCCAGCACTTCGGGGGCGGTCATGGCTGCACCTCGGAATCCAGCGAGCGCAGGAATTCCTTCACGTCGAAGGAATCGAGTTCCAGCGTCGCTTGCCAGTAAGCTGCCTCAGAGGCAGCACCCAGCTTTAGGGCCTGAACCGCCAAGCCGAGTTTGGCCTTCTCCTGGGCGGCCTTGCCCAGAAGGAATCCGATCCGCTTCCATATGGCGCGGGACCGATTGGCCGCGTCGTTAGCTTCAAAGGCAGCCATCTCAGCGACCCTCCTGTTGGGCGGTAGCCTTGGAGAGGGCGGCTTTGAACGCGGCGTAACTGCGCTTGCTGCGGATTTCTCCAGCATCAACCCGACGGCAAAACTCTGCGGCAGCCTCGAACAGGTCGGGCGCGGCGGCTCGGATTGTCGCGTCAGCCACGGCCCGACGGTTGCCCGCGATGACCTCATCCCGCTCGTTCGGCGGGAAGCCAACTCCAGACCACAGGTCATCGTGCGAGCGCATCAAGGTCGAATGCGCAGGCATAAGGTCAGAGAAGACGACCTCGCCTGCTTCGTTCAGCGTTTCGATGTTGTACGGCCAATGCTCGCTCACGCGGACCGTTAGCGGCCCCGGAGTATACTTCACTTCAGCCATGGTCTTGGGCCTCTTGGCGGTGGTCGCGGATAATCTGCTCAGCGGCGGTGGTGTCGCCGGAGACGGCGTAGAGGGCCTGGCAGAGGTCGAAGGGGTCGATGCTGAGGGTTTGCCAGAAGGCGAGTTCGGCGCCGGTGTGCTGGCGGGAGTGGCAGTCGCGGCAGAGGGGCGTCGTCCAGCGGTCCGAGGGCTTCTCAGCCTTGCCGGTGGGGCGCTTGCCGATCTGCAGGTCGCCAGCGCGCAGGTGCGCGGCGTCACAGGGGCCGGTGGTCCCGCAGCCGACGCAGGGCAGGCGCCGGATGAAGGCGAGGTGCTTGTTGTCGCGCTCGCGCGGCTGGCGCTGGCCGGGGCCTTCGGGACGGAAAGATCGGGAGCGGACGTGGCCGGGTGCGAAGTGCTTGCGCTTCACCGCCCGGCGCTCGTCGCGCAGGCGCTTCATGTCGGCTTCGATCTGGAAGAGGGAGCGGCTCATGCGGCGGCCCTCGGGTCGATAGCGACGGTTCGGCTGTGCTTGAGCAGGCCGACGCGCACGCGCTCGCCTTCCTTGGTCATGAGAACCGTGAAGGGCCGGGCGGGGATGTTTCGCTCAGGCCAGGCGGGCGCCTCCTGCCCAGACAGAAGCAGGCCCTTGGCGATCATGCCCAGGACGAGGTCTTCGGCGAACCGAGGCGCGCCGGGATGGGCGCCGACGGGGGCGTTGTGCAGAACGAAGGGCTGGCCGGCGAAGGCCGCCCGCCCGAGTTGCTGGTCCGGCCGGACCTGACGCAGCAGGTCGGCTTCCTCGGCCGTGAGCGAGACGGGAGGCTGGTCGCGGATCATGCGGCCACCTGATCGGCGGTCTCGATATAGCGGGCGTGGAGCTTGCGCCCCAGCGGCGCCCGGAAGCGGCCGGGGCAGAGGCGCAGGGCCACGATGTTGGTCTCTTCCAACTGGGCGAGTTGGGTCGAGGAGGTGGCGAGATCGACGCGGCGTTCGAAAGCCTCGGCCCAGCCCTTCCAGTCGGTGGCGGCGACGTCCTCGGGGACGAACAGACGCTCGGTCCAGTCCACGTCCTCGACGTATTCCGGCAGGCTGTAGGGGCCGACTTCCGGCTCCAGCTCGGCCTTGGCGCGCGGCGGTGGTGGGCAGGCCTGTTCCATCAGCGACAGGGCGGCGGCCAGGCGCTGGGCGAAGCGGTCGTGATCCTCGACATAGGTGGACAGGTAGATCAGCGGCACGCTGGGACCGCCCGGTTCGCGCGATCCGTCGATGCGGACGGTGGTCTCGCCGAACAGGTCGATGTCTCGCCTGGGCGTGGGCCGCTCGATGATGGCGTAGAACTGATGGGTCACAGCAGCACCCACCAGAAGCAGGCGACGAAGCCGCCGCAGACCAGGGCCTGCAGGGCGGTGACGGCGACGCTCCAGTCGAGACGGCGGGCGGCGGCGGTCGCGCGACGCGCTTCGGCCCGCTCAGCCGCGGCCTGGCGCTGGATCAGGTTGCATTCGCGCTCGGCGCGGCGATCGAGAACAGCCTGCCATTCCGGGTGGAAGACGAGCCCCAAGGGATGGGGCGGGCTGTCGATGTAGGTGTCGTGGAAGATCACGGTGTCCCCCCTCGTTGATGGGGTGACTGTGCACAATATGCACTTTGTCTGTCAACGGCAAAAGTGCACGTAATGCACGTTCTGTGATAGAGTGCCCACCATGACCTACACATCACCGCGTTACGCTGGACTCTCCGGCGGCCAGACCAATAGGCTCGTCTCGCGATTTGAGGGGGGCGTTAATGTCGGAGCCGCTATTTCGGCTGACCTACGAGGGCGGCGACGCGGACGCGCATGCTATGGACATGCGATTGCTGGGGGCCTCGCTCCTCGGCGCGGATCGGATCACGTCGGATGGCCTGATTATCCTAGCGCACGGACGTTCGCCAAAGCGCGGGGAAAGGGCGCCGCTAATCGCCAAGGTCCGCGAACCAGTTGCTGGATCCTACGACCTGCCGGGGATGCTTCAGGACGGAGCGTGGCTTCTCAATCTAGGGCTACCCATCGCCCAACAGGTGATTGCTGCGCACCTCAGCGAATGGTGGTCTCTTGTGAAAGCCCATCACAGCGGACGACCGGATTTAGCGGAGAAGGCCATGCAGTCCTTGCTTGAGATGAACCGCGATCACTTGGCCGCCAGAGACGCAAGTGAGGCCCGCGCTCATAAAGAGCGTATGGTTTATGCTGAGATTGTGCGGGAGACGCTGGCGTTCCAGCAAAAGCCCTTGGAGCAGTTTGTCGCGCCCGTGGGGCGGTCGGTCTCGTCGGCCACCGTTCGGGCAGGCAGCGCATCGGCCGTGTCGGTCGATGCCAAGGAGGCCGAAGCTATCAGGGCAATGGGAGCGCTAACCTGGAGCGATCTAGAGGAAATTCAACTCAAGACGGACGGCTTCCGATTTCACACGAGCGGCCTGAGCATCGAAAATCCCGAACGAGACGGCTTCCTTATGGCGAAGGTTTCCGACCCTCGATTTGAGCAGCAAGAAAATGCATACACCGCCGCTGCCCAGCGCCGGGCCGAGGTCATCGTATTAGGCCGGAAGGGGTATAGGGGTGGTGAGCTAGTGAAGATCGACATCGTCGATTTTATCAGGGAGCTTGCCGCTTAACAAAAACCCCGCCTGGTGGGGCGGGGCCGGGGCCTTTGGGTCGTGCTGATCTATCAGCCGTCGCAGTCGATGGCGAGGATCGCCTCGATACGGCAGAGCACCTGCATGAGGGTGTCTTCGTCGCACTTGCTGTGAAATGCGGCATTGCGCGCGGTCCAATCGAGGTCGCGCAACTGATTGGAAATGATGGCGCCGGATACGCCTGCGCCGCGAGGAACCTCAACCTCAAACGACGAGAGCTTTCCCGTAACGGTCGTGATCGGGACCACGAAGCAATGGCCCGTCGCGATGTTGTAGTTTCGCGGGGAGAGAACGAGAGCTGGGCGACGTCCGCCTTGTTCCGTCCCCGCGTGAGGGGTGAAATCGAGCCATACGAAATCACCCCGCTCCGGCTGATAAGGCCCCCCTGTCACCAAACTTCGTCCCCCTTGGGTTGGCCCCAGTCGACCTCTCCGGTGCGGCGCTCATAGCCTTCCAGAAGGTCGGCCAGCTTGAGCTTCTTGCGGGTGGGTCGGATGACCAAAGCTTCGTCTTCAACGGCAAGCTCAACCGTTTGGCCCTCGGTCAAGCGGACGCTTTCAGCGAGGTGCTGAGGCAGTCGAAGCGCCAGGCTATTGCCCCACTTCGACACAGTGGCTGTGCGCATGATTTTTTCCCTTCAGATACGCGGTACTGCGGTGCGTTCGCGTATCTTCAATGTAGATACATGAACTCCGACTTAACGTCCAGCGGGTTTTCAGGGTTCCGGTCGTCCAGTGCGGCTCACCTCTCAGTTCGCCGTCAGCAGCAGGTGGCATCCGACATTCACCAGTGAATGTTTATGCCAGACCGTGGCGGATCAGCCTGCGCGCCTGGCGCGGGGGTGTGATCTGGATGATCTCAGCCGCCCAGCGCACCCGGACGTCCTTCATCGTCGGACCGTTGATGCTCTCTAGGTCGTAGAGCCCCGGCTTGCTGCCGCGGCGCAGAATCTTGATCAGCACGTCGGGGTCGTCGGCCTCGTCGTCTCCTGCGAGCTGGACCACGACTTTCTCACCGATCAGGTCGTCGCTCGGCGGGGTCTCCAGGTTCTCATAGAAGATCAACGACCCGTCATCGGCAAATCCACGCATCGAGTGACCATCGACCTGGACGGCGACACAATTGGACGTAGCGCCGATGGGCAGCGGGACGCGGTCATTGGCCGCTTGCACAAGCGTCCTGACGATCCGTCCCTCGGGGTCGGCACCCACATGTCCGACGATCGGGGCGAGGATTTGGTCCGGAAGCTTGGTTAGATCCCCCACTTCAACGCCGTAGAGCTGTGCCAGCGGGCCTAGGTGAAATTCGCGGAGTTCGACGCTCCCGCGTTCAATCTTCCCGTAGTTTTGCCCTGTCATGCCCAGAGCCTCGCCGACCTGCTCGTAGGTCAGGCCGTGGGCGGCGCGCCAAGCGCTCAACTTGTAGGGCGACTCGAAGTCCGCCTTAGGTTTTCTGGCCATGCCACTACAGGCCATTGGAGTGCATATCATGCCAGCGCACGATATGCACATTCGGCTTGACGGGTAAGGTGCATATCGTGCACTTTCCGGGCTATGACAAAGCTCCAAGAATGGCTCGGGCCTAAACGCGATGATCGGTGGCTTGCTGAGGCCCTCGGGTGCAGCCGCTCGCAAGCGTCTCGGATTCGGCGCGGCGAAAGCCGTCCCAGCCCGGAGCGCGCCTTCCTCATCGAGAAGTTGTCGCGCGGCGAAGTGAGGGCCGCTGAACTCCTGACACGGCGACAGGACTGACCATGGTGGGGGGCGAACATCACAACAGGGGGGCGGCGATGACCGACCAGAAGACCGCAGGCCTCGACATGGACGAGGCCGCTATCCGCAGGATCGTTCGCGAAGAAATCGCCGAGGTCGAAGCTGAGCGGAGCGCTGTGGAAGACGCCGCCGAGCGCCAGCTTGAAACGGTCCTGGGATCGCTCGGCGATGACTGAACTAGCGCTGAACCTTCTCCTCGATCTTCCACAAGCTGGCACGAAGAGCCTCGACCATCGCAGGATCAATGTTCGCCCCTTCGATCGGGTTGATGACGTCCTGACGCACGCCGTCAAGGATCGCTTGCCCTTCAGGGTGGGTCCGCAGGATCGCCGCGAGAAGTGCGCGCGTGACGATTTTCTCGGCAACGCGCTCGCGTTGGCGGTCGGTGAGTTCAGGGAAAGCCGGAAGGTCAGACATTCGAAATCTCCAGTGGTGTGTGACAGCTTCACTGTAGAGAACCGCAGCGGGCGTGGAAGCCCCCCGTCCATGCCCGCTGCGGCGCCTATTGGCGGGGGTGCGCAATGAGCCGCTCCGTCGTTCAGATCCTGATCAGCACGATCCGATCGCAGGCCGAGACGACGCTGGCGCTGGAAAGCCTGCTGGCCTCGCGTGCGGACGAGTTCTCCATCGCCCGCGCGCGCCGCGCAGTGCTGGACGCAGCCCTGACGGCGCAGACCACGGCGGATGGAGCCGAGCGTCTGCACCAGACGGTGATGGCGGCCCTGCCGCCCGCGTCGAGCGCCGTCGCCTCCGATCAATCCGACCCTCCTGAAGAGCCGCCGCCGAGTGCGGCCTGACCCCTTGAACCTACGGCCCGGCCTTCGGGTCGTCACCTTGCCCCAGCCCGGAACTTCGCAATGCCTGATCCACGCACGATCCATATCAAGGCCCTTTTCGACCAGCTGGTCTCGGCCATCGGCACGCAGGAGGCGGCGGCCGTATTCCTGGGCGTCAGCCGCCAGCGCATCGGCCAGTTGATCAACACGTCGAACACCGACCTGCCGACGCTGATCCAGATTCAGAAGCTGGAGGAGGTGTGCGGGCAGTCGGTCGTGTTCGCGGCGCTGGCGCGTCAGGTCGAGAGCGATTCTGCACAGGTCACGGCGATGGCGGCGGCGGTTGAGGCGAGCCAGACGTCAGCGGCGACGCTGAGCACGGTTTTCGAGGGCGCCGCCGACCTGGTGTGGGAGGCCCATGAGATCGACGCGGCGCAGGACAAGGCGCGGCTGAACCTTGAGGCGGCGAAGCGGGCGTTTGACGCCACGATGGCGCTGAAGCCCACGCATCGGGTGGTGCAGTGATGGTTGGCTTTCGCACGCTGAGGGCCCGCTGGCGCCTGTCCCGCGCCAATGCCGACTTCCTGCGCTGTAAGGACGAGTGGGCAGAGGCCGAGGCCCGGCAGGACTGCCGCCGCATGAGCGTGGCCGCCGCCAACCTGAAGGCCGCCCGAAACGCCCAGATGCGTGCCGAGGTGGCTTTGGGCGCCTTGTCGGGACGGAGGCGGGCCGCATGATCCAGCGCGTCAATGTCGAGAGCTGCACGCCGCGCCGTGACGGCCAGCATTTGATCACGTACCGGGTCGGCGGCTGCCTGTACTCGGCGATTTCGGCTCAACCTGTTCAGCCAGGGACCGACGTGCGCGTGCGCGACGGCGAGGTGGTCGCATGACGATGGCGACGAACCGCGGACAGAGCGGCTCGGCGGCCCTGCATGCGACGGCGCCACGGGGATATGACGCCGCGGCTGTGCTTCAGGCCGGTGCGTTGCTGGCCAAGTCGCCGGGGTCCTTCCAGTCGGTGTTTCTGGCGACGGGGGTTCCGGTTGAGGTCCTGCGCGCCGCCTATCCAGCCAAGCGTGAGCCGTATCGGCACGTCCCGCTCGCGCGACCCGTCACCGCAGAAGATTGGAGGGCCGGTCGAGTGGGCCAGGTACGCATTCCATACCGCATCAGCGCGACAGACATCATCGCGACGGTCGCGGCGCACTTCGACCTGCCCGAAGCGGCGGTGACCGGGCGTCGTCGGACAGGCGAGATCGCCCGACCGCGCCAGATCGCCATGTACCTGTGCCGCCAGCACACGCCATTGTCGTTCCCTGAGATCGCCCGTGCGCTTGGCGGCAAGGACCATACGACGATCATCCACGGGGTGCGGCGGATAGAGGAACTGCTGGGCGAGGACGACGTGATCGCCAATCACGTTGCGCAGTTGAACCGCAAGCTGTCCGTCGGCGCGCGGCGTCTGGATCACATGATCCTGCGGACAGAGAAGCGGTTGGAGAAGCTGAAGGCCCTGCGCCGTCAGGTGGTGATGGTGTGACGCCACTGGAGCGCCTGGGCCTAGAGGTTGCGGCCTTTCAGCTTCTGGGAAGCCGGATGCAGGCAGCGACGCTATGCGCCCTGTTGGATGCCGACGGGCGGATGGTGACGGTCGAGCGTCTGGCCGCTGCGCGGCCGTGGATGGATAGCGACCTGACCGACGCACGGAACGTCATCAAGACGCGCGTCTGCGTGCTGCGTGAATCGCTGGCTGATGTCGGGCTTGGTGGTCTGATCGTCACGGCCGGTGGTCGAGACAAGGGCGGTTACGCCATCCCTGAGCCGGGCCGCACGGTCATCCTAGAGCGGTTGGTCGAGGTTGCGGCATGAGCGTTCAGGCGATCACCTGGGCGCTGGAACAGGCCTGCGCCACGGCGACCGAGAAGGCGATCCTGCTGGTGCTGGCGAACTACGTCGGTGCGGACGGGACCTGCTACCCCGGACAGGACACCATTGCATCGCAGGCGTGCTGTTCGCTGAAGAGCGTTGAGCGTGCGCTGGCGGCCTTTGAGGATCGGGGCTGGATCGAGCGCCGCGCCCGGCGCCGCCGTGATGGCTCGCGCACGTCGGATCTGATCGATTTCGTCGCCACAAGCGCCCCGGATCGCGCCGGAAAACCGCAACCCGACACAGAGTCGGGTAGTGAACCAACCCGACTCCCTGTCCGAACCAACCCGACTCCCTGTCCAAACCAACCCGACTCTGTGTCGGGGCTCACTACGTTTGAACCGCTAGGTGAACCGTTAGGGGAAGCTGCTGCTACTGCGCAGGCGCCCGCGACGGTTTCCCAGCCGGTGGTCCAACTGGTCGAGACGGTGGTTGAGAGCCCTGAGGCCGCCCCGGCGAACGACTGGCCAGAGGGCGACGTCCGGCGCCATGCCGAGTTGCTGGCCGAAATGGCTGAGACCGTTCGGCTCGACGTGACCCGCCAGCCCGGCCTGACCCTGACAGCCGCCCGCCTCGCAGCGTGGCGCCGGGATGGGGCGAGCTGGGAGCACGACGTGGTGCCGGTGGTCACAACTCTGGCCCGAAGACGAGGCCAGCCGATCACGTCCTGGAAGTTTTTCGACGCCGCCATCGCCCAGTCCATCGCGGACAACCGCCAAGCCCTGACCATCCCCGAGGCCCGCCATGCAAGCCCAGCCCACGTCCGCATTCCCGACCGCCAATCTGCCCGTAGCGCAAACCGAGACCGTTCGGATGCCGGTGCTGAATGGGCCTCTCAGGTCATGGCTGCTCGAGGAAGTTTCTGACGCCAAGGCCGTCGAGGTGATCGCGAAGAGCGATCTGCTGCGCGGCCAGGCGGCGATGATGCTGCCGGTTCTGAGGCAGGAGGCGCTTCGCCCGGCGACTGAGGCCGAGATCGTGGCGATCATCCGCAGCCGGGAGCAGACGTTCGGAGATCTGAGGATCAACCGTACGGAGGCTGAGTGGGCCACGTTCTTCGCGGACTACTTCGAAGCGCTGGCCGGTCTGACGGCCTCGGCCATCGAGTCGGGCATGAAGGCGTACATCGCCCTGCCGGACAGCGACTGGGCGCCGAAGCCGGGCAAGCTGGCGCACCTCGCCCGGACGACGCCGACAACGGGTCGCTTCGCCCGCGCCTACAATCGCGCCAAGGCGGCGGTGGTTCAGCATCAGCAGGCCGCGGCGCCCAAGCCTCTGCCCGGCCCTAAGCATTCGCCGGAGGAGGTGAAGGCGATGGTGTCCGAGACGCTGGCGGCGTTGTCGGAGACGCCGACGGCAAAGTTGATGGCCGCCCGCAAGGCCGCCTTACCGCGCACGCCGGCCGCGCCGCTCCCGCCCGGCAGCCACATGAGCGCTGAGATGCGCGCGAAACTGGGTCTGGCCAGCCCGCAGCGTGAAGCACGAGTGCAAGGAGAGGCCGCATGACCCGAATGAAAGCGACGGCGGAACAGGCGGTCGCGCTGGAGCGCCGTCGCCTTACCGATCGGGCGGCTCTGATCCGCGGGAGGGTCGAGGCGTCGCCCGGATGCGGGTTGATGCCCAAGGTCTGTGCGGTTGAGAACCGCATGCGCCTGCTGCAGTTCGGGGTGGCGCGCCAGATGCTGGATGAGATCGACGACGCCCTGGAGGCCCAGCGCCATAAGGCTGAGGGAGACGAGGCGCGCCGCGCTGGGGAAGAGCAGGACGACCTGCTCCATGCCCAGGGCGTGGAGACGGTGCGAACAGCATCAGGCGCTGGCGCCCGTCACGGCTTGTTGTGGCTGATCCACAAGGGACGATTGACGCCCATGCAGAAGGTGGCAGGACAGCGGTGGTCGGACGACTACAGTCTGGTTCGGACGGATGGGGTTCGGTCGTGCCTGAACGACAATGTGCGTGGTCAGGCCACAGAGGCCTTGCGCCTGGAGGAGAAGAGGGCGGCGGCGCAGCAGCGGCTGATGGCGGCACGTTTCCGCATCCGGCAGACGACGGGGTCAGAACGGCTCTCGGACCTGTTGGACGCCGTGTGTGGACGGGGAAATTCCCTTCGCGCTCTTGCCGGTGGTGACAAGGTGAGGGCCGCCCAGATGGAGGCAGAATTAGGTGTGGCGCTGGATATGGCGGCAGTCAGCTATGAGATTGTTCGGGTGGCGGCATAGCCCCTTGCGTTTGGGCCCAAACTGAGCGACAAATCGATATCGGCGCTTCTTGCGTCTGAAGATAGGCCCAGCGGGAAACCGCCGGGCCTTTTCTGTATCCGGCTTTCAGGCCGTGGCCGTTAAAGCGGGACTGTCTCGATAGCCCTGCGGGTTTCTGTGGCGGTCATGGCGACAACAATGCTGCGACCTTCGGTCATGTCTATGCAGCAGCCGTGCTTAGTCTCTTGAATATGGATCACATGATCCGGGTTGATCAGGACGGTGCGGCCTGTGAGCTGGGGCAGTTCAATAAGGGTGGTCATCGCTATCTCCGTTGAGGAGCGGCGATGATGCTCGAGCGCCCGCATTCAACAATGCACCGTGTTTCACAGCACGGTTTCAGCGTACCAATCACCCCTCCCTTAAGGGCGAGAGGACGGCAGGCTTAGGGTTGGGGGTTCCCGGCCGGGCCTGCCGTCTGCTTTCTAAAACCGGGCAGCGAACGAGGAGAACGGCTCGCACAGCATTCGGAGTTCGGCTGTCGAATACAGGCCGGGAGCCGCGCGCTCGATCAGGTCAGGTGTCCACAGCCTGAAGCTTGGCTCCGTCGCCCGGATGCTCATCACCGCATCGGCCCGGAACGCCAGCAGCCTGACAGCGAGCTTTTTGGCGACGAGGTAGTGGGGTGAGCCGCTGAACCAGTTGAGCCCTTGCGCCTCGGCTTGCTCGTCCGCGAATGCGGTAGCGAGGCCCTCTTCAAAAACTGGGGCATGCATACCGCCTGACGGAGCGAGCAGGTGGATGACCTCGTGAGCTAACTGGAAGAAGGCCTGTGATGGGTCGTCAGCTGCTGAGCGGCCAAGACGGATCGACACATTGCCCCTATTTCCCGGATACCAGAGGCTGGGCCCATCGCCGCCGAACTCGACCCCGAGAGGCGTATACGACTTGTCACGCGGGCCGTACCGCTCTTCAGCGATCGCCAGCAAGTGGCCAAGCCGACTTGTCAGAGTCCAGGTCCAACCGTCCGGTAGTTCGGAGCATACGAAACCAATGGCTGAATCGTTGACCGTGACCGGCATGGGTGTCTCTTTAGGAGAGAGTGGCGCGAATGGAGGCATCGGACCACGCGGTGCCCGCAAGCCGTTGTGGCCTACCTCCGGGAACGTGATGGACGTTGTTCGCCATGCCCTCGAGAACGGTCAAGCCGTTTCGCTTGAGCAGAGTGTGAGCGGCATGGGCGACGCCGATCTCAACATCAAGATTACGGTTCGGCATCACAGTGGCCCGTCGTCCTGACCACATCGCCTCCCAAGGCACCCAGCGCCTAAGAGGCCGTAGAGGCGTAGAGCAACGAAAGCGCCGCCTCGCCGCCGAGCCCCTGTGCAGGGACTGCATGGCCAAAGGGATCATCACCGCCTCGACGGTGCCCGATCACATCGTCCCCCTGAGCCAGAACGGCCCAGACACCGACGATAACATCCGCTGCCTCTGCGCGGACTGCCACACCATCAGGACCAGAGAGCAGTTCGGCCAGCGCCAGGTCAGCCCGGTCGGGTTGGATGGGCGACCCCTCGACCCGAACCACCCGTGGAACCGGCCCAACCCCGCCTGATGCGACCCGCTCGCAGGAGGGAGGGGGGAGGTCGAAAGTCCAGAGCCCGTCGCTCGGACACCGGCGGCCCAGGTGCGTTCGCACTGAAAGCAGTTTTGAACTAAAAAGTTGGGAGCACCCCCGTAGGGGGTGAGTGTGCATGAACGTAGTGCCGGGGACGGGCGACATCGTACCGGAGCCGCACTGGCGCATGCTCCTGACGGACGACCTGGAGATTGAAGCGGCTGGCGAGCACTGGCGCCGGATCGCCACGGAGATGCGCGAGCGCGGCATTCTCTCGCCGGCCAACGGCCACGCGATCCAGCGTCTGGTCTTGGCCTACGTGATCTTCGATCGGTGTTCGCGGGAGGTCGCCGAGCACGGCGCCGTTTCCAAACCCAAGCGGGGCAACCCCAGGGCCATCACCCGGATCAGTCCGCACTACACCGCAATGCGTGAGGCGGGATCGGACGCCGAGCGCCTGGAGGCTGAGCTCGGGTTATCGCCGCGCCGCCGAGCCGCTGCAGCGAAGGTCGAGAAGAAGGCGAGGACCGCCCGTGCCTCCGACGCGTATCTCACAGTCGCCAAGTGATCCGACGAGCCGGTGGGCCGCCGATGTCGTCGCCGGGCGGATCGTTTCGGGGGAGTTGGCTCAGCAAGCGGCCGAACGTCACCTCCGCGACCTGAAGGACGGGGAGAAGCGGGGGATCTACTTCGATGAGGCGGCGGCGGCGCGCGCCCTGGGCTTCTTCCCGGCGGTGCTGTCGATCACGGCCGGCGCGATGGAGGGCAAGCCCTTCACGCTGCTGCCTTGGCACCAGTTCACGGTCGGGTCGCTGTTCGGTTGGAAGATGAAGAGCGGCCGGCTTCGGTTTCGGCAAGCCTGGCTTGAAACTGGAAAGGGTCAGGCCAAGTCGCCGCTCATGGCGGGCATCGGCCTCTACCTGATGGGCTGGCACGGAGTGAAGCGGTCCGAGGTCTATGCGATCGGGCAGGATCGGGCGACGGCCAACGTGCTGTTCAAGGACGGCGTGGCCATGTGCCGGGCCAACATCCCGGACACGCCGGAGGATGAAACCGACAGTCTCGTCAGCCGGGGCGAGGCGATCATCCGAGGCGAAGGCGACAACGCCTGGAAGATCGAGCACCCGGAGACCGGATCAAAGTTTCAGTCGCTGGCGAACGGCGAGGCGATCTCAGGCCCCAGGCCGACGGCCGTGCTGGCCGACGAGATCCACGAGTTCAAGTCGGGCGCTTCGATCGAGACCTGGCAGCGCGCCATCGCGAAAATGCCGGGCGACGCCATGATGCTGCTGGGGACCAACACCCCGGCGACAACGCAGATTGTGGGCACGGCCTACAGCGAGTTCTTTCAGAAGGTGCTCAAGGGCGACGTCAAGGACGACGAGGCGTTCGCGTTCATCGCTCGGGTCGACAAGGCGGATCGGGAGACGATCTTCGACAACGAGGCGGCGTGGGTGAAGTCCCTGCCCGCCCTCGGCATCACCTTCCCTGTCGAGAACATCCGCGGCGAAGTGAACACGGCGAAGGTGCGGCTTTCGACGGCCATGTCGGTGCGGCGCCTCTACTTCGGCATCCCGACCGGCGCCGTCGACTTCTGGATCGATGAGGCGGCCTGGGCGGCGGTCCAGGGCGAGGTGAACCCGGACGACTTCAGGGGCTGCCCCTGCTGGCTATCGCTGGACCTGTCGAAGAAGAACGACCTGACCGCCCTGACGGCGATCTGGCTGAAGGACGGGAAGCTCTACGCCAAGACCTGGTACTGGACGACGCGGGACGGACTGGCGGATCGGGCCAAGGAAGACGGCGCGCCCTACGAAGAGTGGGTTGAGGCTGGCCATCTGACAGCCGTGCCGGGCGCGGTGATCGACAAGACCTTCGCGGCCGCCGAAGTCGCCCAGCTAGTCGCCGAGCACGACGTCCAGTTCCTGGCCTTCGACCCGGCCGGCATCGCGGACTTTATCGACGCCTGCGACGACATCGGCTTTCCGGTGTGGCGCTGGAAGGGGCCGGACGAGCCGGAGGGCGAGGGCCTGAAGCTGATCGCTCACGGCCAGGGCAAACGGGTCGTGTTCGAGGATCGACAACTCTGCATGCCTCGCTCGGTGGAGCGGCTTGAGGACGCGATCCTGACCAAGGCCATCATGGTGGACGCATCCCCTGTGACCTACATGTGCGCGGCGAACGCGGCGCTGGACCACGACGGGCAGAACAACCGGGCCTTCGACAAGAAGCGCTCACGGGGCCGGATCGACGGCCTTGTCACCTTGGCGATGGCCACGGGCGCCGCGCTCTACAGTCAGCGCGACGACGCGCCGCCTCCGTCCCCTTGGGACGACCCGAGCTTCTCACTGATGGAGACGACATGAGCTTCTTCGACCGCTTCCGTCGCGACGAGACCCGCGCCAGCATCGAGAACCCGGCGGTCCCCCTGAGCGTCGGCGGCATGCTGACGCTTGTCGGTCAGGGATCGGTGGACCTCCCGCGCGTGACGCCCGACAGCGCGATGACCGTGCCCGCCGTCGCTGGGGCGGTGACCTTCCTTTCGGGGTCGCTTGCTAACTTGCCCCTGCACCTGTTCAAGGACAAGGGCGCCGACGGCGTCGACCGGGACCGGTCAGACCTGTCGAAGGTCTTAAACGAGGCGGCGAACGACGAGTGGTCGAGCTTCGCGGCGCGGCGGTATTTCTGGTCTCAGGTCTTCGGCTCGCCCGGCCGGGGACTGTTCTGGATCGAACGCACCGGCCCCAAGGTTCACGGGCTCTGGCCAATGGACGCCAGCGCCACTGTTGTCCAACGAGTACAGGGGCGCCGGGTCTATCGCTATGACGGCAAGACCTATGCGGCATCGGAGGTGGTGGACGTTCCGTTCCTGCTGAAATCCGACCAACTCAGCAGCCACAGCGCTTTCACCATGGCGGCCCCGGCTATCCAGCAGGCGTTGGCGATGCGCAGCTACGCTGCCGGCTTCTTCGCCGGTGGAGGCGTCCCCCCGCTGGCGCTGACCGGGCCGATGCCCGCCGGAGCCGAAGCGGTGAAGCGCGCACAGGCCGACATCAAGCGGGCCATCGCCGCCGCAAAAACGAACAGCGAGGCAGTCTTCCCGATCCCTGCCGGCTACGAGCTCAAGCCTGTCGGCTTCGACCCCGATAAGGGCCAGATGACCGATGCGTTCCGGTTCCAGGTGGAAGAGTTTGCGCGCGTGTGGGGCCTGCCGCCGGTCTTCCTGCAGGACCTGACGCACGGCACCCACACCAACACCGAGCAGCAAGACCTCTTCCTGGTGAAGCACCTGATCAGCCGCTGGGCCAAGGCGCTGGAAGACGAGTTGAACCTGAAGCTGTTCGGCGCGCGGCGGAACAAACGCTACGCCGAGCACAACCTCGACGGCCTGATGCGCGGCGACCTCCTGAGCCGGATGACGGCGCTGGCCAAGGGCGTCCAGACCGCACTGATTTCACCCAACGAGGGCCGCGCCCTGGACAATCGTGGGCCGAAGGAAGGCGGGGACGTCCTCTACATCCAGGGCGCCACCGTGCCGCTGGGGACGTCGCCCAAACACACGCCGCCCGTGACGGGAGACCAGAATGAAGACTGACGAAACGCGGGCCCTGGCCCAGCCGCTTGAGCTTCGAGAGACCGATGGTGGCGGCAAGATCGCGGCCGGTTTCGCGGTCGTTTACGGCAGCGGCACGGAGATCGGCGACAGCTTCAGGGAAGTGTTCGAAGCCGGCGCCTTCGCCAAGGCGATCACGGGCGACGTCCGCGCCCTATTTGGCCACGACCGCAACCGCGTTCTGGGTCGCACCGTGGCTGGAACGCTACGCCTCACAGAAGAGCCTGCCGGCGTCCGTTACGAGATCGACCTGCCGGATACGTCGGACGGGCGCGACATGGCGATCTCCGTCGCGCGGGGCGACATCCGCGGCACGTCATTCGGCTTCCGGTCGGTGCGCGAGACCTGGGACGACACCACGGAGCCGCCGACCCGCACGATCCATGAAGCGGAGATGTTCGAGATCTCGCCCACGGCCTTCCCGGCCTACGGCGACACCTCGATTGCTCTTCGCTCGCTCGACGCCGCCCGCAAGGAGCGCCGCGCCCATAACTTCAGCCATGCGGCGCGCCGTCTCCGCATGAAGATTTCCCTCGACCTCAAGGGCCGAGAGTAAGGCAGCGCTCCCGCGCTCGTCCGAACCCCTCAGCGACAACATAGGAGAACGCCATGTCGCGCATCACGGAACTGCGGGAGAAGCAGGCCGCTCTGGTGGCCCAAGCCCGCGAACGTCTCGACGAGATCAACGCCAATACCGACGAAAGCCGCGCCGCCGAGCTGGAGTCGCAACATGACGCCGCAATGGCCGAACACGACCGGATCGACAAGCAGATCGAGCGCGAGGAGCGCATGGAGCGCGTCGAGCAGCGCGCGAACGAGCTTCGCGAGCAGCGCCGCCCGATCCCGAAGGACGGCGACGAGCAGCGCGGCGACGGCGCCCAGGTCGAATATCGTCAGGTGTTCGCCAAGGTGATCTGCGGCACCGAAGTCTCGGAGCTGAGCTCTGAAGAGCGCCAGGTCCTGAAGAAGGGCGCCGCCGAGTTCCGCGCCCAATCGGCCGGCACCACCACGGCCGGCGGCTTCACTGTCCCGACTGAGCTTCTGGCCGAGATCGAGAAGGCCATGAAGGCCTGGGGGCCGATGTACGACAGCGACATCTGCCGCGTCATCACCACCTCGGGCGGCAATCCGCTGAAGCTGCCGACTGTGGACGACACGGCCAGCACTGCGGAAGCTCACACCGAGAACGCGCCGCTGACCGACGACGGCGGCAAGGACGTGACCTTCGGCCAGAAGTCGCTGGACGCCTACGCCTTCGACACCGAGTTCGTGCGCTGGTCGTGGGAACTGGACGCCGACAGCATCTTCAACATGGAGGCCCTGCTGGGCGAGCTGCTGGGCGAACGCCTGGCGCGGATCGCCAACAAGCAGCTGACGATCGGCACCGGCACCTCGGCGCCACACGGCATCGTTCCGGCTTCGTCGCTGGGCGTGACTGCCGTGGCCACGGCGGCCATCACCTTCGACGAGTTGATCGACCTGGAGCACTCCGTCGATCCGGCTTACCGCAAGGCTCCGGGCGTCGGCTACATGCTGAACGACCAGACCTTCAAGGCGATCCGCAAGCTGAAGGACCAGGAGGGCCGTTACATCTGGCAGCAGGGCGACGTGAAGAACGGCGCGCCGGGCACGCTGAATGGCCGCCCCTACCACGTCAATCAGGACATGGCCGAGATCGCCGCCGGCGCCAAAGCCGTGCTGTTCGGCGACTTCAAGAAGTACTGGGTGCGCAAGGTTGGCGCCCCGGTCATCGGCGTCCTGCGCGAGCGCTTCTGGCCTGACCTGGGCATCGCCGGCCTGATCCGCTTCGACGGCGAACTGGCCCAGCCGGGTGCTGTGAAGCACCTGGTCATGAAGGCCTCCTAACTCAGAAGGGAGCGGGGCGGGCTTCGGCTCGCCCCGTCTGCTGCCATGAAAATCAAGATGCTCACGGGCTTTGAAGGCCCGACGATTTCCGTCCAGCCCGGACAGGTCACCGAGGCGTTCAGCAAGTCGGAGGCCCTCGACCTCATCAAGGCCGGCCATGCCGTGCCGGTGACGGAGGAACGAGTTGAGCGGGCGGTGAAGAAGCCGGCGCCGGAGACGCGCGGCTGATGTGGCGGCCTGCCGTCGTTACGGCCGCCCCTACGACGCCGGTGATTTCGCTCGAAGATGCGAAGGATCACCTGGGCGTTGAGCACGACGACCACAACGCTCAGATCGAGCTGATGCTGGCGGCGGCGCTAGCCCACGTCGAGACCCGGACGGGTCAGCGGCTCGCGATGCAAACGGTGACGTGCCGCTGCAGCGGATGGGCGTCCATGGCGGCGCTGCCGGTGGCCCCGATCGCTGAGGTGGTCGCCATCCGATACATTGACGGCGCTGGCGTTCAACGGACGCTGGCTCCTGAAGCCTATGAAGCGCGCGTCGACGGGCTGGAGGCCGAAGTTGTGCCTCTGGGGCGCGCGGGATGGCCTGCCATTCAGCTCGGGCAGCTAATCACGCTTGAGGCGCGGGTCGGCTATGAGCCCGGCAGCGCGCCGTTTGAACTTGTCGCGGCCGCCAAGCTGATCCTCGGCGACCTCTACGCCTATCGCGAGACGGCCCAGGTCGGAGCCGCGGGCAGCGAAATCAAGGTCAGCGTCAATCTCGATGGATTGCTGGAAAACCATCGCATTCATCTGATCTGAGGAGACCCGCCATGCGCGTTCGCTTTACCGAACCCTACGACTACACGCCGAGCGAAGAGCCGCGCGTACTGATCGCTTTCTCTCCGAATGGCGGAGCCGAGCAGGACGGCGTCTATACCGTCCGCCGGGAATGCGGCGAGGCGGCTGTGAAAGCGGGCAAGGCGGTCGAGATCGCCCAGGACCCGCTCGACCACGACGGCGACGGCCGCAAGGGCGGGTCGCTGCCGAAGGCGAAGAAGACCAGTGCCGAAGCCTAAAGGCGCCGGCGACCTTCGCCATCGGGTGAAGTTTCAGCGCCGCGCCGAGGGCGATGACGGGTACGGCAACCCCGTCAAGGGCTGGACCGACCTCGGCATCGAGCGCGCCGCCAGTTTAACCCCGACGCGCGGCGGCGAAGAGATCCAGGCTGGGCGCGTCGCGGGCAAGGCCTCCTGGGACTGCTGGGTCCGGAACGACAGCGGGTCGCGTCAAATCACGACCGGCGACCGTGTGGTGGACGCCCGCGATCCAGGCCGCGTTTTCAACATCCGCTTCATCGGCGACATGGACGGCGACCGGACGTGGCTGCTGATGCAGGTGGAAAGCGGGGGCGTCAGTGGCTAAGGGCGGGCTTGAAGGCGTCGATCGCCTCATGGCGAAGATCAGCCGCATGACGCCGGCAGTCCGCAAGGCGGCCGGGCAGGAAGCCTTCATGCAGGCCGAAGAGATGGCGGCTCAGATGCGCCGCATCGCCCCGGTCGATCCGACCCCTGACGATGGCCAGCACGTCCGCGATCACATCCATGTGGAAGAGGGCCGCCTGGGCGACGTCTCCTATGTCGTTTACAGCGACGCGAAGGACGGCCAGGGCCGGCCGAAGGCCGCACGCGTCGAGCTGGGGCACAAGGCGGCGGACGGCACCCATGTCCCTGCCCAGCCTTCGTTCTATCCGGTCGTGCGGACCAGCCAGAAGCGGGTGAAGCGCCGTATCACCGCCGCGATGCGCAAGGCGATCAGGAAGGAGGCGGGCCTGTGATTGATCTGTCGCTCCCCCTGCAGGCCGCCATCGTGAAGGCGCTGAAGGAAGACGCTGAACTGATCGGCCTGATCGGCGGGCGGGTCTATGACCGCGTGCCCGATAACCCCGTCGCTCCTTACATCACGGTCGGCGACATGCAGGTCGTGGACGACAGCAACCCCTGCCAGTCGCTGGCGGAATATTCGGGCCTGGTCGATTGCTGGTCCGAGGCGGTCGGCTATCCCGAGGTTAAGCGCATTGGCGCCGCGGCGGTTCGGGTCCTGAACGCCAAGCTGCCCGTGACAGGCGGCGCCATCATCATCCACCGCGTGGGCGTGTCCTACGCGCGCGAGCGCGACAACCTGACGAGCCGGGCGATCATCCGCCCGCGTTACGACATCCAGGCGCAAGCCTGACGAAATCCCGCCTCTGAGCGGTGCCTCGCCCCCACCAGGGCCTCCCTAAAAACAGGAGCTCCGCTATGTCGGATACCTTTGTCTCGACCGTCTCGGGCGAGCTTATTCTTGTTCAGATCGGCGACGGCGCAGACCCGGAGGTCTTCGCCCACGACTGTCTGATCAACGCCTCGCGCGGCCTGAGCCTGACGGCCAACGTCAGTGAACAGAGCGTCCCGAACTGCACCGATCCGTCGAAGCCCGACAAGATCCTGCGGCGCGTGGACTCGACCGACAGCACCATCTCCGGCGACGGCAAGCTGCACTCGTCCTCGACGCTGGCGTGGCTGAACCGCGTCGGCAAGGTGGTGAACATCAAGGTTCGGCAGGCCGGCGTATGGCAGGTGGCCGGCGCTTACATCCTGACCGAGTTCTCGATCACCGGCACGGCGCGCGAGTTCGCCACGGCCTCGGTGTCGCTGAGCCAGGCGGACGCTCCGACGATCACGGCTGACACGGGTTCGTAATGAGCCGCAGCGCCAAGGTTACGGCGCCGTTTGGCGACGGCGTCTACACCTTCCAGCTCGACATCGCCGGGCTGGAAGAGCTGGACGAGAAGTGCGACGCCGGCCCGGAGGAGATGTATCATCGCATCAACGAGGGCCGGTGGCGCGTACGGGACATCCGCGAGCCCATCCGCATCGGCCTGGTGCGCGGCGGGACCGACCCGATGCGCGCTCTGGCCTTGGTCGCACGCTATGCGGCCGAGGGTTATCTGGCCGACCTCAAGCCCCTCGCCATGAACATCCTGGGCTCCGCTCTTGTCGGCTCCCCCGAGGAGGACAAGGACATTCCGCCGGGGGAGACGAAGGGGGAGGCCTCAGGCCCCTCCCCCGAGGAAAACTCCGCTTCTCAGCCTACTACGAAATCGGCGCCGCCCTCGGATATTCCCCCCGCGAAGTGGGCCAATGCTCCATCTGGCAACTGATGGCGGCTTATCGCGGGTGGCGGAAAGCGAACGGTGTGGACGACAAGGGCGCGGCGCCATCTGACGCCGAGTTCCTGGCGGCGGTTGCAGGGCGGGGCTGAACGCCGTTAGCTGGGCTTTTTACGCCAAAAGGGGGCTACATGCTGACGGTCGATGAAATAGAGAACCTCACGCCTGAGGAGAAGGACGCCTATGAAGAAGGGTCGATGATCGACCGTGCAATCTTCACGAGCGTATGGCGCCGCAACAAGGGCGTAGCGGCTTATCGCGAGGGTCCAAAACCCCCGACCTCGCTCATGCGAACGTGTGGGATGGCGGGCTCGTTCGCGTTCTTCCTCTTCGGCGTGTTCGCCTTCCTTGCCACGGCGGCGACCGATGGCGAGGGAATGCTCTGGCTGGCTCTGTTCTCCAGCCTGTTCGGGATAAGTGTCTTTATGTGGATGCTCGGTGCCATCGAGCACCGCCTCATCCTGATCAACGAGACGCTAAAGCGTCAGGGCTGACGGCGTCGCCATAACGACATCGCAATAGCTGGCAGGGCGGTTCTTCGGAGCCGCCCTTTTTCAATGGGGTGGTGGAATGAATACTTCGAGCGCGCCCTGTAGACCTTCGCCCGCCCTGATGACGTTGGCAGCGGCCCCGAAGACCCGGTGGGTTTCAGGATCAATGCCGCTCCGATTCAATGGGGGTTCGTCGGCCGCCGAGGCGGAACAGCCGGGGGGTTCAGAATGTCGTGCTCCTGCTTCTCGTTCAGCACCACATTGAGGGAGCCGCCGCCCTCGAACTTGAGCCCCAAGACCAAATGCTGACTGTCGCTATCTCGGCTCAGAAACAGGCCATCCAACTTCGCGCCGACGGTCTGTCCGCCACCTAACAGCCCGGCGTAGATCATCTGGAGCGCGGCATCCTCTGACAACGACACGTAGAAATCGCTATCCCCGCCCCGAAACTCGGCGACCGCTTCCCCGCCCGCGAACACGAACCTAGCGTCGGTCGCCTTGTAAACCGGCTTCCCCTCGAACTCGTCGGCCATGTGATCCTCCCTCTTATGAGGGGCGAGAGCCTGCCCGGCTTACCGAACGCCGTCACCCTGAACAGAATTCGAACAAGGCTCGCTTCGGCGGGCCTTTTTCTATGGAGCCGCCATGTCCGACGAAATTGAACGGCTGCTCGTCCGCGTCGAAGCCAACGCGGTCGCCTTTGAAGGCCAGATGAAACGGGTGAACCGGGCGCTCTATGGGTCCTCCGCCGAAACCCGGAAGACCCTCGACCGCATCAAACGCGACACGGCGTCGGCTGCCCCGCAGATGTTCAAACCGATCGGCGACAGCTTCAGGCGCGAGCTGGCCGGCATGGCCGGGCCGCTGGCCGCGATCTTCAGCGCGGCTGAAGTCACGAAGATGGCTGACGAGTGGACAGACATGACCGGCCGGATGCGGCTGGCTGTCGACGCCGGCACCGACGTCGAGGACGCCATGGGCCGGATCGCCGACATGGCGGTGCGCACCTACTCGTCGCTGGAGAACACGTCCGAAGGCTTCTTCCGCAACGCCGGGATGATGCGGGAGCTGGGCTACAGCACCGACCAGACGCTGGATTACATCGAGGCGCTGAACAACGCCCTTGTCGTGTCCGGGGCTAAAGGCGCCCGCGCCGAAAGCGTCATCAGCGCCGTGTCGAAGGCGATGGCGAAGGGCAAGCTGGAGGGCGACAACCTCAACACCGTCATCGAGTCCGGCGGCCGGGTGTCAGAACTGCTCGCCGAGAAGCTGGGCGTTACGACGCTGCAGCTGGCGAAGCTGGGCAAGGACGGCAAGATCACCGGCCGGGTCATGTACGACGCGCTGTCGGGCAACCTGGAGAAGCTGCGCGCTGAGGCCGAGCTGATGCCCGCGTCGGTGGCAGATGCGTTTCAGAACCTGCGCACCGAACTGGTGAAGTTCATTGGCCAGACGGATCAATCGCTGGGCGCCTCGCAGAAGCTGGCGGCGGCCATCACCGCCGTTGGTCAGAACCTCGACCTGGTGACTAAGCTGGCCGGCGCGCTCGCAGCCATCATGGGCGTCCGCTTCGTCCTGGCCATGACGGCGAGCAGCGGGGCGATGATCGCCAACAGCGTCGCCAGCGCTCGCCTGATAATGTTCCAGACTGCCATGACCGCGAGCATGACCGGCACCACGCGCGCGGCGATGTTGTCGACAGCGGCGATGCGCGGTTTCACGGCGGCGCTGGTCGCTAATCCGGTGGGCGCCGCTCTCGTCGGCATCATGGCGGTGTCAGCTGGGATCATGGGCTTGGCCTCGGCGGCGCGCAAGGCTCAGGACAACGTCGAGACCTTCGACGCGGCGATGGCCGAGTCCAGCCGGGTGCTGGCGGAAGCCAGGGAGCACACGGACAAAGCAGCCGCATCGACCAAGAGCATCGGGGATAAGAGCGCCCAGGCCGTCGCGGGCGTCATGGGCCTTTGCGACGCCACCGGGAAGCTGGCTGACGAAACCTTCCGGCTTGCTGATGCACAAGCAGAAGCCGCGCGAACCGCCATCCTCGATCGCATCGCCAAGAACCGCGTTGAGATCGCCGATCGGTCAGCCCCCGGCCTGTGGACCCGCGTCGGCGAAGCGGCGGGAATGAAATACACCGACGGTCCCCACAAGGGGCGCTACGCGAAGGATGTTCGGGAAGAACAGATCAAAGCGCTGGAGCAGCAGAACGCTGGTCTGATGGCGGCGTCTATCGAGATGGGTCTGGCCGACGGCGCGAAGTGGACCAACCGCCCAAGGGCGACCGCGACAACGACCGACAGTGATCCGAAGAAGCCCAAAAAGGCCAGCGGCCCGACGCCAGCTGAACTCGCGGCCCAGCGGCAGATGCTGGACCTGCAGGCCGAAATCGAACTGCTGCGTGCACAGGGGCAGCGCGTTGCGGCCGACGCCAAGCAGGATCAGCTCGACCTACTGAACCTGACTGAGCAGTACGAGAAGGCCGGTTTCGCCAACGCCAAGGCGAAGGCTGAGGCCCACGTTAAAGCGCTGGCGACGGCTCGCGAGGCCAACCGCGCGGCTGAAGAGGCGGCGAAACTGGCCGAGGGTGAAGCGCGCGCGGGCCGGCTGACCAATGACTTCATGCTCGACATGCTGGACACGCAAGAGCAGTTGGCCCTGACTGACCGCGATGCGCTCGATGTACGACGCCAGATCCTCGCCATTCGGCAGGCGGAACGCCGCGCTGCGCTGGAGGCGGCGGCGGCCGACAAGGAAGCGACCGAAGCAGAGCGCGCAGCCGCTCGCGGCGCACTGGCGAATCTGCCGACGCTGGAGAAGAACGAGAGCCGCGCCCTAGATGGTTCCACGCAAGGCGCGCGCGACGTGAAGGGCATCGTGGCCGATCTGCGCGCGCCGGAGAGCGCCGTCGAGCGCGCGCGCGAAGCGTATGAAGAGATCGACCGCCTTCGTCAGCAAGACCTGATCAGCGACCAAGAAGCGGCCCTCGCCAAAGCCCAGATCGATGCCGACCTCAGGGATGCGAAGCTGGCCGGAACCCAGGCGATGTTCGGCGCGCTCGCCACCTTGCAGAACAGCTCGAACAAGAAGCTGGCGGCGCTTGGAAAAGCGGCGGCTCTTGCTCAGGCCACCATCGACGGCGTGCTTGCTGTGCAGAAAGCTTGGGGCTCGGCGCCTTTCCCGCTCAACCTCCCGGCTGTGGCCATCACCACGGCGGCGACCGCAGCGAATATCGCGACGATTGCGGGCATGGCGGACGGCGGCCTGGTGCGCGGCCCCGGCGGCCCGCGCGAGGACAAGGTGCTGCGCCGCCTGTCTAACGGCGAGTTCGTAGTGAACGCCAAGGCGACGGCCCAGAACCGCAGTTTGTTGGAAGCGATGAACAACGGGCAGCGCGTCCCCGGCCTGGCGAGCGGCGGTCTCGTCGGTCGCGCTGATGCCGCAGCGGCGTCGCTGGGTTCCGCCCGCTCAGGCTCATCGTCCAGCTTCTCCTACTCCCCCACCATCGACGCGCGCGGGGCGGACCTCGCCGCCATCGAGCGTCTGCGTCAGGTGATGGACGAGGACCGCGCCAACTTCGCCGAGCGGGTCAACGGAGTCCGTGAGAAGCGCGCGCGCTACCGGCTTGGGGGCCGCACATGACGATCATCCTGCCGCCGGCCGCACGCAACACCGACTATCTGATCCGCCCGGTTCGCAACTCCGAAGCGCAGCGGGCGGGCACCGGCGGGTCGCTGACCTCGCTGCGGCGCCCCGGCGACCACTGGGCCATTGAGATCGCGCCGGGCGCCCTGGCCACCACCTGCGGGCGACGGCTGTTGGCCGACATCGTGCGCGGCGTCGGAGAGCGCATCCGCGTGCCGATCCCCCAGCGCGGACTGGACACCGGCGAGCCGGGTTCGCCTGTCGTCCGTGGCGAGGGGCAGGCCGGGTCGTCCCTGAGGATATTCCGCCTGCCTATCGCGCATCCCCTGGTCAAAGGGCAGTTCGTCACGCTCGCCACGGCGGACGGCGCCAGCGCGCACATCCTGACCGCCGATGTCGTCGCCAACGGCAGCGGCGAAGCCGTCCTCAGCCTGTGGCCGATGCTGTGGCTCGAGCCGCGCGACGGCGACCCCGTCGAGGTGCGCGCTCCCTACGTCGAGGGCCTGATCGTGGATGAGGGCGGCCAGGCCTCCGCCGGCTTTCCGGCTGTGATGACCGACAGCTTTACGATTGAGGAGGGGTGATGGCGCCTGATCTTGTCGCCGCCCTAAAGGCCGGCTGGGCAATCGTCCACTTCGTCACCGTCAGTCTGCCCGGCCATACGATCCGCTGGACCGACGCCGGCTTCGCTCGCTGGGGCAGCGGCGTGTGGAAAGCGCGCGATCCGATCTTCGGGACGCTGCACGAAATCAGCGACATCACGGACGGCATCGATGACGACGCCTCTCCGGTCACCCTGACGATCACGCCGCCGTCGATGGCGGCGCTGGAGGCGATGGCCTCGGCCGATGCTCAGGGCGGCTGGGTGGTGATCCATCTGGCGGCGATCGATCCGGCCACCGGCACGCTGGCGACCCCCTATCAGCTGCACATGGGCGAGCTGGATCAGCCGCGTCTGGCGGCGGGCAAGGTCCGCCGACTGGAATACGACATCATCACCGGCGACGCGCGCGGCCTTCAGCCGAACGAGGAGCAGCGCCAGTCCGACGCTTTCCGCCAGCTGATCTGGCCCGGCGAGCGGGGCGACGAGTTCGCCACGGACGGCACCAAGCTCGTCTACTGGCGTGAGGACGAGCCTCGCAACGCGGTCGGCCTGTTGAGCGGCCGGGGCGGCGGCAAGAAGGACGACAACAAGGCCATCGAGTTCAGCTATGAGCCGAACGCTCCGCTGGCCTTTCCCTTTGGCCGGGTCGGGGTCGGCGGCTCGCTGCGCTATCGCGTCGGCTATGGCCCGACGAACCGCTGGCAATCCGTCGTGGCCACCGTCGGAGCTTCCGGCCCGGTCAGGGGCCTGGTCAACGCCTCGTTCGACGACGAAGTCACCTTCTTCGACGGTAACAACCGCGCGACCAACGGCTCGCACCGTGGCGAAATGTGGTTCAGCTTCCTGCCGGGAGCGCAGCCCTCGCCCGCACTGACGGCTCCGACCGGACCGAACGCCGATGGGGGACCGGCCGGCCTGTGGAGCCCCGCCCACAAGCTGTCGGGCCGACCCTGCTTCATGTGGACCGGCAAGGAGAACTCCAAGAAGAGCGAGTATCGCGGCGGGCTGCCCAAGCCGGTCCTGACCATCGACGGCCTCTACGGCTACGACCCGCTGCAGGACAGCACGCGCGGCGGGGACGGCACCTGCCGGATCGACAACCCGACGACGTGGCCCTGGCTGAATGAGGGCGCGCGCGCAGCGCTCAACTGGGCCATCGGGCGGTGGGAGGGCCAGGCGGCCAGCGGCCGCTATGGCGTGCCCTATCAGACCTGGGCGGTCGGCGGCATTGCGGCGCCTATCCAGACCATCGACGTGCAGGCCTTTGCTCATGCCGCCCGGATCGCCGATGCGAACAACTGGAAGGTCGCGGCTGTCCCGCGTTCGGACGAGGACAAGGTCGACGTCCTGAACGACCTGTTGAAGGCCTCCGGCGCAGTGCGTTCGCGCCGCTGCGGCATGATTTCGTGCGTATCGTTCGGCGCGCCCACGCCGTCGGTGCTGACCGCAACCGAGGCCGATACGATCGCAGCGCCCCAGGTTTCGCTGGCGCCGTCGCGGCTGGACCGTCGCAACACCGGGATCCCGTCTTTCCTCAGCGCTCAGCACCGCTGGGAACTGACGCCGATCGCCGCCGTGACGGATCAGGAATGGTTCGAGGAGGACGGCGGGCGCCACACCGAAGGCTACAGCTATCGCTATGTGCCGGCCGCCAAGCAGGCCGCCCAGCTCTGCTATCTCGACATGGCGACGGAGCGCGAGAAGGTCGAGGCCGAGGTCAACTTCAAGGCCTGGATGATGGCGTTGGAGCCCGGCGTGGCCTTCGACTGGGCGGCGCGTGAGTACGGGCTGGACGGCACCAAGGTGCGGGTGTGGAAGCGCACCTGGTCGCCGCGCTCCTGTTCGGTCAAGATCAAGTTCCGCGAAGAGACGGACGCCAAGTACGCCAAGGCCTTCGCCCAGACCGGGGAGGCGCCGCCGGCCTTTGCGCCGCCCCTGCCTCCCGTCGTCAGCGTGCCGGTCAACCGTCCGATCTGGACCAGCGATCCCTATCCGGTCACCGGCTCGCCGGGCACGATCAAGGTTGCGCCGCACGAAGCGATGATGCCGTGGGGCGAGATCGTCAGCATCGCCGGAGCGATCATCAGCGGGCTGGACGGCACGAAGATCTACGGCGTGTTCTGGCGCCCGGCCGACAGCGACGGCCAGGGCGGCGGCGTCGAGGTCGAAGCCTATCCGGCGTCAAGCCATATGGCGGACGGCAGCTGGATCTTCCTCGGCTGGCAGGCGCCCGCCAATGAGCGCGGAGAGTTCCCGCCACTGCCCGTGGCGCCGCCGGGGCATGGCGGCATCGGCGACGCTCCGGGCCTGCCCATCGCGGGCGGGCTGGCGCCGGATGCGGCCGAGAAGGTCGTGCAAGAGGTCCTCGACAAGGTAGGCGAGGCGCAGGAAGACACCGAAACGGCGCGTCGTCAGGCTGAACTGACGCTTGAGACGATCCTCAATGAGAACGACGCCTTGGTGAAGGAGGTCAAGGAGCGAGGCGAGGGGATCGCCATCGCCTATCAGAGCGCGGTCGAGCACGCAGACAACAAGATCGCCGAAGTCACCTACACCATGGCCACCATCGCCATGTTGAACGACGCCCAGGCGGCGACGCTGAACCAGTCGAAGTCCTACACCGACGGGCGCGTCGCGATGGCGATGAACACGGTCTATACCAAGGCCGAGGTTGATAACGGTCGGGCGATCACGCTTCAGGAAGCCAAGTCGTATTCCGACGACAAGTCTCAAGAGGCCTCGCTGCTCTACGCCACAAAGGCCGAGCGGGAGAACGGGGATGCTGCGACCTACGCGTCGATGAAGTCCTATGTCGATGCGTACAAGGTTGAGGCGAGCCTGACCTTTGCCAGTCAGTCGAGCTTGAACAGCACAACGGCCACGGCGGCGCTGGCGCTTAGCACGGCGATAGACGCCAAAGATCAGCTGGGCGAGGCGTCGTTCAGCCTGATGGCTGCGTCCGGCGGCGATCCAGCCGTTATCTACGGAAAGGCTAAGGGGTCGACCTCCGTGGCCGGGATGGTGGCCAGCGTTCTGCGTTTCAGCAACGTGGTCGGCGGTGCGTTCGTCGAGGCCATGAAGCTTGTGGCGGGCGAAGTTTTCTTCATGCGCCCGATCTACATTGATGCGGGCGGCAAGCGTTTGATCGTCGGGCCGGGCAACGGCTGGGTGCTGTGGTTCGGGGCTAACACCATCAGCGCCCCCTCAGCCACCCGGACGAACGGTCATTGGGCCTTCGGCACGGACGGCAAGGTCTATTACGGCTCGACAGAGCTTGGGTCGGGTGGGGCTGGTTTTCATGCCCAGGCGAACTTCACCGTCCGGATCGGCACCCGCACCTCACCGGGCCTCGCTACGACCTCTGTCGTGACCATTTCCACGTCGGGCGCCACAGGGTCGGTGTCCTATGCCTGGTCCCAGATCGGCGGCACGGAGACGTGGGGCATCACCGCGCCGTCGGGTCCTGCGACAGCTTTCAACGTCAATGTTTCGAACCCGGGTGAGCAGAAGCGGGCGCAGTTCGCCTGCCTCGTCACCGACGCCGGGTCGGGAAAGGCCTGGACGATCATCGTCGGGGCCACAGCCATCTACAACGTCTGATCAAGGAGACTGCCATGTCTGCTCTCATCCCGCTCGCCATCATTGCGGCCATCGTGGTCGTCGGCATCGTCGCGCTGCGCCGTCGCGCGTCGTCCGGTGGACCCGGCGGCAACGGCGGATCGCGCGGTCGTCGCGGCGCCAACAAGCACTGAGTGGAGGACTGACCTATGGCTCTGACCGATGCCCAATGGGCCGAGGCGGTAACAGGCATCATTGTCCGGATGATCGATGACACATTGCCGGAGGAGGAGGCGGCACTTGAATGGGCGGACGCTACCGGCAACTGGACGGTCAGCGCCTCAAACATCCTGGAGCTATCGGAGCGCGTCACTCGTTTCCTGGCCCGGCTCAATGGCCTGATCCTGACAGAGGGACCGCCTGACGTTGCGCTCGGCGAGCTGAACACCTTCGCTTACGACACGGTGAACGGCGCACTCTACGGCCCGAAGACGCTCACAGGGTGGGGCGAGCCGGTTTCTCTTGTCGGCCCTCAAGGCGCCAAGGGTGACGCCGGGGATGCGGGACCGAAGGGAGATCAGGGCGACACCGGCCCTAAGGGGGACAAGGGCGATCGAGGCGAGCAAGGCATTCAGGGCATCCAGGGTGAACAGGGTGTCCAGGGCGAGCGAGGCCTGAAGGGCGACAAAGGGGATCGGGGCGAGAAGGGCGACAGGGGCGAGGCTTTTGCGGTCAATGCCCAAGGCACCCTGTCGGGGCGTGACGCCTACGACGCCGAGCCGGTCGGCTTCTCCTATCTCGATGTCGACAACGGCAACCTCTACTTCCGGGTGGCGCCGAGCGGGTGGTCTACCCCCATCCCGTTCGGCAAGGGGGAAAAAGGCGACAAGGGCGACAAGGGGGATCCTGGCGATGAGGGACCGCAAGGGCCTGCGGGGGAGGATGGCGCGCCCGGCTCAGATGCTCAGGTCGTCTTCGCTACCGTCGCCGAGGTGCGGGCTGGCGCTGTCGGCGGCAAGGTCATCTCGCCCAAGGCGGCAGCAGAGGCCCAGGCCACCGTCGTTATCACGCGAGCAGACGCGGCGACCGGCGTGAACTTCGACAGCTTCATCAACGCCCAGATCGTGCTGGATGCGAATGGAACGCTGGGGCCGCCATCGGGAGGCTATCCCGGCAAGTCCGGCCTGATCACCCTGTCCAATGCCACAGGAACAGCCTCGCTTGCCTTCAACGCCGCCTATCGGATGCCCAAGGGCGGCATCACCATTGAGGGCGGTGTGAATGCCGCGACCCGCATCCCCTACATGATCGGCGGCGCTGGCGCCGTGATCCTGTTCCCTGCCTCGAAGTGGTCCTGACCGATGTTTCTTCCTAATCCGGGGATCATGGCGGCGGGGGCGGGTGTAGTGCCGCCAGGGCAAGCTCTGATCACCACGAGCGGTTCGTTCATCGTGCCCGAAGGTGTGTTCATGATCTGTGGCGTGGCCATCGGTCATGGGGGCAATCAATCTGACGACGCAGGGCTCATCCTCACTGGCGGCGGCGGCGGCTTGGCCTACAGCAACGACATACCTGTGACGCCGGGGGAAATGCTCTCCATCACGATCACCAATACTGAAGCTGCAGTGAGGCGCGGGGGTGTTATCCTTCTTCGTGCAACAGGCGCCAGTGCTTGGACAGGGGGGCAGGGCACACACGGCCAAGTTCTGCGCGCAGGCGGCTGGGGCAGCTATTCATCGCAACCGGGCTTCCGGGCGACCGGCGCCAGCGCTGCGGGATACACCACGGACGGCGAGAGCGGCGGCGAACGCGGGACTAGCGGACGGGCAGGGCAAGGTACTCCTCTGCTTGGCGGCACTGCGGCAGGTGCCGCGGGCTCAGCGGCCACCGTTCAAGAGGCGACTTATGGCGGCGGCGCGGGCCGTGATGTCAATCGGGGATTGGGCGGCGTTCGGTTGATCTGGGGCGCTGGCCGCGCCTTCCCTAACACCAACACCGGAGATATTACGGCATGACCTGGCACCTGTACGGTGACCCCCTCCCGCTCGACCCCGGCAGCGGCTGGCCGGTGATCGACGGCTATCAGTATCCGCCCAGCGATCAGGCACGGCTGGAAGCTGAGGGGGCGGTATGGATCGCGCCTGAGCCTCCTGCACTTACGGCCGAGGACTGTCTCGCAGCCCTCGCAGAAATGCGCTGGCAGAGGTCGCAGCACTTCGTCTTTGACGGGGTGCCGACGCAGGCTGACCCGGCCATCGCCGTCGTCAACGCGACACTCGCCATGCGCCAGCGGCGCGGCGTTCCGGCCGAGGCAGTGCAGACGTGGAAGCTCTCGCAGGCTGATTTCCGCCAGTGGGATGAAGCCCAGATCGAGGCCTTCGGCTTCGCCATCGCTGACCACATCCAAGGCTGCTTCGACCGGGAAGCCGATCTGTCGGCCCTGATTGTCGGCGCAGAAGACCCCGGCGCTGTCGACATTGCGACCGGCTGGCCTGGCGATGTTTGACCGCCTGATCATCGAGGTCGCCGCACTGGTCGGCCTGATCCTGCTGGCGGTGTTCGCGGCAGGCTTTGCGACCGGACGGTTGACCCGGCGCTGACGAACCCGGTTCGTCTCCCCTCACAATCCATCGCGTAGGAGCCCGCATGTCTGCAGGCGACGAAATCATGACTCCGGTCTCAAAGCCGGAGGCCGTCAGCATGGCCGAGATCCATGCCATGCGAGGTCTCACCGACGCGGTGTCAGCCCTTGGCCGTCAGGTCGAGCGGATGAACGCCAAGGTCGATGACGTGCGCGAGCGGGTCATCAAGCTGGAGGCGCGCGAATACGAGCGGCAGATCGAGACGCTGAACGACCGTCTGTCGGCCGCTTTCAAGCGCATCGACGACCTCGAGGGGACGCGAGATCAGCAGAAGGGCGCCAAGGCCCTGGTCGATTGGCTGCGTCAGACGGCGCCGTGGCTGCTGGCCGGCATTGCCGCCTTCGTCGCCGGGATCGGCATCAAGAACGGAGCTGGAGCATGAGCCGTAAACCACCCCGGTGGTGGCCGCAGGTGATCAACCTGCCGCGCACCACGACCATCCTCGCTCTCGGATTCCTCGGCGGGAACCTGCTGTTCCTGCCGGTCATCGCCTGGCTGGGCGACATGGTGGCCGAGCGCTATGCTGACGCGGTCATGCTGGTGGCGTCCATGTTCAAGGACGGGATGCTGCTGATCCTCGGCTTCTACTTCGGCCGGAACCAAGGCAGCGAAAGCGGTGACGGAGGATCGGTCAGTCTTTCGGCGGGGTATCGCGACCGGCGCTCTGGCGCGAGGTCCGGCCAATAAGCCACCCGATCATGACGATGCCGCCCGCGCCAAGAAAAGTCATTGCCCGATCAGCTATCGGCCCTTCACCCAGAATGCCCAGCGCCGCCATAGCGATGATCCAAATCGCAACCGCTGCCGTCGCGCCGCGGAACTTCAGCTTTATGCCGAGTTGCTTCAACCAATCCACTCGTAGCCCCTCCCACGAATCTTAATCTGGCGACAGTCCACGGCGGCGGTCACTGGATCAAGCGGCGGCTTCTACTTCGGACGCAATCAAGCAAGCGACCAACTGCCTCGCTCTGGGCGCCCCGCGTGGAGATTGGCCTGCAGCAGTCAGGGCCAGATCAGGTTCACTCGTTTCTCAGCCAGGACGCGACGGCGTGAATCGCGCGGATGTCCAATCCATCACATCGTTGACCGGCAGAAACATTAACGGCGACCACATCGAGCATGGCCGCCGCTTCTTCTGCTGACTTTGGGGTGTGGCGGAGAATGATGCTCTCCAGCCGATCCATAATGTCTTCATCTGCGCCCACAGTTTGGCGCCAAAGCTCTGCAGTTCGCGCGATTGAGACGCCCATTTCAGCCCTCCCAAGCTGACTAAGTCTGGATGTAATCGGCTAACGTCGGTTCTTTCCGTTCAGAGGTTGCAATCAACGTTCTTCGGTGATGCGTGTGGAGGATATCCACGAAAATGTTAACTGATAATCACCGCTCTTGAGGGGCTCTGAGTGCGCGATGTCCACGCCTCAAGGAGCGCCAACAACGCCTATCGAGAACACTTAAATCCTCCGCAGAGAACGCCATTTAGCGCTCAGTGTAGAGGTCGCGGCCTCACAGGTTGCGGCATGAAGTCCTCGCACTTCCAATCATCATCGCCAGTCGTCGCTATGCAGACGTGATAAGCGCGATCGTACCACCACCCATGCGGGCTGTGGCCAAGGTTGAAGCCCGCAACAAGCGTGAAGAAAAACAGCCTCGGTCTCTTCATGACAAGAGGCTGCCACATGCGCGCTGCGCGCGCACCCCTGACAACCAGAACTGGAGACAACATGCTCGACGCACGTCGATTGCAGGTGCGCCTCGGCGTGCCCGCTGATGGGATCATCGGTGCGGGAACCCTGACTGCGCTGTTCGCGCGGATGGGCGCCCAGAAGCCGATCGCGGAGGAGCTGGGCCTCGCGGCCAACGTCCACTTCCGCACCTACGGCATTCTCGATAGCGGCCTGCGCCTGGCGCACTTCATGGGCCAGTGCGGTCATGAGAGCGGCGGCTTCCGATACATGGAGGAGATCGCCAGCGGAGCCGCCTATGAGGGACGCGCGGATCTCGGCAACACCCAGCCGGGCGACGGCCGCCGGTTCAAGGGGCGTGGGCCAATTCAGACCACAGGGCGCGCGAACTATCGCCGGGACGGCCGAGCGTTGGGTATTGACCTGGAGCGCCACCCGCATCTCCTGTCGATCCCGTCTTTGGGGCTGCTGGCCAGCACGCTCTTCTGGTCGCGCATGGGTCTCAACGCCTATGCCGATCAGGACAACGGCGCGGCCTGTTCTCGCGGTGTGAACCGGGGCAACCCGAAGTCTGCCAAGGCGGCGAACCATGAATCTGAGCGCGCAGCCCTGACAGCCAAGGCCAAGGAGCTGATCCTGTGATCCGCACCCTGACCGCCACCGGCTGGCTCGCCGTTGGCTGCCTTGCGCTCGCCCTGACCCTTCTGGCCATGTGCGCCGTCGATGGCCGTCAGAGGGCATCTGACAGGGCTCGGCAGGCCGAGGCGGGTAAGACCCTCGCCGAGGGCCGCACAGCCGCTGCGCAGGACGCCAGCGCTATTCGGGATCGTGCCGACGCCCGAGACCAACAGATCGACCAGTCCACACAGGAGACGACCGATGCAATCCGCAATGCGCCTGACGATGCTGCTGCTGGCGACCACGGCCTTAGGAGCCTGTGCCGGCTCTACCCGGATCGTGACCCCCGCTGTCGGATGCTCGATGCTCGTCCCGGCCGGGTGGGCTGATCCTGTTCCGTCCGCCGCCTTTCCGCAGGACGCCGCCTCAGTCCGCGATTGGCAGGTGTTTGGCGTCGAGCAGTCGGGCCAACTGGCCAAGGCCAACGGGCGCACCTCGGACGTGATCGGGATCGTACGGGCTTGCGAGGCGCGTGATGCGGAGGCCGTCAAGCGAATAGGGCGGCCGTGGTGGGCTCGCCTCAGGCCGGGCTAGGGTATCGGTCTGAACGACCCCCTTTCGCGTCGAGCCCTCAGGCTCCGCTATACGCCCCGTCGCCCTAACCGGGTGGCGGGGCTTTCTTCGTTTCAGGGGCCAATTTCAGTTGGGAAAACGCTCGTAACCCATTGATTCATAACAAGCCGAAATTGCCTCGGTTGGGCGCTACTGCGTTGATCTCTATAGGACCTTTGGAGCTTCCCAAGCTGAATGTCGCGAGTTCGATTCTCGCTACCCGCTCCAAGCATTTCAATACTTCATCATCTGCGCGGCGGGTGCTGCCTTCGCCGGACTGTGCAACCTGCCCTTAGCGCTGCGGGCGGATGGTCAGCTGGAAGGCGACCATGCCTTCTGCGACGTCGGTGCGGATGCCCTGATAGCCGCGCAGGCCCTTGGCCTCGATCTCGCGATAGACCACGCCGAAAGAGCTTTGCAGGGCGCCGCGGCGGTAGGCCACGCCGATGGAGGCGTCGCCGAGGTAGGCGCCCGCGTCCTGGGTCACGCCGGATCCGGCGAACTCGCCGTCGCGCGTGCGGGCGAAGTTGTAGCCGACGGCGCGCTTTGATCCGGCGGCGTACAGATACCAGCGCGGGCGCTCGCCGAAGGCTTCGTCGCCGTTGGGGGCGAGGCGGTCCAGATTTTCACCGATGCGCAGGGTGGCGCCCGCCTCGGCCGAGGGGCCGTCGCTGCCGACGCCGAAGCCCGCGTGGGGCGTCAGCGACACCTCCAGACCCGAGGCCGTGCGCGCCTTGGCCGCCGTCCAGCCGCGCGTATAGGTGACGTCATAGCTCTCGCCGCTGAAGGCGACCGGGTCCAGCGCGCGGGGCGGCAGGGGCGAGCCGTCGGCGCGGCGCAGTTCGCCCGTCGTCACCACGCGAAGGCGGTCGGTGAAGCCGTCTCCGGCGAACCAGGCTTCCTGTCGCAGGCGACCGCGGTCGATGTTGAGGCGCGAGACGTCGTTGAACTCGACCGGGGCGCCGAAGGCGGCGTCCGGTTCGGCCGAAAAGGGCAGGCGGCTGTCCAACCGGGCGGAGGCGTCCTCGAAGCGGATGGCCTCGCCGCCCGGCGCGGCGGCTTCATTAAAGGCGACGGTTTCGGCGGCGGCGACGGCCTGCGGCAAGGCGAGCGCGGTCGTCGGGGCGATCGCCGCGATCATCCATCCTGCCCATGCCATGCCTCGCATCAACGGTCCTCCCGATCCGTCAGCGGTCCCACTGTGCACGAAGCCGGGGGAACCGCAACGGACTCTTTTAAGCCACAATCCTTATAAACGAACGAAGCCGCCCGGAGAGGGTTCCCCGGGCGGCTGAAAGGCGATGGACGGGCGTTGAAGTCGGGCGGCGCCTTACTGGCAGGCCAGGCACTCGTCGTAGTCGGTGCGGGCGATGGAGAAGAGGTCCGGCTGGTTCGGATCGATCTCTTCTTCCTTCTTGTCCTCGGCGCCGGCGAAGGCGGCGCGCTGCACCGACTTGGAGCGCAGGTAGTAGAGGGACTTCAGGCCCCGCTCCCACGCCGACCAGTGCAGCATGTGCAGGTCCCACTTGTTGACGTCGCCGGGGATGAACAGGTTCAGCGACTGCGCCTGGCAGATGTCGCCGGTGCGGTCGGCGGCCAGTTCGATGACCCAGCGCTGATCCAGTTCGAAGGCGGTCTTGTAGATGGCCTTCTCGTCGTCGCTGAGGGCGTCCAGGTGCTGGACCGAGCCTTCGTGCTCGAGGATCGAGGACCAGACGGCCTCGGTGTCGATGCCCTTTTCGCCCAGCAGATCCTGCAGATAGGGGTTCTTGACCGCGAACGAGCCCGACAGGGTCTTGTGAGTGTAGATGTTGGCCGGGATCGGCTCGATGCCCGCCGACGTGCCGCCGCAGATGATCGAGATCGAGGCGGTCGGGGCGATGGCCAGCTTGTGGCTGAACCGCTCCATCACGCCGCGATCGGCGGCATCGGGGCAGGGGCCCTTTTCCTCGGCCAGGGTGCGGCTGGCCTTGTCGGCCTCGCGGCGCAGGTGCTTGAACAGGCGCATGTTCCAGCTCTTGGCCATGGCCGATTCAAAGGCCACGCCCTGCGACTGCAGGAAGGAGTGGAAGCCCATCAGGCCCAGGCCCACCGAACGCTCGCGCTGGGCCGAATAGACGGCGGCGGCCATCGACGACGGGGCGCGGGTGATGAAGTCCTCGAGCACATTGTCGAGGAAGCGCATGATGTCCTCGATGAAGCGGGGCTCTTCGCGCCACTCCAGGAAGGTCTCGGCGTTGACCGACGACAGGCAGCAGACGGCGGTACGCTCGACGCCCTTATGGTCCAGGCCCGTGTGCAGCATGATTTCAGAGCACAGGTTGGACTGTTTGACCGACAGGCCCAGGTCCTTCTGGTGCTGCGGCATCTGCCGGTTCACCGTGTCCGAGAAGATCAGATAGGGCTCGCCCGTCTGCATCCGGATTTCCAGGATCTTGGTCCACAGGTTGCGGGCGTCGACGGTTTTGCGTACCTCGCCGTTCTTGGGCGAGATCAGGTCGAACGGCTTGCCGTCGCGGACCGCCTCCATGAAGGCGTCGGTGATGTTGATGCCGTGGTGCAGGTTCAGCGAGCGGCGGTTGAAGTCGCCCGACGGCTTGCGGATCTCGAGGAACTCTTCGATTTCCGGGTGGTGCACGTCCAGATAGACGGCGGCCGAGCCGCGACGCAGCGACCCTTGCGAAATCGCCAGGGTCAGCGAATCCATCACGCGGATGAAGGGGATGATGCCCGAGGTCTGGCCCGCGCCCTTGACCTTCTCGCCGATGGAGCGGACGCCGCCCCAATAGGTGCCGATGCCGCCGCCGTTCGAGGCCAGGGAGACGTTTTCGTTCCAGACGTTCTGGATGCCGTCCAGGCTATCGTTGACCGAGTTCAGGAAGCAGGAGATCGGCAGGCCACGATCGGCGCCGCCGTTCGACAGCACCGGCGTGGCGGGCATGAACCACAGCTTCGACATATAGTCATAGACGCGCTGGGCGTGATCGGCGTCGTCGGCGTAGGCCGTGGCGACGCGGGCGAACATGTCCTGATAGCTTTCGCCCGCCAGCAGATAGCGGTCTTCCAGCGTCTTCTTGCCGAACTCGGTCAGCAGGGCGTCGCGCGACCGGTCCAGCTTCAGGCCGTCGACCACCGTCAGCTCCGGCTTGACCTCGACCGGAGCCGGGGAAACCGTAGAGAATTCCGTCGTCTGCAAAGCTTCGCCGCCAGCCATTTTCATCCCTGTCCCGAGCAAATTCGATTAGAAGGCCGTACCGGTTTGAGACACTACATCTAGTGGCTCATCGCCAGCGCTCGGCTAGATATATGGGTGCATATCCCTAACCGCAGGTAAAGCTCTTGACGGGAGCTTTTGTCACGAATCGGTGGGCGGCTTGTCCCACCCTGTGGAAATGACTCAGGAATTGAGGGGATCACATTTTTCACCGAACAGTCGTCGTTTTTCGGCAGGATCAGAAAAGGGAACGACCTCACAGCTTGGCCGTTAGCGCCCCATGGCTCCTCACCCCACCGCCTTCCTGACCCGCGCGCTTCGTGTGGCGCGCACTGAAATCGCCGCTGTGGCGGCCTTGCTGGTGGCGACGCTGGGGGTGCTGGTCTTCGTCGAATTGGCCGACGGGGTGCATGAGGCGGACGGTCAGGTCTTCGACCGGGCGGTGCTGGCGGCGGTGCGGCCTTATGCCGATGACCCCGGTCGGCCGTGGGGGCCGTGGTGGCTGCATGAGGGCGCGGCCGACCTGACCTCTCTGGGCGGTCTGTCGGTGCTGGCCCTGTTCGCCATCATGGCGGTGGGCTTTCTGCTGATCATGAGGAAGCGGCTGTCGGCCCTGATGCTGACGGTCGGCCTGGCGGGCGGGGTGGTCCTCAGTCAGGGGCTGAAGATCCTGTTTGACCGCCCGCGGCCGCCCGAGGTCTATCAGGCGGTCGAGACGATGAACGCCAGCTTCCCCTCGGGCCACACCCTGCTGTCGACGGTCTTCTATCTGACGCTGGGGGTGATGCTGACGCGGGCTTTTCCGCGCCGGGGGCTGAAGGCCTATATTCTGGGCTGCGCCGTGGTCATCGCCCTGTTGATCGGGACGACGCGCATCTATCTTGCGGCGCACTGGGCTTCGGACGTCTTTGCGGGGTGGAGCGTGGGGGCGGCGTGGTCGATGGTCCTGTGGCTGGCCGCCTATGCGGCCGAGCGGCGCCAGCGGTTGCATGACGCCCCCTTGCAGGATGCGCCCTGACGCGCCGCCCTCTTAGACCAAGGTCTAAAGACGCGATGGCCTGCAGGTGACGGATAGTGGCCGACAGAAGCCGTCGCCGCGCCAGCGACGGACGCCCGAGGAAGACGTTTCAGGAGACGCCCATGACCGAGTTCGCCGCCCTCTACGCCGAACGCCTGATGACGCCGGAAGCGGCGGCCGCCCTGATTCCGTCGGGCGCGAAGGTCGCCATGGCGCTGGGCGTCGGCCAGCCTCCGGCCCTGCTGAAGGCTCTGGCCGACCGGGCCGAGGCGAAGCAGGTAGGCGACGTCAACCTCTACTATCTGCTGTCCACCGCCATCGCGGGCGAGACGGTGCTGCGTTACGAACTGACCGATCCCCTCCGCCCCTACAGCCTGTTCCACGGCGCCATCGAGCGCAAGCTGGAGGCGCGCGGGCGCGAGGAAGGACGCCGCGCCGTCTGGTTCGTGCCGACCGGCTTCCAGCAGACGCCGCGCGTGCTGACGCATGAGATCGGCGTCGACACCCTGCTGGCGACCGTCTCGCCGATGGACGACGAGGGCTATTTCAGTCTGGGCACCAACACCGACTACGCCCTGGCCCTGTCGAAGAGCGCGCAGAGGCTGATCCTTGAGGTCAATCCGCACATGCCGCGCGTGTTCGGCGACTGCCGCATCCATGTCTCGCAGGTCGCGGCGGTGGTCGAGCATTCGGCGCCTCTGCTGGAGGCAGGGAAGGCGCCGCAGCAGCCGCAGGACGTGGCCATCGGCGGCCTGATCGCGGGCATGGTCGAGGACGGCTCGACGCTGCAGATGGGCATCGGCGCCCTGCCGGACGCCGTGTGCGCGGCTCTGCACGATCATCGCGATCTGGGCATCCACACCGAGATGCTGACGCCGGGTCTGGTCGAGCTGATGCAGGCGGGCGTCGTCACCAATGCGCGAAAAACCCTGCATCCGGGCAAGACGGTCTTCACCTTCTCGATGGGGAACCGCTCGACCTATGAGTTCCTGCACGAGAACCCGGCCTTTGAGGCGCGGCCGGTTGACTATGTGAACGATCCCACCGTCATCGCCCGCAACGCCCGGATGATCTCGGTCAACGCCACCTTGCAGGTCGACCTGTTCGGCGCCTGCTGTTCGGAATATCTGAACGGGCGGCAGTATACGGCCTCGGGCGGTCAGCTGGACTTCGTTCGCGGCGCGGCGGCGTCCGAAGGTGGCAAGTCGATCATCGCCTGCCACTCGACAGCGGCGAAAGGCGCGGCCTCACGCATCGTGGCGCGGCTGGACGGGCCGGTCACGACGCCGCGCAACGACATCCACTACGTCGTTACCGAACATGGAGCCGTCAATCTGAAGGGACTGAGCGACGACGCCCGCGCCCGCGCCCTGATCGGTCTGGCCGCGCCGCAGTTCCGCGAAGAGCTGGAGAAAGAGGCGAGGGCCATGGGTCTGTTCTAGGCCCTAACCCTCCCACCCCTCGTCGAACGGGAACCGCTCGGCCCAGAAGCTCTGAAGCGCGGGCAGGGCGTCGACGCGGCGCACGACCCCGGCCATGCCCGGCGCCTCGGCGTAGAAGCGCCGCCGCTGTGGCGTCCAGCGGCTGGCGACGGCGACATAGAGGTCCAGCACCGTCATCTCCTCGCCCAGCAGGAAGCGGTCGGGCGTGATCTGACCGTCCATCATCCGCCAGCATTCGGCGATGCGGTCTATCGTGCGTTGCTGGATCACGGCCTGCGCCTTGGGGTCGTCGCCCGCGAGGCGGGACGGCTCGTCGCGCACCCAGAACATCGAATAGACGGCGGCGGGGATGAAGCTCATCCAGCGCAGGAATTGCGCCCGACGCGGGTCGTCCAGCGCGGGCGCCAGCCGCGCCTGCGGGTGGGAATCGGCCAGCCAGATCAGGATGGCGGCGCTCTCGGTGACGACCTCGCCGCCCGGCGTGACCAGGGCGGGCACCTGCCGCATCGGATTGACGGCCGCCACCTTGTCCCGCTGGGCCTCGCCCTCCCACGTCGGGGCTTCGACCACCCGATAGTCCAGCCCGATCAGGCGAAGCGCAGCCTCGACCGGGACCGAGCCTGAGCCGGCGGCGCCGTAAAGCGTGAAAACCATCCCCATCTTCCTCCCCAGTTTCCTGTCACGGAAACACCATATCTAGCGGTCCGGTGAAAAGTGATCACCAGATGTGCGCAACTTCCCTTGTTCCTCGCGGCGCGGGGACGCATGGTGTCGCCCATCACACCCTCGGATTCGCCTCAGGTCTTTTTCGATGAACGCTCCCGCCACGATCATTCGTCCCGACATGCCCGGCCTGCTGACGCCTTCGGCCGCCTACAAGCCCTTCCGCTACCCGTGGGCCTTCGACATGTGGAAGAAGCAGCAGCAGGTCCACTGGATGCCCGAGGAAGTCCCGATGGGCGAGGACGTCAAGGACTGGGCCGCCAATCTGAACGACGGCGAGCGCAACCTGCTGACCCAGATCTTCCGCTTCTTCACCCAGGCGGACATCGAGGTGCAGGACAACTACATGGAGCGCTACGGCCGGGTCTTCAAACCGACCGAGGTGAAGATGATGCTGGCGGCCTTCGCCAATATGGAGACCATCCATATCGCGGCCTACGCCCTGCTGCTCGAGACGATCGGGATGCCGGACAGCGAGTTCGGCGCCTTCATGGAATACGAGGCCATGAAGGACAAGCACGACTACATGGGCCAGTTCGGGGTCGACAGCGACGCCGACATCTGCCGGACCCTGGCCATGTTCGGGGGCTTCTCGGAGGGGCTGCAGCTGTTCGCCAGCTTCGCCATGCTGATGAACTTCCCGCGCCAGTCCAAGATGAAGGGCATGGGCCAGATCGTGTCCTGGTCGGTGCGCGACGAAAGCCTGCACTGCGAAGGCATCATCAAGCTGTACCACGCCTTCAACAAGGAGACGGGCGCCGTCACCAAGGCCGTGGCCGACGACATCGTCGACTGCTGCAAGACGGTGATCGAGATGGAGGACAAGTTCATCGACCTGGCCTTCGAAATGGGCCCGGTGAACGGCATGACGCCGGACGACATCAAGGCCTACATCCGCTTCATCGCCGACTGGCGCCTGCGTCAACTGCACCTGCCGGAAGTCTATGGCGTGACGGAAAACCCGCTGCCGTGGCTGCAGGCCCTGCTGTCGGGTGTCGAGCACGCCAACTTCTTCGAGGCGCGCGCCACTGAATACTCCAAGGCGGCCACGCAGGGCGCCTGGCACGGCGCCGACGGCGTCTGGGACAGCTTCGACAATATGATGAAGCGCCGCACTGAGCCGACCGGGGCCTGATCCGGTCGCCGAGCCGGCATGAAAAAGGGGCGCTCCGATGCGAAGTCGGAGCGCCCTTTTCTTTGGCCGCTTCACTTGAGTTTGGGCGCAGACATTCGCGTTCCGTTCATCCCGGCGGACGCCGGGACCCAGTGAGTGAGCCAGGCACAGGTTTGTGCCGTTGAGCCGCGCGCTTTGAAGCCAAAGCACTGGTTCCCGGCGTCCGCCGGGATGAGCGGGATGGAAGAGGGCGTCGCCGCCACCCGCCGCCGCCCTCCGCCCTCGGAAACAGGCCTCAGTTCGGCTTCTGGCGCCCGGCGTAGCAGCGGGCCGTGTCGCCGCGCTGGCAGGCGGCGGCGGTGGCGCGCCAGTCCGCCATGTCGCGGTCATAGCGGGCTTTCGCCTCATCGGCGGCGCGCAGGTCGGCCTCATGCCGTTCGCGGGCGATGCGGGCCTCGGCCTGAGCCTGATCGACTTCGGCCTGCCAGCGGCGCTGCGCCTCGGTCTGGGCGGCCTGATTGGCGCGGTCCTCGCTCTCGGCCAGATCGTTCTGGGCCACGATCTCGGCGTTCAGGGCCTGGGTCTGGCGCAGTTCGTCGGGGTCCTGAACCGTGTCGGGCGCGCGGTGATAACGCTCGCCCTTCGCGCGCAGCATTTCGGCGACAGGGTCTTTCTGCGCCGTCGCCTGATCCTGGGCCTGAACCGGCGCGGTCAGCAACAGGGCGGGCAGCAGCAGGGCGGCCAGACGGGCAGGGCGCAGGGGCAAGGGCCGAAGAGTGGAAAACAGGGTCATGAAGGCTCTCCTTGCAGGGCGAAGATGCGAAAGGCCGCCAAACTGAGGCCTGCGGCTTTCAAAGAAAAGAACGTCCGGCCCGGCGGAAGGCTGCGCGCAGGAACTATAGCGGCAGCAGAAGCTCGAAGCGCGTGCCCTGTGGTCCCGTCTCCGCCAGCACAAGGGCGCCGCCGTGGTTGGCGGCCAGTTCGCGCGAAATGGTCAGGCCCAGACCCGTGCCGTCGGCGCCGCCGCCGCTGACGAAGGGTTCGAACAGGCGGTCGGCCAGTCGAGGGGGTATGCCGGGGCCGTCGTCGCGCACGGTGACGGCGGCCATGCCGTCGCGGATCTCGGCGCTGACGGTGATGGCGCCCTTGCCGCCCGTGTCCATGCTCTGAGGGGCCGTTTCGATGGCCTGGCGGGCGTTGCGCATCAGATTGACCAGAATGCGGTGAAGCTGGTCCGGGTCGGCGTTGACGGTGAAACGGGCGGGCAGATCGCGCACCAGCCGAACCCCGTCCGGCTCCAGCCCGGCATCCTCGCCGGCGGCGGCTACGGCGCGGGCCAGCAGCATCTTCTGGCGCTCCGGCGCGGGCTCTTCGGTGCGTCCATAGGCCAGGACGTTGCGCGCCAGGGTCGAGGCCCGGTCCAGCGCCCGCTCCAGCCGGGGCAGTGCGGTCGCCACCAGCGGGTCGGACGAGGTCGACAGCCGTTCGGACGCCATCTGGGCCGAGGTCAGCATGTTGCGCAGGTCGTGGTTGATCTTGGCCACCGCCTCGCCCAGCGCCGCCAGACGGGCGCGCGAACGCAGGGACTGGCGCACCTCTTCCTGCATCCGGGCCAGTTCGCGCTCGACCCGGCCGATCTCGTCGTGACGGTCCGACGGCGTCTGGGCCGGGCTTTCCGGGTTGGCGGCGAAGCGCTCGATCGAGCGGGTGACGCGCCGCAACGGCTGCAGCACCAGCAGGGCCAACGCGGCATACAGCAGTCCCCCCGCCACCGCTGCGATCAGCAGCGACATGGTCAGGCTGTTGACCAGAAAGCTGGCCAGCTCCTTTTTCAGCGGCTGGGCGGGGGCCAGGATCTCGACCAGATCGCCCGAGCGATAGCGCGGCGCCGCCTGCACCCGCAGCGACCGGTCAGGGTGGCCGAACAGGGTCTTCCACGGGTCCAGCAGCCGTGCGCCGACGCTGCGCTGGCGCAGGTCGATCAGCTCGGGCGCGCGCGGCAGGTTGGGGGCCTGAAGCAGCAGGCGCCGCACCCCCTGTTCGCCGATGACCACCGACTGCACACCGCCGATGCTCAACAGCTGTTCGGCGGTGGAATCCTCGACGGCGGAATAGGGCAGGGCCTCGACCCCGACCGAGGCCAGTTCGGCGCCCTGCAACCGGTCCATCAGCCACCGCTCCTGGAAGGAGGCGGCGCTGGGCACGATGATGATGGCGGCCACCGCCAGGGTGAAGGCGACGGTCAGCAGCAGCAGCCGGCTGGACAGGCCGTCCGGCGCGCGCGGCTTCAGCCGACGCCGCAGAACGTCGAGGCGGGCGCCCAGCGGCGCCAACCGCTGCAACGGGTGCTGCGCGGCCGAGCGCACCGGCGGGCGGGCGTCGTCGGCCGGGGCCATCGGCGGCAGGGGCGTGGAAAGGGCATCGCGTTCCGTCATGACGCCTCCATGCGGGGGCGGGCGCGCAGCTTCTGGGCCAGCTTGAGCAGCAGGGGCAGGAGCATGGAGAGGAAGGCGACTCCCATCAGGGGCCAGAAGAATTCGGCGAACAGGCTGCGGATGTCCGGATTCGGGTCCGTGACCAGAACGCCGTGCAGGCCGTCTCCGATCCAGCAATAGATGATGTGGGCGGGCAACAGGCCGATGAAGGTGGCGATCATATAGGGCCTCAGCGGCGCCGCCATCACGCCCGCCGCCACATTGATCATGTGAAACGGCACGGTGACGACCAGCCGCGCAATCAGCACATACCAGAAGGTGTTCCGGTCCACGCCTGCGCAGACCCTGTTCAGCAGGCCCGTATCGGCGGCGGCGCGGCGACGCAGGGAATCGCCCAGCGCCGTGCGTCCTACATAATAGACGGCCAGCGCGCCCACGGTGGCGGCGAAGGCAGTGGCGACGCCGCCGACCCACGGCCCGAACAGATAGCCCGCTGTCACGGTGATGAAGACGACGCCGGGCACGACGCTGGCCGTCAGAACGGCGAACAGCAGCATCAGGGCGCCCAGCATCAGCAGATAGTGGCGGGCCACGACCGTCTCCAGCACGGCGCCGTGCTCACGCAGGGTGTCCAGCGACAGATAGCGATTCCAGCCCATGCCGAAGATCACGGCGACGGCGACCAGCAGCACGGCCAGGGGCAGAAATCTTTTGACCCGGTTCAAGCCGCGCTCCGTCCTCTTCCTTATGATCTGTCTAGCGGATTTCCAGACGCGGCGCGCGCCTGTCTGCGGTGGGGAAAAGCAGCTGCGGCGTTGACTCCTGTCCTGTCGCCGCTTATACGCCCGCCTCTCTCGCGGCTGACGCTTGTGTCTGTCGCCAACCCCAGTAACCCGGAGCCGACCGTGAAGCGGACCTATCAGCCGTCGCGACTCGTGCGCAAGCGCCGTCACGGCTTCCGTTCGCGGATGGCCACCAAGAACGGTCAAAAGATTGTTGCGCGTCGCCGCGCCAAAGGCCGCAAGCGCCTGACGGCCTGACGTCACGCGCCCATTTCCCTTCAGGGCGGGGCGCATGACCGATCTGATGAAAATCGATCGCCTGTTGAGGCGGCCCCAGTTTCTGGCGGCCGCCAAAGGCGTTTCCCAGGCCCGCGGCGCCGTGGTGGTTCAGCAGTTGGACCGCGTCGACGGCGACCCCTCGGTGCGCCTTGGATTCACCGCCACCCGCAAGATCGGCGGCGCCGTCGTGCGCAACCGCGCCAAGCGCCGTCTGCGTGAGGCTGCGCGCCTGCTGACGCCCCTGCACGGGCGGCCGGGATGCGACTATGTGTTCATCGCCCGCATGGGCACGGCGGACCGCGACTGGGACCGTTTGCTTGACGATGTGAAATCGGCCCTTACAAGGCTCGCAACCCCGCGCACGGCTCCCGATATGGGAGACCGGGCCGTTTCGACCGACCCGATACTGACCCGCGCCGCCCCCGACCCGCGCCCCGCCGACCAGGACCGCTGATCCCGATGCAGAACGAGAACTCGCGCAACACCATCATCTTCTTCGTGTGCGCGGCCCTGATCATGGGCGTCTACTACTTCATGGTGATGCGCCCGCAGGCCGAGAGCCGCCGTCAGGCGCAGATCGTCGCCGCCGAGCAGCAGAAGGCGCGCGAGGCCTCGCCTGACGCCGGGCTGACCTCGTCGTCGGCCGCGCCGGGCGCCTTCATCAAGGACCGGGGCCAGGCCCTGGGCGCTGTCGCCCGCGTGCCGATCCAGACCCCGACGCTGAAGGGCTCGCTGTCGCTGCAGGGCGCGCGCATCGACGACCTGTATCTGACCCGCTACCGCGAGACGCTGAACAAGAATTCGCCGCCGGTCGAGCTGTTCCGCCCGCAGGGCATGGAACACGCCTATTTCGCCCAGTTCGGCTGGAGCGGCCCGAACGTCGCGGGCGGCGTGCCCGGCCCCAACACCGTCTGGCGCCTGACCAAGGGCGAGACGCTGACGCCCTCGACCCCGATCGAACTGACGTGGGACAACGGCTCGGGCCTGCGCTTCACCCGCCTCGTCTCGATCGACGACCAGTATATGTTCACGGTCAAGGACACGGTCGCCAACCTGGGGACGCAGGCGATATCCATCGCCCCCTATGGCCGCGTCGAGCGTCAGGGCGTGCCGGTCGATCTGGGCAAGCAGATGATCCTGCACGAAGGGGCCATCGGCGCCTTCGGCGAGAACGGCAAGTTCGCCACCGAACAGGTCAAGTACAAGGACTGGGCCAAGAAGCCGCGCATCGAGAAGAGCTCGACCGGCGGCTGGATGGGCATCACCGACAAATACTGGCTGGCCGCCCTGATCCCGACCCAGAACGAGGCCATCGAAGGCCGCTTCTCGGTGCGCGACGCCGAAGGGCTGAACATCCACGAAGCCGCCATGCTGGGCGCCACCCACACGATCCAGCCGGGCCGCCAGATCGAAGAGACCCAGCGTCTGTTCGCCGGCGCCAAGCGCGCCGAGGTGCTGAAGGGTTATGAGGAATCGCTGAACCTGCCGCGCTTCGTCTATGCGATCGACTGGGGCATGTTCTGGTTCCTGACGCGCCCGATCTTCACCGTGGTGGAGTTCTTCTATGGCGTGCTGGGCAACTTCGGCCTGGCCATTCTGGCCCTGACGGTGGTGGTCAAGCTGATCCTCTTCCCGCTGGCCAACAAGTCCTATGAGAGCTTGTCGCGGATGCGGACCCTCCAGCCCAAGATGGAGGAGATCAAGAAGAAGCACGGCTCCGACCCGCAGAAGCAGCAGCAGGAGATGATGGCCCTGTATCAGCGGGAGAAGATCAATCCGCTGGCGGGCTGTCTGCCGATGGTGGTGCAGATCCCGGTCTTCTACGCCCTGTACAAGGTGCTGTTCGTGACCATCGAAATGCGTCACGCGCCCTTCTTCGGCTGGATCCGCGACCTGTCGGCGCGCGACCCCTCGACGGTGTGGAACCTGTTCGGCGTCGTGCCGTGGGATCCGGCGACCCTGCCGGTGCTGGGCGGCATCCTGAACGGCCCGCTGCATCTGGGCGTGCTGCCGCTGGTCTACGGCTTCACCATGTGGCTGCAGATGGCGATGAACCCGCCGGCGCAGGATCCGATGCAGCGTCAGATCTTCCAGCTGATGCCGATCGTCTTCACCTTCATCATGGCCCCGTTCGCGGCGGGCCTGCTGATCTACTGGGCGTGGAACAACATCCTGTCGATCATCCAGCAGTATGTGATCATGCATCGCTTCGGCGCGGAAAACCCGATCGACAGCTTCCTCGCCCGCTTCAAGAAGGCCTGATCGTTTGGACGCTTCTGACGAGCCCAAGGTCGGAGAATATTCCGACGCCGAGATCGAGGCGGCGCGCATCCTGTTCGCGCGCCCCGCGACCTTCATCATGGGCTGCGCCAAGATCGAGCAGCTGCCGACCCCTGACCTGCCCGAGATCGCCTTCGCCGGGCGCTCCAACGTCGGCAAGTCCAGCCTGATCAACGGGCTGGTGGGCATGCACAAGCTGGCCCGCGCCTCGAACGAGCCGGGCCGCACGCGCGAGGTGAACTTCTTCGACCTGGACGGGCGGATGCGTCTGGTCGACCTGCCCGGCTACGGCTGGGCCAAGGCGTCCAAGACCACGGTGAAGAAGTTCCAGGATCTGGGCCGCGACTATCTGCGCGGCCGGGTGACGCTGAAGCGGGTCTATCTGCTGATCGACGCCCGCCACGGCCTGAAGAAGGTGGACGACGAGGCGCTGGACGCGCTGGACCTGTCGGCCGTCTCCTATCAGATCGTCCTGACCAAGGCCGACAAGCTGAAGAAGGGCGAGGCCGAAAAGGTTCAGGCGGCGACGCTGAAGGCCATTGCCAAACGCCCGGCCGCGTATCCCCATGTGGCGGTGACGTCATCGGAAAAAGGCTTCGGCCTGCCTGAACTGCGCGCCGAGATCATGCGCACGACCGACGTTATCCTTGACTGAGATTTACAACTGAATTTCACAGAAGCGTGAACCTCCCGGCGGCTGCGGTGTTATGTCCGTGGTTTTTAGCGAGAGGGGAGCGCTCCATGCGTTCAGCGATCATCGGCGGCGTGGCCGTCGCCTGCCTGCTGGGTCTGTCGGCCTGCGGAAACAACAACAAGGCCGAAAAGCCTGCCGGTGAAGGCGCAGGCAGCGCGCCTTCGGCCGCCGCGACGCTGGAAGGCCCCAAGCCGGGCCTGTGGCGCGTGTCCACCGCCATGGAAGGCATGCCGGGCGGCGCTGCGGTCGCTCCGCAGGAAGTCTGCATCAAGGAAGCCAAGCTTGAGGCGCCTGCTGACGCCCAGCAAGCCGGCGCCGACTGTAAGACCCAGCCCTTCACGCGTCAGGGCGACGCCATGGTGGCGACCTCGGCCTGCACCCTGCCGGGCAATATGAAGACGGACTCCACCATCCGCGTCACGGGCGACTTCAACAGCCGCTACGTCACCGAGGTCACGACCAAGATGGACCCGGCGCCGACGCCGCAGATGGCCCAGACCAAGATCACCATGACGGCCGAGCGTATCGGCGACTGCCCCGCCGCCTGATCGCGGCATAAGGCCGGATAACGGCCTGATCGTTCCGGCCGGTATGGCGTCGCTGAAAAGCAGCCCCATATCGGTCGGATGATCCCACTGTCCATTCTCGACCTCGCCCCCGTGCCGCAAGGCTCTGACGTAGGGCAGGCGCTCGCCAATACCATCGATCTGGCCCGCCACGCCGAACGGCTGGGCTACAGCCGCTACTGGCTGGCCGAGCATCACAACATGGCAGGCATCGCCAGCGCCGCGACCTCGGTCGTCATCGGCGCGGTTGCGGCCGCCACGAAAACCATCCGCGTGGGCGCCGGCGGCGTCATGCTGCCCAACCACGCCCCTCTGGTCATCGCCGAACAGTTCGGCACCCTGAACGCCCTGCACCCCGGACGCATCGATCTGGGGCTGGGCCGGGCGCCCGGCTCGGATCAGGCGACGGCGCGCGCCCTGCGCCGCACCCTGCAGGGCGATCACGACGCCTTCCCGCAGGATGTGATGGAGCTGATGCAGTGGTTCGCCCCGGCCCAGGACGGCCAGCGCATCATCGCCAACCCGGGCGAGGGGCAGGATGTCCCGATCTGGATTCTGGGCTCATCCACCTACGGCGCCCAGCTGGCGGCCCATCTGGGTCTGCCCTACGCCTTCGCAAGCCATTTCGCGCCCGGCGAGATGATGCGGGCGCTGGACATTTATCGCCAGACCTTCCGGCCGTCGCCGCATCTGGAAAAGCCCTACGCCATGCTGGGCTACAACGCCTTCGTGGCCGAGACGGATGAGGCGGCGCGCCTGCTGTTCACCTCGGTCCAGCAGGCCTTCGTCAATCTGAGAAGCGGCCGTCCCGGCAAGCTGCCGCCGCCGGTCGAGGGCTATTATGAGGGGCTGGACGGCGCGGCTCGCGGCGTGATCGACGCGGCCCTGTCCTGCTCAGCTGTCGGGGCGCCCGAAACGGCGAAGGCGGCGATGGAGGCCTTCATCGCCCGCACCGGCGCCGACGAGCTGATGCTGACCAGCCAGATCTGGGATCCGGCCGCGCGCGTGCGTTCGATCGAACTGCTGGCCGCGGCGGTGGGGCAGAAGCCCGTCTAGAGGCTTTCCTCGCCCGGCAGGAGCAGGGCCATGGGTCCGTCCGGCTCATGGCCCGACAGTCTTCGCCACGCGGCGCCCAGACGGATGGCGTCGACCAGATCCTGTGGCGTGATGGGCGCATCCCCGATCAATCGCTGGCGCAGGCCCCGGCACGCCTCCAGCAGGGCGGCGGCGCGGCGCACTTCGGCGACATCCGACCGCGAGCCGATCCCTTCCAGCGAGGAAAAGCGCCAGCCCGCCTGTTCAGGCGCCGCCTCCATGATCGTCCACTTTTCGGACGGGGTCAGGCGGTCGGCGATCTTTTCCCATGGGGCGTCTTCGCCTGCGCGGCGGTAATGGCCGGGCTGATCGGGCAGGCCATGACGGGCATAGATCTGACGCGCCGCCGTCTCCATGACGCCGATCTCGGCCAGCAGGTCGTCGACGCCATCGGGCGGCTCCGGCCGCGCCTGATCGGCCCGCGCCTGATCGGGTAGGGCCGGGACGTCGCGGCGGCGGCCGAAACGCCCCGGCAGCATCAGTTTTAGCGGTTCAGCGTGCTGGTGACCGAAACGTCGTAGACGACGCGGGTCATGCTCTGCACGAATTCGAAGAACTTCCGCATCTCGGCGGCCCCGGCGCGCGGGGCGTAGATGATGTCGTCCGGCTCGATCTGGAAGTTGCTGGCGATGAAGAAGCCTTCGCCCTCATACAGGTTCAGACGATAGACGACGGGCACGCCGCGTGCTGTGGGCGCCTGCTGGATGCCCAGAAGCTGGGCGGTTTCCGGCCGCTCGAAGCGGAAGACCAGCACCGATTTGGCGTCGGCCAGATTGGAGTCCAGACCGCCGACGCCGCTGAGGGCCTCGGCCAGGGTCAGCGGGCCGGGCGGAAGTTCGCTGCGCGCCACCGCGTTGAAGGCGCCGAAGGAGCTGAACCGGCGCGGCTTGTAGACCAGGTTCACCTGATCGCCGCGCTGCAGGCGGACGTTCTCGTTGAACTCGGTCGTGACGATGGCCATCGGCGCGACGTAGGTGCGACCCTCGCGCTGGATCTGCACATTGACGTCATAGATGGAGCGACTGGATCCGCCAGCAGCGGCCAGAACGTCCAGGATGCGGTCATGGTTGGCCGACAGGGGCTGGCGACCCGGATTGCGCACCTCGCCCAGCACGGTCACGGCGTTGGAGGTGTTGCCCGCCACGGTGACGATAACCTGCGGGTTGGCGACCTTGCCGATCAGAGCGCGGCGCACGGCGGCCGAGGCCTGGGCCGGGGTCAGGCCCTGCACAGACACATTGCCGGCGAAGGGCACGGGCACCTGCCCGTCGCGGTTGACGGTCAGCGGGGGCAGGGTCTGCTGGCCTGCAGAGGCGGATGTGGAGGACACGCCGCCGAACAGGCCGCCGCCGGGCTCGAAGATGCTGACGGCCAGGGTGTCGCCCACGCCGATCACATCGGTGGGCGCCTCGCTGGAAGCCAGGGCCAGGCTGCTGAACGACGGAGGCGGCGCGGCCTTCAGTCGCTCGCTGAGGGCGAAGTCCAGATTGACGATGGCGTAGTCGCCTGCGCGCTCGGGCGAGCTGGCGCCTTCGACCACGCGGCGCCCGGAAGGCCCGTCACGCGGCAGGGTGGAGCAGCCCGCGAGCAGGGCGACGATCATCAGGCTGGCGGCGGTTCTGGTCATGACGGCTCTGTAAGCAGTTTGATCAGATGCTTACCCGCACGGCGGACGCACCGCCAGAGGGCGGCAGCACCTGTTGTTCGATGACCTGGAAATGTCGATCCCAGGTCGGAGCGGAATAGGTCGGCGCTATGGGGGCGGCGCGGGTCCATTCCTCCAATGCGGCCAGCCAGCCCAGACCGTCCAGAGGATCGATCAGGCGGGCGTGGGGCACCAGTTCGCGGTGGGCGGCGATGTCCGAGGCGATCAGGGGAACGCCCATGGCGCTGGCCTCGACAGCGGGCAGGTCGAAGCCTTCGGTCGACGAAGGCGCCACCACGGCGCGGGCGCCGCGCATCAGGGCCGAAAGGGCGCAGTCGGGCAGGTTCTCGGCCTGATGCACCAGCCCTTGAAGGTTGGGCGAGCGCTGCAGCAGATCCAGCACCGCTTCGTTTTCCCAGCCGTAGCGGCCGACCAGGACCAGACGCGGGGCGGCAGGTCCCATTTTCTCCTGCAGGCGCCGCCAGACGGTCAGCAGGAAGGCGAGGTTCTTGCGCGCCTCTATGGTGCCGACGTGGATGAAATAGGGGTGAGCGGCGCCGACCTGAACGCTGCCGTTCAGCGTCCGCTCCAGACCCAGATGGGCCACGTCCACCGGCGGGGCTGTCATGTTGGAGCGGTCGGCGAAGGCCAGCAGTTCGTCGGCCGTGTGCTGCGAATTGACGATGACGCGCGAGGCGTGGCGCAGCACATTGACGACCCGTCGCTCATGTTTGGCGCGGTCGCCGGGGCGGCAGAACTCGGGGTGGGTGATGGGGATCAGGTCGTGGACCATCACCACCCGCTCGATGTTCCCGGCGTTGAGCGCGGTCAGGATGTCGGGCGTGTTCAGACTGGTGTGGCCGACGTTCAGATAGGCGCGGGCGGGCGGCGGCGCCTTGACGCTGCGGGTGCGGAAATACTGCTTCCAGGCGCGCTGTTTTATGCGTTTGGGCGGCGCTTCTTCTTCGGGGGCGTGGCCGATGATGGAGGCGCCGTTGTCCGGCGAGCGCAGGGCGGCGAACAGACGCTGCGCGTCGGGGCCCAGTTCGCTGACGACGCCGGGGCCGCTCCAGCGCGCGCGCAGTTCGGCCAGACGGTCGCGGAACCATTCATTATCGACGCGCGCTAGCTGGTCGTGGCGCGCCCGCACCGGCACCATGCGATAGACAGGGTGTTCGATCAGCCACTCCGCATAGGCCAGACAGACCCGATCGACGCCTGTGGGGGCGCTGCGTTCGGTGCGGCTGAGCAGTCGGCTGGCGTCGAACAGTATATCTTCAGGCATCAGGACACATAGCCTGCCTGCATCAGTTCGGCGATGTGGATGATGGCGACGGGACGGCGCTCATCAAGGACGAACAGGTTGCTGATCTTGTTGGCGGTCAACAGGTCGACGACATCGCTCATCCGGGCGTCCGGCTCGACCGTGATCGGGCTGCGGCTCATGATGTCCTCGGCCCGCAGGGTGGTGATGTCGTTGGCGAAGGCGCGACGCACGTCGCCGTCGGTGATGATGCCGGCCAGGGCCCCGTCGGCGGCCAGGACGGCGACCGCGCCCTTGCGGCCCTCGGTGATCGCCGAGACGACCTCGGTGAAGTTGGCGTCCAGAGGGATGCTGGCCGGAACGGCGGCGTTGTCGCCCATCCATTCGCGCACGGTCTGCAGGCTCATGCCCAGCGATCCGCCCGGATGGTGCAGGCCGAAGTCTTCCCGCGTGAAGCCGCGCCGGTCCATCAGCACCATGGCCAGGGCGTCGCCCATCGCCAGCGACATCAGGGTCGAGGTCGTCGGCGCCAGGCCGTTGGGGCAGGCCTCGGCCACCTTGGGCATGGTCAGGCAGACGTCGGAGTGACGGCCAAGGAAGCTCTGAGGCCGCTGGGTCAGGCCGATGACGGGAATATTGTTGCGCGCGCAGAAGATCAGCGGATCGCGCAGTTCGCGGCTCTCGCCCGAGTTGGACAGGGCCAGAAGCGTTGTGTCCGGGCGCAGCATCCCCAGGTCGCCGTGGCTCATTTCGGCCGGGTGGACGAAGAAGGAATTGGTGCCGGTCGACGCCAGGGTGGCGGCGATCTTGCCGCCGATGTGCCCCGACTTGCCCATGCCCGTCACCACCACATAGCCGGGGCGCGACAGGATGACGTCGGCCGCGCGCGCGATCGAGGAATCCAGCGACCGCTCCAGCGCTTCCAGAGCTTCGATGTTCAGGCGCACGACTTCGCGCGCGCGATCAGACATGGCGGCCAGTTGTTCGGGAGAGGAAGGAACGGAGAAAGCAGTCATGACGGCTCCAGGCGCCGGGGCCGCTTCTGCGGCTCTTCGTAGCGCAGTGGCAAATGCCTTATTCGCACGTTCGGCACAATGGCGCCGCCGCGTGTGAACGCTTGATGAATAGCGACAACCATTCCCTTCGTCATGCGTTGCCATAAGTTCCAAACACAGAAAGATTCTTGAAACGCATGTCTTTTGCACAGGGGTTTGCGCGCCCCGAACCGTCTGTCCTTCTGCCCGCGCCGCCGAATCATCTGAGCGAAGCGGCGCTTTTCCTTGATCTGGACGGCGTGCTGGCGCCCCTGGCTCCGACGCCCGACGCCGTAGGGCCAGAGCCCGGCCGCACCCGGGCGGTCGAACGTCTGACGCTGGCCCTGAACGGCCGCGTCGCTGTGGTCAGCGGCCGGACGCTGGCCGAGATCGACCGCATCGTCGACGGCGCGGCGCGCGCGGCGTCCGGCGTGCATGGACTGGAGCGGCGCGGCGCCGACGGCGCCCTGAGCGCGCGCGATCCCTCGCCTGCGGTGAAGAAGGCCGTGGCGGCGTTTCGTGACTTCGCCGCCAGTCGTCCCGGCGTTCTGGTTGAGGACAAGGGCCTGTCGGCCGGACTGCATTTTCGTCAGGCGCCGGATGCGGCCGATGCGGCGCTGGCGCTGGCGACGGGGCTGGCGCAGGACACCGGCCTGATGCTTCAGCCCGGCTCTATGGTGCTGGAGCTCAAGACGCCCGGCGCCGACAAGGGCACGGCGGTCACGGCCTTCATGCAGGAAGCGCCCTTCGCCGGCGCCCTGCCGGTCATGGTCGGCGACGACCTGACCGATGAGGCGGGCTTCCGCGCGGCCGAGGCTCTCGGCGGCTTCGGCGTTCTGGTCGGGCCGGAACGTCCAACGGCGGCGCGTTATCGCCTCGACGATGTGGCGGCGGTGCTGGACTGGCTCGGCGCCGTCAGCGCGAACGCTGCAGGGGTCTCGGAGGCGCAGGCATGACGCCCAATCTGAATCTGGCGCCCATAGGCAATTGTTCGGTCAGCGCCCTTGTCGATCGGCAGGGACGCTTCGTCTGGGCCTGCGCGCCGCGCATAGACGGCGATCCGGTCTTTTCCGCGCTGATGGACGGGGTTTCGCCCGAGCACGGCTTCTGGTCGGTGGAGCTGGAAGGGCAGGTTACGGTCGAACAGGCCTATATGCGAAACACAGCCGTCCTGCGCACCGTGCTGACGGCGGCGGACGGCGCGGCGGTCGAGATCCTTGACTTCTGCCCGCGTCATCTGAAGCACGGCCGCATCTATCGCCCGGTCGCCTTCGCCCGGGTGCTGCGGCCGCTGGCGGGGACGCCGCGCATCACCGTGCGTCTGCGCCCCTCGGCCGACTGGGGCGCGCGCCGGGCGGAGCGGACCTCCGGCTCCAACCACATCCGCTATCTGTGCAGCGACGTGACCCTGCGCCTGACCACCAACTGTCCGGTCAGCCATGTGCTGAACGAGCGCATCTTCCGCCTGGAAGAGGAAATGGCCTTCTTCCTCGGCCCGGACGAAGGCTATGACCAGTCGGTGCTGACGGGCGTCAATGCAGCGCTGGACCAGACGGTCATCTATTGGAAGCACTGGACCCGCACCCTCTATCTGCCGCTGGACTGGCAGGAGGCGGTGATCCGCGCCGCCATCGCTTTGAAGCTGTGCGTCTATGAAGAGACAGGCGCCATCGTCGCCGCCATGACGACCTCTGTGCCCGAATTCCCCGAGAGCGGGCGCAACTGGGACTATCGCTACTGCTGGATCCGCGACGCCTATTATACGGTGCGGGCGCTGAACCGGCTGGGCGCCGTGGACATCCTCGAGAGCTATCTCGGCTATCTGCGCAACCTCGTCGACGATGCGGCGGGCGGCCATGTGCAGCCGGTCTATGGCGTGGGGCTGGAGCCCGCCATCGTCGAGCGCATCGTCGACAGCGTCGAAGGCTATCGCGGCATGAAGCCGGTGCGCGTCGGCAATCAGGCGCATGAACACCTTCAGCACGACGTCTATGGCCAGATCGTCCTGCCGCTGGTTCAGGCCTTCTTCGACCACCGCCTGCTGCGCCCCGGCACGATCGAGGACTTCCGCGCGCTGGAGACGGTCGGCGAGCGCGCCTTCGCCATGCACGATCAGGTCGACGCGGGCCTGTGGGAGTTCCGCACCATCGCGCGGGTGCACACCTATTCCTCGGTCATGTGCTGGGCGGCCTGCGACCGGCTGGCGCGCGCGGCGCATCATCTGGGGCTGGACGACCGCTGCGCCCTGTGGCGGGACCGGGCGCGCCTCATCCGCGAGCGCATCGAGGCCGAGGCCTATCTGCCGGACGAAGGGCGCTTCGCCGCCAGCTTCGGCGGGACGGAGCTGGACGCCTCCCTGCTGCAACTGACTGATCTGGGCTTCCTCGACGCCCGGGACCCGCGGCAGGTGAAGACGTTCGAGGCGATCGAGCGCGACCTGAAGCGCGGCCCCTATCTGTTCCGCTACGCCCATGCCGACGACTTCGGCGAGCCGGAGACGGCCTTCAACTTCTGCACCTTCTGGTACATCGAGGCCCTGCACCTGAACGGCCGCACCGAAGAGGCCCGCGCCATCTTTGAAGAGATGCTCAGCCGCCGCACCCATGCGGGCCTGCTCAGCGAGGACATTTCGATCCAGGACGGCGAACTGTGGGGCAACTACCCCCAGACCTATTCGCTGGTAGGCATCATCAACTGCGCGGTCCTGCTCAGTCGTTCGTGGACGGACGCGCGATGAGCCGGCTGATCGTCGTCTCCAACCGCGTTTCGGCGCCGAAAGACCCGGCGGCGGGCTCGGCGGGCGGTCTGGCCATGGCCCTGTCGGCGGCCCTGCGCAAATATGAAGGCCTGTGGTTCGGCTGGTCCGGCGAGACGGTCGAGCATTTCACCGGCGAACTGAACGTCGAGGATCGCGCCGGCGTCACCGTCGCCACCGTCGATCTGGAGCCGCAGGACGTCGACGAATATTACAACGGCTACGCCAACAAGACGCTGTGGCCGCTGTTCCATCACCGCATCGACCTGACGGCCTATGAGCGGTCCTATGGCGAGGGGTATGAGCGCACCAACCGCCGCTTCGCCGAGGTGCTTCAGCCTCTGTTGCGGCCCGACGACGTCATCTGGATCCACGACTATCACATGATCCCGATGGCGCGGGATCTGCGCCGTCTGGGGGTGAAGAACCGCATCGGCTTCTTCCTGCACACGCCATGGCCCGCGCGTCAGCTGCTGGTGACGCTGCCGCATCACCGGCGTCTGGTGGAGTCGATGTTCGACTTCGACCTGCTGGGTTTCCAGACGCGCGAATGGCTGGGCCTGTTCCAACGCTATGTCGAGGTCGAGGCGGGAGGCAGGGTACTGGACGACGGCGGCCTCGAAGCCTTCGGCCGCAGCGTGAAGGCGGGCGTCTTCCCCATCGGCATCGACGTCGATGGGTTTCTGGCGGCGCGCGATTCATCTCTGGGCCAGCGGACCTATGACCGGATGGCGGCCTCGGCGGCCTTCCGCTCGATGATCGTCGGCGTCGACCGGCTGGATTATTCCAAGGGGCTGGAGCAGCGCCTGCTGGGCTATGAGCAGTTTCTGGAAGACAACCCCGACCAGCGCGGCCGGGTCTTCCTGCTTCAGGTCACGCCCATCTCGCGCGACGATGTGGACACCTATCAGGACATGCGCGTGCGCTTGGAGGCGCTGGCCGGGCGGGTCAACGGCGCCCATGCCGACATGGACTGGCAGCCGGTCCGCTATCTGAACCGCACCTTCCGCCGCGACCAGCTGGCGGGCCTTTACCGCGCCGCCCGCGTGGGCCTGGTTACGCCCCTGCGCGACGGCATGAATCTGGTGGCCAAGGAATATGTCGCGGCTCAGGACGCAGAAGACCCCGGCGTCCTGATTTTGTCACGCTTCGCCGGCGCGGCCGAACAGATGAAGGAGGCCCTGTTGGTCAATCCCTTCAGCCGCGAGGAATTGTCCGACGCCATCCAGAAGGCCCTGACCATGCCGCTGGCCGAGCGTACCCGCCGATGGCAGGCCCTAATGCAGGTGGTGCGCGACACTGACGTCGCCCGCTGGCGCGACCAATTTGTCAGTCAGTTGATGGGATGCTGACGGCCTTATGCCACATGAAGCTTTTATTGCCCCGCGCCCTTCAACGCATGCGGCGTATTGTCGCACTTTAATGTGTTGAGATGGTGAATTGCGGCTACGTGATGATACGTATGAAATTTGGGGTTGTTGTCCCTTTGGGGCGCTTTGCCTGAAATAAATTTTTCAATCGGGGCGTCCGTGAAGACTATAATTACATACGGAACCTTTGATCTTTTCCACGTTGGTCATCTTAGACTTCTGGAGCGTGCAAGATCTCTTGGGGACAGGTTGATAGTTGCTGTCTCTACAGATGAGTTCAATTCAATCAAGGGTAAAAACACTGTTATACCCTACTCTTCTCGAGCTGAGATTGTTGCTGGCCTTAGTTGTGTCGATGTTGTCATTCCTGAAATTTCATGGGACCAGAAAATTCAAGATATCCATAAGTGGTCAGTAAGTTCTTTCGTTATGGGTAGTGACTGGTCTGGAAAGTTTGACCATCTAAAAAATCATTGTGATGTAATATATCTCAATCGTACCAATGGTGTGTCAACAACAATGATTAAGAAGTTTTTTTCTTCGGATGAAGTAAATTTCTCTGACGATGGGATACTTTTGAGTCGATGATGAAATCTGTTAAGGCGTATCTTTTTTCATCAGAACAAAAGGATAAATATTGCCTATCGCCCATTCATAATGGGCTGGCTGATTATTTTGAATCTGTAGCATCTTTATCTTTTGACAACATCTGCGACGAGATGGCTGAATTTTCTGTGGCTGAATGCCCGGTAGCCGTCTTCTCATCGATTTCAGCGTATGACTTCGCTAAATTTATCAGAGGCGGACGTCCGTTTATCTCAATCGGCCTGGAACATGGTGTCGCTCCGTTCAAAGGATATACCTATAATTCGCGCTTTCTTGAGTATGACTGCTATATATCGCCTACTCGGATGTGGGCTGATCGGCTTGCAAGACTGCATCCTCGATATGCGAAGAAATTCGCTCACATCGCCTATCCGCGTATCGATGACCTTTCGGACCTGGCGAAGCAACCATGGCCGGTACATTCTGCTTGGGGAAAGGCACCCGCAGCCCAGCGCGATCTGGTCATTCTGTCCTGGGGTGTGAATTTCTCAACCCTTCGCCGGCTGCCGGACCGTGAGGGGGTCGTCTACCTTGTTCATCCGTCCATGTGGAAGGCGGCGGCTCGAACCAAGCTGTCGCATGCAAGGATTGTTGTCTCCGAGCCCGATGTAGCGGCCAGCCTCGTGTCGCAGGCATCTCGTATCTTTGGAGATTTCTCATCTATGACGTTGGAGGCTGCGTTGTTGAACAACCAGACCTTCATGTTTGTGGACCGCCGTTTCTATGGATCGGATTGCGATCTTGCGCCTGAGTTCTTTGATCGAGCTCACGATGGGTTTGGCAGTGTGCAACATACGGGCTTTGCATTGCCGAAAAAGTACGTGCTGGATCTGCAAGGCGTATGTGATGCGCTGGGCGGGCAGTATCCTGAGCCCGAGGCTGCTGTAGCGTCTTGGGCGCCTTCTGGAATGTTGCCTGAGTTATCAGGAGATCAGGGCGCTCGTGCTGCGGCGGTGATAGCCAGCGTTGTTAAGGGGCTCTGGGAGGAGAAACGCGAACTGGCCTGCATGTCGCCTAATTTGCTGGCGATGAAAGTCGTCGATGCGGCCTATCGGGAAGTTCTGGGACGTCAGCCCGATTATCCGGCGGCCTTGGCGCATGCGCGAAACTGGTTAGCGAGCGATGCGCCTCGCCCAGCAAAGACGCTCAGTCTTTATAATACATTTGCTCAGAGCGCCGAGGGCAAGAGGCGTTGGGAGGCTGGCAACTTCAACCTGCCTGAACTCAAACTTGAGCTTATGGCGGGCGATGCCGTGAAGGCCAGTCAATAGCTGTGTTGTCTTCACTAAGCGCCTTCATACACTCTTAGGTTGTTTTTGGAATCGTCATCGCGTCAGGAGACGTGACGATGATAAGCGGGAACTCGAGAGAAAGCGGAAATCGGGATGGCGTCGCGGCGATAGAATTCGCCATCGTCGGCCCTGTGTTCATCCTGCTGCTGGTCGGGATGATCGTGTACGGCGGCTGGTTCTGGATGGCTCATTCCGTCCAGGCGGCTGTGTCGGAGGGCGCGCGGGCGGCGGTGGCCGGGCTGGACGCCGCCGAACGTGAGCAGTTGGCGGTCAGCGTCGTCCGCACGCAGTTGAAGGATCTGGGGCTGAAGGCGACCGATGCGGCTGTGGCCGTGCGGGCCGAGCCCGGCGTGGTCCGGGTCGAGGTCGCCTATGACGCGGCCCGGCATCCGTTGATGGCCCTGGCGCCTCTGACGGTTTCGCCGCCGCAGACCATTCGCCGTTCCGCTGTCATCCGCGTGGCGGAGCGCTGAGATGGGCCTGCGCGCAAAACTGGCCGACGACCGCGGCGGCGTGGCGATCATGGCGGCCGTTGGCGGGGCCCTGATCTGTGTTGTGGCGGCCTTCGCCGTCGATCTGGGCTCCATGGTGTTGAAGGGGCGCGAGGTGCAGGGAGCGGCCGATCTTTCGGCTCTGGCGGCGGCGCAGACCCTGTCGCAGCCCCTGTCGCGCACCGAAGCGGCCGCGCGCGATATCGCCGGGGCCAATCTGGCGGATCTGGCCGGGACGCAGGTTCAGGTGGGGACCTACACCCCCGACAAGCGGCTGAAACCCGCCCAGCGTTTCGCCCCCACGCAGGGCGTTCCGGCTAACGCCGCCCGCGTGACCCTGACGGCGCCCGCGCCGCTGTATTTCGGCCGGTGGATCATGGGGCGCGACAGCCTGACGGTGTCCCGGTCCGCGACGGCGGCCCTGCCGACTGATCCGCCCGCCGCCATGTTCTCGATCGGCTCGCGGCTGGCGGGGGTGGACGGCGGACTGGCCAACGCCCTGTTGTCCAGTCTGTTGGGCAGTCAGGTGTCGCTGACGGCGATGGATTATCGCTCGCTGGCGGATACGCGGATCAATCTGCTGCAATTCTCGGACGCCCTGGCGGTCGAACTGGGGGTCAAGGCGGGCGATTATGACGCCCTGCTGGCCCATGAGGCCCGCACCGGTCAGGTGTTGAAGGCGCTGGAGGCCGTGGCCGGATCAAGCGGAAAAAGCGTGCTGGGCAAGCTGACGCGCCTGCCCGCCAACGCCGTGCTGAAACTGGACCAACTGATCGGCGTCGATGCGGACGCACGGCAGGGACTGCGCCGCGGTCTGGATGCTCAGGTGTCGGCCATGGACCTGTTGATGGCGACCCTGCAGACCGCCAATCAGGACCGGCAACTGGCGCTGGATGTCGGCGCGCGCACGGGGCTGGCCGATCTGGAGATCATGCTGGGGATCGGAGAGCGGCCCAATCGTTCGCCATGGCTGACGGTGACAGGCTCGGGCGACGTGATCATCCGCACCGTGCAGACGCGGCTTTATCTGGAAGCGACGGCGCTGGATAAGGCGCCGTTGATCGGCCCGCTGTTGAACCTTCTGGCTGAGGTAAAGGTCCCGATCCTGATCGAAGCGGCCAGTGCGGAAGCTCGCCTGAAGGACATTCAATGCGAGGGGACGCCGCGTGTCAGGGTCGAGGCGCGTTCGGGCGTGGCGCGGGTGCGGCTGGGCGAGATCGAGAAGAAGAATCTTCGTGACTTCAAGTCGGAATTGAAGGTCAAACCCGCGACCCTGCTGCGTATCCTGCTCATTACGGTTGAAGGCAGCGCCGACATCCAGATTGCTGATCTGGACTGGAGCGAGCTGCGGTTCAGCGGCTCGGAGATCGGTTCTGCCACGCCCAAGAGCGTGCGTTCAAAGGGGTTCGTGAACGGCTTGATCGTGACCCTGCTGCGCGATCTGAAACTGACGGCGCTGGGCATACCCTTGCATCTGGTCACCGCGCCGCTGGCGGCAGTCCTGACGCCTTTGGGCCCAGTGCTGGATGCCGTGGTTCAGCCCTTGCTGGAGCTGTTGGGCGTCAGGCTGGGCGAGGCGGACGTGTGGGTGCACGGCGTCCGCTGTCCGAATCAGGGCGGGATTCCGCAACTGGTCGGCTGATGCCCGGCGAAGGGTCGGGCGATCAGCCTTCGGCGGGCCGCAGGCCGTTGGCGGCGTTCTGCACCTCGCCGGGGCGGCGCTGGCCGCCGGCGGCGATGATGCGGTCGATGCGGGCCTTTTCGGCGCGGAAGGCGGCCAGATCGGCGCCCGCCAGAACGGTGCCTTCCTGGGTCTTGATGCCGGCCGGATTGATCCGCTGACCGTTGCGCCAGATCTCATAGTGCAGGTGCGGCCCGGTCGAGGCGCCGGTCGAGCCGACATAGGCGACGACCTGACCTTGCGACACGCGCTGGCCCGCGCGCATGCCCGAGGCGTAGCGCGACAGGTGGCCGTAACCGCTTTCCAGCCCATTGGCGTGGCGGATGCGCAGCCAGTTACCATAGCCGCCCCAGCGACGGGCCTCGACCACCACGCCGTCGGCGGGCGCCACGACGGGCGTGCCGGTGGCGGCGGCGAAGTCCATCCCCTGGTGCATCTTGCGATAGCCCGAGATGGGGTGGGTGCGGACGCCGAAGTTGGAGCTGACGCGGCGGAAGTTCTGCAGCGGCGTGCGCATCATGGCCGTGCGCGTGTTCTTGCCGGTGGCGTCGAAATACTGGGGCGTCTTCGAGCCGGCGGGCTGGAAGCGATAGAAGGCGTGACCCTTCAACTCGGCATAGAGCAGTTCGCCGGTTTCGACGGTGCGGCCCGATTCCGTCACCGTGCGGTCGAAGACGAGGGTGAACTCGTCCGACGCCTTCACGTCGCGCTGCATGTCGAACTTGTGCGCGAACAGCTGGCTGGCGCGGCGCACCACGGCCGAGGTGGCGCCCAGTTCGCGGGCGCTGGCCGACAGGGAACGCTGCACCTTGTCGTTGGCGACGACGGTTTCCTCGGTGATCTTTTCGTCCAGCGAGCGCAGGCGCAGGGCGCCGTCGAAGCTGCGCGAGACGGTCAGCTGGCTGGCCGGGCCGGTGCGCATGGTCAGGCCGATCAGGCGGGCGTCGCCCATGCCGCCGCGCGGCTTGGATACGGCGGTCTCGAATCGCAGGCCCGCGCGCATGTCCTTCAGGTCGAAGGCGCTGGCGACGGTGTCGGCCACGGCCTTGGCCTCATCGGCGCCGATGCCGGTGCGGCGCACGGCCTGTTCAAAGGTTTCGCCGCGACGGATCTGGACGGGAATGGCTTCCGGCGTGGTCATGCCGACCGGGGCGGCGGCGGCGGCGTAGGCCTGCGCCTCAAGGGATTCGATCTGTTCCGCGCTGAGCATCGGAACTTCCTCGGCCTTCACCTGTTCATACCCACGACCGGCGAGCAGGGCGATGCCCAGGGCGGCGCAGGTCGTAAGCAGGTGCGGCGCAAGCCTGACAGGCTGGCGGCGAGGATCGAACTGAGCCATGATTCCCCGGCAAGTCGGCGACGCTTTCCGCGCCAAAACAGTCGAATCTCGTCGCGTCTCCAGGTCCCCCCAGCGAACGCGAAGCGAGCCGTATAGCCCGCCTGTCCCATCTTGGGAAGATACTATGTTACGATTGGTTAACGGCTTTGCGGGGGCCTTGAGTAATTTCCTGTATAACGCGAGTTATTCATGAGGCTTCGCCTTCTTCCTGACGTGGCGAACAGGTAGTGGCGCAGGCGACACGTTACAGTGCCTGTTCTGCAACGACTGTTGTCGCAGGACGTTATGTGGCGTTGTGCCTTCCCCTGTGCAGTTGAGCCCGCCCGCGCCCGTGACCGACGACCTTGCTTCTCCGGACGCTCCTGACGGAGCCCCTGCTTCCCGTGGCGCGCCGTCCGGCAGGGGCAGGCGCCGATCGCGCCTGTGGCTGACGGCGCGGGTGCTGCTGATCCTGCTGGCTCTGCTGCTGGTGCTGGCGGCGACGCTTTATCTGAACCGACGGGCGGCGGCGCGCGAACTTCTGGTCGGCTGGCTGGACCGCAAGGGCATAGACGCCGATGTCGAGGTCGAGCGGCTGGAACTGAACGGCTTTGTCGGCAAGGTCTCCATCGGCGATCCGAAAGATCCCGACTTCAAGGTCGAGCGGGTCGAGGTCGATTACGCCGTGGGCATGCCGTGGTCCAAGGCGGGTCTGGGGGTCACGCCCAGCCGGGTCCGCATGGTCCGACCGATCGTCCGCGCCTCATGGAAGGAGGGGAAGCTGTCGCTGGGCAGCCTCGATCCCCTGATCGAGGAATTCACCGGCAAGCCGCCCAAGCCGGATTCCCGCGCCCCGCTGATCATCATCGAAAAGGGGCAGGCGCGGGTCGACACCGAATATGGCCCGGTGCGCCTGCTGGCCGATGCGCGGCTGGACGACGGGCGGTTGCTGCGCCTGTCGGCCCGGATGCCTGCCGGCTCTCTGAAAAGCGGGGATGTCGAGGCGCGCGCTCTGGGCGGAACGCTGGAGGCGACGACGACAGGCGACCGACTGGCGGTCGAACTGAATCTTGCGGCGGACCGCGTCGCCGGGGCGCAGGGCGCGGGCGAAGGCGCGGCCCTGCACCTGAAGGGCGCCTTGCCCTATCCCGACGCCAAGGCGGAGCGCAGCCAGGGCGCGGTCGCCCTGACCGGACGGTTCACGGCGGACCGGGCGACGGGCGACGCGGGACGGCTGGAGGCGCGCGCGCTGGCCGCCGATCTGGCCTTCGACGGGCAGGTCGAGGGCTGGCTGAACCGCTTCAGCCTGTCGGGCCGCACCCGCGCGGGCGTCGTCGCCGGTCGGGTGGCTGACGGGCAGATGCAGGCGCAGTCGCTGAACCTGTCGCTTGCGGGCGCCGATGTGACGGTCACTGGCGGCAATGAGGCGGATGAAACGCGCTGGCGCCTGACCGGGCCGGTGAAGATGGGCATGGGCGCCGGACGCGCGGGCGATGCGCGGCTGGACGGCGTCACGGTCGAGACGGCCATGCTGCGCGCGGGCGGCCATGATGCGGCCTTTGAGATCAAGGCGCCGCTGACGGTGCGGGCGGGCGCGCTGCGCACCCTTGAGGTCAACCTGCGCGGCGCCTCCGGAACGGTCGATCTGGACGTGGTGCGCGACGGGGTGACGCGGATCGAGGCGCAGGGCGGCCTGCGCGCCGATCATGTGGCCCTGACCGCGCTGGGCGCGCCGGTCGCGGACGACCTGCCGGAAATGGTCGCCCTGAAACGCAGTCTGGGCGACTTCGCCCTTAACGCCCCGCGCGTGCGTTTCATCAGCCACAACGCCGGGCTGGAGATCGCCCTGCCGCAGCCGGTCACGGCGCGGCCCGCCAATGGCGGCGAACTGCGGCTTCAGGCGCATGGCAGACCCCTGTTCGCCTCGGGCGCAGGCGGCGGGGCGGCGACCCTGATCGCCACGCGCGGCGGGGGGCTGCCGGACGCCCGTTTCGAAGGGATCGACTGGCGGCTGACGCCTGGCGGTTTCGCGGCGCGGCTGAAGGGGCGGGCGGCGCTCGACTTCGGCCCGGCGCGGAACATCGCCTTCAGCACCGACGGCGAGCTGGCCTCGAACGGCGGGCGCCTGACCTATGTGGCCAACAGCTGCATCCCATTGAGCGTCGAGCGGCTGGATCTGGGCGAGAACGCTTTCGAGGCTCTGTCTGGCAAGGTCTGCCCCACCTCCTCGCCCCTGTTCGCCAGTCAGGGCGGCGTCTGGCGGGCGCAGGCGCGTCTGCTGGAAGTGGCGGCGACCGCGCCGTCGTTCGACATCGCCCTGTCCGACGCCGAGGGCGCGCTGACGCTGGACGGCGCGGCCAAGGGGCTGGGCATGCGCATCGGCGTGGACAAGGGGACGGTGACGGACACCGCCGATCCCGCCCGCTTCATGCCGGTTCAGGCGGCGGGCGAGGCGCGGCTGGCGGACGATGTCTGGACGGCGGGCTTCGACCTGTCGCGGCTGGGCCACGCCATCGGCCGGGTCGATGTGCGCCACGACGGCAGGGTCGAGGCGGGCGGCGCGGTCATTTCGGCGCCGGACCTGACCTTCACCGAGCATGGGCTGCAGCCGGACGATCTCAGCCCGCTTGTCGCCGACTATGTGAAGCCGCCGGTCGAAGGTTCGGCCGGGTTCGAGGGGCGATTCGACTGGACCGCCGGGACCCTGACCAGTTCGGGCGTCCTCAATGTGCCGGACCTCGACTTCACCAGCCCGGCGGGCAAGGTTCAGGGCCTGAAGGGGCGGGTGGAGTTCACCAGCCTGGCGCCCCTGATCACTGCGCCCGACCAGAGGCTGACGATCGACCGGGTGCAGACGGTGACGCCGCTGACCGACATGCGATTGTCGTTCGGGCTGGACGAAAAGGTCCTGACCATCGGCGGCGGCGAGATCATGGCGGCGGGCGGCCGCATCAGCATCGAGCCGCTGACCCTGCCGCTGACGCCGGGCGAAGGCTGGGGCGGCGTCGTCGTGGTCGAGGGCGTACAGTTGAACGAACTGCTCAAGAGCGCCAATCTTCAGGACAAGGCCGAGTTCGACGCCGTGGTGTCGGGCCGTCTGCCCTTCACCTATGACCCGAAGGACGGCTGGCGCATCGTCGGCGGGGTGTTGAGCGGGGTGCGGCCCGGCCGCCTGTCGATCCAGCCCGAGGTGTTCGACGATCTGGCCGCTGGCGGCGGCGGCGATCCCAATGTGCCGCCCAACACCATGCAGGATCTGGCCTATCAGGCGATGCAGGATCTGGCGATCAGCGACCTGACCGCTGAGGTCAACAGTCTGGACGGCGGCCGTCTGGGCGTCCGGTTCCGTATCAACGGGCGCCATGATCCGCCCCAGCGCGAGGAGCTGCGGCTGACCTTTATGGAGCTGATCCGCCGCGACTTCCTGAACAAGAAGCTGAATCTGCCGTCGGACACGCCCATCGACCTGACGCTGGACACCAGCTGGAACGCCAACCAGATCGTGTCCGACCTGCTGGAATATGCGCGCCGGGGCGAGACGCCCGTGCTGACGACGGACGAAACGCCTTGATGCAAGGCCCCGCTTTGTTCAGAACCCATTCACCCGTCATGGCGTTAGATCGCCATGACCTTCCCGCGTCGCCTTTGGAGATTGGCCCACATGAAAAGGCCTGAGATCAGCAAGCGGCACTTCGCCGCCGTCTTCGGCCTCGCCGCCGCCAGTCTTTCCGCCGTCAGCCTGGCTGCCTGCGCGCCCACGGTGAACATCAAGTTCAGCGAGCCGTTGCAGATCTACGCCAAGCTGGACGCCGATATCCGCATCAAGCTGGACCAGGAACTGCAGAACCTGCTCCGCGAAAACCCCAACCTGTTCTGATACGAAAGGGGGCTTTAGACATGACTTACCGCAAACTCTTCGTCGCCGTGGCCGCTGTGGCCGCACTGGGCGTCGCCGCCGGCGCCGCCGTGGCACAGACTGCCTCGCAGAAGGCTCTGGTCGATCAGGCCAAGGCCGCCGGAACCGCGGGCGAGCAGGCCGACGGCTATGTCGGCGTGCGCACCTCGGTCGATGGCGACACCCAGGCCGCCATCAGCGCGACCAACGCGGGCCGCCGCCAAGCCTACGCCCGCAGCGCCTCCGAAGCCGGCACCTCGGCCGAAGTCGCCGGGGCCCGGATGTTCGAGACGCAGCTGTTGCCGCGCATCAGCTCGGGCCAGTGGTACAAGAACGCCCAGGGCCAGTGGGTCCAGCGCTAGGCTGAACCATGACCACGACCCCCAGAGGCGGGCGCCTGTTCCGGCTTCTGCGGTCGTTGATTCTCGCCGTCTGCATTTCGGCCGTCAGCACGCTTGGGCTGGCGGCCTATTGGCGTCTGATCGGCGGCGGAGAGATGAGCCTGCACGGCTGGATCGCCATGGGGCTGGGCGTGCTGGGCACGGTCGGTCTGGCGTGGGGCCTGATGGCGCTGGCCTTCCGCTCTGACCGCGACGGCTGGGACGATCAGGTCGACAACAGCTTCGACCCGGGCATAGAGGGCGCCGAGGACCGCAAGGACGACGACCTCTATTACTAAACGATCAGGCTGCTGCTTCGGCGCGCCCGGTCAGGGCGGGCAGGAACAGGCCGCGCGTCAGGGCCGCCACTACCGGCACGGCCACGGCGTCGCCCATCAGCTTCAACGCGGCGCTCTCGCTTGAGGGCAGGCGGTAGGCGTCGTCGACGCCCATCAGCCGCGCCGCCTCGCGCCCGGTCAGGCGGCGCAGGGCGACCTGACCGTCCTCGACGATGACGACATACTGGCGCGACGACCCGCCCGAGGGCGTCCTCAGACAGCCCGCCAGCCCGTCGAAGCGCATTTCCAGCCGTTGCAGCTTGCGCCCGTCCTTAACCCGCACCCGGCGGAAGGCCGCGCCGACGCGTCGCTCGCCCGAGGCCTGAATCGCTTCCAGCCGCGCCCGGTGCAGCGGCGACAGCATGGCCAGCAGGGTCCGGGTCTGCGCCTCGTCGAAACAGGAAACACCCTCTTCCAGCACCGCCGCCAGATCGAGGTTGCGGTGCGGCGGCGTCTCCAGCCGCCACCACGCCCAGTTCGCCTTGACCGCTTCGGGCAGGCGCGCGTGGACGGCGATCAGGCGGGGCGAGTGGAAGGGCAGGACGGGCGCGTTCAGGCGCGGCCCCTCGGCGCCCCGCATGGCGATGATGAACAGGCGCGGGCGCGACTGGGGCAGCCACAGCCCGGCGTCGATCTCCAGCGCGCCGACGGTATAGCCCGCCTCGCCCATGGCGCCGCAGACGGCGGCGAAGTCCTGTCCCTCGCCCGAGGTCAGCAAGCCGATGACGTTCTCCAGCACGATGATGTGCGGGGCGCGCCCCTCGGCGTCCAGCCCCTGCATCAGCCGCCAGAAGCCCCAGAAGGCGCCCGAACGCTGGGCCTTCAGCCCGCCGCGCGCCCCCGCCAGACTGACGTCCTGACAGGGTGAAGAGGCCCAGCACAGGTCCGGCGCGCCGGGGATCTGATCGGGCGTCACGGTCCAGACGTCGCCGTGAATCAGCGGCGTATCCGGGTGGTTGGCTCCAAAGGCGCGCGCCTTGGCCGCGTCGATGTCATTGGCCAGAACGGTGCGGAACCCGGCGCCGTCCAGATGCAGGCCCAGACCCGCCAGCCCGCCGCCCGCAAAGAACTCGCAGGCCGTGAAGGCGGCGTCCGGGTTCGTGGCTGGGGCGGGGCGAATCGTCATGCCGCGACTGTAACCCAGGCGCGCGGCTTTGGCGCCTGTCTTGACGGCGTGGCGGCAAACCGTGACCCTGCCCGCGAACTCCAGAAAGGATCGCCCATGCGCGCCGTCATCCTGTCCGCCGCCGCCCTGTCTCTGGCTTTGGCCGCCTGTTCCCAGCCTGCCGGAAAGGCGCCGGACGCCGCCAAGGCCGAGCCGCGCGCCCTGGCGGGCGTCGATCTGGACCAGCCGGTGCGGGTGCTGGGCAATGAGCCCTTCTGGGCGGTGGACATCAAGCCGGAAGGCCTGACCTATTCCGGCCTCGACCGGGCCGAGCAGAAGGCCGCCAATCCCGGCCCGGCGCTTCAGGGCAATCTGGCCAGCTGGACCTCGAAGACCGAGGCAGGGAACGATCTGGTCGTCACCCTGACCGCGACCGACTGCTCGGACGGCATGAGCGACCGGACCTATCCCCTGACCGCCAAGGTCGAGATCGGGGGCGAGACCCTGACCGGTTGCGCCGCCGCCACGGCCGCGATCGAGCGCGCGGGCGAGAGCGGCCGCGTCGAGTAAGGCCAAGCTGGCGCCGGGCTTGCACTGACCCCTTCAGCGCGGCCGGGCTGTCCCCGGTCGGTCCACCGGCCAGGATGATCCCATGACGCCCTTTGCGACGCCGATCGACATCCGTCCCCTGACTTCGCTCAGGTTCCTCGCGGCCATTTGGGTCGTGGTCTATCTGATGTGGCCCAATCTGGCGGTTGGCGGGATGCCTGCTCTGGCCGCCAAGGGTTATCTGGGCGTCGAGCTGTTCTTCGTCCTGTCCGGCTTCATCCTCAGCCACGTCTATCTGCAGGCGTTCGGCGAGAAGCGGTTCGGCTACAGGGGCTTTCTGTGGGCGCGGATCGCGCGGATCTATCCGCTGCACCTGTTCACCCTGTTCGGCGTCATGGCGCTGGGGCTGGCAGCGACGGCGGCGGGCATGGCCATCGATTCCGGCATTCTCAGCTGGAAGACCCTGCTGCCCAATCTGTTGATGCTCCACGCCTGGGGCTTCGCCGGCGAGGCGGGCTGGAACCATCCGTCCTGGTCGATCTCGGCGGAGTGGTTCGCCTATCTGACCTTCCCCGTCTTCGCGGCCGCCGCATGGAAGCTGCGGAACCGGCCGTGGCTAGCGACGGGGGCGGCGGCCCTGTTGCTGGCGGCGCTCTATGTCGGCTTCGAGCGCGTCGCGGGCTATCGCCTGACCGAGGCCACGTTCAAATGGGGGGCGCTGCGGATCGTGCCCTGCTTCGCCTATGGCTGCGCCCTCTATCTGGTCTATCGTCGGGCGCCCCTGCCGCGCGCGGGTCTGCTGGCTCTGGCGGCGGCGACCGTCATGATCCTCAGCGCATCGCTGATGAGCTGGGACGGGATCACCGTCCTGTCGGGCGGCCTGCTGATCCTGGCCCTGGCCAGTATTCCTCAGGCGAAGGCGGGGGTTCTGGGCTCGGCGCCCGCCGTCTATCTGGGAGAGATCAGCTATGCGGTCTATATGCTGTGCGCCCCGTGGCAGATTCTGGCGGTCAATGTCGTCGCGCGCCTGATCGGGGCTGAAGACAAGCAACTGCCGCTGATGGTGTGGCTGGCGATCATCGCCGGACTGATTGTCGCCGCCGCGATTATTCATCGGCTGATTGAGCGGCCCGCCCGCAGTTTCCTGCGCGGATGGGCGCGGCAGCGTCGATCATCTGTGGATCAACAGGGGAAACAGTCGGAAACAGTTCTTCAACCTTCTGAGCCTATCGTCTAAGGCTTGTCCGCGTTCAGTCGGGAGCACGCCAGATGATGAAACGGCTCACAGCCGCCGCCCTTGCGGCAAGCCTAGGCTTTTTCGCCTTCACCACGACCCCGGCCCAGGCCGGCGATCCCTACTGGCAGTGCGTGACCTTCGCACGGATGTTCTCCGGGATTCAGATCTTCGGCGACGCCTGGACCTGGTGGCGTCAGGCCGTCAGCAAGTTCCGCACCGGCGACGCGCCCGAAACCGGCTCGGTCCTGGTGTTCCAGCCTCACGGTCGGATGAGCGCGGGCCACGTGGCCGTCGTCTCCGACGTCCTGACCGACCGGGTGATCCGCGTCACCCACGCCAACTGGGGCGGCAGCCGCGGCAAGGTTGAGGAAAACGTCACCGTCGTCGACGTCTCCCCCGCTGGCGACTGGAGCCGGGTGAAGGTCTGGTACAACCCGATCAACGATCTGGGCACGACGGTCTATCCGACCTACGGCTTCATCTATAACGGCGCGCGCGAAGCCTTCGCCAATGGCCGCCAGATGGCCGCCAGCGCCGCCGCCGAAGACCGCGCCGCCAACTAGGCTTTACGCGACAAAAAGGGTCTGGCCCCGTCCGGCTGATCGGGCGATAGCTGGGGCATGACCCAAGACAACGATATTCGCGGACACGCGATCGAGACGGCCCGGCATGAGCCGCAGGGCGTGACCTATGCGGGCTATCTGACGCTGGACCAGCTGCTGTCCGCCCAGAATCCGCGCTCCGATCAGCATGATGAAATGCTGTTCGTCATCATCCACCAGACCAAGGAGCTGTGGCTCAAGCAGATCCTGCACGAGGTGGCGCTGGCCCAGACGCTGGTCCGTGCGGGCGATCTGGTCCCCGCCTATAAGAGCCTGGCCCGTGTCAGCCGCATCCAGTCGGTGATGACCCAGAGCTGGGACATCCTGGCCACCATGACGCCCGCCGACTACCTGAAGTTCCGCGGCGATCTGGGCGCCAGCTCGGGCTTCCAGAGCGATCAGTTCCGCCGTCTGGAGACGATGCTGGGCCTGAAGGACCCGCGCTTCCTGCGCTTCCACGCCGAGCGGCCCGAGGCCCATGCGGCGCTGAAGGCCGCGCTGGAATCGCCCAGCCTTTATGACGACGCCCTGCGCCAGCTGGCCCGCGCGGGCCTGCCGGTGCCGGGCGCCGTGCTGAACCGCGACGTCAGCCTGTTCTATGAAGCCGATGAAGGCGTCGAGGCCGCATGGCTGGAGGTCTATCGCGACACCGAGCGCTGGTGGCCGCTATATCAACTGGCTGAAAAACTGGTCGATCTGGACGACGCTCTTCTGACGTGGCGGCACAAGCATGTGGTCACGGTCGAGCGCATCATCGGCCGCCGTCAGGGCACGGGCGGCACCGACGGCGTTGGCTATCTGGTCGAGACGCTGAAACGACGCTGTTTCCCCGAACTCTGGTCGTTGCGCACCAAACTGTAGAGCGCGGTCAGATCGGCAACCTTCGCCGCTGGCATGGGTTCACCTGTGCGAACGGCAACGGAGGTTTCCGATGAGCGGCAACAGTCACGACATCAAGGTCCTCAACGGTCTGGTCGAGGGGCTGATCGACAGCGCCGACGGCTATCATCAGGCGGCGGTCGAGGCGTCAGACGGCGCATGGCGCGGCTGGTTCGAGGCGCGGGCGGCCGAGCGGCGCCGTCTGGCCGATGATTTCAAGGCGGCGGTGCGTGAACGCGGCGGCTCGCCTGAAGAGGACGGCTCCATTCTGGCCAAGGCCCAGCGCGCCTTCATGGACGTGAAGAACGCCCTGCTGCGCAACGACGCCTCGGTGATGGACACGGTTGAGCGGGGCGAGACGCAGTTGAAAGCCCGTTTCGACCGTGCACTGGCGGACGAGGCCCTGTCCGCCACAACGCGCGAGACGATCCGCCGCGCCCATGCCGAGGTGCAGCAGGGGCATGAGCAGCTGAGGGGCCTGAAACAGACCTGAACCCCTCTTTCTCCCTCCCCGTCCCGGGGAGGGTGGTCGCGTAGCGACCGGGTGGGGAGGGCAGGGTGATCCTTGGCTCGACGTGATCCTTGGCTCCATGTGATTTTAGCCGCGATGAGGGTCTGGCCTCGGCGTTTGAATAGCCTTGCCGCCCCCACCCGGCTTCGACTTCGTCTCAGCCACCCTCCCCGGGACGGGGAGGGAGAGGCGTGGCGCCTGCACATTCTCAAGCAGCGAGCCGCCGCGCGGCGAGCGTCAGCACATTAAAAAAGCCCCGGCGTTTCCGCCGGGGCTTTTGATCTTCAGCGCGAAGCCGAAGCCTGAAATCAGGCCTCGTCGCCGGCCTTCTCGGCGGTGCCGGTGGCCGGGACGGCGACCTTGCGGGCCGTCTGACGCTCGGCGATACGGGCCGACTTACCGCGACGGTCGCGCAGGTAGTACAGCTTGGCGCGACGCACGACGCCGCGACGCTTCACTTCGATGGAGTCGACGTTCGGCGACAGGATCGGGAAGCGACGCTCCACGCCTTCACCAAACGAAATCTTGCGGACCGTGAAGGTCTCGTTCACGCCGCCGCCGTCACGGGCGATGCAGACGCCTTCGAACGCCTGGATGCGTTCGCGCTCGCCTTCCTTGATGCGCACGTGGACACGCAGGGTGTCGCCGGGCTGGAAGTCGGGGATGGTCTTGCCTTCGAGCAGGCGAGCTTTTTCTTCGGCAGCGAGCTGCTGGACGATGTTCATAGTGTCTCTCCGGAGCTTATTTGCTCTTTAGCTGTAAGTTGGCGAGATGCCGCTCCCAGAGATCCGGGCGCCGCTCCCGCGTGGTCGTTTCCCTTTGCTCCTGACGCCATCTGGCGATCTTCTTGTGATCGCCTGACAACAGGACTTCCGGGATATCGTGGCCCTCGAACGTCCGCGGCCTGGTGTACTGCGGATGCTCAAGCAGGTCGTCCTCGAAGCTCTCGGTGGACAGGCTTTCCGCCGCACCCAGAACCCCCGGAACCAACCGGACGCACGCCTCGATCGCCACCATGGCCGCCGCCTCGCCGCCGGCGAGCACCGCGTCCCCGACGGAGACCTCCTCGAACCCGCGGGCGTCGAGCACCCGTTGATCCACCCCCTCGAAACGGCCGCACAGGACGACGATGCCGTCGGCCCTGGCCCATTCCGTAACCCGCGCCTGCGTCAGGGGCCTGCCGCGTGCGCTCATGTACAAAAGCGGCCGGGATGGGCCTTCCAGGCTGTCGAGAGCCCTGGCCACCACGTCCGCTTTCAGCACCTGACCGGGACCGCCACCCGCAGGGGTGTCGTCCAGGAAGCCGCGCTTATCTTCGGAAAACGCGCGAATGTCCAGCGTCTGCAGGTCCCACAGCCCCTTCTCGCGCCAGGCGGTGCCGATCAGCGACACCCCCAGCGGTCCGGGAAAGGCCTCGGGAAACATGGTCAGGACGGTGGCGGTAAAGGGCATGGCGGCGGCTCATACACCAGAATGGCGGAATTCACACGGCCGCCCTCTCCCGGCGAGAGAGGGCTTGAGCCTCCAAGAGCGACGCGATTGGCTAAGGCGACCCGAAGAGCGGCGCGGAGCAGCCAAAGGGTGAGGGGGGCCGTCAGTCGGCGCAAGCCGTAGCGCGACGGCCTTCGCCCGACTTCAGCCGTGAACCCTCACCCTTTCGCGCAAGAACGATCGCTGACGCTCTCGTGCGCTCAATCCCTCTCCCACCGGGAGAGGGACTCGCGTGTGGCCTTAGTTCGGCTTGCCGCCGCCGGCGGCCAGCCAGGCGTTCACCTGATCTTCCAGCACGTCCAGCGGCACCGAGCCGTTGCCCAGGACCACGGCGTGGAAGTCCTTGATGTCGAAGCGGTCGCCCAGGGTCTGGCGGGCCTTTTCACGCAGTTCCTCGATCTTCAGCTCGCCGATCTTGTAGCTGGTGGCCTGGCCGGGGTTGGTGATGTAGCGCTCGACTTCCTTCTGGATGTCGCGCTCGGACAGCAGGGAGTTGTGGCGGAAGTAGTCCATCGCCTGCTCGCGGCTCCAGCGCTTGGCGTGCAGGCCGGTGTCGGTCACCAGACGCACCGCGCGCCACAGCTCGGTCGAAAGGCGGCCGAAGTCGGAATAGGGGTCCTGATAGAAGCCCATCTCCTTGCCCAGACGCTCGGCGTACAAGCCCCAGCCCTCGGCATAGGCGCCGTAGCCGCCGAACCGGCGGAAGCTGGGCAGGCCGTCGATCTCCTGCGCATAGGCGATCTGGAAGTGGTGGCCCGGCGCGCCCTCGTGATAGCTGATGCCTTCGATCTGGGGCTTCAGCACCTGCGTCATGTCGGACAGGTTGACGTAGTAGATGCCCGGACGCGTCCCGTCGGCCGACGGCGAGTTGTAGAAGGCGATGGAGGCGGTCGCCTCACGGAACGGCTCGACCGCGCGCACTTCCAGGGCCGCCTTCGGCAGGTCCGAGAACCACTGCGGCGCGATCTCCATGACCTGGGCCACGAAGGCGCGGGCGTCGGTCAGATAGGTTTCCTTGCCCTCTGGCGTGTTCGGATACTGGAACTGCGGGTCGGTCTTCAGGACGTGGAAGAACTCCTGCAGCGTGCCGGTGAAGCCGATGCGCGCCTTGACCACCTCCATCTCGCGCTGGATGCGGGCGACTTCGTCCAGGCCGATCTGGTGGATCTGGTCGGCGGTCAGGTCGGTGGTCGTCGAGAGCTGAAGCTTGGCGTTGTAATAGGCTTCGCCGTTGGGCAGGCGCCAGACGCCGCCGTCGCTGTCAGCCCGGCTCTGCACCTGACCCAGGGCGGTCAGAACGGTGTCGAAGCCGCGCTTGTACGGGCCGGTCAGGGAGGTGCGGGCCGAGGCCAGCAGGCGGTCCTTCGTGGCCTGATCGGCGTTCAGGGCGCCGACCTTGGTCTGGAAGTCGGCCCAGACCGGGTTGTCCGCGCCGCCGTCGAACGGGGCGCCTTCGATTACCGACCGGGTGTTCTCGATCGAGGGTTCAAAGACGAAGCGCGGCGAGACGACGCCCTTGTCGGCGCGCGCCTTCAGGGTGTCGGCGACCTGACCCATATAGCGCTCGGCGGCGTTCAGGCGGGCGACATAAGCCTCGGCGTCGGCGACGCTGCCGATGCGGTGGTTGTTGATCAGAAAGACCGGCAGGCTGGTCGTCGGGTTGCCGTTGGCGGCGAACTGGAAGCCCCAGTCGCGCCACTGGTTCGACAGGCGGGCCTGCTGGACGCCGTGCTCGAACAGGCGCCAGGACATGCGGCTCTGGGCGCTGAGTTTGTTCGGGTCGAACTGGGCCTTCATCTGGGCCAGCTGGGCTTCCTGCAGGGCCAGCGCGCGCTCGGCGGCGGCGTCGGAGACGTCGTCCAGCTTGTCATAGTCGGTCTTGCGGCCCAGCGAGGTCATGCGCTGGGGGCTGAGGGCCATGCGCGCCTCGAAGGCTTCTTCAAAGAAGGCGTTGAGCCGGGCGTCCTCGCTCTGGGCCGGGGCGGCGACGGCGGCGGGCGCGGCGCCTTCGGCCATGACGGCAGGCGCAGCGGCGCAGAGCGCCAGAACGGCGGCGGATGAAATCAGAAGACGACGCATGAGCAGGAACCCCCTCGGTACAATGCGGGCGCACTCTTTCGCGAAGCGTGACGGGAAGCAAGCCGCGAGGGTGATTGAGGTGAAGATGGAGACGCCCACCCTCTCCCGGCGGGATAGGGCTTGAGCGCACGACGACGAAGTCGTCGTTCTGGCGCGTAAGGGTGAGGGGTTGAGGCGTCAGTCGGCGCAAGCCGTCGCGCCACGGCCTTCGGCTGACTTCACCCGCGAACCCTCACCCTTTGGCTGCTGCGCCGCCCTTCGGATCGCCTTAGCCAATCGCTTCGCTCTTGGAGGCTCAATCCCTCTCCCGCCGGGAGAGGGCGTGCCTTATCTGCCCCGCAAATCGGTGATCGTTCGGCCCGGCGCGATCTGTTCGGCGTCGGTGATCAGATGGATCAGGGCCGGGCGACCGCCCGCCGCTGCCTCGCGCGCCGCCGCCAGAGCGGCTGGGAAGTCGCCGGTCGTCTCGCACCGCACAGCGAAGGCGCCGAAGGCCTCGGCGAACTTCACGAAGTCGGGGTTCTTCAGCTCGGTGGCGATGACGCGCGTCGGATATTCCCGCTCCTGGTGCATCCGGATGGTGCCGAAGGTTCCATTGTCCACGACCACGACGATGACGCCCAGCCCGTACTGGGCGGCGGTGGCCATCTCATTGGCGCTCATCATGAAGTCGCCGTCGCCGGCGACGCAGACGACCTCGCGCGACGGCTGGACCACCTTGGCCCCCAGCGCCGCCGGATAGCCATAGCCCATGGCGCCCGAGGTCGGGGCCAGCTGGGTGCGACGGGCCTGATGGCGGTGGAAGCGGTGCAGCCAGGCGGCGAAGTTCCCCGCGCCGTTGGTGATGATGGCGTCTTCGGGCAGGGCGTCGGCCAGATGGGCGATGACCTCGCTCATGTTGACTGCGCTCTGGACCTCGATGGGCGCGGAGAAGGTCAGGAAGTCGGCATGGGCCGCCGCGCCCTGATCGGTCCATGTCCGGCCCGGCTCGACAGTCGCCAGCGCCAGCGCGGCCAGCGAATTATCCGCCGCCGCCGACAGGGCGGGCGCCCAGACGCGGCCCAGCTCTTCCGGCCCCGGATGGATGTGGATCAGGGTCTGCGCCGTCTTCGTCCGGTCCAGCAGAGTGTAGCCCTGCGTCGGGTTCTCACCCATGCGCGCGCCGATGACCAGCAGCAGGTCTGCCTCCTTGACCCGCGCCACCAGCTTGGGGTTCGGACCGAGGCCCAGGTCGCCCGCATAGGCGGGGTGGTCGTTGCGGATCAGATCCTTGCGGCGGAAGGACAGGGCGACCGGCAGGCCTAGCCGTTCGGCCCAGCCGGACATCGCGTCGGTCGCTTCATCGGTCCAGCCCGAGCCGCCAAGGATCAGCATGGGCCGCTCGGCGCGGCTCAGGCGTTCGCGCACCTGTTCGACGAAGGCCGGGTCCAGCGCGGCTTTTGCCGGGACCACAGGTCGAAGCGGCGACGGCCCGCCGTCCTCATGCAGAATGTCTTCGGGCAGGGCGACGACGACCGGCCCCATGCGGCCCTGTTGCGCGGTGGCGAAGGCGCGCTCGACAACCTCGACGGTGCGTTGCGGGCTTTCGATTTCGGTCGCCCATTTGGCCAGTCCGCCGAAGACCTCGCGGTAGTCGACCTCCTGAAAGGCGCCGCGGCCCCGATCGGTCAGGGCGATCTGGCCGACGAACAGGATCATCGGCGTCGAATCCTGATGCGCCGTATGCACGCCGATGCTGGCGTGGGTCGCGCCCGGGCCGCGCGTGACCATGCAGACGCCGGGGCGGCCCGTCAGCTTGCCATAGGCCTCTGCCATGTTGGCGGCGCCCGCTTCATGGCGGCAGACGATCACCTCGATCCTGTCGCGCACGTCGGCCAGGGCGTCGAGCACGGCCAGATAGCTTTCGCCCGGTACGCAGAAGACCTTGTCGACCCCGTTCATCACCAGGGTTTCGACCAGACGGCGGGCGGCGGTTCCGGAAGCTTGCGTCATATGTTCGCCGTTAGCAGATTGAAGGTTATGTTGGCCATGCAACCTTATGGCCAAGCTTCACGTTGAAGCCGCTTATCGATCCACGGGGATTTCATCATGCGCAAGCTTATCGTTCTGGGCGTCATCGCCGCAGCTCTGACCACCGCCGCCTGCAACACCGTCGCGGGCGTGGGTCGTGACGTCTCGGCCGTGGGTCAGGCCGTGGCCTCGACCTCGGAACGCGCCAAGAACTGACGCCGGTCTTTCGGGTCGGGCCGTCGCCGGTCGCCTTGTTTTACGTTTCGGCGGCAAAACCGCCAAAGACTTCCGTTATGCTGACGCTCTAACCGGAGGAGTGAACATGGGACTTCTGGACAATATCCTGGGCGGCCTCGGCGACGGCGCCGCCGGCGGCGTGGCCGACCTGCTGAAAAGCCAGGGCGGCGTGGCGGGCCTAAGCGAAAAGTTCGGCCAGAACGGGCTGGGCGATGTCGCGGCCTCGTGGATCGGCAAGGGCGGCAACGCCGCGATCAGCGCCGAGCAGATCGCGGCCGTTCTCGGCTCTGGCCCCATCGCCGACTTCGCCAAGAAGCTGGGCGTTTCGCCGGAACAGGCCAGCGCCACTCTGGCGGCTCTGCTGCCGCAGGTCGTCGACCGCCTGACGCCGAACGGCTCGGCCGAGGGTGCGGACGACATGCTGGGTGGTCTTTTGAACAATCTGCCGGGCGGCCTCGGCGGCGCGTTGGGCGGCCTGTTCAAGCGGTAAAGGCGAGACGCCAAAAGCTGCCTTTTTTCTTTCCGTCATCCTCGGGCTTGACCCGAGGATCGGACTTTCCGCCCGCTCGACGGTGGCCGGCTAGGGCGACAGTTGCGGGGCCTCTACATGCCGCTGCAGAGCCGACGGCTCGATCCTCGGGTCAAGCCCGAGGATGACGGCGAGCAGGGGTGAGGCGGCGCTAGGCCTCCGTCTCATAGGTGACGCCCGTCAGATAAAGCCCGTCTGACGGCGCCACTGTCCCACAGCGGGCGCGGTCCTTCGCCGCCAGCGCAGCGGCCAGATCATCGGCGCTCCAGCGGCCGAGGCCGACCTCGGCGATGCTGCCCGCCATCGAGCGCACCTGTCGATGCAGGAAGCTGCGCGCCTCGAACACCAGATGCACCTCTTCGCCGACGCGGGCGACACGGGCCACGTCCAACGTCTTGACGGGGCTGGCCGCCTGACAGGCGGCGTCGCGGAAGGTGGTGAAGTCGTGCTGGCCGATCAGGGCCTGCGCCGCCGCGTGCATGGCTTCGGCGTCCAGCGGCCTGCGGACGTGCCAGACGCGGCCCCGGTCCAGCGCCGGGCGGCCCGGCCGGTTCAGGATGCGATACAGGTATTTGCGCCCGGTCGCGGTGAAGCGGGCATGCCAGTCGTCGCTGACCGGCGTACAGTCCAGCACCGCCACCGCCTCCTTCACCAGATGGGCGTTCAGGGCGTTCATCACCGTCTGCGCGGGCCAGTCGCGCTCCAGATCGACATGGCAGGTCTGGCCCGTGGCGTGGACGCCGGTGTCGGTGCGACCGGCGGCGGCGATGCGCACCCTCTGGCCGCTGAAGGCGGTGATGGCCGTCTCGATGGCGCCCTGCACGGTCGGCTGGTCGGTCTGGGCCTGAAAGCCGTTGTAGGCCGAGCCGTCGTATTCAACGGTGAAGCGATACCGGGGCATTACCCTTGGGGGCCGCGATCAGAAGGCTCCGCCTTCTCGACCCGACGCGGCCCGTCCAGAACGGTTCCGGCGGGGATGGGGTAGCCTCGTAGCATTTCGTCGGCGGCCTGCGCGGCCTTGCCGGGGCGCTGCACGCGGGTCAGGCGCACCGCGCCGGTTCCGCAGGCGATGGTCAGGGCGTCGTCCAGCACCTGACCGGGCGCGCCTTGCTCGTCAGCCAGCACCGACATCAGCGCCTTGATGCGCACCGGCTCGCCGTCGGCCTCGACCTCGAACCAGGCGCCGGGGAAGGGCGACAGGCCGCGGATGTGGGCGTCCACCTCGGCGGCTGGGCGGGTCCAGTCGATGCGGGCTTCGGTCGAAGTGATCTTCTTCGCATAGGTCGGCTCGCCCGCCTGCTGCGTCTCGGTGAAGCCGCCGCGCTCGATGGCGGCCAGGGCGCGGGGCCACAGGGCGGCGCCGACATGGGCCATGCGGTCGCCCAGAGAGGCCGCCGTATCGTCGGCGTGGATGTCCATCAGTTCCGACAGGATGATGGCGCCTTCGTCCAGCCCTTCGCTCATCCGCATGATCTGGACGCCGGTCTGGCGATCCCCGGCCATGATGGCGCGCTGGATCGGGGCGGCCCCGCGCCAGCGCGGCAGCAGCGACCCGTGCAGGTTGAAGCAGCCCAGGCGCGGCGCATCCAGCACCTCGGGCTTCAGGATCTGGCCGTAGGCGACGACGCAGGCGGCGTCGAGGTCAAGGCTCTGGAAGATGTCGATGGCCTCGGCGGCCTTCATGCTGTCGGGCGTGAAGACGGGCAGGCCCATGGCCTCGGCGAAGGCGTGGACAGGCGACGGCGTCAGCTTCTGGCCCCGGCCCTTGGGGCGCGGCGGCTGCGAATAGACGGCGACGATCTCGTGCCCCGAGGCGATCAGCTCGGCCAGCGACGGCACGGCGAAGTCGGGGGTTCCCATGAAGGCTAGGCGCATGGGCAGGCCTTTAGACCGTGAGGCCGATTACATCCAGCGGGTATAGACGCCGCCGCCCTCGTCCCACTCGCCGCCCGCGTCCAGGGCGTCGTCGAAATCGAGCAGGCGGTCGACGATCAGGCCCGCCACCACGCCGACGGCGGCGACGGCCAGCAGGGTCGCGACGCTGGCGACGCCGACCTTCTCGTTGCGGGTCAGGCGGCGACGGCCGCGTTGGTCGATAATGCGGGTCTTGCGCGACATCAGGCGGCCATCCTCGCGTGTTTCTTGACCTTGGCGACCGCGCGGTCGCGACGCAGGCGCGACAGGTGGTCGATGAACAGGACGCCGTTCAGATGGTCCAGCTCGTGCTGGAAGCAGACGGCGTAGAGGCCCTCGATCTCTTCCTCGATCGTCTCGCCCTGATAGTTCATGTAGCGGACGCGGACGCGGGCCGGACGCTCGACGGCGTCGTAATAGCTCGGCACCGACAGGCAGCCCTCTTCGTAGGAGAACATCTCCTCGGACGACCACAGAATCTCGGGGTTGACGAAGAAGCGCGGATTGCGGCGCTCCAGCGCCTCTTCCTCGGTTTCCGGCTCGTCCGCCTTGCCCTCGACCGGCTTGTCGCCCAGGTCCATGACGACCACGCGGGTCAGTTCGCCGATCTGCGGCGCGGCCAGACCGATGCCCGGCGCGTCGTACATCGTCTCCAGCATGTCATCCATCAGGGCGCGCACGGCGTCGGTGACGCCGCCCTCGACGGGCGAGGCGACGGTCTTCAGGATCGCCAGATCGGCGGCGTTATCGATGGTCAGGATGCGACGGATAGCCATGGGTGGGAGGTAGGGCCGCCGCCCCCGAAGGTCAAGAATTACCGACTTCGGCGCTCGGACTTCTCAAATGCCGTCAGGCGGGCGGCACTTCGCGCGGCTTACGGTTTTCGTCGATGGCGACATAGGTGAAGACGCCCTCGGTCACGCGGACCGACAGGGCCTCGGCCTGGCCGCGCGCGCGTTTCCACGCCTCGACATGAACCCGCAGAGAGGTGCGGCCGGTCTTGATGATGCGGGCGTAGATGGACACCTCGTCGCCGACCGACACCGGCTGGTGGAACACCATGCCGTCCAGGGCCACGGTGGCGCAGCGGCCGCCCGCGCGCTCGAACGCCGGGGTCGCCCCGGCCAGGTCCATCTGCGCCAGCAGCCAGCCGCCGAAGATGTCGCCTTCGGGGTTGGTGTCGGCGGGCATGGCGATGACGCGGCCGACAGGCTGGCCTTCGGGCAGCAGGGCAGCGGCTTTGTCGGCTTCGGACACGGATGACCTCTCGAACGGCTTTGTCAGGGCCGGTTCATGCGCCCTGGCCCGGGATGACGCAAGCCGCCGACCCACGCTTCAGCCTGAGCAGACGGCGACAATGGCGATGACGGCGGCCGCGACCATGACCGACAGCGGCAGGACGAAGATCTGGATCAGGGCGGTGCGCCGTGAGGCGCCGCCCTCGGGCGTGTCCTCGCCCTCGAAGAGACGGTGCGACCGGGAAGGCGCGGTCTTGCGGCCGGCGTCCTGCATCATGATGAACCCTTTCAGACCCGTGCGGCGAGCGCCGCGATCAGGCCCCAAGGGTGGCGATCATCCGGCTGGTTCAAAAGGACCGGTTCAGCTTGATTGATCAGGCCGGTTGCGACGCCTTCAACCGGCCGACAGCGCGGACCAGTTCCGTCTCGTCCAGACTGGCGAAGCCGATGCGGAAGGCGTTGGCGGCTAGGCTCCCCTTAGCGTCCGGCTCAAGCTGAAGCTGGCCGCCGTGGGTCAGGATCAGCCCCTGCCGTCCTGCCTCGGCGGCCCAGGCGGCGGCGTCGATGCCGGGGTTCACACGCAGCCACAGCGCCAGTCCGCCCGCTGGTCTGTCGAAGGCCACAGCCTCGCCCAGCCGGGTCGTGATCTCGGCGCACAGCAGGTCGCGGCGTTGCTCATAGATCCTGCGCGCCTTGCGGGCGTGGCGGCCCAGGTCGCCGTCGTCGATCAGCCGGGCCAGCGCCCGCTCCAGCGGCAGGTCGCCCTGACGGTCGATGGCCTCGCGCCGGGCGGTCATGGTCTGGATCAGGTCCGGCGCGCCCGTCGCATAGCCGATGCGGACCACCGGCGAGAGCAGTTTGGATACCGACCCGATATGGATGATGCGGTCCTGATCGCGGCCCTGGCTCAGAGCGCGGGCGGCCAGCGGCAGGACCGGCCGCCCCTCGAAACGGTATTCGTGGTCGTAGTCATCCTCGATCAGGATCAGGCCATGCCGACGCGCCAGCTCCAGCAGACGCAGACGCCGTCCGGCGCCCAGCGTCACCGTGGTCGGGAACTGATGGTGGGGCGTGACATAGACGGCGCGGATGGTCGGGTCGCGCGCCAGCAGAGCGTCCAGCCGTTCGACATCCAGCCCCTGCGCATCGACCGGGGCGCCGACCACGCGGGCGCCCGCGGCCCGAAACGCCTTCCACGCCAGCGGATAGCCGGGATCCTCGACGGCGATGGCGTCGCCGGGATTCAGCACGGCGGCGGCCAGAAACAGGGCCATCTGGCTGCCGCGCGTCACCAGTATGTCGTCGGCCCCGACCGTCAGCCCGCGCTCGGCCGACAGATAGCGGGCCAGCGCCGTCCGCAACGACGGCGCCCCGCGCGGATCGCCGTATCCGGGCAGCAGCCGAAGCTCCGCCCCGGTCATGGAGCGCCGGAAGGCCCGCGCCAGCTCCAGCCCCGGCATCAGGCGCGCATCGGGCGAACCGTCCGTGAACTGCATCGGCGGCGGCGCAGGCCGGGTCAGGGGCAGGGCCGAGGCGGCGGGCGGCGCAGCCTTCCTCACGCCCCAGTTCTGCGTGGCCGGATCAGGCAGGTCGCGGGCGACGAAGGTGCCGCGCGACGCCTCGGCCGTCAGCCAGCCCTGCAGCACCAGTTCCTGATAGGCGGCGTCGACGGTGTTGCGGTGGACGCCCAGCGTGCGGGCCAGGGCGCGGGTGCCGGGCAGGCGGTCGCCGGGCTTCAGCCGCCCGCGCTCGATCTCGCGGATCACCGATGAGGCCAGATTGATGAACAGCGGCCGCGCCGGATCTTCGATCAGTTCAATGACGATGGCGCTGCGCCCCATGATCCGGCCTGTCAGATTTCGTGAAAGCGGCTCTTATCGATAGGCCGTATCGGCGGGTATCTCACGCGCCCATCCAGACAGCAACTGTGCTGGTCTGTTCAGCCAAGGGACAGGATCATGGCCGGAAAAGCGGTTTTCTATCATGCAGGCTGTACCGTCTGCGTCGACGCCGAGCAGCGGTTCGCAGGCGCTCTGGACCCGGCGGCCTATCAGGTCGAGGTCGTGCATCTGGGCGAGGCGCCGCAGCGCCTGTCCGAGGCAGAGGCGGCGGGCGTGAAGTCCGTGCCGGCCTTCGTCATCGACGGCGCCGTCTATCACATCAACCACGGCGCGGACCTGTCAGCCCTGCGCTGAGGTCGACGCCAACGCGATCCGGCCGGGTTTTCAGTCCCCCGAATCCCGGCCGCTCGGCGGGTCGGCGACCCTCCACCTCACCGGCCGGCCCGCCGCTTTTTTATCTGACGGAGACAGTATGACTTCCGACCTGGCGACGCGGGCTCTGGACCCGCAACTGGCCCAAGCCCTGATGCTGGAGCGCCAGCGCCAGCAGGACAGCATCGAGCTGATTGCGTCCGAGAACATCGTCAGCGCCGCCGTGCGTCAGGCGCAGGGCTCCGTCCTGACCAATAAATACGCCGAGGGTTATCCGGGGCGCCGTTACTATGGCGGGTGCGAGGCGGTCGACATCGCCGAGAAGCTGGCCATCGAGCGCGCCTGCACCCTGTTCGATACGGCCTACGCCAACGTCCAGCCGCACTCGGGCGTCAACGCCAACCTGGCCGTGCTGTTCGCCCTGATCAAGCCGGGCGACCGCATCATGGGGCTGGACCTGGCCTGCGGCGGCCACCTGACGCACGGCTCGCCCGTCAGCCTGTCGGGCCAGTGGTTCGAGGTCAGCGCCTATCGGGTGCGCGAGGAGGACGACCTGATCGACTATGACGACATGGAGCAGCGCGTCCTTCAGGACCGGCCGCGTCTGATCTATGCGGGCGGCTCGGCCTATCCGCGCCGTATCGACTTCGCTCGGATGCGCCAGATCGCGGACAAGGTCGGCGCATACCTTGTGGCCGATGTGGCCCACTACGCCGGGCTGATCGCGGCGGGCCTCTATCCCAATCCGACGCCGCACGCCCATGTCACCACCTCGACCACGCACAAGACCCTGCGCGGTCCGCGCGGCGGCCTGATCCTGTGCAACGACCCGGAACTGGCGCGGCGCATCGACAAGGCGGTCTTCCCCGGCACGCAAGGCGGGCCGCTGATGCACGTCATCGCCGGCAAGGCGGCGGCCTTCCACGAGGCGCTGCAACCGGACTTTGTCGAATACTCCAAGGCGGTGATCGAGAACGCCCGCGTGCTGGGCCAGACGCTGGCGGACGGGGGCCTGCGCCTCGTGTCGGGCGGGACCGACTGCCATCTGGTGCTGGTCGACCTGCGCCCCTTCGGCCTGACCGGCAAGGCGGCGGTCGAGGCGCTGGAGGATCACGGCCTGATCGCCAACAAGAACGCCGTCCCCTATGATACGGCCCCGCCCATGGTGACGTCGGGGCTGCGGCTGGGCTCGCCGTCCTCGACCTCGCGCGGGTTCGACGCCGAGGCGTTCCGCACGGTCGGCGGCATGATCCTGACCATCCTCAAGGGTCTGCGCGACGGCGATCTCGACAGCGCGGCGGTGAAGGCGCAGGGAAGAGAACTGACGCGGGCCTATCCGATCGCCGGACCGGCGCTGACGCCCGCTTAAGGAGGTTCCGAACGCGCGTGCGGGTCATCTCGATACAAAGTCAGGTCGTCTACGGCCACGTCGGCAACAGCGCGGCGGTCCAACCGATGCAGGCCATGGGGCTGGAAGTGGCGGCGGTGCCGACCGCCTTGCTGTCCAATCACCCGCATTATCCCACCATGCGCGGCCGGATTCTGGAGACGGAACTGGTCGCCGACCTGTTGCTGGGGGTCGAGGAGCGCGACCTGCCGATGACATCCGGGGCGGTGGTCACGGGCTATATGGGCTCGGCCGCCAATGCGGCGGCGACGGCGGGTTTCCTGCGGCGCTGGAAGGCGAAGAACCCGGCGCTGCTGCACATCTGCGACCCGGTGATCGGCGACGATGATCTGGGCGTCTTCGTCGCTGAGGGTCTGATCGAACAGTTCCGTGATGAACTGACGCCGATGGCCGACATCATCACTCCCAACCAGTTCGAACTGGGCCGACTGGTCGGCGAACGGCCCGATACGGTCGAGGGGGTGATCGAGGCGGCGCGCATCCTGAGCACGCGCGGCACGGGGCGGACGGTGGTGACAGGCTGCGTCCTGACCGACACGACGCCCGGCGAGGTCGAGACGGTGGCGGTCGAGGGCGGCGTGGCCCATCGCACCTCCATCCCCCGCATTCCGATCCGTCCCAGCGGCACCGGCGACCTGTTCACCGCCTATCTGACCGGCTGGCTGATGCGCGGCGAGGGACTGGCCGAGGCCGCCGCCCGCGCCACCGCCGGGGTCCAGACCGTTCTGCTGCGGACCCAGGCGGCGGGCGCCTTCGAGATGCGCCTGACCGAGGGCTGAAAGCCCTCAGCCGAAGCTGGCGACGGCGGCGATCACCCGGTCCTGCACGGCCTCGTCCAGATAGGCGCTCATCGGCAGGCTGATGACCCGTTCCGCCCTGACCTCGGTCACAGCCAGACCGCCGGGGTCGACCGGATGCTGGCGATAGGCGGGCTGGCGGTGCAGGGGGATCGGATAATAGACGGCGGTCGGCACGCCCTCAGTCTTCAGATGGGCGGCCAGGGCGTCGCGGTCGTCATGCTCGACGGTGAACTGGGCCCAGACCGAGCGGCCGCCGGGAATGACCACCGGCGTCGCCGCCACATGACCAGCCAGCCCCTGCACATAGCGGTCGGCGATGCGGTTGCGACGGTCGATCTCGTCCGGGAAGATCTTCAGCTTCTCCAGCAGGACGGCGGCCTGCAGCGTGTCCAGCCGCCCGTTCATGCCCAGGCGCGGGTTCAGATATTTGGGGTCGTGAGCAAAGCCCTGCGCCGCTGCATCCGCCGCCGTCGCCTGTCCGTGGACGCGCAGGGACACGAGGTGATCCATCAGCGCCTCATCCTTCATCAGCACCGCCCCGCCGTCGCCATAGGCGCCCAGAGGCTTGGCCGGGAAAAAGCTCAGCGTCGTCGCGTCGGCCCAGTGGATCGGGTGTCGGCCGTTCAGGGTGCAGCCGAACCCTTGCGCCGAATCCGCGATCAGCTTCAGCCCGTGCTTCTGGGTGATGTCCGACAGGGCGGGATAGTCGGCGGGCTGGCCGAACAGGTCCACGGCGATGACGGCGCGGGGTTTCAGCACGCCCTCGCGCTGGACCGCCTCGACGGCGGCGCGCAGGTGGTCGGGGTCGATTGTCCAGGTGTCGGGACGGATGTCGACGAAGACCGGCGTGGCGCCCGCCAGCGCGACCACCTCGGCCGTGGCGGCGAAGGTGAAGGCGGGGCAGAAGACGGCGTCGCCCGGCCCCACGCCCCACGCCATCATCAACAGCACCAGCGCATCCGTCCCGTTTGAGCAGGACAGGGCGTGGGGCGCCTGACCGAAGTCGCACAGGGCCTGTTCAAAGGCGCCGACCGCCGGGCCCATGATGTACTGGCCGCTGGCCGCGACCTCCATCAGGGCGGCGTCGATGTTCGCGCCGATGCGGCGGCGCTGGCTGAGAAGATCGATGAAGGGAATGGTCACGCGTCGGTTGCTCCGGGGAGGGGAGGAAAATCAGGCCAACTGGCTCAGGCCAGACCGGGCCAGTAGTGGGCGTTCGGCGTCGGGCGCGGGCCGAAGATGGCCTGTCCGACCCGCACCACGGTCGCGCCTTCGCGCACGGCCAGCTCGTAGTCGCCGGTCATGCCCATCGAAAGGCCGGTGATGCGCGCATCGATGCGCTCGGCCCTGTCGCGCAGGGACCGCAGCAGGGTGAAGCAGGGCCGCACCCGGTCGGGATCGTCGCTGAACACGGCCAGCGTCATCAGCCCCTGCGGCTTCAGCCGGGGGAAGGCCTCCAGCCGCGCGATGAAGTCCAGCGCGTCGTCGGGGTGCAGGCCGAACTTGCTCTCCTCGCTCGAGGTGTTCACCTGAACATAGACCTTCATGTCGCGGCCGTCGGTCTCCAGCCGCTTGTTCAGCACCTCGGCCAGCTTGAGGCTGTCCAGCGCATGGAACTCGTCCGCCAGACGGGTCAGGTATTTGACCTTGTTCGATTGCAGGTGGCCGACGACGTGCCAGCGCATCGACAGGTCGGCCATGGCCTCGGCCTTGTCGCGGGCCTCCTGCAGCTTGTTCTCGCCGAAGTCGGTGACGCCCGCCGCCCAGGCCAGGCGCAGAATCTCGGCCGGCACCGTCTTGGTGATCGGCAACAGGCGCACGCTGTCGATCGGCCGCCCCACCTGTTCGCAGGCGGCGGCGATGCGGCGATGAACCAGCGCCAGATTGGCGGCGAACCGCTCGCGCGGGTCAGGCCCGAAGCGTTCGAGGTTTTCAGGCGAAAGGGTCACGAAACATACTCCCGACACAGACGGCGGCCCAGCCGCGCGATGACTTCATAGTCGATGGTCGCGCCGTCCAGCGCCAGTTGTTCCGGCGTGCGGTTCGGACCGAGCAACTCGACCTGATCGCCCGCCTTCAGCGCGTCGGGCGGCAGGGCGCTGACGTCCACGACCAGACTGTCCATTGAGATGCGCCCGACGAAGGGCAGCAACCGCCCCTCGAATGCGGCGGCGCCGGTGGCCGATAACTGGCGCGGCCAGCCGTCGGCATAGCCCACGCCGATGGTGGCCAGACGCATTCCCTTGGTCGCCGTGACGGCCCAGCCGTAGCCGACGCCCGCGCCTGCAGGCACGGCGCGGGTCTGGATGACGCGGCCCGTCACCTCGACCACCGGCTGCATGGCATTGGCCGAAGGCGAGGCGTCCAGTCCGAACAGGGCCGCCCCGACCCGGCATAGGTCATAGTGATAGTCAGGCCCCAGACAGCACCCGGCCGAATTGGCCAGCGAGCGCGCAACGCCCTGCGGCGCGTGGGCTAGAATGCGCTCGAAGGCCTGACGCTGACGCGCATTGCCCGCGTGGCCGGGGGTGTCGGCGACGGCCAGATGGCTGAGGATCAGGCGCGGTTCGATCCAGCGGATGGGGCCTTCCGGGTCGAAGGTCCATGCGGCGTCCTCTAGCGGCAGGCCCAGCCGCGACATGCCGGTGTCGAACTGGATCGCCCCCGCCAGCGGCCGCCCGACGGCCCGGCCCAGACGCGCCCAGCCCTGCATCTGCTCGCGGCTGTTCAGCACCGGGATGGCCCCGGCGGCGAGGGCGGCGTATTCGGCGCCCGGCGCCAGACCGTTCAGCACGAACAGCTCGGCGTCGGCGGGCAGGACGCGGCGCAGGTCCACCGCCTCGAACAGATGGGCGACGAAGAAGGCGCGGCATCCGGCGTCATACAGGGCGGGCGCGATGCGGGCGGCGCCCAGACCATAGGCGTCGGCCTTGACCACGGCGGCGCAGGCGGCGGGCGTGACCTGATCGCACATGGCGCGATAGTTGGCGGCGACGGCGCCGAGGGACACGCGAATCCGGCCGCCGCCGTGGTCGGATCGGCGGCCCGGCTGGTCGGTCGGGAACAGGGCGAGGGCAGGCAAGGGACGGTAGCTTTCACGGCGTCGGCTGACCGCCGACCTCCGCACCCTAGACGGCGCTGTACCGGCCATTCCCCGCCACGTCGGCGCAGATCGTCAGACCGCTTTGTAAGCGTCGATCACGCGGGGAACAGCTTCGCCAGCCGGTCGACGGCGGCGTCGATCTCGGTCGGGGTCGAGGCGGCGAAGCCCATCAGCCAGCCGGGACGGCCCGCGCCCGCGTCGTGCAGGGGCGTCAGGCCGGTCAGGTGGACGCCGACGCGCCGGGCCGCGCGCACCGTCTCGGCCTCGTCAAAGCCGTCCTTCAGGAAGCAGGGCATCTGCAGCCCTCCGGCGGGCCGGTCGGGCGTGACGACGTGGGGCAGGCGCGCCGTCACCGCCGCCTCCAGCGCATCCAGCCGTTCCGCATAGACGCCGCGCATGGTGCGGACATAGGCGCCGAACCGGCCGTCCTCGATGAAGCGGGCCAGCGTCAGTTGGGCCACTGAGGCGGTGAAGCCGTCCATCAGGCTGCGCGCCGCGACCATCGGCTCGACCAGCGGGCGCGGCAGGATCAGATAGGCCAGCCTCAGCCCCGGAAACAGCGACTTGGTGAAGGTGCCCAGATAGAGGGTCCGGTCATGCGGATCCAAACCCTGAACGCAGGCCGTGGGCCGCCCGGCGTAGTGGAACTCGCTGTCGTAATCGTCTTCCAGAATCCAGGCGTCATGCTCGGTCGCCCACTGGATCAGGGCCAGTCGCCGGTCCAACGACAGGGTGCGTCCGGTCGGAAACTGGTGCGAGGGGGTGACGAAGACCGCCCGTCCGTCCTCACGCCGGGCCAGCAGGTCGTCGGTCCGCAGCCCCTGTGCGTCGACCGCCACGGGCAACCGTTTCAGCCCCGCCGCATCCAGCGCCTTGGCGGCGCCCTGATAGGCCGGGTCTTCGATGAAGACGCCGTCGCCGGGATCGGCCAGCACCCGCGCGCACAGGGACAGGGCCTGCTGCGAACTGGTCAGGATCAGGATCTGGTCAGGATCGGCCCGCGCCCCGCGCTCAAGGTTCACATAGCCGGCGATGGCGCGGCGCAGGCGCGGATGGCCCTGCGGGTCGCCGTGGTGCAGGGCGGCGGCGCCTTCCTCGCGCAGGGTCTGGCGGTGCAGCCGGTCCCATTGTGCGCAGGGAAACAGCCGCGTCTCCGGCACGCCGGGCGAAAAGGCCAGCGGGGCGTAAGGGTCGCGCAGACCCCCGCTGTCGGCCATCGCCTGTCCGCGTTTGCTCAGCGTCGGCGCCGTCGCCGGTTGCAGGGCGGGGCGGCGGCCCGCCGGACGCAGCACGCCGCGCTTCAGGCCCAGTTCGGTCAGCTCGCAGACGAAGCTGCCGCTGCCGACGCGGCGCTCGATGAAGCCCTCGGCGTGAAGCTGGGCATAGGCCGTTTCGACCGTATCGCGCGACACGCCCAGCGATCGGGCCAGCGTCCGCGAGGAGGGCAGGGGCCGCCCCGCCGTCAGCGACCGCTCGACGATCAACTGGCGCACGGCGCGCTGGATGCGGGCGTGCAGGGGCAGGCCGGACTGGGCCGGGTGGTCCATGAAGGCCTGAACGGATTCCAGCTGGGCGCGCTTCAGCAATGGTCTGCGGCTTCTTTCCAAAGTGGCGGGAATGATCCGGCCAATGCAGCGTTAGGTGTCACGCCCCCGGCGGGATGGCAATGTCGCCGCCCGTCCTGTGATGGGATGTGATGTCATGGGCGCTTTCGATTTCGCCGACTTCTTCAGCCGCGATCTGGACGATCTGAAGCAGGAGGGCCGCTATCGCGTCTTCGCCGATCTGGAGCGGCTGGCCCCCGACACCCCCTATGCGCGCGATCACCGACGCGGGCGGACCATCACCATCTGGTGCTCGAACGACTACCTGTCGATGGGCGTCCACCCCGAGGTGGTCGAGGCGGCGCAAGGGGCGATCCACACCTATGGCGCGGGCGCGGGCGGGACGCGCAACATCTCGGGCACCAGCCATGAACATGTCCTGCTGGAGCGCGATCTGGCCGATCTGCACGGCAAGGAGGCGGCGCTGCTGTTCACCTCGGGCTATGCGGCCAATGATGCGGCCCTGTCGACGCTGGCGTCGCGCCTGCCCGGCGCCGTGATCTTTTCAGACGCCCTGAACCACGCCTCGATGATCGAGGGGATGCGCCGCTCGGGCGTGGAGAAGCACATCTTCGCCCACAACGACTGGCGCGATCTGGACCGGCTGATGAGCGGGGTCTGCCGCTACCGGCCCAAGCTGGTCTGTTTCGAGAGCTGCTATTCAATGGACGGCGACTTCGCTCCCATCGCCGCCCTCTGCGACGTGGCGGAGAAGCACGGGGCTTTCACCTATCTGGACGAGGTGCACGCCGTGGGCCTGTACGGCGCGCGCGGCGCGGGCGTGGCCGAACGCGACGGCCAGTCGCATCGCATCAGCATGTTCCAGGGCACCCTCAGCAAGGGGTTCGGCGCCATGGGCGGCTATGTAGCGGGCGATGCGGCGGCGGTCGATTTCGTGCGCAGCCACGCGCCGGGCTTCATCTTCAGCACAGCCCTGCCGCCTTCGGTGGTGGCCGGGGTGCGGGCGGCTTTGCGGCATCTGAAGGCCGACGGCGCGCCGCGCAGGGCGCTGGCCGCGCGCGCCGCCTCGATCAAGGCGGGGATGCAGCGACTGGGGCTGCCGGTCCTGCCCAGCCCCAGCCATATCCTGCCGGTGATGATCGGCGACGCGGCCACGGCGCGGGCGGTGACGGACGCCCTGATGGAAGAGCACGGCGTCTATATCCAGCCGGTCAACTTCCCCACCGTGCCGCGCGGGACCGAGCGGTTACGCGTGACGCCGACGCCGCTGCACAGCGACGACGACGAGGATCACCTGCTGGAGGCGCTGGCCGCCGTCTGGGCCGACAACGCCGACTGGCGCCGGTTCTCGGCTGCGGCCCTGCGGACGCTGGAACCGGCCTGAGCCTCAGTCGGTGCTCGAGGCCTTCCACCGCTCCAGATACTCCAGCCGTCTCAAGACCTTTGAGCCGGGGTCCAGCAGGATGTGCGCATCCTGCGGCGCCTCAAACGTCGCGCGGCCGTCGGTCATGGGCAGAGCGCGCAGGACGCCGTCCACCTCGACCTCGACCGGCAGGGGGAAGGGGCGGCCGTCGCCGGTCTTCCACTCCAGCGTCACCTGCTCGCCCTGCTGCGTCATGACCAGATCGGGCAGGGCCGCCTGATAGAGGTAGGCGTCGAAGAACCAGCCCATGTCGCGGCCCGTCACCTCATTGACGATGGCCACATACTCCGGCGTCGTGGCGTAGCGCGGCCGGAAGTTCCCCGGCTGCGGGTCGGGGCGGCCATAGACCAGTCGGCGCAGGCTCTCATAGAAGGCGTCGTCGCCGATGTGCAGGCGCAGGGTGTGGGCGATCAGCGCCCCCTTGTAATAGAGATCCAGCGCCGGGCCGGTCTTGTCGTCATAGACCGTCGCCGCGTCCTGCGACTGGCCCGACACGACCGGAAAGCGGTTGGCCAGCGTCTGGCGCATGGTGTGCAGTTCGGCCTGCATGGCCCGCTCGCCGTTCAGCCAGCGGGCGTAGAGCGGCTGCATGTATGTGCCGAATCCCTCGTGCAGCCACATGTCGTCCCAGTCGGCGTTGGTCATCTGGTTGCCGAACCATTCGTGCGCCAGTTCGTGGTGCAGCAGCCAGTCATAGCCCTTGCCGTCCAGCCGGTAGCCGTTGCCGTAGGCGTTGATGGTCTGGTGCTCCATGCCCAGATGCGGGGTCTCGACCACGCCCATCTTCTCGTCGCCGAAGGGGAAGGGGCCGATGCTGGCTTCGTAGAAGTCGAGCATCTGCGGGAACTCGTCGAACAGCGCCTGCGCCTTGGTCGGATCGGCCGAGGCCAGCCGCCAGAAGCGCAACGGAATCACGTTTCCGAACCGGCTCTGATAATCGGCGGCCATCTCGACATAGGGGCCGACGTTCAGGCTGATGGCGTAGGTGTCGGGCTGGCGCGCGGTCCAGTTCCAGGTGGTCGTGCCGTCGCCGTTGTCAGCCTTGCCCACAAAGCGGCCGTTGGCGGGGGCGCTGAGGCTTGAGGGGATGGTGATATGCAGATCGACGCGCTCCGGCTCGCCCTGCGGGTGGTCGATGCAGGGCCAGAACAGGTCGCAGCCCTCCCCCTGAACGGCGCTGGCGATCCACGGCTGACCGTCGGGCGTCGTGGTCCAGACGAAGCCGCCGTCCCAGGGCGCGCGCTTGGCCTGATGCGGGCGGCCGGAATAGGCGATGCGGACGGAAACGCCTTCGCCCGCCGTCAGAGGACGGGGCAGGGGGATGGTCAACCGCCCCTCGGGATTGGACCAGTCAGAGATCGCCCGTCCGTCCACGGTGATGGCGGCGATGGCGAAGACTGCATCCAGCTCGACCACGACCGCCGTCGTCGGCGCCGTGGCGGTGAAGTCGAGGACGGCGACGCCTTCCAGCGATTGCGTTTCAGGCAGCAGCCTGAACGACAGGCCCGCCTTGTCGAAGCGCAGCGCCAACTGCTCCGCCGTACGCGGCGTGCCGCTGGACAGGGTGAAGGCGGAGGTTTCGCGTGGCGTCTCCTGCGCCAAAGCCCTTGATGTCAGAATGGGCGACGACAGCAGCGCCGTGGTCAGGCAAAGGGCGGCGACAAGACGCAAGACAGGAACTCCGGCAACACAGGCCGCGAGGGTAGCGGGGGCGCGCTCAAAAGAAAAAGCGAAGTTCACCTTGGGTGTTGATCACGCCCTTCATTCCTGTTCATCCCGGCGGACGCCGGGACCCAGTCAGTGAGCCAAACCAGCGACATGACCTTTGAGCTGGGCGCTTTGAAGCCAAAGCACTGGATCCCGGCGTCCGCCGGGATGAGCGGGAGGGGGCCACGCTCAACATTACTTCAGCCAAAAAGAAAAAGGCCGGTGTTTCCACCGGCCTCTTCAAAATCCGTCAGTCGACGCCGATCAGGCGGCGGCTTGCTCGGCCAGCTTGGCGCGGACCTGACGCTTGATGCGCAGGGCGGCGGTCGACAGCTGCTCGTCGCGGGCCTTGACGATGAAGGCGTCCAGGCCGCCCTTGAAGTCGAGGGTGCGCAGCGCAGCGTTCGAGATACGCAGCGAGAAGGTTTGGCCCAGAGCATCCGATTGCACCTTGACCGTCTTCAGCGACGGCAGGAAGCGGCGCTTGGTCTTGATGTTGGAGTGGCTCACGTGATTGCCGACCATGGGGCCGATACCGGTGAGTTCGCAGCGACGCGACATCTTAAGATCCTCAAGGTCACATCCGCCATACCGGTGCGGACGCATGAAACAGGGACGCAGCGAACGATAAGGGCCCGTGCGAGAGGGGGCCGTATAGAGGAAGGACTCGCCGGGCGTCAAGACTGGAGTCGTCATCCCCGGCGACAGAGTCATTGTGAAGGCTAGGAATCATTATGAAGGCAGGGGATCGCCTTCGTTCAGCAGTCGTTCAAGCCATGACTATATAAGGCAGACCCATGATGAGTCCCATGAACGGCAAATCCATGAAGACCTTGATCCCCTTCGCCCGCCTGATGGCGGTCGCCGCCCCGGTGGTCGCCGGGGCCGCCCTGCTGGCCGCGCCCGCCTCGGCGCCGCAGGCCCAGTCGGCCGCCCGCTCGGAAGTCCTGCCCGGCTATTGGGAATACACCACCAGCGTCATGGGCTCGCGCGACACCGAGCAGAAATGCGTGCGCCCCAGCGAGATCAACCGCTTCTTCGGCGGCCTGTCGACGCGCAAATGGCAATGCACCTATCCGACCCGTCAGGTCGGCGACGGCAAGGCCCGCTTTGAAGGCAGCTGTCAGGACCATAAGGGCCGCCGCATCAATGTGCGCCTGAACGGCACCTATGAGGAGCAGGCCTTCCGCTTCAACGGCGGCGCCCAGCTGGCGCGCGGCACGCCCTATATTCCGGCCAGCATCACGGCGCGCCGTCTGGCCGCCCAGTGCCCGGCCGGGGCGGAATATTTCTGATCCGCGTGAAAAGGCGCAGAGGCCGGGATGGACGTCCCGGCCTCTTTTTTGTCTCAGCCAGCCGGGCGTTGCGGCGTGAACCGACCGGACAACAGACTTCTGGCCCATGTGACGAGGCCGCCGTTCAGCGCCGCATAGGCGATCAGGCCGATCACCAGCCCCCAGAAGGCCCCGCCGATTCCGAACAGCTGGATGTTGGCCGCCGCCGCCAGAAAGGTGATCAGGGCGGCTTCACGCGATGAAGGCTCGCTCAGGGCGCCCGCCAGACTGCCGCCGATGGCGCCCAGCAGCGCCAGTCCCGCCAGGGTGGTGATGAAGACGGCGGGCAGGGCCATGAAGACCGCCGCCAGCGTCACTCCGAACACCCCGACCAGAATATAGAACACCCCCGCCGCCACGCCCGCGATCCAGCGCCTGGACGGGTCTTCATGCGCCTCCTTGCCGGTGCAGATGGCGGCGGTGATGGCGGCCACGTTGAAGGCGTGCGAGCCGAAGGGCGCCATCAGCAGCGACCCCAGCCCCGTCGCCGTCACCAGTGGACTGGCGCTGACCTGATAGCCGTCGTTCCTCAGCACCAGCATCCCCGGCATGTACTGGCCTGTCAGGGTGATCAGGAACATCGGGATGGCCAGACTCAGCAGCGCCTTGAACGAGAAGGCGGGCATGGTGAAGACGGGCGCGGCCAGCTTCAGCTCCAGCCCCGTCAGCTCGACCCGCCCCTGCATCAGCAGAAAGCCCAGCCCCAGCACCAGTATGCCCACCACGGCATAGCGCGCCGTGAACCGCTTCAGCACGACGTAGGTCCCGATCAGCAGACCCGCCAGCAGGGGATCGACGCCCACGCCGCCGAAGGCCTGAACCCCGAACGGCAGCAGTATCCCCGCCAGCAGGGCGGCGGCGATGGCGGGCGGGATCAGGCGGATCACCCTGTCGAACCCGCCCGACAGGCCCAGAACCACGAAGGCCGCCGCCGAAATCAGATAGGCGCCGATCGCCTCGGCATAGGACGTGGCGGCCAGCGCCGTGACCAGAAAGGCCGCCGCGGGCGTCGACCATGCAGTGATGATCGGCGCCTTGTACCGCCAGCTCAGCCACAGCCCCGTCGTCCCCACGCCAATGGAGATCGACCAGACCCAGGATGCGGTCAGCTCGGGGCTGAGCCCCGCGACCCTGGCCGCCTGAAACACCAGAATGAAGGTCCCGCCATAGTTGACGATGACCGAGATCAGACCGGCCACGACCGGATGCAGCAGATCGCTCCACCGCAGGGATGGAGAGGGGGCGGGTATGGACATGGGGCCGAGCCTCTGCGAACGACGATGCGCGCGCTCCTAGAGGATCAATGGCCGGTTCAGCCTGTCCATTCAGACGTATTTGAGCAGACCATTCCGTTTCGCCAGCCGTTTATGCGCGTCCGTTAAATCCCCGCTCATCCCGGCGGACGCCGGGACCCAGTGCTTTGGCTTCAGACTGTGCGCCCTGACGTTCAAGCGTGTGCTTGACGCTGCTGTTGGCTCATACGCCCGTCACACCCAACGGACACCAACCCATGAAAAAGGCCCGGCGTCGCCGCCGGGCCTTTTATCGGTTCGCCATCGCGCCTGAAATCAGGCGGCTTCGGCCTCGGCGGCCGAGGGGACGGGCTTCTTGGCGCTGAGCGACTTGCCCAGCAGGGCCATGGCGGCGTCCTTGTCGATCTTGTTGGCGGCGGCGACTTCGCGGGCCATGCGGTCCAGAGCCGATTCATAGAGCTGGCGCTCGGAATAGGACTGTTCCGGCTGGGTCTCGGCGCGGTGCAGGTCGCGGACCACTTCGGCGATGGAGATCAGGTCGCCCGAGTTGATCTTGGCTTCATACTCCTGGGCGCGGCGCGACCACATGGTGCGCTTGACGCGGGCGCGGCCCTTCAGGGTCGTCAGGGCCTTGGACACGGTGTCGTCGGCGGCCAGGGTGCGCAGACCGGCGGTCTTGGCCTTTTTGGTCGGGACGCGCAGGGTCATTTTTTCGTGCTCGAAGGTCACGACGTAGACCTCAAGCGCCATGCCGGCGACTTCCTGAGTCTCGATCGCGGCGACCTTGCCGACGCCGTGGGCGGGATAGACCACCGCATCGCCAACCTTGAATTCCAGACCGGTCTTGCTCGTCATGTCGTTCCTTTCCCGGACCAGAAGAGGGGCTTCGCCGCCGCGCAAACAGTGAAAACCGCCCCGCCGCCGAGCCATTGGCCCGTCGGTTGAGCGGAAGATCGCACTGTCAGACGCGAAAACGGATCACCGAACCTCTGGCCGACCCCGTCTTGCGGCGGGGTTCTGTCGCAAATGCGGGCGGCGCGCATAACTGCGGAACCGCCCGTCTCGAATAGGGAGGAACCTATCATAAAATTAGGAAATCTCAAAACATCCACAGGGCCGTCGGCGACGACTGGCACATTGTGACTGCAATGTGGCGGTTTCTTAGGAGCCTTTGCCCGGCTTCGGGCTGAAATACTTCTCGAACTTGCCGGTTTCGCGCTCATACTGTTCGCGATCCGCCGGGGGCACGCCCTTGACCGTGATGTTCGGCCAGACCTTGGCGTATTCGGCGTTGACCTGCAGCCACTTGCCGTCCGGCTCGTCCTCGGTGTCGGGGACGATGGCGTCGACGGGGCATTCCGGCTCGCACACGCCGCAGTCGATGCATTCGTCGGGCGCGATGACCAGGAAGTTCTCGCCCTCATAGAAGCAGTCGACCGGACACACCTCGACACAGTCCATGAACTTACATTTCACGCAGGCGTCGGTGACGATGTAGGTCATGGCGTTCGGGCGGGCCTGTGGCAGCAAGGAAGTCGAGGGCGGGCAAATGGCCCCGCCGGGCCTGACTGTCAACCGACGCGGACAAGGCGTGATCGCCCTGTGGCGTTTCCGCACGGATTTTCAGCGGCTAGGGCGTGGGCCCGTCATCCTGCGCGGGCGGGGGCGAGGCTTCATAGAGCAGGCGCGCCTGCTGCGCCGCGCCGCGCCGCTCGCCCAGACCCAGCACGCGCACGGCGGTCACGCGGCCGTTCTGGACGAACAGGATTTCATCGCCCGGGTGGACGCTGCGGCTGGGCTTGTCGAGACGCGTCTGGGCGCCGTTGTGCGTCAGGCGCACGGCGCCCTTCTCGACCATGAGGGCCGCCAGACTGCGCGTCTTTGCAAAGCGCGCCCGCCACAGCCAGACATCGATCCGGCAGCTCTCGACGCTCATTCGGCGGGCTTGGAGGCGGTCGAACGGGCGGCTGCTCTGCGCGGCCGACGCCGCGGTCTGCGCGCGGTCTTGGCGTTGTCGGAGGGCGCGGGGCGCGGCGGCTGGGTCAACTGCGCCAGGGCGGCGAAGGGCGAGTCCTTCGGCGGCGGCGTCGGTCTGCCCCCGCGTGGCGCCTGCTCGGCGCGCGGGGTGCGCAGAGCGGCGTGGATCGCCTTGGCCTGATCCGCCGTCCAGCCCAGAGCGTTCAGCGCTTCATCCGGCAAGGGCGCCTTGCCCGCCGCGCGCTGGGCCTCGGCGAAGGTCTCCAGCGCCTCGACCGGCGCGGTCCAGCGCCCGACCGCCCGCCGCCCGAACGCCGCCAGCACCCGCGCCGACGGCGGCGGTTCCGGCAGGGGCGCCAGGCTCTCGCCCGCCAGTCCCTTCGTCATCTCGCGCGGCAGGAAGGCCTGCGACAGGGCCGCGCCGCGCGGCTTCATCACGCCGGGCAGCCACACCGAATGGGCGCCGACCCGGATGGCGAAGGTCTTCAGCGTGCGCCGCTCATGCTGGCTCAGGGCCGCCAGATCGCGCTCGACCTCGCGCCGGGGGATCAGGCCGCCCGCCTCGACCAGGCGGAAGGCCAGCCCGCGCGGCAGGCCGGTCAGGGCGCCGCTCTCGATCGCATGGCGCAGTCGTTTCAGCGGTTTCAGCGCCCGTCCGGCCTCGGCCGCCAGCCACGCCTCCATGCGCCGCTCGGCCCGCTCGCGCGCCGGGACCGGCCCCAGTTCCCCCAGCAACCGCACGCGCGGCGAGAAGGGGTCTTCATTGACGATCCGCCCGGTCAGGGCGCCATGCCACAGCACCCCGCCGTCGGGCGTGACGGCAAAGGCCGCGTCCTCATCCGCCGCCAACCGCCCCAGCCGCCGCGCCACCTCCGGCCCCACGGCGCGCGTCGCCGCCTGCCTCAGCGCCCGGTCGGCCAGCGCCGATCCGCCCGCATCGACGGTGAAGCACACCCCGTCCAGATGGCCGACCACCTCGCCCTCGACCGTGACCTCGCCGTCGTCGGCCACGCCCGCCAACACATCGGACCGCACGTTCAGCGCCCGCATCAGCGCCGCCGTGCGCCGGTCGACGAAGCGCGCCGTCAGCCGTTCGTGCAGCACGTCGCTGAGCCGTTCCTCCAGCGCCTTGGTCCGGTCGCGCCACTCCTGCGCTCCCGCCATCCAGTCCGGCCGGTTGGCGATGTAGCTGAGGGTCCGCACCCCCGACAGCCGCGCCGACAGCTGGTCGATCTGCCCGTCGTCGCGATCCAGATCATTGAAGCGCGGCGCCACCCAGTCCTCGGTCAACCGCCCGCGACGGCTGGTTAGAGCGGTGAAGATCTCCTTCGACAGACGGGCGTGTTCGTCCAGCGTCGTCTTCTGGAAGTCGGGCAGCTGGCACGCCTCCCACAGCCGCATCAGGGCGCCGCGCGAGCGGGCGATCTTCCTGACATCCTCATCGACCGCAAAGCGCCGCAGCAGGGTCTCGTCCAGCGCCTGCGCCGTCAGCCGCAGCCCGTGCCGATCCGGCGTCACCGTCAGAGACCGCAACAGGTCGGGCAGGGTGTCGAAATCCAGCCGCCCGCTGCGCCATTCGGCCGCCTCGACCGGGTCGAAGCGGTGCTCGATCACCTGTTCGACCAGATCCTCGTCCAGTTCCTCGGCCTCGCCGGTGACGCCGAAGGTTCCGTCGCGCAGGTGCCGTCCCGCCCGCCCGGCGATCTGGCCGATCTCCGCGGCGTGCAGCCAGCGGGTGCGCCGCCCGTCGAACTTCCTCAAACCGGCGAAGGCCACATGGTCCACGTCCATGTTCAGCCCCATGCCGATGGCGTCGGTCGCGACCAGAAAATCCACCTCGCCCGACTGGAACAGCTCGACCTGGGCGTTGCGGGTGCGGGGGCTGAGCGAGCCCATGACCACCGCCGCCCCGCCCCTCTGACGGCGCAGCAGTTCGGCGATGGCGTAGACCTGCTCGGTCGAGAAGGCGACGACGGCGCTGCGCCGGGGCAGGCGGGTCAGCTTCTTCGATCCGGCGTAGCTCAGCGTCGACAGCCGGTCGCGGGTGACGATCTCCGCATCCGGAACCAGCGCCCGCATCAGCGGCGCCATCGTCCCGGCGCCCAGGAACATGGTCTCGAACCGGCCGCGCGCGTGCAGCAGCCTCTGGGTGAAGACGTGGCCGCGCTCGGGATCGGCGACCAGCTGGATCTCGTCCACGGCCAGAAAATCGACCGACCGCTCCAGCGGCATGGCCTCGACCGTGCAGACGAAATAGGCCGGGCGCGGCGGGACGATCTTTTCCTCGCCGGTGATCAGGGCGACTGAGGCCGCCCCGCGCCGCTTGACGATCCGCTCATAGATCTCGCGCGCCAGCAGCCGCAGCGGCAGGCCGATCATGCCCGAGGCGTGACCCAGCATCCGTTCGACCGCCAGATGGGTCTTGCCGGTGTTGGTGGGCCCCAGGATCGCCGTGACGCGCGAAGGAGCCATGCCTGCGGAACGGTCGCTCATGACCCGTCCAAGGTGGCGAACCCCGCTCGTTTTCACAAGCGCCGCGCCGATCAGGATGCAGGTGAAGGCGAAAGGGTAAGCGGAACCTTACCTGCCTCTGGAACACGGGCGAAACGAATCATGACCGAATCAGCGACACCGCTCGATTCAGGTTTTGTTCCATACCAGCTATAGTAGCTTAACGGCCGTTAACCACAAGGCGGCAGGCTTCCTTGTGTCGCCCCTTCGGCAGAATTTCGCCGGGGTCTTCCCTGCGGCGAAAACCTCCTTTAGGCAGACCCTCGTGGCCCCGTAGCTCAGCTGCATAGAGCAAGGCTTTCCTAAAGCCGAGGTCCCAGGTTGGAGTCCTGGCGGGGTCGCCATCACCCTTTGAAATCAACCGAGAAGGCCTGCTTCAGGCGGTTGTGAAGGCTCACACCCGCGTCAGGCGCAGATCCTGATAGTCGTAGCTGAAGTCGATATCCGGCGAGACGCCCTTGAGCGTGGCGGTCGCGGGCTTGGCCGTGGCGATGTTGAAGGTGACGAAGGCGTCTTCCTCGCGCTTGTCGGGGAAGCGGGTGCGGAAGGTCTCGCCGTCATAGGGCTCCAGCCAGCCCTGCAGCGCCGGGGTGTGGGTGAAGCGCAGCCACAGGCCGGTTTTGCGGCTGCGGCCCCGGCCTTCGGTCTTCGGCTCGATGACGATGTCGCCGTACCACGGATCGCGCCAGGTTCCGGCATAGGCTTCCAGCGGCAGGGACGGCGCCGCGCCCGCCGCCTGTTTCGCATCGATCTCAGCGGCGGCCTTCAGCGATTTGGCGGTCCCTTCAGCCTCGATGCGGCGTGAGTCCGCGATCCAGTCGACGTCGACCTGGTTCATGGCGATGTCGGACAGGCCCGAGCGCAGGGCGCGCAGCAGGAAGCTTTCTTCGGCGTTGGTGAAGACCGAGAAGCCGATCTTGCGTCCGGGGATCATGACGGTCGAGGAAATGCCGCCCGGCGAGCCGCCGCCGTGCGTCACCAGTCGCTCGCCGCGATAGTCCTGCACCTGCAGTCCCATGGCGTAGGTCGAGGCCACGGCCCGGTTGGGCAGTTGCGCCGTCGGTCCGTTGGACGAAGACACGATGATGTTGGGCTTCAACATCTCGCGCGCGGCGGCTTCGGAGAACAGGCGCGAGCCGTCGGCCAGCTTGCCGTCGTTCAGGCGCACGGCGATCCATTTGGCCCAGTCGGTCGCGCTGGCGCAGATGCCGCCCGCCGCCGCTGCGGAATCCCAGTTCCAGACTTCGGCGATGGAGGCGGCGATCTGCGTCATCGGGCCCTGAAGGCGCAGGGGAGGGCCGACGCGGGCGTGCGGCAGGGCGGACTTGGCCGGATCGGCCAGACGGGCCAGCGGCACGCTCTCGCTCATGCCCACGCGGTCGAAGATGCGGGTCTGGACGAAGTCCTCCCACGACAGGCCGGAGACCTTTTCGATCACGGCGCCCGCCACCACGAACATCAGGTTGCAGTAGTTGTAGCCCTCGCGGAAGCCGCCCTCGATCGGCACGAAGGCGGCCTGCGCCAGCACCTGCGCCCGCGTCCGGTCGCTGTTGGGCCAGAACAGCAGGTCGCCGGCGCCCAGGCCGAAACCGGCGCGGTGGCTCAGGGTGTCGCGCACTGTGATCCGCTCGCCCACCATCGGGTCCGACAGGGTGAAGCCGGGCAGATAGGTGCGGATCGGCTCGTCCCACTTCACCTTGCCCTCATCGACCAGAATGGCCAGGCAGGCGGCGGTGACGTTCTTGGAGTTCGACGCGATAGCGAACAGGGTGTGTTCGTCGGCCGGTTCATTTTTGCCCTGACGGCATACGCCATAACCCTTGGCCAGCACCGTCTTGCCGTCGCGCACCAGCGCCAGGGACACGGCGGGCTGGTCCGGCCAGGCGGCCATGCAGCGCTGCACCCAAGCGTCAGCGGCGACGGCGATCTCGGCGTCGGTGCGGGTGTCCGGGCGGGTCTGCGCCAGCGCCAGGCCGGGCAGGGCGGCGCCCGAAACGGCGACGGCGGAAGAGATCAGCGCCGCGCGGCGCGACAGGCGGATGGACATGGGCGAGGCTCCCGAAGACTGAACGGCGACGCTAACGCTGCCGCTCCGCCGGGCCAAGGGGCGATGTCCTTACGCATGACGCGCGTCACCCCTTCCCGTCATCCCGGAAGGGGCGCAGCCGCTATCGGGGACCGACGAAAACGCCGAGGGTCGAGCTCTGGGCGGTCCCGGCTCTGCGCTGCGCTCCGGCCGGGGTGGCGGGGCGCTACGCCGCCAGCCGCCACCTTTGCAGATGCTCCAGAACGTCGGCGACGATCTGGGCGCGGGTGAAGCCGGTGACATCGCGCGGGCGGGCGCCGTCGCCGGTGACGGCGCTGAGACGCCATTCCAGCGCGCGGCGGCTCTCGGGCGCCTCCAGCGCGGTTAGGGCCGGACGGGGGCGTGAGCGGGCGCCGAGGCGATACAGGAAGTCCCGCCCATTGGCGTGTTCGACCCGCAGCCAGACGCCGTTGTCGTCGCTCTGAACCTCGCTGTTTTCGAGCCCCTCGGCGGCGACGGCGGCGCGCACCTCTTCCAGCGCCGGGGCGCCGTGGCGGGCGATCTGGCGGTCGATGTCGCGGCGGCTGGCTGGCGCCAGGATGCGCTTCAGCTGTTCGCGCAGCGGGGCGGCCTCGGTCTCGACGGCCTCGCCTCTCAGGTCGGCGCCCATCTGACGGGCCAGACCCAGACAGGCCAGGATCATGATGACGGCGAACGGCAGGGCCGCCACCAGCGTCGCCGCCTGCAGGGCGCCGAGGCCCCCCGCCAGCAGCAGCAGGGCCGCCGCCAGTCCCTGCAGCACGCACCAGTAGATACGCTGCCAGCGCGGCGTGTCCTCGGCCCCGCCGGACGCCAGGGTGTCGATGACCAGCGAACCTGAATCCGCTGAGGTCACGAAGAAGACGGCCACCAGGGCGATGGCCAGGGTCGAGGTGACGGCCGTTCCCGGCAGATACTCCAGGAACCGGAACAGGGCGGTGGACAGGTCCGCCTGCACGGCGTCGGAGATGGCGCCCGCCGCCTGCGCCATGTCGAAGCTCATGGCCGTATTGCCGAAGACGGTCATCCACAGGAAGGTGAAACCTGACGGCACCAGCAGTACGCCGATCAGGAACTCACGCACGGTGCGCCCGCGCGAGATGCGGGCGATGAACATGCCGACGAACGGCGACCATGCGATCCACCAGGCCCAGTAGAACAGCGTCCAGTCCGCCATCCACGCGCGCGGCTCATAGGCGTAGAGGGTGAAGGTGCGGACGAAGAAATGATCCAGATAGAGGCCGAAATTCTGCACATAGGCCCGCAGCAGGAACAGCGTCGGCCCCGCGATCAGCACGAACAGCATTAGGCAGACGGCCAGCACCAGGTTCAGCTCTGACAGCCGCCTGACGCCCTTGTCCACGCCTGTCAGCACCGAGATCGTCGCCGCTCCCATGACCACGGCGATCAGAGCCACCTGCATGACGACATTGCTGGGCACGCCGAAGACGTAGTTCAGCCCCGAGTTCATCTGAGCCACGCCCAGCCCCAGCGAGGTGGCGATGCCGAACAGGGTGCCGCAGATGGCGAAGATGTCGACGGCGTCGCCCAGCCAGCCGTTCACCCGCTTGCCCAGCAGGGGATAGAGGCTGGACCGCATGGTCAGGGGCAGGCCCTTCCTGTGCGCGAAATAGGCCAGGCTGAGACCCACCACGGCATAGATGGCCCAGGCGTGGACGCCCCAGTGGGTATAGGTGATGACCATGGCCTCGCGCGCGGCCTTGATGGTGCCAGGCTGGGCCTCGGGCGGGGCGATGTAGTGCTGGACCGGCTCGGCGACGGCGAAATACATCAGGCCGATGCCCATGCCCGCCGCGAACAGCATCGCCAGCCATGAGACATAGGGGAAGTCCGGCTCCGCCTCATCTGGCCCCAGCTTCAACCGCCCTGTCGGCCCTATGGCCAGCACGGCCACGAACAGCAGGAACCCCGCCACGGACGCCACATAGAACCAGCCGAAGGTGTCGATCACCCAGGCCTGAGCGCGTCCGAACAGCAGGCCGGACGTGGCGGGCGCCAACAGGGCGAGCAGCAACAGCCCGCCCGCGATGGCGCTTGCTCCCCAGAAGACACGGGGGTTCATTTTGGTGGTCAGCATGGGGTCCTAACCGCACGGCGACGCTTAAGGTTCCCGCCTAAAGCCCTTGCGTGTCGTCACGGCCACACCCACCTCCTTTGCGACAGCTCAAGGCGTCGCTTTTTATAAGGGCGCATTGAGTTCAAATCCGCCTCCCGAGGGGAAAACGAACGATATGAATCTCGACCTCTATTCCGACCGCGCCAAACAGGCCGTCCAGTCCGCCCAGTCGCTGGCGCTCGCCCGCCGCCACCAGCAGTTCGCGCCCGAACACCTGCTCAAGGTATTGCTCGAGGAACGCGACGGTCTGGCCCGCAAACTGATCGATCAGGCGGGGGGCGATCCGTCCGCCGTCGAACTTGTGACCGAGGGCCTGCTGAAGAAACGGCCTCAGGTCGAGGGCGGCTCGGGCCAGCTCTATCTGGACGGCGACACGGCCCGCGTCTTCAGCGCCGCCGAGGAGGCCGCGAAAAAGGCGGGCGACGCCTTCGTCACCACCGAACGCCTGCTGGCGGCCATCGCCAGGGAAGGCGGCGCGGCCGCCGAGGCGCTGAAGTCCGCCGGCGTTACGGCTAAAAAGCTGGACGACGCCGTGGCTGAAATCCGCAAGGGCAAGACCGCCGACAGCGCAGGCGCCGAGGACAGCTTCGACGCCCTGAAACGCTATGCCCGCGACCTGACCGAGGCCGCGCGCGACGGCAAGGTCGACCCCGTCATCGGCCGCGACGAGGAGATCCGCCGCACCATTCAGGTGCTGGCCCGTCGCACCAAGAACAACCCCGTCCTGATCGGCGAACCCGGCGTCGGCAAGACCGCCATCGTCGAGGGGCTGGCCCTGCGCATCGTCAACGGCGACGTGCCCGAAAGCCTGAAGGACAAGAAGGTCCTGTCGCTGGACATGGGCGCCTTGATCGCGGGCGCCAAATACCGCGGCGAGTTCGAGGAACGTCTCAAGGCCGTGCTGAACGAGGTCGCCGCCGCCGAGGGCCAGATCGTCCTCTTCATCGACGAAATGCACACCCTGGTCGGCGCGGGCAAGGGCGACGGGGCGATGGACGCCTCCAACCTGCTGAAGCCTGCGCTGGCGCGCGGCGAGTTGCACTGCGTCGGCGCCACCACGCTGGATGAATACCGCAAGCACGTCGAGAAGGACGCGGCCCTGGCACGTCGCTTCCAGCCGGTCTTCGTCTCCGAACCGACTGTCGAGGACACCGTCTCCATCCTGCGCGGCCTGAAGGAGAAGTACGAGGTCCACCACGGGGTGCGCATCAGCGACAGCGCCATCGTCGCGGCGGCCACCCTGTCGAACCGCTACATCACCGACCGCTTCCTGCCCGACAAGGCCATCGACCTGATCGACGAGGCCGCGTCGCGCGTGCGCATGGCCGTCGACTCCAAACCCGAGGCGCTGGACGAGATCGATCGCCGTCTGGTCCAGCTCAAGATCGAGCGGGAGGCCCTGAAGAAGGAAGACGACAGCGCCTCGCGCCAACGTCTCGAAAAGCTGGAGGACGAGATCGCCGACCTCGAAGGCCAGTCCGACGACATGACCGCCCGCTGGAAGTCGGAAAAGGACAAGGTCGGTCAAGGCGCCCAACTGCGCGAGACCCTTGACCGCCTGCGCGCCGAACTGGCCGCCGCCCAGCGCGCCGGTGATCTGGGCCGCGCGTCCGAGATCGCCTACGGCCAGATCCCGCAGCTGGAACGCCAGCTGGCCGAGGCCGAAGCCGCCGAGAAACCGGCGGAAGGCCCCCTGACGCCCGAGGTCGTCGACGCCGAACAGATCGCCGCTGTCGTCAGCCGCTGGACCGGCGTGCCCGTCGACAAGATGCTGGAGGGCGAGCGCGAGAAGCTGCTCAAGATGGAGGACGAACTGGGCCGCCGCGTGGTCGGTCAGGACGAGGCCCTGGCCGCCGTCTCCGACGCTGTCCGCCGCGCTCGCGCCGGCCTGAACGACCCCAACAAGCCGCTGGGCAGCTTCCTCTTCTTGGGCCCGACGGGCGTGGGCAAGACCGAGCTGACCAAGGCGCTGGCCGGCTATCTGTTCGACGACGACAACGCCATCACCCGCATCGACATGAGCGAATACATGGAGAAGCACTCGGTCAGCCGCCTGATCGGCGCCCCTCCGGGCTATGTCGGCTATGACGAGGGCGGCGCCCTGACCGAGGCGGTGCGTCGCCGCCCCTATCAGGTCGTGCTGTTCGACGAGGTCGAGAAGGCCCACCCTGATGTCTTCAACGTCCTGCTTCAGGTGCTGGACGACGGCCGCCTGACCGACGGTCAGGGCCGCACCATCGACTTCAAGAACACCCTGATCATCATGACCTCCAACCTGGGCAGCCAGTATCTGGCCGACCAGCCCGAGGGCGAGGACGTCGAGGCCGTTCGCCCCCTGGTCATGGAGCAGGTCCGCGCCCACTTCCGGCCCGAGTTCCTGAACCGCATCGACGAGATCATCCTGTTCCACCGCCTCGGCCGCGAACAGATGGGCGGCATCGTTCGCATCCAGCTGGCGCGTCTGGAAAAGCTGATGGCCGACCGCCGCCTGACCCTGGCCCTGGACGACAGCGCCCTGACCTGGCTCGCCGACAAGGGCTACGATCCGGTGTACGGCGCAAGGCCGCTGAAACGCGTCATCCAGAAGGAGCTGGTCGACCCGATGGCCAGGAAACTGCTGGCCGGCGAGATCGAGGATGGGTCCGTGGTGGCGGTGTCAGCGGGCGCCGACGGGCTGGAGATCGGGAAGGCGCGGGTGCATTGAGTTTATCAATGTAGGTCTAGCTTCAACGGCCACCCATCCCCGATGGGAGTGAGCGTGTCCCAACTCGAAGTGTGATCAAGGTGTTCCATTTCAGTGCCGTTGAAAGCAGCCCAAGCGTCAAACATTTGGCCTATCATGGCACGGTCAGTATCTGGTCGCCGGTTTGCTCTCCAAATTCCTAGTTCTGGAAAACCCGTGCGACCATCTGGTAAACGCACCGTATGGGCCTCGATTGAAACCCATACGAAATCGATCTCATCGAGGCGGGGTTTTGCTGCCCTTAAAGCTTCTCGAACAGCATAGGCAGCCACGCCAGCTTCAATTTTCTGGGGTTTATCGATCATAATGATCGCGAGACCAGCTGCTCCGGGCAGCGCCAGTTTGGTGCGGGTGTCAGTGATCTGAGGGTTAGCTTGTTGGAGCAATTTTCTGATGGGCCGGCCCCCTATGTTGACCATCATTCTGTTGATTTCGGTCCCATTGCTTCTAGACGATAAAATTTTTTGGATAGCGACCTCACCAAAAACGAACATTCGAGGTTCTTTTCGCGTTTCATCGTCGATTAGACGTTCAATGCGTTGCACTGGATAGCCATTGACCGATTTCATTTCCGCAATGAACTGCCTGTTCCAAAGCAAATAATCGGCAATTTGTCCGGTGCCGTGGAGGGTGGAGAAAGCTTTGTCATCAAGGCTCTCAGTTCCCTCTCCGGTCTTCAAGAAGGCGTGCATCCTCTTTCCGAGAGCTGACGCCGGTTGATTTTTGGAAGGTCTTACGAAGACGAGCAAGCGGATATCATTTTGATGATTCATTTTCAGGATTGGCTCGTTTGATAATTTGCGATTCCCACTGTTTATCTTCCGTCATCCTCCGGCAAGCCGCGTCAGCGGCGCAGACCGGGGGACCCAGCGGCGCGCGGGAGCGCGAAAGAGCCACGCTCGGCGGCCGCGCTAAGATCGCCTTCGGCGCCGCTGGGTCCCCCGGTTCCGCGCTGCGCGCGGCCCGGAGGATGACGAAAGAGGGGGAGCGGCATAGCTTGTGCGGATGGCGACCCATCGCACCTTCATCGCGACCTACATCATGGCCAGCGGGCGCAACGGGACGCTCTACGCCGGCTCGACCTCCAATCTGGAAAGCCGCGTGTGGAAGCACAGGACGCGCGCCTTTCCCGGCTTCACCGACGCCTATGACTGCACCCGTCTGGTCTGGTTCGAGCAACACGCCCTGATGCTTGATGCGATCCGGCGCGAGCGGCGGATCAAGAAATGGCTGCGCGACTGGAAACTGGCCCTTATCGAGAAGGACAACCCGGACTGGCGCGACCTCGCGGCCGACTGGTTTCCCGATCCGAACTGGACCCCGCCGCCGGGCGCCCACTGAGCCTCACCCCAGCACCGGCATCACCTCCACCCCGTCGCAGGGGAAGGGGTTCATGTGCGGGTGGTTCTCGAACAGGCGGGCCGCCGCCTCGTGGCTGTCGGCGCGCACGACCATGAAGACGGTCAGCAGGTTGACCACGTCGGTCACGGCGCCGTCGTCGTCGATGCGTTTGGTCGGGCCCAGCGGGCCGCCCTGAAAGACGATGGAGTCGCGGTGCGCCTCTTCCCATTCGGCGACGGCGGCGACGCCGAGACGGGCCGTCTCGGCCTGCTCGGCCTCGCTCATGGCGCGCCGGGCCCGCGATCTGGGGCCGGTCTTGTCGCTGGTGAAGACGGCCAGGTAGTGGGTCTGCGCGCTCATCGAAGCCTCCCGTTTGCGCAAGGGTCGGTCTTTCGTCGGCCGTGGGCCCGAAGGGCTCGGATGAGGGGGCCCTCCGCCGTCTGACGAGAGGCCCCGCTTCGAACGTCCCGCCACCCCTCATCCGACCTGCTCCACTCGGCTGCCTTCTTCCGCAAGGGGAGAAGAAAAAGGCGCGCGCCTTCACATCAAGGTCTCGCAACTCCAGCGATTTCCCGCCTCCGCGCCCCGCTCGTCCTCATCTCCTCGTCCCACCTCCCGCCTGCCGCATCCTGCCCCTCGTCCCGTCGCAGGGGAGGGCTCGCTCGGCCGGCGAACCGAAGCGGCGGCGGGAGCGGAGAGAACGGGGTCCGTGTCGGACCGTCGGCCTCCCATCGCGCGCGCCGGGCAAGGGGAACCCCAGCGGAAGGCGGCGACGGTTCGGGCGGGCGGTTCAGGATGTCCTGCGGGCGGCGGAACGAGGCGAACGCCTCCAACGTCCTTCCGCGGCCTCACGCCGCGCGCAAGCGCGACAGGCCGCAGACATCAGGACGCGGAGCCGACGGGGCCTGGAGACGGGGCGTTCGACCCGTCCGCCAGAGAGGTTCCGGCCAGGGTCGAGGGGGTTACTCGGACCGTCCCAGGACCGCGTCGTCGCGCGGCCTGCCCGTCATGGGCGCCGGGGGTAGCCGCGAACAACGGCGCCTGCCCCGAGCTCATGTCCAACTCTTCGCGCGGGGCGTCGGCCTTCGTCGAAACGGTAAATCACATCTTCTCCGGGCGAAGCCCCGGCGCCCCGCCCAGCCCTTCCGCCGCCCGGTCACGCCGAGGCGGGTAAAGCTGTTCCTTCTCCCCTTGTGGGAGACGGTGGGCGAGCGGAGCGAGGTCGGATGAGGGGTTTCGCGACCTCAAATCCCCGGCCTTCATCCAGCTTCGGAGAGACCCCTCATCCGGCCCTGACGGGCCATCTTCTCCCACAAGGGGAGAAGGATGCTCAGGCCGCGTCGGGTCGGGAGGCCCCGAAGGGCCGACGATCGCGGCCTGCTCGACTGCGCTCAAGTCGCGAGGGTCCGCGACCCGAGCATAGCGCGCTTAGATATGAATGGCGTGGCCCAGGGCGCGCAGGGACGCCTCGTGGAAGGCTTCGCCCAGCGTCGGGTGGACGTGGATGGTTCCAGCCACGTCTTCCAGCACAGCGCCCATCTCCAGCATCTGGGCGAAGCTGTTGGACAGTTCCGACACATGCTGGCCGACGGCCTGAATCCCCAGCAGGCGGTGGTCCGCCTTGGAGGCGATGACGCGGACGAAACCGCCGTCTTCGCCCGCTTCGATGGCCAGGGCGCGGCCGATGGCGGCGAAGGGGAAGACCGCCTGGATCACGTCGTCGCGGCCCTTGACGTCGTCGACGCCCAGACCGGCCGAGACGATCTCCGGCTCGGTGAAGCAGACGGCGGCGATGGTGGTCGGATCGAAGACGCGATCATGTCCGGCGATGATCTCGGCCACGACCTCGCCCTGGGCCGAGCCCTTGTGCGCCAGCATGGGTTCGCCGGTCAGGTCGCCGATGGCCCAGACGTTCTTCATGCTGGTGGCGCAGCGCTCGTCGATCTTCACGAACGGTCCGTTCATGGCCACGCCCATGTTCTCCAGGCCCCAGCCCTTGGTCCGTGCGCGGCGGCCGACGGTGACCAGCACCTTGTCGGCGTCCAGCTGCATCGGATTGCCGTCCTTGTCGGTGACGTTCAGCTTGCCGTCTCCGAAGCCGCCGGCGCGGGCGCCGAGCAGCAACTGCACGCCGTGCTTCTCCAGCCATTTGGCGACCGGGTCGGTCAGGGCCTTGTCGTAGAGCGGCAGGATGCGCTCGGCCATCTCGACGATGGCGACTTCGGCGCCCAGCTTGCGGAAGGCGATGCCCAGCTCCAGGCCGATGTAGCCGCCGCCGACGACGACCAGCTTCTTCGGCACTTCCGGCAGGCTCAGGGCCTCGGTGGACGAGATCACGTCGCCGCCGAAGGGCAGGAAGGGCAGTTCGACCGGTTCGGATCCTGTGGCCAGGATGACGTGTTCGGCGGTGATGCGGATGTCGCCGTCGTCGGTTTTCACCGTGCAGGTCTTGGCGTCCGAGAACTCGGCCCAGCCCTTGATGACCTTGACCTTGGCCTTCTTCAGCAGGGCGGCGACGCCGGCGTTCAGCTTCTTGACCACGCCGTCCTTCCACTCGACCGTCTTCGACAGGTCGATGGCCGGGGTGGAGGCGGTGATGCCCAGCGTGCCGTCGCCGGCGGCCTTGGCCACCGTCTCAAACTTACCCGCCGCGTGGATGATGGCCTTGGACGGGATACAGCCGACGTTCAGGCAGGTGCCGCCGAGGCCCGGCGAGGCGTCCACCAGCACGGTCTCCAGCCCCAGCTGGCCGCAACGGATCCCCGCCACATAGCCGCCGGTCCCGGCGCCGATGATCAGGACTTTGGTCTTGAGGGTCTGGGTCATCAGTTCATCCAGAGCGTGGCCGGGTTCTCCAGCAGGTTTTTGATCTTCTGCACGAAGACCGCCGCATCGTGGCCGTCGACGATGCGGTGATCGAAGCTGGAGGACAGGTTCATCATCTTGCGCACGACCATCTGGCCGTTCCGCACCACGACGCGCTCTTCGATCTTGTTCGGACCGACGATGGCGACTTCGGGGTGGTTGATGATCGGCGTGTGCACCACGCCGCCGAGCGTGCCCAGCGAGGTGATGGTGATGGTCGAGCCGGACAGCTCCTCGCGCTTGGCGCTGCCGTCCTTGGCGGCGCCCGAGACGCGGGCGATCTCTTCGGCCGTATCATAGGCGTCGCGCGCCTCGGCGTGGCGGACGACCGGGACCATCAGGCCGTTCGGCGTCTGGGCGGCGATGCCCAGATGGACGGCGTTGTGCTGGGTCAGCACGCCCGCCTCGTCGTCGTAGGTGGCGTTGATGTTCGGCTGGTCCTTCAGGGCCACGACGATGGCGCGGGCGATGAAGGGCAGGACGTTCAGCTTGGCGCGGCCGGTGCCCTTGTTCTGGGCGTTCAGGTGGGCGCGCAGTTCTTCCACCGCCGTCATGTCGATGTCCTCGACATAGGTGATGTGCGGGATGCGACGCACGCTTTCGGCCATCTTCTCCGCGATCTTGCGGCGCAGGCCGATGATGCGGACTTCGTTGGCTCCCTCGGCCTTGGCGTAGAGCGAACCGCCCGAGGCCGCAGCCGGGGCGAACGTGCCCCCGCGGGCGACGAAGGCGTCCAGATCGGCGTGCTCGATGCGGCCGGCAGGGCCGCTGCCCGGCACGAAGACCAGATCGATGCCCAGATCGCGCGCGCGGTTGCGCACGGCGGGGGAAGCCAGGGGGCGCTCGCCCGGCTGGCGGCCGGTCAGGGCCGGAACGGGCTTGGCGTCGGCCTTGGGCGCAGCCGCCGGTTTGGCGGCCGGTGCGGCGACAGGCGCCGGCGCAGCCTTCTCGGCCTTGGCGGCGGGCGCCGGAGCAGCGGCCGGAGCTTCGGCGACATTGCCCTTGCCCTCGACCTTGAAGCTGACCAGCGGGCCGCCGACGGCGATCTGCTGACCGGCTTCGCCGTGCAGGGCGACGACGACGCCTGAGACCGGGCTGGTCAGTTCGACCGTCGCCTTGTCGGTCATGACCTCGGCCAGGATCTGGTCTTCCTGAACCGCGTCGCCGACCTTGACGTGCCAGCCGACCAGTTCGGCCTCGGCCGTGCCTTCGCCCACGTCGGGCAGTTTGAAGACGTGGTTCGCGGCGCCGCCCGGCGCAGGGGAAACGGGAGCGGTTTCAGCTTTCGGCGCTTCGACGGCGACCGGAGCGGGCTCAGGGGCCGCGGCGACGGGCGCGGGGGCCGGTTCATCGGCGGCGGCGTTGCCTTCGCCCTCGACCTCGAACTCTGCCAGCGGGCCGCGCACGGCCATCATCTGACCGGGCTCGCCGTGCAGGGCGGTGACGACGCCCGCGACCGGGCTGGTCAGTTCGACCGTGGCCTTGTCGGTCATGACGTCGGCGACGATCTGATCCTCAGCGACCGTATCGCCGACCTTGACGTGCCAGCCTACGAGCTCGGCTTCGGCGGTGCCTTCGCCGACGTCAGGAAGCTTGAAAACAAAACGACCCATCTTAGCGACCTCCCGTCATGACGGCTTTCAGCGCGTCGGCGACCCGCTGCGGTCCGGGGAAATATTCCCATTCAAAGGCGTGCGGATAGGGCGTGTCCCAGCCGGTCACGCGCGCCACCGGCGCCTCCAGGTGATAGAAGCAGCGCTCCTGAACCAGAGCGCTCAGTTCGCCGCCGAAGCCCGAGGTTTTCGGCGCCTCGTGCACGATGACGCAGCGGCCGGTCTTCTTGACCGAAGCCTCGATGGCCTCGATGTCCAGCGGCACGAGCGTCCGCAGGTCGATGACCTCGGCGTCCACGCCCGCATGTTCGGCGCCCGCCAGCGCGACCCAGACCATGGTGCCATAGGCCAGGATGGTGACGTCGGAACCTTCCTTCATCACGCGGGCCTTGCCGATCGGCTCGACGTATTTGCCGGTCGGGACCTGGGCCAGTTCCTGCGCCTTCCACGGGCTGACCGGCTTTTCGTGCCAGCCGTCGAAGGGGCCGTTGTACAGGCGCTTGGGCTCGAAGAAGATGACCGGATCGTCGTCCTCGATCGCCGCCAGCAACAGGCCCTTGGCGTCATAGGGATTGGACGGGATCACCACCTTCAGACCGGCGATGTGGGTGAACAGGCTTTCCGGCGACTGGCTGTGCGTCTGGCCGCCGAAGATGCCGCCGCCGTAGGGGCTGCGGATCACCATCGAGGAGGTGAACTGGCCGCCCGAGCGATAGCGCATCTTGGCCGCTTCGGAGACGATCTGGTCGTAGGCCGGATAGATGTAATCGGCGAACTGGATCTCGACGACCGGGCGCAGGCCATAGGCGGCCATGCCGATGGCGGTGCCGACGATGCCGGTTTCCGAGATCGGGGCGTCGAAGCTGCGGCTCAGGCCGTGCTTCTTCTGCAGATGGTCGGTGACGCGGAAGACGCCGCCGAAATAGCCCGCGTCCTCGCCGTAGGAAACGACGGTGGGGTCTTCGGCCATCTTGACGTCCAGGGCCGAGTTCAGGGCCTGGATCATGTTCATCGCGGCGACGGCGGGGCCGTCCGGGGCGACCGACGCCGGGGCGTCCTTCTGGTCGACCATGTCGGCTTCAATCTTGTCGTTGATCTCGGCCATCACTCAGACTCCTACTTCGCGGCGCTGTTCGACCAGACGCCAGTCCTCAGTCGCATAGACCTCCTCGAACATGGTCTTCACGCTGGGGCGCGACTGGCCCAGGGTGCCGATGGCCTCGGATTCCTTGGCGGCGGCGCGGACCTTTTCGACCGCTTCCTTTTCGGCCTCTTCCTGCTGTTCGTCGGACCATTCGCCGATAGCGATCAGGTGCTGCTTCAGGCGGGCGATCGGATCGCCCAGCGGCCACTTTTCATGCTCGTCGCCGGGGCGATAGCGGCTGGGGTCGTCCGAGGTAGAGTGCGGGGCGCCGCGATAGGTGAACAGTTCGATGATCGTCGCGCCCTGATTGGTGCGCGCGCGTTCCTCGGCCCACTGGGTCGCGGCCCAGACGGCCAGGAAGTCGTTGCCGTCGACGCGCAGGGCGGGCAGGCCGTAGCCGATGCCCTTGGACGCGAAGGTGGTGTCCAGTCCCCCGGCGATGCCCTGGAAGGAGCTGATGGCCCACTGGTTGTTGACGATGTTCAGGATGACCGGCGCGCGATAGACGGCGGCGAAGGTCAGGGCCGAGTGGAAGTCGCTTTCGGCCGTCGAGCCGTCGCCGATCCAGGTGATGGCGATCTTGTCGTCGCCGCGGATGGCCGAGGCCATGCCCCAGCCCACGGCCTGAACATACTGCGTGCCCAGATTGCCCGAGATGGTGAAGAATCCGTAGTCCTTGGCCGAATACATGATCGGCAGCTGGCGGCCCTTGATGGGGTCTTCGGCGTTCGAATAGATCTGGTTCATCATGGTCGCGAGCGGATAGTCGCGCGCGATCAGCAGGCCCTGCTGGCGATAGGTGGGGAAGCCCATGTCCTCGCGGCTCAGGATCATGCCCTGGGCGACCGCGATGGCCTCTTCGCCGGTGCACTTCATATAGAAGCTGGTCTTGCCCTGACGGTGGGCGCGGTGCATCCGGTCGTCGAAGGCGCGCGTCAGGATCATGGCCTTCAGGCCGCGACGCAGGGTCTCAGGGTCCAGCTTGGGATCCCACGGGCCGACGGCCCGGCCTTCATCGTCCAGCACGCGGATCAGGCGGAAGGCGTGATCGCGCATTTCGGCAGGCGCCGCACTGACTTCCGGGCGGTCGACCGCACCGGGAGCGTCCAGTTTCAGATGGCTGAAATCAGGCGTGTCGCCCGGCCGACCCGAAGGTTCCGGCACGCGCAGCGACAGCGTCGGGGTATTCTTCATCAATGCCTCCCGTCCGGTTGAACCGGCCGCGTTTCCTTATGGATGAGGGCATAGCATGGCGTATGATTGTTGGCTCTCCTAAAAATACCCTTGCCAAATGCTGTTTTGGGGTATTTTATTGCGCGTAAAGCTATTTTGGAGAAAGCCTTTGGCCGACGACCTCGATCCCATCGACGCGCGCATCCTCGACATTCTGCAACAGGACGCGGGCCTGTCCGTCGCTGAGGTCGCCGATCGTGTCGGACTTTCAGCCTCGCCGTGCTGGCGACGGATCAAGAGACTGGAGGATAGCGGTCTGATACGCAAGCGCGTCACCCTGCTGGACGCCGCGCTTCTGGGTCTGGACTTTGAAGTCTACGCCATCGTCAAGCTGAGCCTGCCGACCCGCGACAACCTGCAGATCTTCGAAGAAGCCGTCGAAGGCTGGCCCGAAGTGGTGCAGTGCGCCACCATAACCGGCCGCGAAGACTATGTCCTGCGCATCATCACCACCGACATGCACGCCTTTGACCAGTTCCTGCGCGACAAGCTGCTGACGCTGGGCATCGTCTCGAATTGCGAGAGCCATATTGTTACGCGCGGCGTGAAGAATGTGACGACCCTGCCGCTGGGCATCATCACCCCCCACGTCGGCTGAGGCGGTCGCGAAGACGGGCGCCGGTCGCGGAAATCGGGGAACCACTGTTTCGCGCGGGTCGTTGGGCCTGCATCGATAAAGTGGAGGTTCCGATATGCTGAAGTGGGCGCTCATTTTCGCCGTCATCGCCATTGTGGCCGGTCTGCTGGGGTTCGGCGGGATCGCGGGCGCAGCGGCGGGCATCGCCAAATTCCTGGCCATCCTGGCGCTGATCGTCTTCGTGATCTTCCTGGTGCTGGGCGTGACCGTGGCCAAGAAGGTCACCTGAGGCGCTCAAACGCCGGGACTTGAAGCCTGCCTCGCCTGTGCGAGGATCGCGGCGGGGCTGGAAACAGTCCCGCCGAAGTCTTGTCCGGGACCGGCCCGGCGCAGGTGTAACGCTTGTCGCGCCCATGTTCCCGTTCCGTTTCGTCGCCTTCAACGCTATTGAGCGAGGGTGACCGTCGAATCCGCCGACATCCAGACCGCGTCGTCCCTGACGTTTGACCTGCCGCCCGCGCTGGCCACGCCGCCGGGAGCGGGGGCCGTGTGCGACGATCAGGGCGCAAGGAAGATCGGACGCGGCGCCGCCGAAGGGCTGTTCACCGGCGGCGACGTCATCGTCGCCCATGCCGGGCTGACGGCGCGGCGGCTGGGTCTGGCGCCGCCGCCGCGCTCGGCCGAGATGCTGGATGCGCTGGAGCTGTTCGCCTTCGTGCGCCCGGCGCGGTTCTGCGCCCCGTCGGCCACGGGGCTGGCGTTGGCGCTGGGGCGCGAGGAGCCGAGGGGGGCCGAGGCCCAGGCCGCCGCCTTGCGCGCCGCCGCCGCCGATCTGCTGGCCGAACTGGCCGCGTCCGCCTATCCGGGGCGGGAGGAGGCCTATACGCTGGCCCTGACGCTGGAACGGGCGGGCTGGGGCTGGGCGTCGCGGGTGCTTCAGGCCCTGCGCGCAGGGCCGTTGCGCGAGCGCCAGCAGCGCGGCTCAGGCCTCGACGTCTGGGCGCGTCTGCAGGAGTGGGAGGACGAGGCGCCGCGCGGCGAGGCCGGGTCCGCCCCCGTCGATTCCGAGAGCGCCCGCATCCGTCTGGACAAGCTGCTTCAGGCCTCGGGTCTGGACGAGACGCGGCCCGCCCAGTCTGACTACGCCGCCGAAGCCGCCTACGCCTTCTCGCCCCGCAATGAAGAAGGCCGCCCGCGCGTCCTGCTGGCTGAGGCGGGGACCGGCACGGGCAAGACCCTGGGCTATCTGGCGCCCGCCAGCCTGTGGGCCGAGCGGAACGCCGGGGCGGCATGGATCTCGACTTACACCCGCGCCCTGCAACGCCAGATCGACCGCGAGAGCCGCGCCCTGTGGCCCGATGAGGCCGAGCGTCGCCGCAAGACGGTGGTGCGTAAGGGGCGCGAGAACTACCTGTGCCTGCTCAATCTTCAGGACATGGTGCAGGCGGCGCAGCTGGGGAACGGCGACCTGATCGGCATGGCGCTGGCCGCGCGCTGGGCCGCCCATACCCGCGACGGCGACATGACCGGCGGCGACTATCCGGGCTGGCTGTCCGGCCTCTATGCGACCGCGCCCATGCATCAGGCGGGCCCGGCCAATCTGGTCGACCGGCGCGGCGAGTGCGTCCACGCCGCCTGCCCCCACTATCGCCTGTGCTTTGTCGAAAAGACCATCCGCGCCAGCCGCCGGGCCGATCTGGTGGTGGCCAATCATGCACTGGTGATGACCCAGGCCGCCTTCGACGGCGCCCGCACCGCCCGCGGCCTGAAACAGGACGGTGAGACGGCGGCGCTGAAGCGCATCGTCTTCGACGAGGGCCACCACCTGTTCGACGCGGCCGACAGCGCCTTCTCCGCCTGCCTGTCGGGACAGGAGGCGGCCGAGTTGCGCCGCTGGATCCGCGGACCGGAGGGGCGCGGCCGTCGCGGGCGCGGGCTGGAGCAGCGTCTGGGCGACCTGACCGCCGACAACGAAGCCGCCGCCAAGGCTTTGAAGGACGCCCTTCAGGCCGCCGCCCAACTGCCGGGCGAAGGGGTGTCAGGCCGCATCGCCCCGGCGTCCGGCGAAGTGAACCCCATCGGTCCGATCGAGCGGTTTCTGGTGGCGGCGCTGGAGCAGCTGCGCGCGCGCGCGGCCGAGACCGGCGGCGCCGAGTTCGGTCTCGAATGCGCCCTGCATCCCGTCGCCGAGCCGGTGCTGGAAGCCGCGCGCGAGGCCGCCCGCGCCATCGCCGCCGTCGAGGCGCCCTTGCTGGCCCTGTCACGCCATCTTGAAGACATCCTCGACGAGGAAGCGGCCGAACTGGACGGCGCCGCGCGCGCCCGCATCGAGGGCTCGCTGCGCGGGCTGGACCGGCGCGCGCGCATGACCCTGCCCGGCTGGCGCTCCATGCTGGCGGGGCTAGAGGAGGGGGGCGACGAACCCGATCCCGACTTCGTCGACTGGCTTTCGGCGGAAGCGGCTTTCGGCCGTATCCACGACGTGGCCCTACGCCGTCACTGGATCGATCCGACCGTGCCGCTGGAGGCCGCCGTGGTCATGCCGTCGCACGGGGTGCTGGTGACATCGGCCACCCTGACCGACCCGGCGGCGGAAGACCCCTTCGACCTGGCCCGGATGCGCACCGGCGCCGCGCGCCTGATCGAACCGGCGCGGACGCTGAAGGTGGACAGCCCCTTCGACTATGCCGCCAACAGCCGGGTCATCGTCGTCAATGATCTGGTCAAGGACGACCCGCGCCAGATCGCGGCGGCCATGCGCGAACTGTTTCTGGCGGCGGGCGGCGGAGGTCTGGGGCTTTTCACGGCCATCCGGCGGCTGAAGGCGGTCTATGAGCGGCTGGGGCCGGAGCTGGCCCGGGCGGGCCTGCCGCTCTACGCCCAGCACGTCGATCCGCTGGAGGTCGGGGCTCTGGTCGACGTCTTCCGGGCCGAGCGCGACAGCTGCCTGCTAGGCACCGATGCGGTCAGGGACGGGGTGGACGTGCCGGGGCGGTCCTTGCGCGTGCTGGCCTTTGACCGGGTGCCGTGGTCGCGTCCGGACCTGCTGCACAAGGCGCGGCGCGAGCGGTTCGGCACGGGTTCGGGCGGACGTTCGTGGGATGATGCTTTGGCGCGCGGGCGGATCGCTCAGGCGTTCGGCCGCCTGATCCGCCGCGCCGACGACCGGGGCGTCTTCGTCATGCTGGACGCCGCCTGTCCGACCCGCCTGTTCGCCGCCCTGCCGCCGGGGACGGAGGTGCTGCGACTTGGGCTGGCTGAGACGGTGGAGTTGACCAAGGGCTTCCTGTCGGAGCAGACCGGCTGACCATGTCCAGAACCACCCCCGCCACCGTCGCCCTGAGCAAGGCCGGCGTCGATTTTGAGTTGCGCCCCTATGACTACGACCCCGACGCGGCGCGCGTGGGTCTTCAGGCGGCCGAGGCTCTGGGCGTCGCGCCCGAACAGCTGTTCAAGACGCTGATGACGTTGGTGGACGGCAAGCCGGTGTGCGTTATCCTGCCCTCCGACTGCGAGGTCAGCATGAAGAAGCTGGCGGCCGCCGCCGGAGGCAAGTCGGCCCAGATGATGAAGCCCGCCGACGCCGAACGCCTGACCGGCTTCAAGGTCGGCGGCGTCAGCCCCTTCGGCCAGCGCAAGGCCGTCCCGACCTTCATCGACGAGACAGCGATCCTGTTCGATCGCGTGCTGATCAACGGCGGCCAGCGCGGCCTGCTGCTGGAACTGGCGCCGGACGAAGCGGCCCGCGCCTGCACGGCGACGTGGGCTGACCTGACGGCGTAGTTTTCCCTCTCCTGATGGGAGAGGGCTTGAGCCTCCAAGAGCCGAAGGCGATTGGCTAAGGCGAAAGGGTGAGGGTTCGCGGATGAAGTCGGCCGAAGGCCGTCACGCCACGGCTTACGCCGACTGACAAGACAAGCCCTTCACCCTTTGGCTGCTACGCGCCGCCCTTCGGGTCGCGCCAGAACGATCGCTACGCTCTCGTGCGCTCAAGCCCTCTTCCGCCCGGAGAGGGTTGACGTGCGCCCTTTGCCCTTATGACGCCCCCGGTCCATGCGCTATAGGGGCGCGAACCCGGAGTTTTCATGACCGACGCCGCACCACATCACAGCCGCAAGGGCCTGATCATCCCCTTCGCCATCGTCGCCGTCGCCCTGGCGGCGTGGACGGGCTGGTGGTTCGTCCTGACCCAGCAGATCGAGCAGCGGCTGGAAGGCAAGATCGCCGGGCTGCAACAGAGCGGCTGGACCATCAAGCACGGCGGCGTCTCGACGACCGGCTGGCCGATGCATGCACGGGTGACGATCAAACATCTGGATGTGATCGCGCCGTCCGGTCACGCCGTCGAGGCGCCCGAGATGGTGGCCCAGGCCAACGCCTATAATCCGACCCGCTGGGTGCTGGCGGCGCCGGACGGCCTGACCGTCACGCGCGGCGAGAAAGGCAAGACCGCCATCCGCGCCGAGGGCATCCGCATGAGCCTGCACGGCCTGACGCAGCGCTGGCCCAATGTCGCGCTGGAGCTGGAGAAGCCGGTCTTCACCGCCCTGCCGGACGCCGAGCCGTTCCCGCTGAAACAGGCGGCTCTGGTGCAGTTCTACATGCGGCCGCATCTGGTCGGTTCGGACACGCCGACCGATGATGTGGACGTGCTGTTCCGTCTGGTCGACGGCGAAGGTCGCGCGAACGGCCCGGTCGAGGGCTTCGCCCAGTCGGGAATGCTGAACGCCCAGATCGAGGCGGTGATCGAAAAGGCTTCGGCCCTGCGCAAGGGGGCGGACGCCAAGGGGCTGTTGACCGCCTGGACGGCGGCGGGCGGTCGCTTCATCGACGTGAAGGGCCAGCTGCAGGCGGGCGAGAGCAAGGCTTTCGTCTCCAGCGACGCCCTATCGGCGGATGGCAAGGGCCAGTTGGAAGGCGAGGTCTTCGTGCGCGCCGAGAAGCCGCTGGCGGCCATCGTCGGTCTGGCGGGCGCCCAGCAGGGCGGGGCGCTGGATCGCGCCGCCGCCGCAAAGGCCGCCGCCGCCACGCCGCAGGGCGGAACCGGCGACGAAGGGCAGGGCGTGGAGCTGGCCATCCTGTTCCGCGGCGGGCGCACTTATCTGGGGCCGTTCGCCCTGGCGCCCGCGCCGCAGTTGTTCTGATGCTCACGGAGCCGCCCGCCGACGAAGCGCGCCTGTCGCTGGAGCGGGCCGTGGCCGAGGCTGCGCGCGCCCGGCTGGCGGCGGGGCCGCGCGGCTCGGTCGATGGCGACGCCATCGCTCTGCGGGCCATTCTGTCGGGGATGAGCCTGTCGGAAAAGGCGGCGGTGCGCGCGGTTCTGGGGCGGCTGGAGGCGACCGACGGGCGCCCTCTGATCGCCTGCGGGGCGCTGTCGCAGGTGCTGGCGGCCGACCGCTGGGGTCTGGCGGCGCGGCCGATGGCCGAGGCGGATCAGGCCCTGATCGCCGTGCGCGACGGAGCGGCGCAGAAGACGCGCGCCCTGATCGATCTGTCGGCGCGGCCGTGGTGGGGGCGGCTGCTGGCCCTGCCCATGCTGAAGGTGATCGCCGCCCTCCCGGATGACGCCGCCGCTGCGCCGCGCGCCCTGATGGTGTCGACCGAGGCGCCGGGGCCGACGGGCGACGACCGCACCTTCTGGGTCACGGACAGCCCATGGCCGGACGCCCGCATCGTCGAGGCCCTGTCGCAGGCCGGTCTGGCGGCCGAGTTTCTGTCGGGCGGAGGCGGGTTGAAGCTGTTCGTCCTGACAGGCTATGTGCAGGCGGAAGACATCAGGCTGGACGGCGCGCCCGGCGGCCTGACCGGCGTCATCGGCGCCGCTCCCGTCTTCTGAACATTGCGGCTTATAGAGTGCGACTGGCAGGGGATGACGCGCGCATGACCGAAGCGAAACAGGCGCCGTCCGACGGCGCGCCTCAACCCAAGCGCGGCGTGCTGGACATCGCCCCCTATGTTGGCGGCAAGAGCGCCATCGCGGGCGTCGCCAAGCCGATCAAGCTGTCCTCCAACGAAAACGCGCTGGGCGCGGGCGAAAAGGCGCGCGAGGCCTTCGCCGCCGCCGTCGCCTCGATCCACCTCTATCCCGACGGCCGGGCCGACCGCCTGCGCGCCGCCGTGGCCGAAACGCATGGGCTGGAGCCGGAACGGCTGATCTTCGGCAACGGCTCGGACGAGGTCTTCGCCCTGCTGAACCAGACCTATCTGGAGGCCGGGGACAATATGGTCACCAGCCAGTACGCCTTCGTCGCCTATCAGATTTCCGCCCGCGCCTGTCAGGCGCAGGTCCGGCTGGCGGCCGAGCCGGATTATCGTGCCGACGTCGACGCCATGCTGGCCCTGGTCGATGAGCGGACCAAGCTGGTCTATCTGTCGAACCCGGCCAATCCGACGGGCAGCTTCGCCACGGGCGAGGAGATCCGTCGCCTGCACGCGGGCCTGCCCGCCCACGCCATTCTGGTGATCGACGAAGCCTACGCCGAGTTCGTGACCGAGCCGGACTGGGGGAGCGCCTTCGATCTGGCGCGCACGGCGTCCAACATCGTCGTCACCCGCACCTTCTCCAAGCTGCACGGTCTGGGCGGTCTGCGGGTCGGCTTCGGCTATGCGCCGCTGGCGGTGGAACAGGCCATCGACCGCATCCGCCTGCCGTTCAACGTCTCCCTGCCGGGGATTGAGGCGGCCATCGCGGCGCTGGGCGATGAGGCGCACCAGAAGGCCTCGCGCGATCTGGTGGCCGAGTGGCGGCCGCGCCTGATCCAGGCCATCAAGGGCTTCGGCTTCGAGGTGTTTCCGGCCTCGGGCAACTTCATCCTGATCCGCTTCCCGGATGAGAAACGTCGGGCTTCGGCGGCGCAGGACTATCTGCAGGCAAAGGGGATCATCGTCCGCGGCGTGGCCAGCTACGGCCTGCCGGACTGCCTGCGAGTGACGGTCGGGACCGAGGATCAGAACCGCGCCGTCATCGACGCCCTGAGCGAGTTCGCGGCGAGCTGAGGTTTCAGCCCCGCCGCCGCCGTCCCGCCTAGTCGCCGCTGTTGAAGCGCACGACGCCGATGACGCCTGCGCGCCAGACATGGTCGTCCTTGATCAGGGGGCTGTCCTTGATGTCGCCCAGCCGCTGTTCATAGTTGAAGAAGGCGCCGACGCCGAAGCGGTCGCCGATCGGCACGGCCAGCAGGGCCGCAGCCCCCGCCGCCGACAGCCCGCCCGACGGCGTGAAGGCGGCGTAGTCGGTGTTGGCGGCTTCCTGTGCGGTGACGCCGTAATAGCGCTGGACCCGGTCGTCGCTGCCGCCGCGCAGATAGGCCATGGTCTGCAACATGCCGACGGGCGTCACGCGCTGGTGGCTGACCGAGCCATAGTATTCGAACCCGGCGTCGTCGCCGGTGGCGTCATGCTGGAACCGGCCGCCGACCACGATGTTTCCGGGCAGGCGCTTGAAGGCGTAAACGGCGGCATCCGCGCCGTAGCCGGGCCGGTCCATGCCGTCGATGTCCCCCGCCGCAAAGCGGGGCCGCAGTTGCACGCCGGCATGGAAGTCATCGCGCTTGACGGCGTTCCAGCCCAGTCCGTCCAGACCGTTGGCGTAGACGATGTCGCGATAGGAGGCCGAGCCCCAGGCGGTGAAGTTGAAGTTCTCGGACTTGTCGCCGGACACGCTGAAACCGCGCACGAAGCCGCCGCCGATGTCGACCTTCCACGTCTGCGGTTTTTCCAGCGGCACGAAGGGCTGGGACTGGGCCAGGGCCGCAGCGGGCGCTCCGGTCAGGGCGACGGTCAGCAGCGCCAGGCGCAGGGCAGAGGAAGAAATCATGAGCGGGTCCCAGGTCAACGGCTGATGATATAGGAGCCTGCTCTCAAAAGACTAGGTTTTGGGCGGCAACAAGGCGGTCGAGGCGCCTTCGATCCGGCTTTCCAGCTGCTTCATGAACTCGGCCCGCTTCAATCCGGCCGGAATTGGCGGCAGGAATTCGAAAACGACCGTACCCGGATAACGCTTGAAGCCGTGCGCGGGCCAGTGGACGCCCGAGTTGGTGGCGACCGGCCAGCAGGGGGCGTCCACGTCGCGATAGATGGCGGCGACGCCGGGCTTGTAGTCGGCGGGTTCGCCGGGCGCCGTGCGTGTGCCTTCGGGGAAGATCAGGATCTGGCGGTCGTCGGCCAGACGGGCGCGGGTCTGGCGCACCATGTCCTTCAGCGCCTTGGCGTGGGCGGCGCGGTCGACGGCGATCATCTTCGTCTTCCAGGCGAACCAGCCGAAGAAGGGCAGGGGCATCAGCTCCTTTTTCAGGACGAAGCAGGGATCGTCCAGAAAGGCGAAAGGAGCCACCACGTCCAGCATCCCCTGATGTTTGGCGGCGATCAGGGCCGGGCCGGTCGGGCGATGCTCCAGTCCGCGCACCTCGACCTTGACCCCGGCGATCCAGCGCAGGCCGAACAGGACGAAGCGCGACCACAGCTTGATGACCCCCATCGCCGCCCCGTGCGGCATCAGCAGCGCCGGCGACAGGACGACGGCGAACAGCGGCATCGACAGATACAGCCACAGGGTGAAGATCAGGGATCGGACGGTCGTCATTCGGCGGCCTTGTGGGGTTCGGGGGCGTCGGCGTCTGCGTTTGCGTCAGGGGCGACAGGGCCGGGACGCTCGGGGTGGCGGCCGGTCAGGCGGTGCATGCCCTCGCGGGCCAGCACGGCCAGATATTTCATATATTCCAGCGTCATGCGCCGCGCCGTCTCGGTCGCGCGCCACCAGCTGGGCGTATCCAGCGACGGGGTGGAGACGGCGTAGGGCGTCAGCTCCACGCCCGGCGCGGCGCCGCGAAGCTCCAGCAGGCTGCGCGGCATATGATAGTCCGAGGTGACGACGATCAGGTCGTCATAGCCGCGCGAGCGCGCCCAGGCGGCGATCTCCTGGGCGTTGCCGACGGTGTTCTCGGCCTCGAAACCCAGATCGACGCAACAGTTGAACAGCTTCTTGGAGCCCGGCGTCAGGGCGCGCAGCTCCTGACGGCGCACCTCGCGGTTGACGCCCGAGATCAGCAGCCGGTCGCCCTTGCCCTGTTCCAGCAGGCGCACGGCGGCGTTGACGCGCTCGGCCGACGGCCCGGTCAGGGCGACGATGGCGTCGGCCCGCGCCGGATCAGGCGCAGGCGTCAGTCCTCGCACCCGCTCGGCGAAGACGAACAGGCCTGTCAGCCACATCAGCGCCACCACGGCGATCAGCGTCAGGAACTTCATGCTTAATAACTAGCGACGCCCGCCCAGCTTCGCCAGCGCCGTCAGGCGGGCGGCCAGCACCGCGACCGCCCCCGCCAGCAGCGGACAGGCGGCCAGCGCCAGCAGGTCGGCCCAGGCCAGCGGCAGGGCCGGGCTCAATCCGCCTTCGCCCCCGATCAGACGCAGCAGGGCCAGCATCAGCGCCGCCAGACCGGCGCCCGCCGCGCCTGCGCCCGCCGCCAGCAGGCCGAAGCGTTGCTGGAACAGGGTGGCGACGGCGCCGTCCGAGGCGCCGTTCAGGCTCAGCGTCTCGATGACCGCCGCCTGCGCCGCCATGCCCGCGCGGGTGGCGTAGGCGATGGCCGCCGCCGTCGCTGCGGCGATCAGCAGGAAGGCCGCCCCGGCCAGCGCCGTGATCAGGCCCGCCGAACGCTCGACCTCGCCGCGCCACAGGCTGTGGTCGTCGACGCTGGCGTCCAGCCCGGCCTCGGCCAGGGCGCGGCTGAGACTGGGCGCGCTGGCGGGCGTCTTCGGATCCAGATGGACGATGACCAGATAGGGCAGGGGCAGGTCAGGCAGGGCCGCCTCGCCCACCCACGGGCGCAGCAGGGCCTCGGCCGCCTTGCGGTCCATCGCCTGCGCCTCGGCCACGCCGTCGACACCGGCCAGGGTCTCGGCCGCGCGGGCGGCGGCGGCGGGGCCGGTTTCGTCGACGCGCGGCCGCACCTGAACGGTCGCCTCGGCCCGCAGTTGACGCGCCCAGCCGTGCGCGGCGCGGTCAGCCGCCAGGGCGCCGACGGCGGCGATCGAGGCCAGAAAGCACAGTACGGCGATGACCACGACCAGCCAGCGCTCGCCGCCCGCCTCACGCGGCAGAAGCTCGGGTTGGGTGCTGCGGAAGCGGCCGATCATGCCTGATCCTCCGGCTCGACGGGCGCGAGGCCGGGCGCGACCTGCGCCAGCCGCCCGCCTTCCAGCCGCAGCATGGCGGCGCCGCTGCGCTCGGCCAGAGCCTCGTCGTGGCTGGCGATCAGCACGGTGGCGCCCAGTTTGTTCAGCGACTGGAACAGCCGCATCAGCTTCTCGCCCATCGGCCGGTCGACGCTGCCGGTGGGTTCATCCGCCAGAATCAGGCGCGGGCGGGCCACCACGGCGCGGGCGATGGCCAGCCGTTGTTTCTCGCCGCCGGACAGGGTGGGCGGCAGGGCGTCCAGCCGCGCGCCCAGACCGACCCAGCGCAGCATCTCCTGCACATCGGCGGCGTAATCGCCTGGCCGCTCGCCCGCCAGCCTCAGCGGCAGGGCCGCATTGTCGAAGGCCGACAGATGGTCCAGCAGGCGGAAATCCTGAAAGATCACCCCCATGCGGCGGCGAAGGGCCGGAACCTCGCGCCGGGGCAGTCGGGTCACATCCTGGCCGAACAGGCTGATTCGCCCCGCCTGCGGCCGCGCCGCCAGCGTCAGCAGCCGCAACAGCGAGGACTTGCCCGCGCCCGAGGGTCCGGTAAGGAAGTGGAAAGAGCCGTTTGGCAGAGTAAGGTTAACGTCCCGCAGCACGGCGGGCCTGCCCGCATAGCCGAAGCCCACGCCCCTGAGGCGGACGGCGTCAGGCGCGGAAGCAGGGTCGGCGGCGCGGCGGATCGGATCAGGCATAGGGTTTCGTATTGGACCGGGGCGTTGCGCCGCGACAGGAGGGGGCGATAAGCCTCGCAGTCAGCTGACATGATACTGACCTGTCCCGCCTGCGCCACAAGCTATTTCGTTCCCGACGAAGCGATCGGTCCGAACGGCCGTCGCGTGCGCTGCAAGGCATGCGGCCACGACTGGCGCGCGACCCTTGAAGACACGCCGCTGGAGCTTGAGCCTGACGCCGCGCCGGTGGACGCCGCCGGGGCCGAACCCCGCTATGACACCTTCGCCGAAACGCCTGCGCCGGAACTGCCCCGCGCCTTCCGCGCCAAGGCCGAGCGCCAGCGCCGCATGCGTCAGGCCGCCGCCGCCGGGGCGGCATGGGCGGCGGCGGCGGCCGTGGTGCTGGGGCTGCTGACGGGCGCCGTCCTGTTCCGCGAAGAGATCGCCCGCGCCGTCCCTGCGACGGCGGGCGTCTATAAGGCGCTGGGGCTGAAGGTGAACACGGTCGGGCTGCAGGTTGAGGCCTTGAGAGGACGCACGGCGCCGTATGATCCGGGCCGCACGCTGGTGTCGGGCGCGCTGCGCAACATCCGCGACATCGAAGTCGTCCCGCCGCCACTGATCGTCGTCCTGAAGGACGCCAGGGGGGCTGAGGTGACGCGCAGCATCCTGCGTCTGGAAGGGCCGCCCATCCTGCCGGGACAGGTTCAGGGCTTCGCCGTCGTGATTCCCGATCCGCAGGGGCGCGTGGCTGGGCTGGACGTGGACTATCTGCTGGAGGCGGCGTCCAAACCCGCCGTTCGTGCGCCTGCAGCGCCGGTCGCGGGCAAACCGGCCGACAGCGCCGTGCGCGAAGACGGCGGCCTGCGCCGCTGAGCCCTTTCGCCCTTGCTTCGTCTTCGACGGGCGGCTTCGCCTCTCGACTCCGCCCCCGCTGAAGGGGTATCGCCGGGGCATGGCTGACACCCGACCGACGCCCGCCCCTACGGTTCTCCTGTCCCAGGCCGGGATCGAGGCCGTCGTCGCCGATCTGGCGCGCCGCATCGCCCCCCATGTCGATGATGAGACGGTGGCCGCCGTCCTGCTGACCGGCGGGCTGTGGTTCGCCGCCGACCTGACCCGCGCCCTGTCGCGCGAGGGGCGCAACGTCCGCTTCGACGCCCTGTGGCTGGCCTCCTACGGCGACGGCCAGACCAGCCGCGGCAGGATCGAGGTCCGCGCCCCCTATCAGCGCCCCCTGACCGGCAGGAAGGTGCTGATTCTGGACGATGTGTTCGACACCGGCCTGTCGCTGGCCGAAGCCGTGCGCATCACCCGAGAGGCGGGCGCCGCCGAGGTGCTGACCTGCGTCTTCGCCCGCAAGCCGTGGCCCAAGCCCCGCGCGCCCGAGCCTGACTTCGTCGGCTGGGAGGCTCCGGACCGCTACCTCGTCGGCTATGGTCTGGACAATGCCGGGGGCATGCGCGGCCTGCCGGATATCTGCGCCCTGGACTGAAGCTTCAGGCCGTTCGCGAGGCCGGTTCCGCCCCGGCGGCCAGCGCTTTTTCGAAAAAGCGGTCCGGGTAGGGGTCGTCGTTGAAGCGCGCAATCTCCTGCCAGCCCGTGTTGGCGTACAGGGCGACGGCCTCCTTCAAGGCGCTGTTAGTGTCCAGCCGCAGCAGGCGGATATTCAGTTCGACCGCGATCCGCTCCAGTTCGTCCATCAGCCGCAGCGCCAGCCCCAGTCCGCGCGCCCTGGGCGAAACCCACAGCCGCTTGATCTCCGCATAGCCGAGGTCTGTGCCCTTCAGGCCAGCGCAACCGACCGCCATCCCGTCGGACATGGCGACCACAAAGGCGCCGCGCGGCCGGATCATGTCGCGGGCGTCCGGATCCTTGGACAGGGCGACATCGAAGCCCCGCTCCAGCCGCTCGGACAGTTCGGCGTAATAGGCTGTCATACAGGCCTGAGCATCGGCGTCCTGCGGCGGAACCTCATGCAGGGTGATGCGGTCCCTGCCCAGCGTAGAGGCGATCAGATCCATCGCCTCCAACAGACGCCGGGGCGAGGCGTGCCGGTCCAGCATGGCCCGCGCCTGGGCGTCGGCCAGCGCCTCATAGGCGGCGTATTCCCGCGCGCCTTCTGCGGTCAGCCGAACCCGGCGTCGCCGGTTGTCGGCTTCATCGGCGTCGATCTCAATCAGACGTTCGGCCTCAAGCGTGCGCAGCAGGCGGCTCATCAACCCGGAATCCAGCCCGAGATAGCGGCGCACCTCGCTGACCTCCGTCTTGCCGCCGCCGATCGCGTTCAACACGCGCGCGACGCCCATGGGGCGGCCTCGCCCGAGGAAGGACTCATCCAGCGCGCCCACCTCTGTTGTGACGGCGCGCTGGAAACGGCGGATACGGGCGATGGAGTCGGGCATCATCTGGTCCATTATTGCCTGACCTAAGTCAGGCAATTTCGGGAGCCATGCAAGACTTCATGTTGGGAAGGCGTCGGCGGACCGGCGGCAAGCACCGAGCCCAAGCGTGACGTCAGGACCTCAGAGCCAGTCGGCCACCGGTTCGCGGGCGAACATCTCGTCATAGGTCGGGCGCGGGCGGATGACGGCGTGGCGGTCGCCGTCGACCAGCACCTCGGCGGCCAGAGGGCGGGTGTTGTATTCGCTGCTCATCACCGCGCCATAGGCGCCGGCGCTCATGAAGACGACCAGATCGCCCGCCTTCAGCGGCGGCAGGTCGCGGTCGCGGGCGAAGGTGTCGCCGGTTTCGCAGACGGGGCCGACCACGTCGTGGGGCAGAGCGCCGCCCATCACCGGACGCACCGGCTTCAGATCATGGAAGGCGTCATAGAGGGCCGGGCGCATCAGGTCGTTCATCGCCGCGTCCAGTACCAGGAAGCGGCGGCCGTCCGTCCGCTCATTGACCTGAATGACGCGGCTCAGCAGCACGCCCGCATTGGCGGCCATCAGGCGGCCGGGCTCGAAGGCGGCCTCGACGTTCAGACCATCCAGCACCCGCGCGGCCATGGCCACGTAGTCGGCCGGGGACGGCGTCGCCGCCTCGCCGTAGTAGGGCACGCCCAGTCCGCCGCCGAGGTCGAGGCGGTTGACGCTGTGCCCCTGGGCGCGCAGGTCTTCCGTCATCTGGCGCAGCACGCGGAAGGCGGCCTCCAGCGGGCTCAGGTCGGTGATCTGGCTGCCGATGTGGCAGGCCAGCCCCACGGGGGTGACGTGGGGCGAGGCGGAGGCGCGGGCGTAGAGGGCCATCGCCTCCTCGACCGGCACGCCGAACTTGTCGCCCGCGCCGCCGGTGGTGATCTTGGCATGGCCGCCCGCGCCGATCTTTGGGTTTACGCGAATGGCTATATTTGGCGTCCCTATCGGGCGCGACGCGGTCGCGCCCTGCTTGAGGGACGATGAAACGGCGATCAACCGGTCCAGTTCGGCCGAGGATTCGACGTTGATCTGGCGCACGCCCTGTTCGATGGCGAAGGCCAGTTCGGCGTCGGTCTTGCCCACGCCCGAGAAGATGATGCGTTCGCCCGGAATGCCGACGGCCCGGGCGCGGCGGATTTCGCCTTCGGACACGGTGTCCGCGCCACAGCCCAGTTTTGCCAGCGTCGCCAGCACCGACAGGTTGGAGTTGGCCTTGACCGCGAAGGCGATCAGAGCGTCGCCCAGTGCGCCTTTATGGGCGTCGCACGCTTCGCGCAGCAGGCCGTAGTGGCGGCGCAGGGTCGCGGCGGAATAGACGTAGGTCGGCGTGCCGGCTTCTTGCGCCAGGGTCTCCAGCGAGACGCCCTCGGCGTGCAGAACGCCATCCTTCAGATCGAAATAATGCACCGGCGGGGAGTCCAGTCAGGAGGTATGGGAGGCGTGGCTCAACGCATCGGCGGCGGCTTGCCGAACGGGTCGGACGAGCCGTTGTCGATGGGCATCTGGCGCGGCGGCAGGTTCTGCATCGCCGGTTCGGGCAGGTGCGCGGCCGAACGGTCGCGGACGGCGCGCTCGGTCTGCTTTTTCGGCGTGGCGCCCTGCGGCGGCTCAAGGTCGGCCATGCGGCCGCAGGCGGACAGCAGCAGGGCGGCGGCGCCCGCCAGGATCAGGGTCTTCTTCACAGGCGGCTTCTCCAGTCGGCGATGCGCGCGCGGACCTGTTCCGGCGCCGTGCCGCCGAAGCTCTGGCGGCTGGCGCAGGAGGCTTCTGGCGTCAGCACTTCATACACCCCTTCGGTGATCCGGCCATCCAGCGCCTGCAATTCCGTCAGCGGCAGTTCGCCCAGTCCCAGACCCAGCGCCTCGGCCCGCTTCACGGCGGCGCCGGTGACGTGGTGCGCCTGACGGAAGGGCAGGTTCAGTTCGCGCACCAGCCAGTCGGCCAGATCGGTGGCGGTCGAGAAGCCCGCGCCCGCGGCGGCGGCCATCTTCTCGGTGTTGGGGCGGATCACGGCGACCATTGCAGTCATGGCCGTCAGCGCCAGATCCAGCGCGTCGAAAGCCTCGAACACCGGCGGCTTGTCCTCCTGCATGTCCTTGGAATAGGCCAGCGGCAGGCCCTTCATCACCGTGGTCAGGGCGATCAGGGCGCCGTTGATGCGGCCGGTCTTGGCCCGCACCAGTTCGGCGGCGTCCGGGTTGCGCTTCTGCGGCATGATGGACGAGCCGGTGGTCAGGTCGTCGGGCAGGGTGGCGAAACCGAACATCGGCGTCATCCACACCACGATTTCTTCGGCCAGTCGCGACAGGTGGCCCGCCGCGATCGAGGCGGCGGCCAGGCTTTCCAGCGCGAAGTCGCGATCCGATACGGCGTCGAGGCTGTTCGCCATCGGCCGGTCGAAGCCCAGCGCCTGCGCCGTCATATGGCGGTCGATGGGGAAGGGCGAACCGGCCAGCGCGGCGGCGCCCAGCGGGTTCTCGTTCATGCGGGCGCGGGCGTCGACGAAGCGCCCGGCGTCGCGGCCGAACATCTCGACATAGGCCATCAGATGGTGGCCGAACGTCACCGGCTGGGCCGTCTGCAGGTGGGTGAAGCCCGGCATCAGGTCGCCCGCATGCTGTTCCGCCCGGTCCAGCAGGGCGGCCTGCAGATCCTTCAGCTGCGCCACGGTGCGGTCGCAGGCGTCGCGCACCCACAGGCGGAAGTCCGTCGCCACCTGATCATTGCGGCTGCGCGCCGTGTGCAGACGCCCTGACGGCTCGCCGATCAGCTCCGACAGGCGGGCCTCGACGTTCATGTGAATGTCTTCATAGGCGTCGCGGAAGGGGAAGGAGCCGTCCCGGATCTCGCCCTCGATCACGTCCAGCCCGCCCAGAATCGCCTCGGCGTCGGCGGCGGCGATGATCCCCTGCTTCTCCAGCATGCGACAATGGGCCCGCGATCCGGCCAGGTCCTGCGCCCACAGGCGTTTGTCGACGCCGATGGAGACGTTGATCGCCTGCATGATGTCGGCGGGCTTGGCGCTGAAGCGCCCACCCCATAGAGACTGCCCCTCGGAACCTCCTTGAGAGGGCGTGGCAGACTTTGGTTTGGAAGGCGTATCAGACATGAGCGGCTCTGGACGGACTTGGGCGGGCGTGGCGACGTTCGCCGTGATCGGTGTGATCGGCGTGGGCGCGGCGTTGCTATACGTCAATCACAAGGGCGGTGGCAAAGAGTCCGCACCGCCGACCGTCGAGGCGCTTGATCCTCAGATGGAGGCCTTCGCCAGGGGATCGCTGTCGGCGCTGCAGACGCCTGCGTCGCAGGCCGTGCCCGACTATGTGTTCAAGAACGCCGATGGGGGCGATGTCCGCCTGGCCGACTTCGCAGGCAAGGTGACGGTGGTGAACCTGTGGGCCACCTGGTGCGCGCCCTGCAAGATCGAGATGCCGACGCTGGCGGCTCTGGCCGACCACTATAAAGAGCGTGACGACTTCGCCGTCGTCACTGTCAGCATGGACGTCGAAAAGACGGCGGATGAGGCCCGGGCCTTCATCGCCGAGAACGCGCCGCTGGACTTCTACATCGACCCGAAATTCCAGCTGGCCTTCGAGTTTCCGGGCAAGGGCGCCATGCCCCAGACCATCCTGCTGGATCGCAAGGGCCGCGTCCGCGCGGTCCTGACCGGCGAGGCCGACTGGGCCAGCGCCGAGGCCAAGGCCCTGGTCGATCACCTGCTGGCCGAAGCCTGAGCTGTCACGCCCTCCCTTTCCTGAGCCGGTCAGGGAGGGCGCTGCAGGCCTCAGTTCTTGGCCGGAACGCGCTGATCGGTCGCCGGATCGACGGCGCCGGGGCGACCCTCGGCGGCGGCCTGAGCCTGTTTGTCTTCCAGTTTTCCGGCGACCTTGCCCGCGCCTTCTTCGACGGCCTGAGCCGCCTTCATGGCGCCGGACTCGACGACTTCGCCCGTCTGGGCGGCCACGTCTGCGGCCTTGTCGCCGGCGGCCTGTGCATTGGCTTCGGCCTTCTGTTGTTCAGCCTGGGTGCAGGCGGCGGCGCCGAGCGCCAGAATCGAGGCGGCGGCGATGGTCAGTATACGCATGCGCATGGGTGAAAGCCCCTGTAGGTCGTTTTGACGCGACTATAACGACATCTGACGCTGGCCGGTTGCGTCGACGCTGCACTGCAAAAGAGACGTTGTTTACAATATGTAAGCAATCTTGGGTTGAGTCTTGCATCCCGGCCTGTTTTCTTTGGCGCTGCAGCGGCCGGTTTTTGCAGCTGCAACAGCGACTGACCTCTGGTTTCAGAGGCAAAGTCGGAATATGTGTTGAAACGGCGCCACAGTGGACACATTCGAGAGCCAAATGTGGAACCGCTGCAATGCAATACCGTTCGGTTTTCGAACGCCTCGCGGTATCGCATGGGCTTTCGGATCAACTAAGAGTGTGAGGACACCATGAAGCTGAAACTTCTGGCCAGTGTCGCCGCAGCGGGGCTGTTCGCAGCCGGCGCTGCTTCGGCGGAGCCCGATGGCTGGTACGGCGCGATCGACGCCGGCTACCACATGATCGACGACATCAACACGGAAGCTTCGGCGACCGGTCACCACTGGAACTGGGAAGTGAACGACGGCTGGGCGGCTTTTGCTCGCCTGGGCTATCGCTTCAACCCGAACTGGCGTGTTGAGCTCGAAGGCGGTTACCGCTCGGGCGACATCGGCAAGGTTCGCGCTGTCTCGGGTCCGAACGGCCTGTGCAACCTGACCCCGGCCACCGGCCCGTGCCACTCGCCGGAAGGCGACATCACGGCGACGACCCTGATGGGCAACGTCATCTATGACTTCGGTTCGCCGGAATGGACCATCCGTCCGTTCGTGGGCCTGGGCGTCGGTGTGAACCGCGTCAAGACCGACACCACGGGCCGTCTGCGTCAGAACCCGGGCGTCACCTTCACGGCTGACGACACCTCGACCAAGTTCGCCGCTCAGGCGATCGCCGGTCTGGCCTGGGCCGTTGGCGACCGCGCCAACATCGACCTGACCTACCGTTACCTGACGGGCGACATGGCGTTCGACACGACGCAGTCGGCCGGTCCGGTCTTCGGCAACCTGTCGGGCGACTACGACCAGTCGCACACCGTGACGCTGGGCCTGCGCTATGCGTTCGGCGCCGAGCCGGTG
>NZ_JBDJMK010000010.1:0-205200 GCF_039673845.1 Brevundimonas diminuta | reverse complement strand
ACCCCCACCCAACCCTCCCCCATCGAGGGGGAGGGCTTTGGGGCGAGTAGCTCTTTTGCAGCTTTTACAGATTTACAGGGCGGCGTTCACAAGTCTCCGCCTTTTCAGCCGTTCACCTGAGGTCGCGAGGGTCGGATAAGGGCCGCACGTCTGCGCATGGAACGCCGCCGCCGGTTTCGTCCGGCGCCGGACGCCGCCCGGCGCGGCCTCATGGAAGCAGGGACATCCGCGCTGATGAATACCGATTACCGCAGGCGGCTGCTGGGCACGCCCTTCGACTATTTCGACACGCGCGCCGCCGTCCACGCCATCCAGCCGGGCGCCTATGACCGCCTGCCCTATGTGTCGCGCGTGCTGGCCGAACAGCTGGTGCGCCGCTGCGATCCCGAACAGCTGACCGACGCCCTGACCCAGATCGTCGAGGGGCGGCGCGATCTGGACTTTCCGTGGTATCCGGCGCGCGTCGTCTGTCACGACATTCTGGGCCAGACGGCGCTGGTCGATCTGGCGGGCCTGCGCGACGCGATCGCCCAGCAGGGCGGCGACCCGGCCAAGGTCAATCCGGTGGTGCCGACCCAGTTGATCGTCGACCACTCGCTGGCGGTCGAACATGGCGGCTTCGATCCCGACGCCTTTGAGAAGAACCGCGCGGTCGAGGATCGCCGCAACGAGGATCGCTTCCACTTCATCGAATGGACCAAGCGCGCCTTCGAGAACGTCGACGTCATTCCGGCCGGCAACGGCATCATGCACCAGATCAATCTGGAGAAGATGTCTCCGGTGGTTCAGGTGCGCGACGGCGTGGCCTTCCCCGACACCTGCGTCGGCACCGACAGCCACACGCCGCACGTCGATGCGCTGGGCGTCATCGCCGTCGGCGTCGGCGGGCTGGAGGCCGAGACGGTCATGCTGGGCCGCGCCTCGATGATGCGGCTGCCCGACATCGTGGGCGTCAAACTGAGCGGACGGCGCGCGCCGGGCATCACGGCGACTGACATTGTTCTGGCCCTGACCGAGTTCCTGCGCGGGCAGAAGGTGGTCGGCGCCTGGCTGGAGTTCTTCGGCGAGGGCGCCGACAGCCTGTCGATCGGCGACCGGGCGACCATCTCCAACATGTGCCCGGAATACGGGGCGACGGCGGCGATGTTCTACATCGACCAGCAGACGCTCGATTATCTGAAGCTGACTGGCCGCGAACCCGATCAGGTGGCGCTGGTCGAAACCTACGCCCGCATCACCGGCCTGTGGGGCGAGACGCTGAAGACCGCCGAATATGAGCGGGTGCTTGAGTTCGACCTGTCGACGGTGGAGCGCAATCTGGCCGGGCCGTCCAACCCGCACCGCCGCCTGCCGACCTCGGCGCTGAAGGACAGCGGCGTCGCCGTCGGTCTGGCCGAGGCGCAGGCCGAGGAGCGCGAGGGCCTGCTGCCCGACGGCGCCGTCATCATCGCCGCCATCACCAGCTGCACCAACACCTCCAATCCGCGCAACGTCGTGGCGGCGGGCCTGCTGGCCAAGAAGGCCAACGCCCTGGGCCTGACGCGCAAGCCGTGGGTCAAGTCGTCCTTCGCGCCGGGGTCCAAGGTGGCGCGGCTTTATCTGGAAGAATCGGGCCTGCTGTCGGAACTGGAGGCGCTGGGCTTCGGCATCGTCGCCTTCGCCTGCACCACCTGCAACGGCATGTCCGGCGCCCTTGATCCGGCCATCCAGCAGGAGATTATCGACCGCGACCTCTATTCCACCGCCGTTCTGTCGGGGAACCGCAATTTCGACGGCCGCATCCACCCCTACGCCAAACAGGCCTTCCTCGCCTCGCCGCCGCTGGTGGTCGCCTATGCGCTGGCCGGGACGGTGCGGTTCGATATCGAGCAGGACGTGCTGGGCGTGGTCGACGGTCGCGAAATCCGCCTGAAGGACCTGTGGCCCTCGGACGAGGAGATCGACGCCGTGGTCGCTGCCTCGGTCAAGCCGGAACAGTTCCGCGCCGTCTATGAGCCGATGTTCGGCGCGCGCCGCAGCGGCGGGGTCAGCGTCAGCCCCCTGTATGACTGGCGCCCGCAGTCGACCTATATCCGTCGCCCGCCCTATTGGGACACCGAAGGCGTCGGCGCCCTGGCCGCCAATCCGCGCACCCTGACGGGGATGCGGCCGCTGGCGATCCTGCCGGACAACATCACCACCGACCACCTGTCGCCGTCCAACGCCATCTTAGCCACGTCAGCGGCGGGGGAGTATCTGACGCGCATGGGCGTGCCGGAGGAAGACTACAACTCCTACGCCACCCACCGGGGCGACCACCTGACCGCCATGCGCGCCACCTTCGCCAACCCCCAGCTGGTCAATGAGATGGCCGTGGTGGACGGGGCGGTGAAGAAGGGCTCCCTGACCCGCGTCGAGCCGGACGGAACCGTCATGCGGATGTGGGAGGCGATCGAGACCTATCTGGATCGCCGCCAGCCGCTGATCATCATCGCGGGCGCCGATTACGGGCAGGGCTCGTCGCGCGACTGGGCGGCCAAGGGCGTGCGGCTGGCGGGCGTCGAGGCCATCGTCGCCGAAGGGTTCGAGCGCATCCACCGCACCAATTTGATCGGCATGGGTGTCCTGCCGCTGGAGTTCAAACCGGGCGTGACGCGCCTGACGCTGGAGTTGGACGGGACCGAGGTGTTCGACGTTGCGGGCGAGCGCCGCCCCGGCGCCGACCTGATGCTGAGGATCCACCGCACGACCGGTGAGACGGTCGAACTGCCCGTGACCTGTCGTCTGGACACGGCCGAAGAGGTGCTGATCTATGAGGCGGGCGGCGTGCTGCAGCGCTTCGCTCAGGACTTCCTCGCCGCTCGGACGGAGGCCGCCTGAATGTCGCAACAGGCCCAGATCGCCATTCCCGCCACCTATATGCGCGGCGGCACTTCCAAAGGCGTCTTCTTCCGGCTGGAAGACCTGCCCGAGGCGTGCCGCGTTCCGGGCCGCGCCCGCGACCGCCTGTTCCAGCGCGTGATCGGCAGTCCTGACCCCTATGGCAAGCATACCGACGGCATGGGCGGGGCGACCTCCAGCACATCGAAATGCGTGATCATCTCGCCCAGCGCGCGGCCCGATCACGATGTCGACTATCTGTATGGGCAGGTGTCGATCGACACGGACTTCGTCGACTGGTCGGGCAACTGCGGCAACCTGTCGACGGCGGCGGGGGCCTTCGCCATCCATGCGGGCTATGTCCCGGTCGGGCCGGACGGGGTGCGCGCCGTGCGCATCTGGCAGGCCAATATCGGCAAGACCATCATCGCCCATGTGCCGGTCACGGACGGCAGGGTGCAGGAGACGGGCGACTTCGAACTGGACGGCGTGACCTTCCCCGCCGCCGAGATCGTGCTGGAGTTTCTCGACCCGGCTGAAGAGGGCGAGGATGGCGGCGCCATGTTCCCCACCGGCAATCTGATCGATGAACTGGACGTGCCCGAAACGCTGGTCGCGGGCGGCAGGCTGAAGGCCACCCTGATCAACGCCGGCATTCCGACGATCTTCGTCAACGCCGCCGACCTCGGCTATTCGGGCGCGGAGCTGCAGGGGGCGATCAACGACGATCCGGCCGCCCTGGCGCGCTTCGAGGCCCTGCGCGCCATCGGCGCCGTGCGCATGGGGCTGATCGACTCGCCAGAAGAGGCGGCCCGGCGTCAGCACACCCCCAAGATCGCCTTCGTCGCCCCGCCCGCAGACCATGTGACCTCCAGCGGCAAGGCGGTCGCGGCGGGCGAGATCGACCTGCTGGTCCGCGCCCTGTCGATGGGGCGGCTGCACCACGCCATGATGGGCACGGCGGCGGTCGCCATCGGCGCGGCGGCGGCGGTTCCGGGGACTGTGGTCAATCTGGCGGCGGGCGGCGGCGCGCGCGGCTCGGTCCGTTTCGGCCATCCGTCCGGAACACTGAGCGTCGGGGCCGAGGCTAAACAGGTCGATGGCGTCTGGACCGTCGCCAAGGCCGTCATGAGCCGCAGCGCGCGCCGCCTGATGGAAGGCCGCGTTCTGGTCCCGGCCGGGTCGTTCGACGCCGCCGACTGAGCCGTTCTTGCGTCGCTAGTATATTTGCAATATTTACACAAGACGCTGAAATCGCACGATTTATCGTGTAAATCTTGCCAAAATATCTGGCGCGGTCTGTAAAAGTTGCAAAACACATGAGCAAGACCTTCATGGGGGTGCGGCTGCGGCGGCTGCGCGAGGAGCGCGGCCTGACCCAGACGGCGGTCGCGCGCGCCCTGGGCATCTCCAACTCCTACCTCAGCCAGATCGAGCAGAATCAGCGCCCGCTGACCGTGCCGCTGCTGCTGAAGCTGAACGCCGCCTTCGGCGTGGACGTGCAACTGTTCTCCGAGGACGAAGAAGGGCGGCTGATCTCCGACATGCGCGAGGCGCTGGCCGAGGGCGGGGACGAGCCGGTCTCGGCGATCGAACTGCGCGAACTGGCGATGAACATGCCCGCTGTCGGGCGCGCGCTGGTCGCCCTGCACCGCAAGACGCGCCTGAGCGCCGAACGGGCTGAGATCATGGCCCTGCGGCTGGGCGAGGACGCGGCGGGCGAGGCCCCCGCGCGGATGCCGTTCGAACAGGTGCGCGACTTCTTCTATGCGCGCCGCAACCACGTGGCCGAACTGGATGAGGCGGCCGAGCGTCTCTATGCCGAGGCCGGGCTGTCGCCGCGTCAGGTGCGCCCCGGTCTGGTCGCCTGGCTGGCCGAACGGCACGGCGTCCGCGTCATCTTCGACGAGACGGACGAGGCGCAGCGCCGCTACGACGGGCCGAACCGGACCCTGTATGTCTCGGCCTTCATCAAGCAGGGACAGCAGGCCTTCCAGATGGCCCTGCAACTGGCCTTTCTGGAAGAGGGCGACCTGATCGAAAGCCTGATCGACGCCGCCCTGCCGCAGGAGCGCGAGACGCGCGACCTGCTGCGGATCGGTCTGGCCCAGTATTTCGCGGGCGCGCTGGTCCTGCCCTATGGCGACTTCCTGCGGCAGGCTGAGACGCACGGCTATGACATCGACCGGCTGGGGCGGCATTTCGGCGTGGGGTTCGAGACGGTCTGCCACCGCCTGTCGACCCTGCAGCGGCCGGGCGCCCAGGGCGTGCCCTTCTTCTTCATCCGGGTGGACCGCGCGGGGAACATCTCCAAGCGCCAGTCGGCCACGGACTTCCACTTTTCGCGCGTCGGCGGGTCGTGCCCGCTGTGGAATGTCTATGAAGCCTTCGTCCAGCCGGGCCGGGTCCTGACCCAGATGGCGCAGATGCCCGACAGCCGCACCTATCTGTGGATCGCCCGCACGGTCGGCAGCCCGGGGCCGGTCTATGGCGCGCCGGGCAAGACCTTCGCCATCGGCCTGGGCTGCGACATCCGCCACGCAGAGCGGCTGGTCTATTCCAAGGGTCTGAACCTGTCCGATCAGGCCGCCGCCACCCCCATCGGCGCCGGATGCAAGATTTGCGAGCGCCCGACCTGCCCCCAGCGCGCCTTCCCCTTCATCGGCCGCGCCCTGCAGATCGACATCAACCACAGCGCCGCCACTCCCTATCCGACAGCGGCCATGGTCTGAAACGATAATCACATAACTATATAAAGATATCTTTATATTGTTGTTGACTTGCGGCGGTGGTGTGGCACTGTTGCGTGGTCGTGGTTCTGCGCGCGGTCCTCGGACTGTGCGGAGCTAAGAGGGAAGCCGGTGGGACTTCGGTCGATGCCGGCGCTGCCCCCGCAACTGTGAGCGGCGAGCCGAAGGTCCATTTCGCGTCACTGGGGGTCCGCCCCCGGGAAGGCCGGGCCGGAAGCTATGACCCGCGAGCCAGGAGACCTGCCTCGACAGATATCGTCCTCCGGCGGGGTGTCCGGTCAGGCCGCATGAGCGCTGCGACGGGATGGCCCCCGTGTGCGGGCGGTCGCGCGTCCCTGTCCGCTGTCTCGCTACAGTATCAACGGCAGAGACCATGCTGAGCAGAGACTTCACATTCAGGATCAAGCGCACCGCGCTCGACGAGGATTATCATCCCGCCGAGAACACGCGCATCACGACGAACTTTGCCAATCTGGCGCGGGGGGAAAGCCGCCGGGAGAATCTGCGCAACACCCTGAAGATGATCGACAACCGCTTCAATTCCCTGGCGCACAGGGACAACCCCAAGGGGGATCGCTACGCGGTCGAGCTCAAGATCATCTCGGTTGAAATGAGCGTGTCCGCCGAGGACGACGACGCCTTTCCCCTGATTGAAATCCTTCAGACCACGGTCATCGACCGCAGCACCGATGAGCGGATCGAGGGGATCGTCGGCAACAACTTCTCCTCATACGTCCGCGACTACGACTTCAGCGTGGTTCTGCCCCAGCACATGAAGAACCACCCGGACGCCGGCGCTCCGCAGGACTTCGGCGATCTGCACGGAAAGCTTTTCCGCCACTTCCTGAATTCGAGCGCCTATCGCGATAATTTCGGCAAGCCGCCCGTCATCTGTCTGAGCGTGTCGAGCAACAAGGCCTATCATCGCACCGGCGAGGCGCACCCGGTTCTGGGCCTCGAATACGCCAATGACGAGTTTTCGCCGACCGATCAGTATTTCGCGAAAATGGGGATGAAGGTCCGCTATTTCATGCCCGCAAACAGCGTGGCGCCGCTGGCTTTTTACCACATCGGCGACCTGTGCGGGGACTACACCGATCTGGAACTGATCAGCACCATCAGCACGATGGAGACGTTCCAGAAGATCTATCGCCCCGAAATCTACAACGCCAATTCTCCGGCGACGGAGCATTACCAGCCGAGCCTGAAGTATCAGGACTATTCGCTGACGCGCATCGTCTATGACCGCGAAGAGCGCAGTCGTCTGGCCGTTGAACAGGGCCGGTTTGTCGAGGAGCGCTTCATCAAGCCCTATCGCGACATTCTCGACCAGTGGTCCGCCAGCTTCGCCGTTTGATCCGCCTGCAATCTCAAAGACATCCATCATGAAAACACTGTTGCCCACTTCGACCGCAGGCAGCCTGCCCAAGCCTGTGTGGCTGGCCCAGCCCGAGACGCTGTGGTCCCCCTGGAAACTTCAGGACGAGGAACTGATCGAGGGCAAGCAGGACGCCCTGCGTCTGGCGCTTGACGATCAGCGGCAGGCCGGAATCGACATCGTCAGCGATGGCGAGCAGACGCGCCAGCACTTCGTCACCACCTTCATCGAGCACCTCGAAGGCGTTGATTTCGAGACCCGCAAGACCGTCAGAATCCGCGACCGCTATGACGCCAGCGTGCCGACGGTGGTCGGCGCCGTGAGCCGCCCGAAGTCTGTGTTCGTCGAGGACGCCAAATTCCTCAGACAACAGACCGGCCAGCCGATCAAATGGGCCCTGCCGGGGCCGATGACCATGATCGACACCCTGTATGACGACCACTACGGCAGCCGCGAAAAGCTGGCCTGGGAGTTCGCCAAGATCCTCAATCAGGAAGCCCGGGAACTGGAAGCCGCAGGCGTCGACATCATCCAGTTCGACGAGCCCGCCTTCAACGTCTTCTTCGACGAGGTCAACGACTGGGGCGTCGCCACCCTGGAAAAGGCGGCCGAGGGGCTGAAGTGCGAGACAGCCGTCCACATCTGTTACGGCTATGGCATCAAGGCCAATACGGACTGGAAGAAGACGCTGGGCTCGGAATGGCGTCAGTATGAGGAAGCCTTCCCCAAGCTGAAGACGTCCAGCATCGATATCATCTCGTTGGAGTGCCAGAACTCGCATGTTCCGATGGATCTGATCGAACTGATCCGGGGCAAGAAGGTGATGGTCGGGGCCATCGACGTGGCGTCCAACACCATAGAAACGCCTGAACAGGTCGCCGACACCCTGCGCAAGGCGCTGCAGTTCGTTGATGCGGACAAGCTGTATCCCTCGACCAATTGCGGCATGGCGCCTCTGTCGCGTCGGGTCGCCAACGGCAAGTTGAAGGCCCTGAGCGCGGGCGCGGAGATTATCCGTAAGGAATTGGCCGCTTGATCCACATGAATACTCATTATGAGGAGATCACGTCTTGAGAATGGGCGGATGAAGTGGCGTTTTCTGGCTGCCTGACCGAGGCATGGATGCATGCAGGGGGGCAGAGGAACGACGCTGCTTCAATCCGTGTCGGGCAGCCAGGATTCGCCCTGGGCGATCGTGCGTTCGGACAGAACGTCGACGTCCAGCCGTGAATCCAGACCGCTGTCTTCGTCGCTGATCCTTCGGATGACGGCGGATCCGAGCACTTCGCCGTAGATGACTTTCGCGACGATGAGCGCGGGGTCGGGCGTATGTTCATAGACCTTCGGGCTGGATGAAGGGGCCAGCAGCATCTCATCCGTAATTACGGCGTGATAGTGCGTCATGAACCAGGCTTTGGAGCTTTCGTTGTAGACGAAGGGCGATCTGGAGGCGTGGAGCTGGCGCTTGAAGCCCAGCCAGCGCCCTAAATCTGACTTTCCAGGCGCGGTGGTGATGAAGATATGGACCCTGTCGCCGGCGCGGGCATGGACGGATGCAGCAAACCAGAATGACTGTTTCATGATGGTCCTGTGGGCGGGTGATCGTGACGGCTGGGACTGAAATCCGTGCTTGACCGCTAGAAAGGGTCGTGGGGCGCTTGATCCGCCATTGAACGGTTGAGCCATCGAGCGGCGGCCTGAACAAAGGAGACCTGGCGGTTGACGAAGCCGCCCGTTTCGCCGCTCGCTTCTGCTTGCTGGCAAAGCTCAAGGGCCTGTGCTCTGCGATTGTCGGCGATGAGGGTTGTTATAAGGCTGGCCAGTATGGCGGGCTGATCGTCCAGCACCTTGCGGCATTCCCCCGCGAACCAGGAAAGGGAGAGGGGCGGGGCGGCGTCAAGCTGTTCGGCGGCGATGCGCAGGGCGTCTGATGCTGTGGCTGTCGCGGAGGGCTGTTCAGGCACGCTGATCTCGGCGATGTCCAGTGAGGGGCATGTCCAGGCGCCGAGCGCGCGGAAGGACAGGCTCTCACCACGGTTTTCCGGAAGGTCGAAAATGTCCCAGAAAATCGGATCTATGGCCATCGGCTTGGCGCTGAGGCGTACCTGGGTCTGTGCGGAGAGCAGACTTGTTTCGAGCGCGCACGTCACAAACCACTGCCCGTGTTCCTTGAATAAAAGACCCTGAACGGATTTCCATCCTGACGCCTTCGCTCCATTTTTGAGCGCTTTTGAAAGTGTTCTGGAATAGGCGCAGCGATTGGCTGTAGAAATTATTTTAATCGTTTGGAGTGAGGTGTCGCCGGTCATGTCAAATTTACACCTTACTTTTTTCTCGTAAATTTAGTGACGGTGCAGATTAGTTCAAAATGTCGACCTTGAAAGTGAGGCTTTATTTGATAAAGTGTCGTGTTATTTCAATGAATATTTTATGATATTTCTTCTTTGCGCGGCTGATCCGGCGTTATAGCGATGCCGAACAGGTCGTTCGCTGTGTCGATGGCGATGCTCGTTCGTTTGCCCAGCATCACCAAGATTGATATTGCAGAAAATGCAAAAAATGATCAGGGTCGCGGCAAGGGAGAGGCGATCATGATGTCACGCATATTGAACCACGGCGCTGTTCTGGCGGCGGCCGTCTGTATGGTCAGCATCGCGGCGACGGCCCAGGCGGCCGACAGCGGCCGTCGGCTGACGGAGCGTCAGATCGATGAGGTGGTCGAGGCCGCCCGCGCGTCGTTCGAGATTCCCGGCGTCGCCATCGCCGTGATCCAGCCGGGGCAGGCGACCTATCTGAAGGGCTATGGCGTCGTCGATCACCGCAGCCCGACGCCGGTGACGGCCGACACCCTGTTCGGCATCGGCTCCATCTCCAAGGCCTTCACCACCACGACGATCGCCCTGCTGGAGCAGGAGGGGCGGCTGAACTGGGACGATCGGCTGATCAATCACCTGCCGGAGTTCCGCCTGTCGGATCCGTGGGTGACGCGGGAATTCACCGTGCGCGACATGGTCACCCACCGCGCGGGTCTGCCGCCCTATGCCGGCGATCTGGCCATGCTGAACGACAGAAAGGCAAATCTGCCGTCCATCTATCGCGCCCTGGCCAATCTGGAGCCGAAGACGAGTTTCCGCACGGAATACGCCTATGACAACCTGCTCTACATCATCGCGGGCGACCTGATCAAAAGGGTGACCGGGCGGTCGTGGCAGGAGGAGGTGCAGGCGCGTTTCCTGACCCGTCTGGACATGCAGACCTGCGTGCCGGATGAGCGTCAGCTGGGCCCGGATGCTAACCGCGCCATCGCCCATGACTATTCGGACGGCAAGCTGGAAGTCGTCGACTTCCCCATGCCGGCCATCACCCTTCCGGCAGGCGGGATCTTCTGTAATGCGCGCGGCATGGCGCAGTGGATGGCCTTCAATCTGGACCCGTCGAAGGGGCCGGAACTGGACGCTGTGCGCCGGGCCGAGCTTTACCGCCCGGTCACCCTGATGCCGGTGAACCGTCAGGCCTCGCCCTATCAGCCGGGAACGACGTTCAGCGCCTATGCCCTGGGCTGGACGGTTCAGGACAGTTTCGGTCATCGCGAGGTGCAGCACGGCGGCGGCCTGCCGGGCATGGTCAGCTATCTGAGCCTTTATCCGGACGACGGCTTCGGCGTCATGGTTATGACCAACAAGACCAGCGGCGCCGCCCGCGCCATCGCCCAGCAGCTGGCGGCGCTGAAGTTCAGCGCCAACCCCGTGCGCGCGATCGCCGATCAGGGCCGGGCCGAGATGGCGGCTGTCCGTGCGGCCCGGGCCGAGGTGGCCAGCGCCGGAAACGGCCCGGCCACGGATCAGGCGGCGCGTCCGGCCCTGCCGCTGGCGCAATACGTCGGTCGCTATGAGGACGCCTGGTTCGGCGACGTCGAGGTGCGGGCGGACGATCAGGGGCTGATCATGGATATGGGCTCTGACGCCATGACCGGGCGGCTGCGCCATATCGACGGCGACCGCTTCATCGCCGCCTGGCGCGATCGTGGCCTGAACGCCGACGCCTATGTGAACTTCCGGGTGAATCCGGTGGGCGAGGTCAGCAGCATCGAAATGGCGCCGGTGTCGCCGCGCACCGACCCCTCATACGATTTCGGAGACCTGCGTCTGGTCAGGCAGAAGAAGCAGCCTTAAGGGACGGGGGCATGACGCGCCCCTACGTCCCGCCTGTCCAAGACGATGAAGCCGCCATGGGCGGCGCCGCCGTGCGCCGCATCCGCAAGAGCCGCCGGCTGACGCTGGAACAGTTGGCGCAGCTGACGGGCATTCCGGCCTCTTCATTGTCGCGGATCGAGAACACGCGGTTGCGCCTGACGCTGGACAAGATGCACCTGCTGGCCAAGGCGCTGGACGTGCCGGTCGAACGCCTGCTGGGCGAGGCCCTGCCGGACGCAGCGGCGGCCGAAGGCGCATCCGGGCGGGGCGTCGGCTCGCCTCTGGAAAGCTGGGCGGCGCCCGGCGGTCTGCGGATCGACCGGGCGCTGGACCGACGACCGCAACGGTTCAAGGACGCCCGCGTCCATTATATGTTCGGCGCCGATGAGGCGCGGGCGCTGGACTGCGCCTATGTCCAGTTCGAGCCGGTCAGCGTCTGGGACTCCGAGTTCATCCGCCACCCGGGCGAGAAGACCGTCTACGTCGTCCGCGGCACGGCCATGGCCTATGTGCAGGGGCGCGAGCCGCTGCTGCTGGAAGAGGGCGACGTCATGCATATGGACGCCTCGGTCTGGCACAGCGTGGTGGCGGTGAACGGGCAGGCCGAGGCCTTCGTCACCTATTATCACGGCGCCCGCCGGGGCCATGACGCCTTTGAGAGCGGCGCCTTCGACCGCGGGGACTGGGCGGTCCTGAATGCAGAAGGGCAGGCGGAGCCGGACGCCGACTGATCGAAGGGGGCGCCCAGGCGTGGCGCTCGCCTTCGGGCGGGTTCTTGCGCGCAGTCATTTTGATTATGCAAATATTGCAATATTTGCTCTTGCCCTGCGTCAAATTTCACGAATATTGCTGAGAGTGCAAACGTATCCGGGGAGGGGTCGTGAAGCTCACAGCCTTGAAGCGTCGTCTGGAGCTGACGACGCCGTTTCGTGTGTCTTTCGGTGAAATCTCCGGCATGGACGTGGTGGAGCTCGCCGTTCAGGGCGACGGCGTCACGGGCCGGGGCGAGGCCTGTCCGATGCCCGTCTTCGGCCACACCGCCGAGGTTGTTCTGGAGACCATCGCAGAGGTCGCGCCCGATATCGAAGCCGGGCGGCTGGACCGGGCGGGCTTGCAGACGCGTCTGCCGGCGGGACCGGCGCGCAATGCGCTGGACTGCGCCCTGTGGGATCATGAGGCCAAGCGCACAGGGCGTTCGATCTGGGATCTGACCGGGATCGCTTCGGTCGCCACGCTGGAGTCCGACATCACCATCGGCATCGAGACGCCGCAGGAAACCGCGCGTCTGGCCGGGACGCTGCGCGATGCGGGGATGATCAAGCTGAAGCTGGGCGGGCCGGACGACATGGCCTGCGTGCGGGCGGTGCGCGATGTGCTGCCGGACACCCGCCTGTTCGTCGACGTCAACGGCGGCTGGACGCTGGACCAGCTGAACGCCTTTGCGCCGGAACTGGCGGCGCTGGACGTCTTCATGATCGAGCAGCCCCTGCCGCAGGGGCAGGACGAACAGCTGGACGGCTATGTCGGCGCCGTGCCGCTGTGCGCCGATGAATCCTGTCAGGACCGGGCAGATCTGGACCGGCTGCAGGGGCGATACGCCTGGGCCAACATCAAGCTGGACAAGACCGGGGGCCTGACCGAGGCGCTGGCGCTGGCCGAGGCGGCGCAGGCGCGCGGCATGAAGCTGATGGTCGGCTGCATGATGGGGTCCGGCCTGGCCATGGCGCCCGCCTATGTCGTCGGCGCCCTGTGCGAGGTGGTCGATCTGGACGTGATGCTGCTGCTGAAAAACCCCGCCGACGCCGCCGTGCGGCACGACGGGCGGCGCCTGATCGGCTTCGGTCGCGAGGTGTGGGGCTGATGATGATCGTCCAGGGAGGGATGAACCGGATGAACGGCAAGACGACTTATGCAGGCGCCAGCCTGATGGCCCTGACGCTGGCCCTGGGAGCGACGCTGGCGGCGACGCCGTCGCTGGCCCAGACCGAGCAGGCGACATCCGTCGGCGACATCGTGGTGACGGCGCAGAAGCGGTCGCAGAACCTTCAGGACGTGGCGAACTCCATCGCCGCCCTGTCCAGCGCCGAGATCATGGAGACCGGCAAGAACGGTCTGGCCGACATGGTGGCCTCGGTTCCCAGCCTGTCGATGGTGTCGCAAGGGCCGGGTCTGTCGACCATCGCCCTGCGCGGCGTTTCGACCGGCGGCGTGCGCAACGACGAGCCGCAGAACAAGGAGACGGTCGGCGTCTATATCGACGAGACGCCGATCTCGGTGAACGGCTTCAACCCGGATCTGGGCCTTTATGACCTGTCGCGGGTCGAGGTGCTGCGCGGACCGCAGGGTACGCTGTACGGTTCGGGCGCCATGGGCGGCGCCATCCGCATCATCACCAACAAGCCGGACCTGAGCGACTTCTCCGCCTCGGTCGAGGGCTCGGCCTCGCACACCCGCCACGGCGAGGCGAACTACAGCGCCAAGGGCATGGTCAACCTGCCGCTAGTGACGGACGCCGTGGCCCTGCGCGCGGTCGCCTATCACACCTATCAGGGCGGCTATATCGACAACATCGCCACCGGCGAGAAGAACCAGAACGACGCCACGACGACGGGCGCGCGCCTGCAGCTGGGCGCCCAGCTGACGCCGGATCTGCGCGCCAATCTGACCTATATGTATCACGACCTGGAGACGGGCTCGCGCGCCAGCCAGTCGGGGCCGTATCAGCGCAGCTTCCGCGTCTTCGACGGGCTGAACGACCGGATCAATATCTACAACGCCACGCTCGACTATGATCTGGGCTGGGGCTCGATCAGTTCCTCGACCTCCTATCTGGACAAGAAGAACACCAACCGCAGCAGCCTGGAGCTGCTGATCAAGGCGGCGGTGGGGCTGGATTCCCTGTCGCCCCTGATCGACACGACCGAGATCAAGGACTTCTCGCAGGAGATCCGCATCGCCTCCAGCGGCGAGGGGCGGCTGAACTATATCGCGGGCGTCTTCTATCAGGACCGCAAGCGCGACTATACGCAGGACGCCATCGCGCCCGGCGTCGACGCCCACACCGGGGCGCCGTCATCGGACTATGGGGCGCTGGTCCCCGATCAGGTCTTCTATGGCTTCCAGAACATCCGCCAGAAGCAGAAGGCCCTGTTCGGCGAGCTGTCCTACAAGATCACGCCGCGGCTGACGGCGACGGCGGGCCTGCGCTATTTCGACTTCAGCGAGAAGTATGAAACCTTCTCGGCGGGTCTGCTGAACGGCGGTTCGGACCGCTATAAGGGCGACTTCTCCGAGGACGGTTTCACGCCCAAGTTCAATCTGTCGTTCGACGCCACGCCCGAGAACATGATCTATGTCCAGGCGTCCAAGGGCTTCCGTCTGGGCGGGGTGAACACCACGGTTCCGGCCGATCTGTGCCGCGCCGATCTGGACACGCTGGGCCTGAGCGAGACGCCGGGCAGCTTTGGTTCGGACTCGGTATGGAACTACGAGGTCGGCTCGAAGAACCGCTTCATGGACCGGCGACTGACGCTGAACGCCAGCGTCTATTACATCGACTGGAGCGACATTCAGACGACGATGAGCCTGCCGTCCTGCTCCTTCTCGTTCCGCACCAATGCGGGCAAGGCGCGCAGCATCGGTACGGAGATTGAGGCCCGCTTCGCCCTGAACGAGACGCTGGACGTCTATGGCACGCTGGGGCTGACGGATTCGGCCCTGACCGAAGACGTGATGTTCTCGCCGTGGAAGGATGGAGACCATGTGCCCGGCGTGGCGCGCGAACAGGTCAGCGCGGGGGCCCGCCAGGCCTTCACCGTGTTCGAGTCCCAGGACGCCTATGCCCGTATCGACTACAGCTATACCGGCAAGATGAACACGCGCTTCGATACGGGCCACGCGCTGAACCGGTCGTATGGCGACTATCACATGGTCAATCTGGCGGCGGGCGTGCGTCTGCCGGGGCGGCCGATCGAGGCCTCGGTCTTCGTGCGCAACCTGTTCGACGACGATGGTCTGGTTCAGGCCAGCCCGGCCGGGCTGTCGGCGCCGGAGAGCTGGATCACCGTCCAGCCGCGCACCATCGGCTTTACGATACAGGCCTATTTCTGAAACAGGATATGACCGGCGTCGGCTACGGCCTCTGTTCCTTGCGGAACGGAGGCCGTAGCGCCGTCAGGAACGCGGTCTGCGCGGGGGAGAGCAGAACAGCATGAGCATCGCCGTCAGCGAGAAGAGTTTCCTGGGCCAGCCGCGGGGGCTGGCTGTCCTGTTCCTGACCGAAATGTGGGAGAAATTCTCCTTCTACGGGATGCGCGCCCTGCTGGTCTATTACATGACCACCACCCTGCTGATCGAGCAGGGGCGGGCCTCGATCATCTATGGCCTCTATACCGCCGTCATCTATCTGACGCCCATCTTCGGCGGGATGCTGGCGGACCGGTGGCTGGGGCGCAGGCGTTCGGTCACCTATGGCGCGGCGATCATGATCCTGGGCCATTTCATGATGGCGTCCGAGAGCCTGTTCTATCCGGCGCTGGCGGTCATCGCCATCGGCAACGGCCTGTTCCTGCCCAATCTGCCGGGACAGGTGGCGGGGCTGTACAAGCCGGACGATCCGCGCCGGGGCAGCGCCTACAACATCTATTACATGGGCGTGAATCTGGGGGCCTTCATGGCGCCCATCGCCTGCGGCGCTATCGGCGAGATCTACGGCTGGCACTGGGGCTTTGCGGTGGCGGGCGTCGGCATGGCGGCGGGGCTGGCCATCTATCTGGCCGGAGGGCGCTATCTGCCGCCGGACCCGTCGCGCGCGGCGCGGCAGGAGGCCAAGGCGGTCAAGGCTGAGGGCCTGTCGCGGTCGTCGATGTGGCTGTTCGGCGGGGTGATCCTGGCGGTGGTCGTCTTCCGCACCGCCTATGAGCAGGTCGGCAACACCCTGGCCCTGTGGATCGGCAGCGACGTGGATCGCGCCATCGGCGGCTGGACCATTCCCATGACCTGGTTCCAGTCGGTGAACCCGCTGCTGGTCTTCGTGCTGACGCCGATCTTGGTGACGGCCTGGGACCGCGCGGCACGCAGGGGCAAGGGCGTGTCGTCGGTGGGCCGCATGGCCATCGGCGCGGCCATGGTGGCCAGCTCATTCTTGGGTCTGGCGATCGTCGCGGCGCTGGCGGGGCAGGGGGCGGTGCACTGGCTGTGGCTGGCGGCCTTCTTCTTCGTGATGACCAGCGGGGAGCTGTTCATCCTGCCGGTCGGGCTGGGCCTGTTCGGCCGTCTGGCCCCGGCCCATATGGCGGCCACCATGATCGCGGCCTGGTATCTGGCGGCCTTCGCGGGGAACCTGTCGGCGGGCGCCATCGGCACGACCTGGAGCGCCATGGCGCCCAGCGCATACTTCACCCTGATGGCGGTGGTGGCCAGCCTGTCCTGCCTGTGCCTGCTGCTGCTGGCGCGCCCGTTCCGCGCGCTTGAGAAGGCCGATCGTCTGTCCCGGTCGCCGGAAGGAGCGGAGCCTCAAGGCCAGGGCAAATCCTGGTCCGCATAGGCTGTGAGGCGCAGCAGTCGAGGCCGGGCATAAGGAGGCGCTGAGCGCGCGTCCTTATGCGCAGCTTATGCGCGGCGGCGTCTTTCGTATGACGCCCTTACGCCGTTCCGCGCTCTCTTCCGGCTCTCAGTCGAGCTGGAGGTGTCGGCATGGCCGATGTGGTTTTTGTGGCGATCGCCGTCGGAGCCTTTGTGGCTTTCGCCGCGCTCGCCATTGCGTTGAAGAGGTTGTGACCGTGTGGCTGAACGTCCTTTGGGGCGTCGGCGCCCTGGTCATCGCCGGCTATATGGTTGCGGCCCTGCTGCGACCCGAGCGGTTCTGAGCGGAGCCGCCTTCTCATGAATATTCAAGGATGGGCGGAGATCGCCCTGACCCTCGGCCTCGCCGTCGTGCTCGGCTGGCCGATCGGGATCTATATGTCGCGCGTCTGGAATGGCGAGCGGACCTGGCTGGACCCGGTGCTGAAGCCGGTCGAGGGCCTGTTCTATCGGGCCGGAGGGGTCGACGCGGCTCGCAGTCAGGGCTGGCTGGGCTATGTCGGCGCCCTGCTGGCCTTCAATCTGGCGGGCTTTGTGCTGCTGTACGGCCTGCTGCGGTTGCAGGGCGTGCTGCCGATGAATCCGCAGGGGTTCGGCGGCCTCAGCCCGCATCTGGCCTTCAACACTGCTGTCAGCTTCGTCACCAACACCAACTGGCAGAGCTATAGCGGCGAAAGCGCCGTTTCGACCTTCAGTCAGATGGTCGGCCTGACGGTGCAGAACTTCGTTTCGGCCGCCACGGGCGCGACGATCGCGGCGGCGCTGGCTCGCGCTTTTCTGGCTGATCGGGGCGAGGGCGTCGGCAACTTCTGGGCCGACCTGACGCGGACCAGCCTCTATGTCCTGCTGCCCATCGCCTTTATCGTGGCGGTGGTTCTGGCCGGGCTGGGCGTGGTGCAGTCGCTGGCGGCCTCGGCTCAAGCGACGACGCTGGAGGGCGGATCGCAGACGATCAGCCTGTTCCCGACCGCCAGCCAACTGGCCATCAAGCAGTTGGGCATCAACGGCGGCGGCGTGTTCGGCGTTAACTCAGCGCATCCGCTGGAGAATCCGACGCCGCTGACCACCCTCATCACGGCGATCTGCATCAATGTGATGGGCTGGGCGGCCTTCTTCGCCTTTGGCCGCAGCGTCATGGCCAAGAAGGACGTGCGCGCCCTCGTGGTCGCGGCGGTCCTATTGCTGGGGGCGGCGGGATCGGCCCTCTATGTCGTCGAAAGCCAGCCTGCGCCCGCTCTGGTCGCGGCCGGCGTCGATACGTCCGCCGGAAACATGGAGGGCAAGGAGGTCCGCTTCGGCGTGCCGTCCTCCGCCGCCTGGGCGGCCCAGACGACCGGCGCCTCGAACGGTTCGGTCAACTCCATGCACGCCAGCTATATGCCGCTGGGCGGGGCCGTGACGATGTTCCTGATGCAGTTGGGCGAGATCCTGCCCGGCGGGATCGGGTCCGGGATCGCGGTCATGGTGCTGATGGCCATGCTGGCGGTCTTTGTGGCGGGCCTGATGGTCGGCCGCACGCCCGAATATCTGGGCAAGAAGATCGAAGCGCGCGAGATCCAGTTCGCCATGCTGGTGGTGCTGGTCGTGCCGCTGTCGGTGCTGGGCTTTTCAGCGGTTGCGGCGGTCCTACCCGAAGCGTTGGCCAGCCTGTTAAACAAGGGACCGCACGGTCTGTCCGAGATTCTCTACGCCTATACTTCGGCGACGGGGAACAACGGCTCTGCCTTTGCCGGACTGGCCGCCAATACGCCGGGGTGGAACACCACGCTGGGTCTGGCCATGCTGCTGGGCCGGTTCGTGCCGGCTGTCGCGGTTCTGGCTGTGGCGGGGGCGCTGGTCGCCAAGCCGCGTCTGGCGCCGTCGGTCGGCACATTGCCCACGCATGGCCCGCTGTTCATCGGCCTGCTGATCGGGGTGATCCTGATCCTTGGCGGCCTGCAGTTCTTCCCAGCCCTCTCTCTGGGTCCGATCGGGGAGCATTTCGACATGCTCCAGATCGTGGCCCGGTTCTGATCGGATATCCGTCATGACCCAAGTTACGCTCGATCCGTCGAGCCCTCGGTCGACGCCCATCGCGGGCGGGCTGACCGGGGCCATGCTTGGCCGGGCGCTCGGCGATGCTGTCGTCAAGCTGAACCCGACCCGGCTTCTCAGAAACCCGGTGATCTTCGCCACCTGGATCGTCGCAGCCCTGGCCACTGTTTCAGCGGTCGCCGCCGTGGCGATGGGGCAGTCGGCAGGCTTCGCCATCCAGCTGGCCCTGTGGCTGTGGGCCACGGTGCTGTTCGCCAACGTCGCCGAAAGCATCGCCGAGGGGCGAGGCAAGGCGGCGGCGGATTCCTTGCGCGCCTCTCGCGTCACCACCAAGGCCAAGCTGATCATCGACCCCACGACGGGCACGGTCGTCCCGACCCCGGCGCATGAGCTGGAGATCGGCGCGATCGTTCTGGTCGAGGCCGGGGACGTCATCCCCTCGGACGGCGAGATCATCGAGGGCGTCGCCTCGGTCAACGAGGCCGCCATCACCGGCGAGAGCGCGCCCGTCATCCGTGAAAGCGGCGGCGACCGCTCGGCCGTTACCGGCGGCACCACGGTCGTCTCCGACTGGATCAAGGTGCGTATCACCTCGGCCCCCGGCGCGACCTTCCTCGACCGCATGATCGCCATGGTCGAGGGCGCGGACCGTCGCAAGACGCCGAACGAACTGGCCCTGTCGGTTCTGCTGGCGGGCTTGAGCTTGATCTTCCTGATCGCGGTCGCGGCGCTGCTGGGGCTGGGCGCCTACTCAGGAATCAAGCTGGATCCCATCATTCTGGGCGCGCTCTTCATCACCCTGATCCCCACGACCATCGGGGGGCTGCTGTCCGCCGTCGGCATCGCCGGCATGGACCGGTTGCTGAAGGTGAATGTTCTGGCCACATCGGGCCGCGCGGTGGAGGCGGCAGGCGACGTCGACACCCTGTTGCTCGACAAGACCGGTACCATCACCTTCGGCAACCGCATGGCGACCGAGGTCATCCCCGCGCCGGGCGTCCGTCCTGAAACGGCGATGCGCGCGGCGGTCATGGCCTCTCTGGCCGATGAGACGCCGGAAGGCCGATCCATTGTCGAACTGGGCCGCAACGCCGGGGTGACGGGGGACATGCCCGCCGGAGCCAAGACCATTCCCTTCACCGCCGTGACCCGCCAGTCGGGCCTCGAAGCCGACGGCCGCTCGTGGCGCAAGGGGGCGGTGGACGCGGTGCTCAAGGCTCTGGGTCTGGCCGAGGGCGAGGCCCCCGCCGAGTTTCGCGCCGCCGTGGACCGCATCGCCCGTTCCGGCGGCACGCCTCTGGCCGTGGTCGAGAACGACGCCCTGATCGGCGTCATCCACCTGAAGGACGTGGTCAAACCGGGGGTGAAGGCGCGCTTCGCCGACCTGCGCCGCATGGGCCTGCGAACCGTCATGATCACCGGCGACAACCCGGTGACGGCGGCGGCGATCGCGTCCGAAGCCGGGGTCGACGACTTCCTGTCCGAGGCCACGCCCGAGGACAAGATGCGCCTGATCAAGGCCGAACAGGCCAAGGGCCGTCTGGTCGCCATGTGCGGCGACGGCGCCAATGACGCGCCCGCCCTCGCACAAGCCGACGTCGGCGTGGCCATGCAGACCGGCGCTCAGGCTGCGCGCGAGGCCGGCAACATGGTCGATCTCGATAGCGATCCGACGAAGGTCATCGAGATCGTCGAGGTGGGCAAGCAACTGCTGATCACGCGCGGGGCGCTGACCACCTTCTCGATCGCCAACGACGTGGCCAAGTATTTCGCCATCATTCCGGCGATGTTCGTGGTCGGCCTGCCGTCGCTGGCGGCGTTGAACGTGATGAAGCTGTCCAGCCCGGAGAGCGCCATCCTGTCGGCGGTCATCTTCAACGCCCTGGTCATCGTCGCCCTGATCCCGCTGGCGCTGCGCGGGGTGAAATACCGCGCTGTGGGTGCGGGCAAGCTGCTGGGCCGCAACCTGCTGATCTACGGACTGGGCGGTCTGATCGCGCCCTTCGTCGGCATCAAACTCATCGACATCGTCATCTCCGCCTTCGGTCTGGCCTGAGCGGGAAGGAAGCATCATGCGAAAACGCAACAAACTGGACGGCTCCGACCTGACCAACGCCTTGCTGGGCGGGGCCTGTCTGGTCGCTGTCATCACCCTGGGCCTGTGTGCGGCGCCGACCGAGGCCAGGGCTCAGGACGTGGCCTTCAACGCCGCCGTCGGCACGGACTACGTCTTCCGCGGCGTCAGCCAGAACGAGGGCGATCCGGCGATCTCGGCCGGGGTCGATGTGAAGCAGGGCCTCTTCTACGCCGGGGCCTGGGCCGGGACCGTCTCCTTCGCCGCAGACGCCGGCACTGACGCCGAGATCGACCTCTACGCGGGCGTTCGCCCCGCGTTCGGCGGCTTCGACTGGGACTTCGGCGCGGTCGGCTATGTCTATGCGGGTCAGCCGGACGGCGCCGACTACAACTACGTCGAGCTGAAGGCCGCCGCATCGCGCGCGGTCGGCCCGGCCACGCTGGGGGCGGCGGTCTATTATTCGCCGGACTTCTTCGGCGCGACCGAGGATCAGGCGACCTATGCCGAGCTGAACGCGGCGATCAGCCCCGCCGATAGATGGACGCTGTCGGCGGCTGTGGGGCGGCAATGGGTGTCGTCCCACCTCGACTATACGACCTGGAATCTGGGCGCGGCCTATCAGCTGACGCAGCATCTGGGTCTGGACGTCCGCTATTTCGATACCGACGAACACGGCTTCGGCTCCGCCTATGACAGCCGCGTCGTCGCCAGCCTGAAGGCGAGCTTCTGATGCTGAACCATATCCGTCCGGCGATCGTGATGATCGTCCTGTTCACCGGCGTTCTGGGCGTCGGCTATCCGCTGGCCGTGACGGGCGTGGCGCAGGCCGCCTTCCCGGATCAGGCGAACGGCAGTCTGGTCCGCGACGAGGCCGGGCAGGTGGTCGGCTCGGCCCTGATCGGTCAGACCTTTGCGCAGCCCGGCTATCTGCACCCCCGGCCTTCGGCGGCGGGGGACGGCTATGACGCCGCCGCCTCGTCCGGCTCCAACCTCGGTCCGTTGAACCCCGATCTGATCGCGCGAGTGAAGACGGACGCCGATGCTCTACGCACCGAGGCGGGCATGACGGCCATCCCCGCCGACGCCGTGACCGCCTCCGCATCGGGCCTCGACCCGCATATCTCTCCGGCCTACGCTGAGCTTCAGGCCGCCCGCATCGCCAGGGCGCGCGGGGTCGAGGAGGCGCAGGTGCGAGACGTGATCCGCCGGCATGTCGAGGGCCGCACGTTCGGCGTGCTGGGCCAACCGCGCGTCAATGTCCTGATGACCAATCGTGCGCTGGATGCCCGTTTCGGCCGGCTTGCAGTCGAGGGCGGATGACGCCGTCCGGCCTCGCTACGGACCAGACCCCGTCCGCCCCGCGCAAGCGTGGGCGGCTGAAGGTTTTTCTCGGCATGTCGCCGGGCGTCGGCAAGACCTATGAGATGCTGCGCGCCGCCCGCCGCCGAAAGGCCGAGGGCGAGGACGTCGTCGTCGGCGTGGTCGAGACGCACGGCCGCAAGGAGACGATGAGCCTGTTGCGCGGGCTGGAGGTCATGGCCCGCAACCCTATCGCCTATCGCGAGCGGACCTTGTTGGAGTTCGACATCGACGCCACCATTGCGCGACGCCCGGACCTGCTGCTGGTTGATGAATACGCCCACTCCAACGCGCCCGGGTCGCGCCATCCGAAGCGCTGGCAGGACGTGGAGGAAATACTGGACGCCGGGATCGACGTCTGGACCACGCTGAACGTCCAGCATCTGGAAAGCCTGTCGGACGTGGTGCTGCGTATCACCGGGGTGCGTCAGCGCGAGAGCGTGCCCGACAGCGCCCTGTCGCGCGCCGACGACATTGAACTGGTGGACATCACGCCCGAAGAGCTGCGCAAGCGGCTGGCCGAGGGCAAGGTCTATGTGCCCGAGACGGCGCGGCTGGCCTCGGACAACTTCTTCAAGGTCGAGAACCTGACGGCGCTGCGCGAACTGGCCCTGCGGCGCGCGGCCCAGACGGTGGACGATCAGTTGACCGCCCGCCTGCGCGAACAGGGGACGGCCGGGCCGTGGGCGGCGGGCGAGCGCATTCTGGTGCTGGTGGCGGGCGACGCCATGGCCGCCCCGCTGGTCCGCACCGGGCGGCGGCTGTCCGACATGATGATGGATGCGCCGTGGACCGTGGCCCATGTCGACCGCCCCTCGGGCGCGCGCCATGCCGCCAGTTCAGCGGGCAAGCTGTCTGAGGCGCTGAAGCTGGCCGAGCAGCTGGGCGGGCGCACGGTGGTTCTCAGCGGTGATGATGTCGTGCGCGCGGTCATGGATCACGCGCACAACAATCACGTGACCCAGATCGTTCTGGCCAAGGGGCGCGACAGCCGCCTGTCCGAGTGGCTGGGTCGGTCGCTGGCGGCCGAACTTCTGCGTCAGGCGTCCGGTGTCGCCGTCCACGTCGTCACCGATGGCGTAGAGCCGGGCCCCAGGGTGCATAAGACAACGCGGGCGCGCCTGGCCGGAGGTTGGCGCGGCTATGCCGTGGGGGCGGCCTTCGTTGTGGCGGCCACTGGACTGGCCCTGTTGCTGGACCGGGCGTTCGAGCGGGTCGACATCGGCGTCATCTATCTGACCGCGGTACTGGCGGCGGGCGCCCTCTATGGCCTGCGCCCCGCCATGGCGGCGGCGACAGCGGCCTTTCTGACCTATAATTTTCTGTTCCTGCAGCCGGACTTCAGCTTCTCCATCGGTTCGCCGACAGACGTGCTGACTCTGCTCGTTTTCTGGGGCGTGGCGCTGACGACCGGCGCTCTGGCGGGGCGGGTGCGCGAACAGGCGCGAGCGGCGCAGGCGCGCGCCTCGGCCGTCTCAGCCCTGCTGGCCGCCAGCCAGCGCCTGAGCGGCATCGGCGACAGGGCCGTGGCGGCGCGCATTCTGGCCGAACAGACGGCCGCCGCCGCCGGGGCAGGGGCCGTGGTCCTGCTGCCTGTCCATGGCGAACTGACCCTGAGCGCCGGTGCGCCGGGCAAGCCCGAACTGGACGCCGAGGCCATGGCCGCCGCCCGCTGGGCCTGGGAGAAGGGCGAGCCTGCAGGTCACGCCACCGGCACCCTGCCGCAGGCGCGCTGGACCTTCCGCCCGCTGCAGGGCGTGCGCGACCGGGCGGGCGTGGCGGGCATAGAAGCGGCGGCCCTTGCGCCCGGTTCGGACGAGGAAAAGCTGGCGCTGGCCCTGCTGGATCAGGGCGCCGTGGCGATCGAGCGGGCCGATCTGGCCGGGCAGGCGGTCGAGACGGAGACCCTGCGCCGCACCGACCGTTTCCGCAACGCTCTGATGAACTCGGTCAGCCATGATCTGCGCACGCCGTTGTCGACAGTGCTCGGCGCCTCGACCACGCTGATCGACCTGGGCGACAAGCTGAAACCCGCGGTGCGCGCCGATCTTCTGCTGTCGATCCGCGAGGAGGCCGAGCGCCTCAGCCGCTATGTCGGCGACCTGCTGGACATGACGCGTCTGGAGGGCGGCGGCCTGAACATCCGCGCCGACTGGGTCGATGTCCGCGACGTGTTGAACGCGGCGGGCAAGCGTGTCGGTCGTCGGCTGGGCGAGCGCAGGATGACCCGCGACTTCCCCGCCCAGCTCAGTCTGGTCATGGTCGATCAGGGGCTGCTGGAACAGGCGCTGGTCAACATCCTAGAGAACGCCATCGCCTACAGCCCCGACGGTTCAACTGTCGAGCTGGCCGCCTATGAAGACCGGGGCGCGGTGGTCATCTCCATTGAGGACGAAGGCAAGGGCATCCCCACCGCGGAACTGGAGCGCGTCTTCGACCGCTTCCGCCGCATGGAGCAGCCGTCCGACCGGACCAAGGGCGCGGGGCTGGGGCTGGCCATCGCCAAGGGTTTCGTCGAGGCCATGGGCGGCCGCATCGCCGCCGCCAGCCCGATCATGGAGGGAAAGGGAACGCGCATCCTGATCAGCCTTCCCAAGGCCGTCGCCACCCACCCGAGCCTGCTTTAGGGTCCGCCATATGGCCGCCGTCCGCCCCCAGATTCTCGTCATCGACGACGAACCGCAGATCCACCGCTTCCTGTCCCCGGCGCTGGACGCCGCCGGCTATGAGCCGCGCCGCGCCGACAGCGGGCAGGAGGGCCTGCGCGGCATCGCCCTGTGGAGCCCCGACGCCGTGGTGCTGGACCTGGGCCTGCCCGACATGGACGGCAAGGATGTGCTGGCTCGGGCGCGCGAATTCTATGCCGGGCCCATCATCATCCTGTCGGCGCGTGACCGTGAGGCCGAGAAGATCGCCGCCCTGGACCTTGGCGCGAACGACTATGTCGAAAAGCCGTTCGGCGTGGGCGAGCTTCTGGCCCGCCTGCGCGCCAATCTGCGCCAGGCCGCGCCACAGGCCGCAATATCGGGTCCGCTGACGATCGGCGATGTCGTCATCGACCTGGAGCATCGGCTGATCAGCCGGTCGGGCGTGACTATGCGCGTCACTCCGAAAGAATACGACGTCCTGGCGCACCTGGCGCGTAACGCTGGAAAGGTCGTCGGCCACCGCGACCTGCTGACCGCCGTCTGGGGCAGGGCCCATGCCGAGGACACCCAGTACCTGCGCGTCGTCATCGGCCAGCTGCGCCAGAAGCTGGAGGCCGACCCAGCGCAGCCGAGATTGATCGTCACCGAGCCAGGCGTCGGCTATCGGCTGTCGGAGTGAACGCGGCAGAGAGGCGCTTTCATCACATCAGCGTCGCGTGAAGAAGTCGACGTGGGTGGCGATTTCGATCACGTCGCCGGGTTCGTCGGCCGGGGGCGCGGGAAGCGGCTGGGCGCGCTGGAGCATGGCCAGCGCCTCGCGGTCCAGCATCGGACGGCCTGAGCCGCGCGTGATGGCCGAGGACAGCACCCGACCGGCCCGGTCCATGGTGAAGCGGATATGGACGACGCCTTCCTGACGCTGGCGTTCGGCGATGGCGGGATAGCGCTTGTTCTGGTCGAGGTGGGCCAGCAGACGCGCACGCCACTCGCGCGGGGCGCTGGAGGCCTCTGCGGCGGGGGGCTCCGGTTGCGCGGGCGGGGCGGTCGTCGCCGGCGCCGGCGGTTGCGGCGAGGGGGCGGCCGTCGGGCGCAGCTGGGGCGTCGGCGCGGGCAGGGGTTCAGGCCCTTCGGCGACGACTACGCGGCGCACGATGTCCGGCGGCCGGGGCTTCTGATCGGCGCTGCGGACCTGTTCCTTGCCGGGCGCGCGTTCCGAGGGCGGCCGGGGCGGAGCGGCCTCCATGCGGATCAGCTCCACCGTCATGGCGTCGTATTCGACCGGCGGCGCGATCGATGCGACCGGGCGCAACAGCAGCAGAAGAGGCGCCGCGTGCAGGACCAGCGCCGCCGCCGTCGCCAGCGTCTTGCGGCCCATCGCCCGCCGCGCCGCCCGCCCGTGAGGCGCGGGGGCGGGCGTCAGATCGCCTGTGCGGTCCAGGGCCATGGTCATGCCGGGGTCGGGGCGTCCGCATAGAAGGCGGCGTCCACCAGTCCGCGCACCCGGTGAAAGGCCGCGCGGGCGCCCTGGCTGAGGCGCTCTTCCTCTTCGGGCGAGAAGGCCGGGGCGTCCAGCCGGGCGGTGAAGGCGCGCCAGGCGTTGGCGCGCCCTTCCGGCGCCGCCGCCAGATGACGGGCGCCGAATTCTTCCGACAGGTCCAGCGCCGCCGCCGCCTTCAACAGGAAGGCGGCGCCCAGGTTCGATCCTTCGGCCACATAGAGCCAGCCCAGGGCGGTCGGAACATCGACCGCCTGTTCGGGCCGGAAGGGCGGCGGCCCGTCCGCGTCGAGCGGCGCGGCGTCCAGATCGGCCAGGTCCGCCCGCACCTCGGCCTCGCGGCGGCGCTGCGGCAGGTCGGGGATCAGGGCGGTGAGGGCGGGCGCCTCATACAGGGCCGCGATGTCGCGGTGAAAGGCGTGCTGCACCTGCAGGAAGCGGATGTAGCGCTGGCGGTCGGCGAAGGGTTCGGCCGCCATGATGGCCTTGTCGAGACTGTCGTGCACCTGATGGCTGTCGCTTTTCAGGCGTTTGGCGCGGCTGTTTTCGGTCATGGACAGTTCCTCAGAAACGGTAGCTGAAGCCGACGCGCAGGGTATGCAGGTCTGCATCGGTGCGCGCCTTGCGGCCGTTGACGATTTCGGATGAACCGGTCGTTTCCGTGACCTTGAACATGAAGCGGCCTGTCACAGGGTCGCGCATCGGCATTCCGGTGACGGGATCCCACATCAGCTCGCTGACGGTGGTGCTGCGGCCGCCGCCCGCGCGGGCCTGTTCAAAGGTGAAGTCCTGCGCGCCGAAGTTGGAATAGGCGTAGTCCGTCCGCATCGACCAGCCCTGTCCCAGATCGCGCTCGACGCCGAAGCCCAGCGTCCAGCCGGTGCGGTCCACGCTGGCCTTTTCCTTGAAGAAGAAGACCATGTCGTTGGCGTGGGAGTTGGCCAGATTGCTTGGCGTGTCCGAGCGATACTGCAGACGGGTCTGGTTCTCGCGCAGGAAGGCCGCGCCGCCCGTGCCGTAGACCAGGGTGCGTCCGAAGGCGTAGCCGACCCGGCCGCGCACGGCGGCGGTCCAGTCCCAGTCGTATTCGACCGAGGAATCCAGACGGCCTGCGCGTCGCATGGACTGGGCGTTGCTGTCGTCGCCGGTGACCAGGACGCCGGACCATCCGGCCATGCTGGTGCGGGCGATGTCGCCTTCCACGCCCAGCACCAGATTATTGGGCAGCTGCCAGTTGTAACCGGCGTGGACGCCCGGCGAGACGCCCTTATAGGTCTGGTCCACGCGACCGCCGTCGGCCTCGGCGCCGCTCAGGTCGCGGATGTCGCCGTCTTCCTGACCAAAGCCGTAGCCATAGACGCCGCCGACGTAGAAGCCGGTCCAGTCGGAAGTGTCTTCATCGGCGCCGTTGAACCAGTTGCCCGGCCAGGCGCCCGATCCTGCGCCCAGCTGGCTGGTCAGGCCGATGCGGATGGTGCGTCCGGGCGCGGGCACGATGCCCAGGCTCAGCGGCTCGACATACATCTGGTCGGTCAGGTTTTCGATGCTGAAGTCCAGCGACAGCGCCGGGCTGAAACGGTAGCGGCCGGTCACGTCCGCCGTGACATAGGAGCTCCACGGAATGGCGGCGATCAGGGGCGCCAGACCGCTTTCGGTCGGCTCGAAGGTCACGGCCCGCTCGTCGCGATAGACCAGACGCCCGCCCAGATTCAGCCGGTCGTTCATGAAGTTGCGGTTGACGCTCAGATTGGCCGCCCACTTCGGCGGAATGTAGTTGGTGCCGTAGTCCGAGGCCAGCGAACTGGCGATGCAGCCCTCGTCCGGGCGGCAGAAGGCGATGTGGTCGTACCAGGTGATCCCGGCGTCGATGGTGGTGGCGCCGCGGCGATAGCTGGCGTTGGCCTCCAGGCCGCGGAACTCGGCGCGGTCGATGTTGTACATCTGGGTCTGGAAGACTTTGCGGACGTAGCGACGCGCGATGTAGTCCTCGATGCTGTTGTCGAACCAGACCAGCTTCAGCCCCAGTTCGTCATCGGAGGCGAACAGGTCGGTGCGCAGATAGTTGGCGCCGATCTCCCAGTTGTGGGCCTCTTCCTTGTGCAGGTCGGGGTTGGCCATCATGAAGAAGCCGCTGGTCGCCTCCATCAGCGACGGCAGGCGCGCGGCCTGCTTATAGGTGGCGAACAGCTGCATTCCGTCCATCGGCGTGGCCGTGGCGCCCAGCGAGAAGCCGAAGGCGTCCTCGCTGCGGTTCAGCTTCTGCGAGTTGTAGATGGTGCCCGACTGACGGTCTTCCAGATCATAGCTCTGGTAGCGCAGGCCTCCGTCCAGACGCAGCCATGCGGTCGGCTCCAGCGAGGCCTGGGCGAAGATGGTGTATTCGTCGCGCACCCCTTCGCGCGCGGGCGGAATGGCGCCGCCCGTGACCCAGCCTTCGGACGGACCGGCTTTTTCATGCAGATAGGCGGCGCCGTAATCAGCGTTCAGCCAGCCCAGCGGCGTCGACAGGCGCGAGCTGTTGGTGACGTCCACGCCCCAGCTGTCGAAGTCGCGCGACGACGGATCGCTCTGCGCCAGCGAAGCCGAGGTTTCGTTCAACTGCGACAGCCAGACGTTGCTCTTCAGGTCGATCAGGTCGTTGACGGGGTTCCAGCGGTGCCGCGCCGTGAAGCGGTCCAGCGCCGTATTGGACAGCGGCCAGTGCTGTCTGACGACGCTCAGCGTCTGAGAAACTTCGGACGGATAGTTCTCGCCGAAATCGCTGCGATAGCCGCCGTAGCCCAGTTCCAGAGTGTGGTCCGGCGCCGGGCGGATGATGGCCTTGAACAGCCAGGATTCCGTGTCGGTCGAGGTGTTCAGCACCGCCTCGCCGCCGACGAAGGCGGTCATGCCGTGTCCCTCATAGAAACCGGCGGCGTTGGCGCACAGGTGCTGCAGACGCTCGCTGCCCGGCGCGCCGCTGGCGCAATAGGCCGAGGGGCTGCTGGTGCGTTCGGGCGCGCCGCGCCCGTGGGCGCCCGCGTGATAATTGCCCGACTGACGGAAGGCGTAGCCCGCCAGCAGGTCGACCCGCTCGCCCTTGCGCGCCCAGACCAGACTGCCCGAGCCGCCGCCGGGCTGCAGCGGACCGGGACGGTTCAGCGGGTGGGTGATGGCCAGCGGATCGCCGGAACTCCACTTCTGCTCCAGCAGGCTGCGGCTTTCGGCGCCGCGCGGGGCCGAGCTGTTGTCCGACAGCGACAGCTTCAGCCGCATCCCCGTTGTCTCGCCCTCGGCGATGATGTCGTCGGGCGACAGGGTGGTCATCGACAGCGAGCCGCCGATGCCGCTGGGCATGCCGCCGGTCATCGACGGGCCTTTCTGCACGGCGATGGAGCTGATGAAGTCGGGGTCGATGAAGTTGCGGTTGCTGACGCCCTGATAGCCCCGATAGACGCTGGTGCCGTTCATGGCGCCGTCGACGGTGACGGCGATGCGCCCCTGACCCTGAAGGCCGCGGATGTTGACGTCCAGACCGCCGCTGTTGCGGGCTTCGGCTGACATCAGGCCGCTTTCGCCCTTCAGCACGTCGGCAGGCGAAGAGCCGGGATAGGCCTCCAGCGTCTGGCGCGAGATGACGCTGACCGAGCCGGGCGTGACATAGACCGAGCCTGCCGTGCCGTCCCAACCGGCGGCCGAACCGTTGCCCGAACCGCCCGTTGCGGGGCCGCCCGCGCCCTCGACCCGCACGGCGCCCAGCTGGATCGCGCCCGGCGCCGCCTGCGGCGCGCGCTCCAGGGTGACGATCGAACCGTTCAGCCGATAGGTGAAGCCGGTCCCGGCCAGCAGGCGGTCCAGCGCCTGACGCGGCGTCAGGGCGCCGCGCACGCCGGGGCTGCGCGCCCCGCGCAGGGCCGCGCCGTCGGTGGCGACCTGCAGGCCCGACTGAGAGGCGAAGACCACCAGGGCGTCAGAAAGGGGCTGGGCCGGAATCTCATAGGCGCGGGCCGCCTGCTGGGCCGCGGGCTGGGCCAGCGCGGGCGCGGCCAGGACCAGCGGGGTCAGACCCGCCGTCGCCATCAGGAAAGACGTCACCGCCGACCGACGCGCCTGATTGCGCGCATTCCGCCCCATAGCCACTGAGAAACTCCACTGCTGCTGAACGGCATGTGCAAATCATTCGCAAATACCTGTTGCGGCTTTCAACGAGCGGGCAGGGCGGTTTTCCAGAAATAAAACGGAATTCGCGGCCTGTTGTAAAATTTCTGTTTTAAATCAGCAGGCTGAAATCAGGACACAATGATGAGCCAGGGCGTCAGGCGACGCACCTTGCCGCCCAGCGGCCGCACCATCACGCCCAGCCCTTCGGCGGGATCGCCCATGTCATAGACGCCTGTAACCGTGCGCGCGGCCAGTCTCCGGTTGGTCAGCAGTATGGCCCCGGCATGATGACGGCGGGCGTCATGCAGCATTTCCGACACCGGCTGATCCACGGCCGTCATGCGGTCGCGATCCCAGGCGCCGACCACCTGGGGCGAGCCCGAGCCGCTGATCTGCCCGCCGCGCACCGCGCGCGACCAGGCGCCGTCGGTCAGCAGTCTCGGCGCGGCGCCCGCGCGCTCGACCCGCACCCGGCCGTGACGGACGGCGACATCGGTTCCCGCCTCGCCCAGCCGGACATTGAACCCGGTGCCCAGCACGGTGACGCGCGTATCCCCGCCCTCGACATGGAAGGGACGGGCGGCGTCCGGCGCGACCTCGAAATAGGCCTCGCCCTCCAGCAGACGGACATCGCGCCGGTCATCCTCCAGCCGGACCTTGATGGCGCTGCGCGGCGCCAGTCGCACGACGCTGCCGTCGGCCAGGGTGAACTGGTCCGCCTGACCGGCGCCGGTGATGTGGTCGGCTCCCCACCGTGTCGCGGTCGCGGGCGCCATGACGGCGACGGCCAGCAGGGCCGCCGCCATGGCGCACACCACCGCGATCCGCGCGCCGCGCCTGCGCCGGGGCGTCGCCGCCGATGCGGGCAAACGGCCCAGCAATTGCGAAACATGGCCTGCGTCCGCCCAGGCCAGGGCGTGCGCCGGCGACTGGTCCAGCCAGCGCTCGAAGGCCTGACGTTGGGCGTCGTCGCCCGGCGTCTCGTTCAGCAGGACGGACCAGCGGATCGCCTGACGCAGCGGCGTGCCGGAATCCGGATCGGTCGGCGATGTCATGTCCGCCTCCCTGCACGAACAAGCTTCAGATCGGCCTCAGCCGTTGACTGTCTAACGGGCGACTGATCGTTTTTTCCAGAAATCGACGCGAACGGCATGGCTCAGCGATCGCGCGACAGGCGCAGGGCGCAGTGTTCGACGCCGTCGACCACCAGGGTCTGGGCCAGAGACACGGAGATGTTCAGCCGTTCGGCGACATCGCGCAGCTTCAACCCCTCGACCCTGTAAAGGATGACGGCGCGCCGCGTGCGCGGCGGCAGTTCGTCCAGCACCTGCAACAGACGCTGGATTTCTGAACGCGCCATGGCCGCCGCCTCGGGCGAAGGGGCTTCATCGGCGGGATGGACGCCCTGTTCCATCAAGGCGTCGACCGAACTTCGCCCGATCCGTTTGCGGGCGCGATAGACGTCCAGCGCCAGGTTGCGGACGGTGCGGTACAGATAGCCGACCGGCTCGGTCAGCGGACGCAGGCGCTCGACGGCCTCGACCCGGATCCAGGCGTCCTGCACCAGATCCTCGGCGCAGGCGCGGTCGTCGACAATCCCGCAGGCATAGTCGATCAGCGCCTGCCTGTGCGCCTGATAAAGTTCAAGAGAGCGGGAAGGCGAAGACGGCACGCGGACCAGACACAGGAAGGCAGGTCCGCGTTTATATGAGAACGGTTCTTATCTGGCGAGGGGTATCTGTTTAGGTGCGCCGCGGGGGCGTTCATGACCGGGGCGGTCGGCTCCGTTGTGAAAAATTCTGGCCAACCTCTCCCGACGCCGTTACGCCTGACGCCAAGCAGACAGGAGCGTGGCCTTGCGCGGTGAAATTCTGACCTATGATCCGGCGACCGGCATGGGTGTTGTTCTGGGCGACGATACGGACCGCTATCTGTTCAATGCTTCGGCTCTGCGGTCGGAGCCGCCGGTGGCGCGCGGCGACAAGGTTGATTTCGTGCCGCAGGATGGTCAGGCGACCGAAATCTTCGTGCTGCGAGGGCCGACAGTGTCGCCATCGGCGCCGGCCGGTGGCGGCGGGGCGTTTGATCTGGGGCGGGTGATCCAGAGGACGTTCACGATCATTCGCGGCAATGCGGCGGTTTTCTTCGGTGCGGCGACCCTGTTGGTCGGCTTGCCCAGCGTGCTGATGGGGGTTGGTCAGGCGGCGCTGATAACGACCTACTCAGGCTCGAGCCTGATCGCTTCGGGCGTCGGATTCGTCCTGTATCTGGTCGGGCTTTTCATGCTGCAGGGCATGGTGGTTAAGACGGCGGTCAACGGCTTCAACGGCAAGTCGACGTCGCTGGAACAGTCGATCGACACGGCCATCAAGATGTTCTTGCCGTTGCTGGGGTTAGGCATCGTTGCGAGCATCGGAACCAGTCTGGCTTTCCTGTTGCTGATCGTGCCGGGAATTATCGTCGCCGTCATATGGTCCGTCGCCGCGCCCGCCGTGGTGGTCGAGAAAAGGGGCGTGTTCGAAAGCCTGCAGCGCAGTCGGGATCTGACGCGCGGCTATCGCTGGCATGTGTTCGGCCTGATGGTCATCTATGTGATCCTGTCGTGGATCATCGGCGCGGCGGTCGGCGGGATCAGCCTGGCCACCGGCGGCAGCTTTATGGAAGGCAGCACGATCGTATGGGTCAATGTCGCCACCAATGTGATCATCAACATCCTGTCGGGCGTGGTCGCCTCGGCCGGGGTGGCGGCGCTGTATTATGAACTGCGCACGGTCAAGGAAGGGGCGGGGCCGGAGGCTCTGGCCGCCATCTTCGACTGAGCCGTTCGCAGGCGCTGCCCGTCAGATGTCGTGCTTGTCGCGGCGGCGCACGCCCATCAGCAGCTTCTGCTCCAGCCGCGCGCGCACGGCGGCGTAATAGGCGCTGAGGAAGTCGCGGTCCGTCTGGTGCGGGTCGCGCGGCCAGTTGATCTTGGCCATGATGCGCTCGGCCACGGTCTGCATCGTCCTGCGGTCGCCGGTGCGCAGGACGGATTCCAGAACATGCAGTTCCTTGGCGCCATAGGCGTCCAGCTGCGCCAGGGTGAAGCCGTGGCTGGCCATGCGCTGCGCGCCGTCGTCTGCCATGTCGCGGGTCAGTTTATGGCGGGGCGTGCGCACCACCCATGTCCCGCCGACCAGATCGCCCAGCCGCAGCCTGTCCCTGTTGAACAGGGGAAAGAAGACGAAGATCGCCGCCCAGACAAAACCCAGCAGATACATCCAGCTGTCCACGCGGCCCTGACCCGCCCGCGCGGCCAGCAGCGACAGGGGCATGAAGACCTCCAGTTCGCGCATGGCGTTGCGGGCGAAGACGGATTCCGCCCTCAACCGCCCGCCATCGCGTGAGGCGACGCGCAGACCCATCAACCGCTTGCCCGGCGTAGCGGCGGCGGCCGACAGCTCAAAGACGGTGAAATAGAAATTCCTCAGCAGGAAGAAGACCACCAGCCACAGCACGGCCATCATCTCGGCCCCCCCCAGACCGGCCGCACTGAGGGCGCCGACGCCGGTGAAGATCAGGATCAGGGTGAAGGCCAGCAGCCCCCCTATGATGATGGCGGCGTCCAGCAGGAAGGCCGCGGCCCGCTGTCCTGCATCGGCGATGTTCAGCTTCAGATCGACGCCCTCGGGCGTGATGAAGGGACGTTCGGTGCGGTTGGTGCGGGCGGCGTCAACGGTCACGGGCGACCTCCCGCCGGGGGGCGTAGAAATAGAGGCCCCAGATCAGGGCGGTGACGGCGGCCACGGCGTAGCGCATCCCCGTGTCGGCGATCAGCTGGCGCCCGAAACCTTCCAGCAGGCCCGCCAGCAGCAGCATGACGATGACGCCGCCCATGACGACGCCTGCGCTGCGCCCGGCCTGAACGGCGGCGTCCAGCCGGTGGGCGCGGCCGGGAAAAGCTACGGCCCACCCGATCCGCAGTCCCGCCGCGCCCGCCAGAATGACGGCGAACAGTTCGGTCACGCCGTGGATCAGCAGCCAGCCGCCCAGCTCCAGCCCCAGACCGCGGCTGGCGTACAGGGCGAAAAAGGCCCCCAGTGTCGCGCCGTTGTAGAGGATCAGCAGACCGGTCGGCAGGCACAGGGCGAACCCCAGCGCAAAGGCCAGAAGCGCCACCTGGGCGTTGTGGGTGAACAGAAAGGCGGCGAAGACCGACAGGCCGCCAGCGCCGTCGGCGCCGTCCAGCGCCTCGCGCAGGGTGGCGGTCGAGGCTCCTGGATCACGTCCGCCCGCCAGATCGGCGGGCACGAAGGCGTGGAACCATTCGGGGTCGTGCATGACCAGCCAGCCCCCGACCACGGCGCCCAGCAGCATCAGGGCGGCGGAGATCAGCGTCTCGCGCCACAGGCCGCGCACGGCGGCGGGCCAGTCGTGACGGAAGAAGCTTTTCAGCCGGTCTCGCACCGTCGCCCGCGATCCGTAGACGAAGAAATAGGCCCGCGCCGACAGCGTCTCCAGATAGTCGATCAGCCCCTGATCCAGCGACGTCTCGCGCGCCACCGACAGGGCCGACAGGGTCGAGCGGTACAGCACCGGGACGGCCAGAATCTCATCGTCGGTCAGCTTGGACGCCGAGCCCTTTTCGGCCTTGTCCATCAGCCGTTCCAGACGGCGCCAGTCGTCCTCGCGCGCCTGACGGAAGCGCTGGCTTTTCAGCAGGGGGGCGTCGGTCACAGTAGATCCCTCCGCTTCAGGTCCAGCCAGGCGTTGACGGTTTCGGGGCCGACCTGATCGGCCGGGGCGTCGACGATGTGGGCGCCCATGCGGCGCAGGCGGGCGATGACCGTTTCACGCTCGCGCAGCAGGCTGGCGGCGACGACGGCGCGCGACACGTCTTCGGGCGTCTGCGGCCCGGCGGCGACCAGGGCCTCAAGCTCTGCGTCGCGCAGGACGACGAACAGCACCAGATGCCGTTTCAACAGCCGCCCCAGCGACTCGATCATCAGTTCGGCGGCGGTGGAGTCGGTGAAGTCGGTGAAGACCACGATCAGCGAGCGGCGCTGAAGCTGACCCGACAGGGTGGCCAGGGCCAGGGTGTAGTTGGTCTCGTTCGTCGAATAGTCGATCCGGCCCGCGACGGTCTGCAGGGTTCGGAAGGCGTTCATGCCGCCGACGGCGCCAGTCGTCAGTCGGGGGCGGGAATCGAAGGCGAACAGACCCGCCCGGTCGCCCGAGCGCAGGCAGGCATAGGACAGCAGCAGGGCCGCATGGATGAAACGGTCCACGCGCGGCATGCCGTCGACCGGCTCGCAGGCGGCGCGGCCGCAGTCCAGGGCCATGATGACGTTGTGATTGCGCTCGGTGCGGAATTCCTTGGCCAGCAGGGCGGCGTGGCGGGCCGACTGCTTCCAGTCGATGGCGCGCCGGTCCATGCCGGGCTGATAGTCGCGCAGGGCCTGAAACTCGGCGCCTTCGCCGATGTCCAACTGGGCCTTGGTTCCGAACAGGGCGTCGCGGGCGAACAGGCGCACCGCCTGATCGCGCACCCACTGCAGGTCGGTCAGCACCGGCGCCGGCTGTTCAAGGCTGAAGGTCTTCTGCTTCCAGCACAGGCTCAGCGGCCCGCGCCAGCGCACCCACAGGTCGTTCAGCGTCGCATCGCCGCGCCGCGCGGGCGTGAAGGGAAAGGCGAGGGCGGCCGCATGGTCGCGCACCCCGGCGCGGCGCGGCTCGTCATTGAGGCCCAGCTTGGCCTCGCCCGATAGGGCCGCCTCGACCTCAGCCGGGGCGCGGCCCGACGAGAAGCGGACCTTCAGCCCGATCAGACCCGGTCGTCCGACGGCGGCGCGCATCGGCTCAGGCGCATCAAGGCTGAGGCCCGCGCGCGATCCGCCCAGCACGGCGTCCAGCGCGAACAGCAGGACGACGCCCGCGATCCACACCGGACCGGCCAGCCAGCCGACAGGCGTCAGCACGCCCGCCAGCAGGGCGACGGGCGCTCCCGCCGCCAGAACGATCACCGCGCGTCGGCTGGGATAGATCACCGGGGCGCCGCCACCTGATCCACCAGACCGGCCAGCACCTGCTCGACACGGCGGCCCTCGATCTCGGCGGCGGGCGACAGCACCAGACGGTGGCGCAGGGCCGGGATCGCCAGCGCCTTCACATCATCGGGAATGACATAGTCGCGTCCGTCCAGCGCGGCGCGGGCGCGGGCGGCGACGGCCAGCAGGGCCCCGGCGCGCGGCGAGGCGCCCGTCTCGACATCGGCGGAATCGCGGGTGGCCCGCACCAGATCGGCGATATAGCCGACCACCTCGTCCGTCAGCCGCACCTGGGCTACAGCGTCGACGGCGGCGGTGATGGCGTCGCTTTCGGCCACCATTTCCACGCCAAGGGCGGCAGGGTCCATCTGGCCGGTGCGCGATCCGTGGGCGGCGATGATCGCGCGCTCCTGCTCCAGGTCGGGATAGTCGAGGACGTGCTTGAACAGGAAGCGGTCCAACTGGGCCTCGGGCAGGGGATAGGTGCCCTGCTGCTCGATCGGGTTCTGGGTGGCGACGACGGTGAAGCGCGGGCTGAGCGCATGGGCCTGACCGTCGATGGTGATGTGACGCTCCTGCATGGCCTCCAGCAGGGCGGCCTGGGTCTTGGGCGGCGTGCGGTTGATCTCGTCCGCCAGCAGCAGTTCGCAGAAGATCGGCCCGCGCGTCAGGGTGAAGCTGGAAGTCTGGAAGTTGAACAGGTTCGACCCCAGAATGTCGCCCGGCATCAGGTCCGGCGTGAACTGGATGCGGCCGTAGTCCAGTCCGACCGCACGGGCGAAGCTGTGGGCCAGCAGGGTTTTGGCCGTGCCGGGCGGACCTTCCAGCAGGACGTGTCCGCCCGCGAACAGGGCGGTCAGCAACAGGTCGACGGCGCCGTCCTGACCGACCACGGCCCTGGCGATTTCGGCGCGGATGCGCTCGGCGATCGTCTTCACCTCATTGACGTGCACGGGTCAGCTCCTGGTTCCAGCGATAAAGGGCGGCGGCGACCTGCATCAGATCGCCGGGCGTTTTGGCGGCCCGGGCCTGATCGACCAGGGCGGAATAGGTGGAATGCGCGCCCTGGGCCTGACCGACACGGTCCAGGAAGGCGTCCAGTTCGGCGTCGCTGAGGCGGCGCGGCGCGCCGATCGCGCGGGCCACGGCGGCCCGCGTCAGAAGGGCGTAGGGCGCGGCCATGTGATGCTCGCGCCGGGCCAGCCGCACCAGCCCCGCCGTATTGTCCGCCAGTCCGCGCTTGCCCAGCGCGATGGCGCGGCCGCTCTCTCGCGCTGGGCCGAAACGGACCACGGCCTGATAACCGGCGAAGACCGCCAGCGCCGCCAGCACCAGCGTCATCCCCAGCAGCGGCGGCTCCAGCATCAGCCGCAACAGGCTGCGGGTGCGCTGCATTCCATGAAGCGTCAGGTCGAAGATGACCGGAGAATTCTTCGCCCGCATCACGTCCAGCAGGGCGATGGCGGTGCGCGCGCCGTTCAGGGTTTTCAGGCCGTGGGTGCTCAACAGATCGGCGTCGGCCAGAACATAGAGGCGGCTCTGGGCGTGCATGGCCAGCACGGAACGGCCCTGACCGTCGGTCACGACCGGGATCCAGTCCGGGCCGGAAAAGGTCCGCAGCCCGTCCACCTGAACCGCAGCGCCGACCGCAGAGCCGTCAGGTCGCCTCAGTTGCACCGGGCCCTTGCCCTCACGGGCATGTAACTCGACCCCCCGGCGCAGGTGATCGCTCAGCGGCGACAGGGCGGCGTCGTCGGGCAGGGCGCCCAGGGTGCGGACCCAGCCGGGATGTTCGGGGTCGGGCGCCGTGCCCCATTTGGGCAGGACCAGCAGGGTCGCCCCGGCGTGGTTGATGTCGTCGACCTGCGCGGACTTGGCGCCGGGCGGCGGCGTCAGCACCAGCAGGCTTTCATCCGAGGCCGGGGTCAGGTTCCCCCGGCTCAGCGTCACCGGCACGCCGAGATGGCGCAGCAGCACCGGCGCCGCGCCGAACCCTGTCGCCGCGCGCGACAGGGCGTGGCCGCCGCCGTCATCGCCGGATTTCAGCTCGGGCGCATAGGCCGACAGCACGCCCAGACCGGCCAGGGCGACGACGCTGACCAGCAGGACCGCGATCATGACGACAGGAGAAAAGGCGCGGCCGACGGCGCCGGAGGATCGGCTCATCCGCGCCAGCCCTCGGGCAGGGCGAAGGCCTCATAGGCCTGACGGCATTCGGCGAAGTCGCCAGCGTCGACGGCGGCGCCGCCGAACAGGCTGCGTTCGACCACGCGGCCGATCTGTTCAAAGGCGGGTCGGGCCGCTTCGGGCAGGGCCTTCAGGCGGGCGATCTCGCGCGAGGTGAGCGAGACGTGCAGGGCGCGCGGCTGGCGCTTTTCGATGTCCTGCACGCTGCGCAACAGCAACAGGTGGGCGGCGTCGGCGTATTGCCCGCGCGCGGCGAGGGCGTCGGCGTCGGCCAGCAGGTCGCGCGCCGCCTGCGCGTCGGGCCGCCACGCTTCATCGCCCATGACCACCGGCGGACGGGGTCTGGCGCGCGGCGCGCGGATGCGCATGATCTCGCGCACGAGGGCATAGAGGATCAGCGCGACCAGCAAGGCCAGACCGATCCAGAACACCCACTTCAGCACCGGACCCAGCGCCCTCAGCACCTCGCCCAGCCAGTGCAGCCAGCCTGGCGGTTGGGGAGGCGTGAAGCCTGCACGGTCGAATTGTAGGGTGGTGTCTTTCAGCAGAGCGGCGTGTGCCTGTGCGACCCCATCGCCGGAAGCCGAAGCTCCATTCTGCATGCCTATGTCCCATCGGCCCCGTTGCCCAAGCCATAACGGCGGACGGGCTCAAGTCAACTATAGGGACGATGTGGAGCGGGTGACTTTCAACCTCCTGGCGATTGATCGACGACTGCGCTTCGCGAGGGCCGCGTACTGTGCGGATTTCATCAAAAAACGGGTTGCCAGATTTAATGAGCGGTGTTTAATTATTTTTGCGCCTTGATCCGCTTGGAGGGCGGGCGCATCGCTTTTGGTGTTCATTCTTCGCAATGAGGGCTCACATGCCGTCACCCGCCCCAGCTATTATTTCAGGCGTTGCCGCGCTGGCAGCCTTCCTGATCGGCGCTCCGGCTACGCAGGCATCGACAGAGCCGTCACTGATTGAAATCCACGATGTGGATCGCGACGCTGTGCCTGCGGGAACGCCGGCGGCGTTTGACGTCGCCTTCCCGAACGCCCAGCGCAATGAGGCGGTGCGCGAGATTGACGACGAGATCTACAGCTTCGTGCCGTTGGCTTTTGTCCCGCTATCCGACACGCGTGTCGCCCTGATCAGCACCGGCGCAAACGAATGCACCGGTCAGGCCTGCAGCGGCATGAACGCCGTTCATTACCTGGATCACGAAGCGGGCGCGCCGCGCTATCCTTACAGCCTGCAGGGCGAGTGGCTGGATGTCGGCGCGGCAGGCGTGGTCGGCAACGCGGCTCTGCGCTGGGGCTGGACCACGGCGATCGCGGACAACCCTGTCCTCTACACCGAGGCAGGCGGCGTCTGGCAGGGGCGTGCATGCGGACAGGCCGTGCTGACGGAATTGACGTCAGACGGGCCGGTGGAGATCGCCAATCTTCAAATCTATTTCTCGGACGCAAGCGGCGACGAAAGCGACGGGGATGTCGAGGGCGTGATCGTCTCTGCCGAGCAGGGGCGTAGTTTCACCGTATCTTACAGCGGTTCAGCCCGCTTTACCGAAACCTACAGGCGCGGCGCCGACGGACGGTATCATCTGGACGGTCAGAGCCGGGTTCCCGCCTGTTGAACAAGGCCTGATGAACACGACTTGCGTCGCTGCCGCGGCGGGCTTCAGGGAGTTCTGAATGCGTATTTTGCTGACGGGCGTAGCGGCGATTGTTTCGCTGATGGCGACTGGCGCTCTAGCCCAGGATGTCTGCTTGTCTCTGGACCGGGGCGACCTGTCGATCGGTCAGGTTCTGTCTCGCGCACAGCAGCAGCAGTTAATGGCCGAGGCGCCGGTCGGCGCTCTGCACTGTGGCCGCACGGGCTGTACGGCTGCGGCGCCTGACGGCGTCAGCTATAGTTGGCGGCGCGATGGACGTGTTGTGGGCAAGACCATTGAACTGTCCGACGCCACCGGCCTGCCGGGCTGGCGTGGCGGCATCGATCAGGACTTCGCCGATCAATTGGGGCAGGCGATCTGTTCACGCTTCACCCTGACTGAGGAAGAGCTGGGCGCCGGCTATTCCATGCAGGCGGAATTCGTTTTGGAACAGGGACAGGCGGTGGTCGCTAATATCTTCGGCGCCGGGACGACCGATGAACCGCTGACGATCCAACTGCGTGCTGATGATCCATAAAACTCTACGGGCGTGCGCGTCTGAAGTTCATGTTGAAGGAATAGCGATGTCGCTCAAGAGTGGATTCTCCGTTGTCGGATCGCTTGCGTTGGCGGTGGCGTTGGCGGCCTGTTCACAGGCTGACCGTGGTGCGGATAAGCAGGCTGCGCCGGCTGAGACGCAGGCTCCGGTCGCGAATGCTGACGCAGCGCCTGCCGTTGAGGTCGTACAAAACGACAAGGCGCCGCCGTTGTCGGCTTATGCTGGCAAGCATCCGACCGTGCCCGTCAACGGGGTGACCTTCTTCCAGCACCCTGATGTGCGCGCGGCGATCGAAGCGTCTGGCGTGGATCGCGATATCCAGAAGTCGATCTTCTTCGATGGCAATGTCGTGGGGGTGGTGACGCCGACGCGCGGCCGGTTGTTGCTGCACGGCTATGACCCGGCGGGGGCGGGCGTGACCAACTGGGCCATCCTGATGGTTCCGGACGGCAGCAAAGCTGCGGTTTGCTACTCCACGGGCGTCGTCAAGGATGAACAGGGCGCGGACTGGTACTTCGGCGGCGACGTAGTTTTTACTCTCTATCAGCCGTGCCCGTCCGAGGAAGGGGATATGGAATCCCTGTCCAACTGGCCGATCGGCCCGATACCGGGCTGATTTCATGACGGTCTTCAGCCTCTGTAGAGGCTGGCGCGGGATTGTGATGTCGGTGCGCTGGTCCTTGTTCGCTCTCGCGTTGGCGCCGGTTCCGGCCCTTGCTGCGGGACATGCAGCCGCCGCGCAAATCGCCGAGCCGAGTGATGATGCGGACCCTCGTGCGCTTATGCAGGCCTGGGCGGCGTCGGACCCGGACCATGCTCAGGCCCTGTATGATCTGACTAAGGCTCATGCGGGCCTGGCTGTTCGCATAGAGCGTCTGGCGCGGATCGGTGTTCTGTGCCGCCAGTTGTCCGATGATGACGCCGCCCTGATCGTCGCCAACGCGGGGGAGGATGCCGCCTTCTACCAATCTGTTCTGCCGGCAGAACAGCAGGCGAAATTCGCTGACTATTATGACGGACTGAGGCAGGGCGCTCTTGTTTCTGCTGATCCCGGCGTGCCTGGACCAGCAGAATGTGAGGCCTTCGCCAGGCCGGGCGGGACGTTGATCAAGCTGCTGACTTGGACCGGCCGCCCGCAGTTTATCAGCCCCGGCATTCTGGCCAGCCCCCGAACCCTGCCCTGAAGCCAGGCGGCTCCACAAGGATCAGGTATTGCGGCGGTGAGCGGCGCGCTGCGTCGGCTTCTGAAATCAGTGCAGCTTCTGCTATGTCGAGATCATGGGCAGACGATCAGATCATACGCGGCCGGAACTTGAACGGCTTTTTGTGACTGAAGGCCACAAACATATGGCGCAGGTCGGATTTTCACGCTTTTCAGCGCGCGAGGTCGCCAAGCGCGTCGGCTATTCCATCGGCACGCTTTATAATGTTTTCGGCACGCTGGATCAGCTGTTGATCGCCATCAATACGCGCACCTTCCAGCTTTGGGCTGATGAGGTCCGTCAAGCGCTGGATCATAGCGGTCCTGACCGTATCCGCTGCCTGGTCGAGGCCTATTTCGGTTTCGCCCGCGCCCACACGAATATCTGGCGCGCCATTTATGAGCATCACCTGCCTCCGGATGTCGCCCTGACCGATTTGCAGAACCAGAAACGCGGTGAACTGACGGCCATCATTGTCGATGAAGTGACGGCCGCCTTGCCGGATAGCGCGAGCCCTTTTGCGCCACGACTGGCGCGCTCGTTGATCGCAGTCGTTCATGGTCATTGTGTTTTTGAATTGAGTGGTAGCTTTGGGCTTATGAATATTGATGATCCTGTAGAGTTAGCTCTGGATCGTGTTCGTGAAGGTTTGCTCGTCTCGTGTAGGTGAGAATGTTCGGAATGTAAGTCTTAAGGTCGCAGCAATGCCTGCTGTTTGGTAGTCGTCGGGCATAGAATTTCTGCACGATTTGTACGGTCCAGAAGCGTAGCAGGTGAAGTCCGAGGGCTATTCATCATGGCCTTCAAGGTTCACGATACGGCAGCTCGATCTGCTGTTGCATCAGGCTTATTGCAGGATCATGTCCTCATAGACTGGGACACGGTGACGAATCTTCACATTGCCGACTCTAGGCGAATAGGCGAACAGGTCCTGGTGTTCGATCAGGAAAAGCGAAGGGGCGGCGTCATGATACAGGCGGCCCAATTCCTGATAGGCCTTGAGACGTAGGCTGTCGTCCATGATCTCGCGGGCGACTTGCAGCTTTTCGGTGATGTCAGTGTCACAGAAGAATGGGGTGGGGCGCAGACAGGAGAAATCTTCCATGGAGCGGGTGACATCGTAATATTGGAAGCTGTTCCATGACAGGGCGAGAGCTTCCCCTGCCCAGTTGTTGGTTTGATACTTCATCAGGAAATCCGGCATCGTCATGACCTTCAGCCTTGTCTTGACGCCTACGGCGCGCCAGTACTCGGCGATGGCTTGTGACATGAGATCATCGCCGGGGGCAGCGTCGGTCATGACTTCCATTGTCAGGTCGAAACCGTCCGGGTAACCGGCTTCACTCAGAAGGCGGCGGGCCTTACCGGGACTGTAAGGATAGGGCGCTATCGACGGATCATGTCCAAAAGCTCCTTTCGGGGCGGGTTGACCCGAGGGCGCAGCGCCTGGCGGCAGTAGGGATGCGATAGCGTCCTTGTCTACAGCGTAATTCAGCGCCTGACGTACACGCAGATCGCGCAGTGGCGAAGTCGGATCCCCGCCTACATTGCGGAAGGAATAGGCCTTCACCTGCATGGAGGGGGTATGAATGACTTGGAAATGGTTGCGTTCCAGCCGTTCGGTTTCTTCAAGGTCAACAAGGGAGAGGTCCACATCGCCCGATAGAAGGGCCTGAGTGCGACCTGCCGCGTTGGGCAACTCATAGAAGACGACGCCGTCGATTGTGGACGGGCGCCATGAGGCAGGATTTCTGGTCAGGGTCAGGCGCCGGGTGCGCTGGTCCCATCCGGTCATGACGAAGGCGCCGGTCCCCACTGGTTTTTGCGCATAGGCGTCAACGCCCATTTCGGCCAGGGCTTTGGGTTCGATCATCATGAAGGCGGCCAGGCGGCGTGGCAGCACAGGGTCCGGTCGTTGGGTGCGGATCTCGAGTTCATAGGGCGCGATGGCGCGAGCACTGACAATTCCACGCGCTTCTGTACCCATCAGGGTGCGTGCGCCCTGCTCCGAATGCAGAAATGCGAAAACGTCTGAGGCGGCCTGGGCGTCGAACGGGTTTCCGTTTGAGTAGCGCACGCCTTCCCTCAGTCGGAAGCGCCACACAGTAGGTTCTATGGCGGCCCATTCCATGGCCAGGCCGGGGCCGAGATTTCCATCGTCGTCTATGGCGGTCAGCCCGTCATAGATGGCAAGCCAGAGCAAAGAGCCGGGACGGCCATTGCCGCGAAATGGATTGCCCAGACTGGGGGGCAAGCTGCCGATTGCGACACGTAGCACCTGAGGTTCCGGCGTGCGGGGTGCTTTGGCGCTGTCCTGACCGCAGCCCGCGACCAGCACTAAACACAGGCTGGTGATGGCGAGGAGACGAAAAGAGTGCAGCGTCATGAGCCGGATTGTTCCTGCATGCGGGCGTTGGCGCCGATGATGTCCATCACGCCGGCCAGGGCATCGCCGGTGACCGGGCCACCGGATTCCAGCGCTGCGCTGAGACGAGGATCGGAAAGGGCTGCCGCAGGGTTCAGGGCGGCCGCCAGCAACAGCTGCGTATAGGGGGTCTGTGGGCGATACAGAACCTCGGCGACCGGGCCTTGCTCCAGCACCTGGCCGTTTTGAATGACGCAGACCTGATCCGCCATGCGTCGCACGCTGCGCATGTCGTGCGAAACGAACAGCATGGCCAGGTTCAATCGTTCCTTCAGCTCCAGAAGCAGAGTGGAAATTTTGTCCTGATTGGCGAAATCCAGCGCTGACAGCGCCTCATCGGCGATCAGCAGGCGCGGCTCCATCGACAGGGCTCGCGCGATGGCGATGCGCTGTTTCTGTCCGCCGGATAGGGCGCTGGGGCGAAGATCCAACAGGCGACGATGCAGGTGCACAAGGTCTATCAGTTCGTCGACCCGTCGCCGTCGCGCCGCGCGATCCAGCCTGCCGACAACGATCAGCGGTTCTTCCAGAATAGCGTGGATCGACTGACGCGGATTGAGGCTGGCGCCCGGGTCTTGAAATACCATCTGGATGCTGTGCAGCATGGCCCTGGAGCGTTTGCTCAAGGGGGGGAGCGCTTCCCCTTTGAACGTGATCCTCCCTTCGGAAGGAGAGACCAAGCCCGCCACAGCGCGCACCAGGGTCGACTTGCCTGAGCCGGATTCGCCGACGATGGCCATGACCTGGCCGGGCGCAAGATCGAACTCGGCGCCGCGAAGGACAAAGCGCCGATTTTGGCCGCTTCCATAGGCGACGCCCAGATTTTGAACCGACAACAGCGGCGTGTTCATGGCCGTGTCCCCAGATGTGCGGCGTCTCGCAGACTTCGTGTGAAGGGGTGCATCGGTTCATACAGAACCTGATTGGTCGGACCCTCCTCGATGATTTCACCGTCCAGCATGACAGCGATGCGGTCGCAGACGGCGCCGGCGGCGGAGATGTCATGGGTAATCATCAGCGCGGCAGCCTGTTGAGCCTGGCGTCGCAACAGGGCCAGAATTTGTAATTGCACTGTGGGGTCGAGCGCTGTGGTCGGTTCGTCAGCCAGGATCAGCGCAGGCTGATTGATCAGCGCCAGACCGATCATGGCGCGCTGGCGCTGTCCGCCGGACAGTTGGTGAGGCCAGGCGTCAATGCTGGCGTTGGGGCCGGGCAGACGCATCGCCTGCAGCGTCTCAATGGCTAGGGCGCGTGCAGCCGCCTTGTCTAGTTTGCGATGGCGTCGGGCAGACTCGATCAAGATCGAGCCTACGGTCTTTACTGGGTTGAAGGACGACAAAGGGTCCTGAAACACCATGCCGATATGTCCGCCGCGTATTGCGCGCCACTCCGCTTCGGGAAGGTTATCGATGCGGCGACCCTGCAGGTGGATCTCTCCGCTCGTGACGCGCACGCCTGGCGGCGTCAAACCGCCTACTGCGTAGCAGGTCAGGGTCTTGCCTGACCCTGATTGGCCGACCAGGCCGACGATCTCGCCTCGCTGAATGGAAAGGTTGAGCCCAGGGATCAGCACGCGGCTGTCAGCGATTGCTTCGAGCCTCAATCCGCGGATATCAAGCACTGTTTCCGGCGCCATGTTCAGATTGGCGAGGCTCATCGAGTCAGATTCCGCAGATGCTGGCCAAGCCCGTGGGCGGCGACGATGATGATGACCATGGCGAAGGCCGGGCCCAGGGTCAGCCATGGCGCCTGCAGCATAAAGGCGCGCCCCTCGCTCAACATGGCGCCCCAGGTTGCGGCGCCTAATGGTGCGCCTATGCCCAGGAAGGACAGCGCGCTTTCAGCCACGATCATTTCGGCGAAGTGAAAGACCACCAGCACTGAAAGCGTTGGAGCAAGCGCAGGCAGAACATGGCGACTGTACAGACGAACGAGGCTCATTCCCGTCATCTCGGCGGCCTGGACGTATTCGCGCTGGAACAGGCTGCTGGCCTCGGCGTAGACCACGCGAGAAAAGACCGGCCAGGTCACCAGGCCTAATGTCAGCGTCACCGCCCAGAATCCACTGTCGCCCAACAGTGCGATGACCGTCACCGCCATGACAAACGATGGGAAGGATTGCGTGAAAGTGGTCAGCAGTCTGAGGGTCGCACCCAGCCAGACGCCTTTGTGCGCCGCAGCCAGGCCGAACGTCGTGCCGATGCTGAAGGCGATCAGCGTGGCGCAGAACGCGGAGCCTATTGACCAGCGCATTCCGGTCAGCAGGCGCGCCAGTACGTCGCGACCCAATTCGTCTGTGCCGAGCAGATGGCTCGGCGAAAGCGGCGCAGCCAGGCGCATAGACAAATTGATCACGCGATAGTCGTGGCCGGACAGCCGGTCGCCGAACACCATGACGGCGATACAGACAAGGCCGACGAAGCTGGCGGCGACAAGAGCGGGCGAGGCCTTTCTGGATTGGACGCTGCTCATGACGCGGCTCTTGAATGGCTGCGGATGCGCGGGTCCAGCATGGCCTGCGTCATTTCGGTCACGGCGTTACTCAGGAAAACGCTGACAACCATGACGAAAACGACGGCCTGGACGACGGGAAAGTCCAGATTCAGGGTGGATTGAACCAAAAGCCAGCCGATGCCCGGCCATGCGAAGATGGTCTCGATGACCACAAGACCGGTCAGCATGAAGGCCAGCTCAGCACCGATCAGTGCGACGGCGCCGAGCAGCGCATTGGGCATCACGTGGCGCCACAGGACTTCGTTTTCGGACGCGCCGGTAGAACGGGCAGTGCGGACGAAATCGGCGGCCAAGGCGGCATGGGTGTTGGCTTCGACCACGCGTATCAGCTTGGGGGCCAGGAAGGAAACGACCGAGATCACCGGCAGCACCCACGTCGCCGGGCCGCCGTATCCGATCGACGGTAGCCACTCCAGCCCGGCGGCGAACAGGTTGATCAGCAGCAGAGCTATGACGAAGCCGGGAAAACCCTGCATTACCGTAAGCACGCCGCGTACAATACGGCGCGCTGCACCCGTGCGTTTCTGACCTAGCCAGGCTCCCAACGGCAGCGAGATCATCAGGTTCAGGCTCAACGCCATGGCTGCCAGAAACAGGGTGGCGGGCAGGGAGGCCAGGACTTTTTCCAGCGCAGGAATTCCATCGGACAGCGACTTGCCGAAATCGCCCTGCAGCAACCGCAGCATTGCATGGCCGTATTGGACGATCAGGTTCTTGTCGAAGCCGTATTCAACCCGAACCGCCTCGATCTGTGCGGGTGAAGCGCCTTCGCCTGCGATCGCAAGGGCGGGATCTCCGGTCAGGCGCAGCAGGAAAAACAGCACGGTCATTGAGGCGATCAGGACAAGGGCGAAGTCCCGCACCCCGCTCAGAATACGGGAAGGCGTCATTAGCTGCGCCGGCCTAAAGCCGCCTGAGCCCGGCGGGCCGGATAGGTCATGAACATGTCCTGCACGATCTCCATCGAGAAGTCGTATCTAAGTTAAGACATCATCCATGCGATCAAGTGCGGCGCCTGTCAACGTCGCTATGCGGGACGCGGATGTGCGGCTGGCGATAAAAGCTGAAACGCCGCACAGTATTTCTGAATTGGACCGCGCGGACGGGCATGAGAGGTTCGAGCGTCTCTCCCAGAGGCGTTTCCTCCCATGAAACTGCGGGCCGCACGTGCGGCCCGCGCCTTTATGATCGAGCAGGAGACACCATGAAACTTCGCCTCAATCCTCTGTTCGACGCCATGCCGACGACGGTGTTCGAGCGGATGTCCGGATTGGCGCGAGCGCACGGCGCCATCAATCTGGGGCAGGGGTTTCCGGATGGAGATGAGCCGTCAGACCTGATCGAGGCTGCGGCGCGCGCGTTGCGCGAAGCCTCCAATCAGTATGCGCCTTCGCGCGGGACGGCTGACCTGCGGTTGGCGGCGGCAGATTTTTATAATCGCTTTGATGGTCTGAGCCTGACCGAGGCGAACATCGTGGCGACGTCTGGCGCGACCGAAGCGATCGCGGCGGCGTTGCTGGCCGTCGTCATACAGGGCGATGAAGTCATCATCATCGAGCCGGCCTATGACGCCTATCGTCCGTTGATCGAGCGGGCAGGCGGCGTAGCGCGCGCCGTGTCGCTGGCGCCGCCACACTGGCGTCTGACCCGTGAGGCGCTTGAAGCCGCTATCACGCCGCGCACCCGCGCCCTTGTGTTCAACAATCCGCTCAATCCGGCGGGACGGGCGTTCAGCCGTGACGAGGTGGAGATGGTCGCCGCAGTCTGTCTCCAACACGACCTGATCGCCATCAGCGACGAGGTGTGGGAACGGCTGGTCCATGATGACGGCCGCCATGTTTCACTGGCGTCGGTTCAGGGTATGGCCGACCGTACGCTCAAGATCGGCTCGGCGGGCAAGCTGTTCGGCCTGACGGGATGGAAGGTCGGCTTTCTGGTGGGGCGCGGAGCGCTGCTGGAGGCGGCGGCGAAGGCGCATCAGTTCATCGCCTTCTCGACGGCGCCTCATCTTCAGGCTGCGGTGGCTGAAGGCCTGGCTTGGCCGATCACGCGCTTTGAAAATCAGGCTGCTGCCTTGACGCAGGCGCGCGATCATCTGGCGAAGGCCCTGTCGGACGAGGGCTTCGCTGTCCTTCCTTCAGAGGCGACTTATTTCCTGTGCGTGGACCTGAAGGCGTCGGGCATCCCTGTCGATGCCGTCGAATTCGCTGATCGGGCTGTGACGGAACACGGCGTGGCAGCGATCCCCGTTTCGGCCTTCATGTCCTCTGCTGACGGCGACGGGGTTATGCGTCTGTGCTTCGCCAAGCCTGCGGCAGTGCTGGAGGAGGCGGCGCGTAGGCTGGGCCGCGCACGCCGCGCCTGCATGACAAGGTGATGGGGCGAACTATAGCATGGAAACAGGCTCTGGCCCCCGAAGGGGAGTCGGCCAGAATGTAATGAAGAGACGATGGTGGGTGATCACAGGTTCGAACTGTGGACCCGCTGATTAAGAGTCAGCTGCTCTACCAACTGAGCTAATCACCCGTACCGTCGTCTGCGCCCTTGGTGTGGCGCCGGTCCTTTGCGTCGGCGGTGTTTGCCTCGGCGAAGGGCGCTCCTATTACTCAGGACTGGGGCGGGGCGCAAGCGTGAATTGCATCTTTTATCATCATTGCATCGCGCGCTAAGGTCGCGCCTTGATTCAGCCGCCAATACAAGTGCGGCAGGGGGAGTAAACGATTATGGCGTTCTGGAATCGTCGACGTTCGATCGACGTGATGCTGGCACCGAATTCGGGGCCGGGGCTGAAAAAAACTCTTGGGTGGCCGCACCTTATGGCGCTGGGCGTCGGCGCCATCGTCGGCACCGGCATTCTGACGCTGATCGGGGTCGGCGCGGGTCTGGCGGGTCCGGCGGTGCTGATCAGCTTCGCCCTGGCCGGTCTGGTGTGCGCCTGTGCGGCGCTGGCCTATGCCGAACTTTCGACGATCATGCCCGCATCGGGCAGCGCCTATACCTATTCCTATGCCGCGCTGGGCGAGATTTTCGCCTGGGTCGTGGGTTGGAGCCTGATCCTGGAATATTCGCTGGTCGTGTCGACGGTCGCCGTCGGCTGGTCCGGCTATGCCGTGCCCTTCCTGGCGGGACTGGGCATCGACCTGCCGTTCGCCCTGACCGTGGGGCCGCACGTCGAGGGCGGGCTGATCAACCTGCCGGCCATCTTCATCATCGCCGTGGTGACGGGCCTGCTGCTGCTGGGCACCAAGGAAAGCGCCACGCTGAACGCGGTGCTGGTGTTCGTGAAGATCGCCGCCCTGGTGGTGTTCGTGGCCATCGCCATGCCGCACTTCGATACGGCCAACTTCACGCCCTTCATGCCCAACGGCTTCGGGGCGCCCTTCGTGCAGACGGGGGTGATGGCGGCTGCGGCCATCATCTTCTTCGCCTTCTACGGCTTTGACGCCATCGCCACGGCGGCCGAAGAAACCAAGAAGCCCGAGCGCGATCTGGCCATCGGCATCGTCGGCTCGATGGTGGTCTGCACCGTGCTGTATATCGCCGTCGCCGCCGCTGCGATCGGCGCTGCGCCGGTGTCCAGCTTCGCCGACAGCCCCGAGCCGCTGGCCCATATCATGCGCGGTCTGGGCCAGGGCGTCGCCGCCCAGTGGATCGCCGCCGCCGCCGTGATCGCCCTGCCGACCGTGCTGCTGGCCTTCCTGTTCGGCCAGAGCCGCATCTTCCTGGGCATGTCGCGCGACGGCCTGCTGCCAAACCGTCTGGCCAAGATCTCCAAGCGCGGCGTTCCGGCCGTGGTGACGGTGTTCACCGCCATCGTCGTGGCCTTCCTGGCGGGCATCATGCGTCTGGACGAACTGGCCTCGCTGGCCAACGCCGGCACCCTGATGGCCTTCATGGCCGTGGGCGTCAGCCTGATCGTCCTGCGCGTGCGCGAGCCGAACCGCGAGCGCAAGTTCAAGGCGCCGCTGTGGTGGCTGGTCGGCGGCATCGCCATCGTCGGCTGCATCGTCTTCTTCTTCAGCCTGAAGAGCTCGACCCAGTTCTACTTCCTGCTGTGGAACCTGTTCGGTCTGGCCGTCTATCTGATCTGGTCGTCGCGTAACTCGCGTCTGGCCAAGGGCGAAGAGGCCGAAGGCTGAATGGCCAGACGCGACCTGTCGGGGGCGGTGGATTTCACCGTCCTCGAAGCCATGACAGCGGGCATGGATGATGTGACGGAAGAAGTGCTGGGCCTGTTCGCCGAACAGGCCCGCATGTGGTCGGCCATGCTGGATTCGTCCAGCGAGGGCTGGCGCGACGCCGTTCACACCATCCGCGGCGCCGGAGCGGGCATCGGGGCCAAGGCCCTGGCCCAGGTCTGCGAAGAGGTCGAGTTTGGAGAGCAGGCTGCTGCGCCTGCCGGACTGGAGCGGGTGCGCACGGCGCTGGATGCGGCGCTGGCCGATGTGGCGGCCTATCGCCACGAACTGGCGCTGAAAAGCCTGAAGGGCTGAAGCGGACGTCTTCTCTTCTTGCGAGAGGCGTCGAACAGATCAGGGGCCGCCGGGTGAAAGCTCGGCGGCCTTTTTCATGCGGGCCGCATCACGTCTCGACCCGTGACGCCGGGCGGCTTCGGACCGGGCGTGCGGGGTGGCCGGCGTGGATGTCGCGGCCGCGTCGTTCGACCTCCTGCAGGATGTCGGCCAGCTCCTTGTCGGTCAGGTGCTCTATGCCGATGAAGCCCGCGTCGGCCTTCTTCACCGCATAGATCAGCTCGTCCATCTTGGCGTGCATGGCCGCGGCGTCGCGGTTCTGGGTGTTCTGGATCAGGAACACCATCAGGAAGGTGACAATGGTCGTGCCGGTGTTGATCACCAGCTGCCACGTCTCATTGAAATGGAAGACCGGCCCCGTCACGGCCCAGACCAGCACCATCGCCACGCAGATGATGAAGGTCCACGGCCGCCCGGCCAGCTTGGCCGTCGTGTTGGCCAGATGATTGAACAACTTTTCCATTCCGGCGGAACGGCGGCCGCGGGGCCGGGTTCCGCCGGGTCAGAAGCCGCCTCAGTCCGCCTTCTGCGGCGCGCGCGTTCCGATGGTGCGGTCCAGGAAGTCGAGATAGGTCCGCCACTGGTGCAACTGGCGGTCATTGCCGCGAATACCGTGGCGCTGACCCGGATAGAGCATGGTTTCGAACGGAATGCTCTTTTCCTGCAGGGCGTTCAGGACCCGTGTGGTGTTTTCAAAAATGACGTTGTCGTCCGCCATGCCGTGCATCAGCAGCAGACGCCCGGTCATATTGTCGAGACGCCCCAGCACGTCAGACGCCGCATAGCCCGCCACATTGCCCTGCGGCGTCGACATATAGCGCTCGGTATAGGCGGTGTCGTACAGGCTCCATTCCGTCGGCGGAGCGCCTGCCAATGCGGCGGCCAGCCCCATCTTCGGCTCGGTCAGCGCCATCAGGCTCATGAAGCCGCCATAGGACCAGCCCATGATGGCGATCCGGTCGGCGTCGACATAGGGCAGCGAGCGCAGATAGTCGGCGCCGATGACCTGATCCTCGATCTCGGGCTGGCCCATCTTCAGATAGAGGGCCTGTTTGAAGGCGGCCGAACGGTCGCCCTCGCCCCGGTTGTCCAGACGGAAGACGATATAGCCCGCCTCGGTCAGCAACTGGTTCGTCGCCGGTTGCCAGCCGTTCTTCACCCCGCCCGCCGACGGGCCGCCATAGACCTGCATGACCACCGGATAGCGTTTGGACGGGTCAAAGCCCGGCGGCGTGGTCATCTGCCACATCAGCGTCTCGCCGTGGCTCTGCAGCGTGCCGAAGCTCGGCTTCTGCTGGCGCTCCGCATAGGGCCAGAAGGGGTGGCCGGGCTGGAGCTTGTTCTCCTCGATCCAGCGCACGCGCTGGCCGTTGATCGAATAGAGCGCCGACTGCGAAGGGGTGTTTACGTCGGTATAGTTGCCGACATAGGCCGTGCCGGTGCCATTGACCGTGGCGCTCCACCAGCCGCCGCGCGGCGTGACCTCGGTCGGCGCCAGGGTGCGCTTATAGCTGGCGCGGAACAGCTGCTGCTCGATCGGATATTCCCTGCCGTCGCGCATGGAGGCGGTGAAGAAGACCTCGCCCGTGTCCTGATTGACGCCGTCCAGCGACTTCACCGGATAGTCGCCGCGCGTGACGGCCCGCAGCTGACGCCCGTCCTTGTTGTAGAGATACAGGTGACGCCACCCGCTCTCTTCGCTGGACCAGATGAAGTTCCCGTCCTTCAGCGCCTTGAAGTCATGGGTGACGTTGACCCAGGCGTTCGAGGTCTGGCTGGCGATCACCCGGCTGGCGCCCGTGGCCGGATCGACGCTGAGCAGATCCAGCCGCTTCTGGTCGCGCGACAGGCGCTGAACATAGGCGACAGAACCGTCCGCCGCCCAGTTCACTCGGCCCAGATAGATGTCCGTGTCGGCGCCCAGATCGACCTTGACCCGCTGACCCGCCTGCACGTCCTGAACATACAGCTCGACCACGGCGTTGGGCCGTCCGGCGCGGGGGTAGCGCTGCTGGGCCACCGAGGCGCCGCCGCCGGTGATGTCGAGGCGCGGGATGACGTCGACCGGGCTTTCGTCCGTGCGCTGCAGGGCGATGTAGCGCTCGTTCGGGCTCCACCAATAGCCGGTGTCGCGGTCCAGCTCTTCCTGAGCGATGAACTCGGCGGCGCCCCAGGTGATCAGGTCCTTGCCGTCGGTGGTGATCGCCTGTTCGGCGCCCGTCTCCAGATTGACCACGAACAGGTTCTGGTCGCGCACGAAGCTGACGAACGATCCCTTGGGCGAGACCTTGGCGTCGATCTCATCGGCCGCCGTCTCGGTCAGACGCCGCACGCTGCCGTCGGCGCGGTTGGCCAGGAAGATATCGCCTTCCAGCGGAGCCAGGATGTAGCGGCCCTGCTCGTCCCACGAATATTCGACCACGCCGCGCTGCGAAATCCGCATGCGCTCGCGCCGCGCCTTCTCGGCCTCGGACAGTTCGCCCGCGTCGGGAACCAGGGCGCGGGCGTCGATCAGCTTGAACGGCTCGCCCCCCTTCACCGGCGCGGCCCACAGGTCCAGCACGTCCACATCATCCTCGCGCGAGCGCAGGAAGGCGACCAGTTCGCCATCGGGCGACAGGCTGACGCCCTTGGCCACCGGCCCGGCCAGCGACGGATTGGCGAACACCCGCTCGACGGTCAGGATCGAGGACGCAGGCGCCGTGGCGGCGGGCGGCGTTGCGGGTTGAGGCGAGGACTGTGCGAACACCGGGGTCGCAGCCATCAGGATCGTCGAGGCGAGAAGAAGAGTGCGCATGATGGTGAAGCTAGAGACGGAATCCTCCGTCGTCATCCCTCTTTCATCCCTCTCCCGATGGGAGAGGGCTTGAGCCTCCAAGAGCGAAGCGATTGGCTAAGGCGAAAGGGTGAGGGTTCAACCCGTCAGTCGGCGTCTAGCCGTGTCGCGGCGGCTTACGCCGACGGATGCCGGGAACCCTCATCCGGCCCTATCGGGCCACCTTCTCCCATCGGGAGAAGGGTAAGGAATCACGGCCGCGGCTGCCTGAAATTGAGTTCAATACGCCGCTGCGACCCTCGCGAGACTTTCGCAACCGCCCCTGACGGCCTAGGTAGTCGCCATGTCTGACGCCTCCCCCTCAGCCCCGCCCGTCAAGGCCAGTCCTTTCCACGAACTCGAAGTCCTGTGGGTCCGCCACTGGAACGACCAGTTGTTCAGCTTTGGCGTAAAGCGGCCCGAGGATTTCCGCTTCCGCTCGGGCGAGTTCGTCATGATCGGCCTGCCGGGCGAAGACGGCGGAAAGCCCGTGCTGCGCGCCTATTCCATCGCCAGCCCCTTCTGGGCCGAGGAGTTGGAGTTCTTCTCCATCAAGGTCGAGGACGGCCCCCTGACCTCGCGCCTGCAGAAGATCGTCGCGGGCGACAGCGTGCTGATGGGCAAGAAGCCGACCGGGACGCTGGTGCTGGACGCCCTGACCGGGGGCGAGCGTCTGTGGCTGATCGGCACCGGCACCGGACTGGCGCCGTGGCTGTCGGTCGCGCGCGACCCTGAAACCTATTCGCGCTTCAAGCAGGTCATCGTTTGCCACACGGTGCGCAACATCTCGGATCTGGCCTATCGCGACTTCTTCAGCCACGAGATTCACGACGACCCGCTGATCGGCGACGAGGCCAGGGCCCAGTTGACCTATTATCCAACCGTGACCCGCGAACGGTTCGAGACGCCGGGTCGCATCACCGACCGCATCAAGTCGGGCGACGTCTTCGCCGACCTGCAACTGCCCATCGGCTTCTCGCCCAACAGCGACCGCGTCATGCTGTGCGGCTCGATGGCCATGATCAAGGAGACCGGCGAACTGCTGGAATCCTACGGCCTGAAAGAAGGCTCGAACGCCGAACCCGGCGACTATGTTCTGGAGCGCGCCTTTGTCGGCTGACCTGATGACCGCCCCCCGCACCGTCGCCATCGACGAACGCAAGGCCCCCCAAGACTGCGCCAGCATGGCCGATGTGCGTCAGGGCGTGGATGCGCTGGATCGCGCGCTGGTGACGCTGCTGGCCGAGCGTCAGCGCTATATGGACGCCGCCGCCCGCATCAAGCCGAACCGCGACGCCGTCTTCGATCAGGCCCGCATCGACGATGTGGTGGCCAAGGTGCTGAAGGCGGCCGAACCCGCCGGCCTGTCGCCCGATATCGCCGAGCCGGTCTGGCGCCTGCTGATCGACCGCTGCATCGCCCACGAGTTCGGAACCTGGGACCAGACGCGGGTCTGAGTTCTCTTCTGCCCGTGAGAGGAGAAGAAGGAAGGGTGCGGCTTGCATCGCGTCCACCGGCTCCCCACAACCAAGGGCATGAACGCCCCAGTGAAACCGACCGACTTCGCCGACGCCCCAGTGTGGGATCTGTCCGACCTTTATACTTCGCGTGAAGACCCGCGCATCGCCGCCGATCTGGAGCGCGCGGGGGCGTTGGTGGAGCGGATGAACGGCTGGCAGGGGCGGCTGGCCGCGCTTTCGGGCGCTGAACTGGGTCGGGCGCTGGACGAGGCGATCGGGCTTTACGAACAGGCGGCGGACGTGATGGGAGGGCTGGGCGCCTATGCCTTTCTGGCCGCCTCGACCAACCGCGAGGATGCGGCGGCGCAGGGCTTCGAGGCTGATATCCGCGAGAAGCTGACCGTCATCGCCACCCCGACCGTCTGGCTGACGCTGGAGATCAATGCTCTGGACGAGGCGGCGGTGGAGGCGGCGCTGGCGGCCCATGCGTCCGCCGCGCGCTGGGCGCCGTGGCTGCGCCGGGTGCGGGCGATGAAGCCGCATGAACTGTCGGCTGAGCTTGAGACCTTCATCGCCGAGCGCGGGCCGATTCAGGCCCAGTGGCCGCGTCTGTTCGACGAGACGCTGGCGGTGCTGCGCGCGCCGGTCGGGGATGAGGAGCTGACCCTGGCCGAAGGGCTGAACCGTCTCAGCGACGCGGACGGCGCCAAGCGTCAGGCGGCGGGCGAGGGCCTGTCGACGGCCTTTTCCGGCATTGCCCGGACCATGGCCATGGTGCTGAACACCGTCGCCGCCGAAAAGGCGCTGGAGGACAAAAAGCGCGGCTTCAAACGCCCCGCCGACAGCCGCCATCTGGGCAATGAGGTCGACGGCGAGAGCGTGGACGCCATGGCCGAGGCGGTGGCCGAAGCCTATCCGCGTCTGGCGCATCGCTATTATGCGCTGAAGGCCCAGGCGATGGGTAAGGACAAGCTGGCCCACTGGGACCGCAACGCGCCGATCGAGGCGGCGGCGTCGCGCGCCTATGACTGGGCGGGCGGGCGTGAGGTGGTGCTGTCCAGCTTCGCCGATCTGGGCGGAGACTTCGCCGACCGGGCGGGCTGGTTCTTCGACCGGCCGTGGATCGATGCGCGGGCGCGGGCAGGCAAGCAGTCGGGCGCCTACGCCCACCCGGTGACGGCGGATCGGCACCCCTATGTCTTCCTGAACTGGATGGGCGAGCGGCGCGATGTGCTGACGCTGGCCCACGAACTGGGCCACGGGGTGCACCAGACGCTGGCGGCGGCGCAGGGGTCGCTGCTGGCCGATACGCCGCTGACGCTGGCCGAGACGGCGTCGATCTTCGCCGAGGGGCTGACCTTCGACCGCCTGCTGGCCGAGGCGACGCCGGACGAACAGCGCGCCCTGCTGGCGGGCCGGATCGAGGACGGGCTGAACACGGTGGTGCGCCAGATCGCCTTCCACCGCTTCGAGACGCGCTTCCACGACGAGCGGGCGGCGGGCGAGGTTCCGGTCGAGCGCATCCGCGACATCTGGATGGAGGAACTGGGCGCCAGCCTCGGCCCGTCCGTCGACCTGACCGGCTATGAAGACTGGTGGGCCTATGTCAGCCACTTCGTTCACGCGCCTTTCTATGTCTACGCCTATGCGTTCGGCGACCTGCTGGTCGCGGCGCTGATGGAGACGCGGGCCAAGGATCCGGCGGGCTTTACGCCCCTGTATCGCGAGCTGCTGTCCGGCGGCGGGGCGCGGACCTATGTCGAGGCGCTGAAGCCGTTCGGCCTGAACCCGCGCGACCCGGCCTTCTGGACCATCGGGACCAAGCGGCTGGAAGGCCTGATCGACCGGTTCGAAGCGCTCTGACGTCCTTCTCCCCTTGTGGGAGAAGGTGGCCCGTCAGGGCCGGATGACGGGTGTGTACGCGACACAGGCCATGTGGCGAGCGACGCCTCGAATTCTCGCCGCCGCGCCGACACCCCTCATCCGTCAGGCTGCGCCTGCCACCTTCTCCCACAAGGGGAGAAGGAGTGAGTTTTGAGGCGTTGACAGGGGCGCGTGCGGCGTTGAAGCGTGGCGGCATGAAAATCGCGTCCCGTGTTCTTGTTCTCGCCGCCGTTCTCGCCCTGCCGACGACGGTTTCCGCCCAGACTGAGGCTTCGGCCAATCACCGCGCCCTTGCGGCGGGGTATAAGGCGCTGACGGTGTGCAGCGCCGTCCATTCGGCCCGCGCGGCGGGCGCTGAACGGTCGGTCGCCAGCGTCGAGGCGAACGAACTGGTCGGCATCTATCCCGAGCTGCAATCGCTGATCGGCGACATGAAGGCCGAGATGACGGGGAACGTCGTCACCGTCGCGTGGGACGCCGCCGCCCCGGCCCGCGCCGCCACATGGACCGACGGGCGCGGCTGCGTCATCGAACCGATGGGCTATGCGCCGGGCGGTTCGCTGCAACGAGCGCCGCTGGCGCGCCGGGCCTCGGCGCCCGACATGCCGACCGCGCGGCCCAAGGGGAACGCCCGCGCGCTGGACGCCGCCGTCGGCCGCGCCTTCGATCAGGGATTCGGCGCGGGAACCAACACCACCGGCGTCGTGGTGATGCAGGGCGGAAAGCGGGTGGCGGAACGCTATGCGCCTGACTTTGGCCCGAACACGCCCCAGCGCACATGGTCGGTGGCCAAGAGCCTGGCCGGAACCGTCATCGGCGCGGCGGTCCAGCGCGGCGAACTGGATGTGATGGCGCCCGCCGCCATCGCCAACTGGCGCACGCCGGGCGACCCGCGCGGGGCCATCACCGTCGACGCCCTGATGCGGATGTCGTCGGGCTTGACCAGCGACACGGCGGGCAACCGCACCGACAACCTCTATTTCGGCGGCACGGCCGTCGATGAGCAGGCGCCGGGCTGGCCGCTGCTGGCGCCGGTGGGGACGGTCTATCGCTACGCCAACAACGACACCCTGCTGGCGACCATGGCGGCAGCGCCGGGCTTTGCGGCCCATCCGCCCGCCGAACTGTTCGATGCGCTGGGCATGACACACACCTGGGCTGAGACGGACTGGCGCGGCAACTACATCCTGTCGAGCCAGGTCTGGACCACGGCGCGCGATCTGGCGCGCTTTGGCCAGTTGTATCTGCAGGACGGGGTGTGGGAAGGGCGGCGCATCCTGCCTGAAGGCTGGCGCGATTACGTCACGGCGCCGACCGGGCCGCAGCCGCCGACGGGCGACTTCGGCTATGGCGCGACCTTCTGGCTGATGAACCGCTCGGACGGGGTGCCGTCTGATACCTTCGCCGCCTTCGGCAACCGGGGGCAGTATGTGGTGATCGTACCCAGCCGAAACATCGTCATCGTGCGGCGCGGCGAAGACCCGGCGGGCAAGCCGTTCGACGTCGCCGCCTTCGCAAAAGCCGTTCTGGCGACGCTGGATTGACGGGTGAAGCGGCGCCGGGCTTGAGCCGCGCGCCCGCCTCGCTATAAGGACGGACGAAATCCCGACTCTTTTTTGGAAGACCTGATGGCCGACCAGCACGAAGCGCACGCCGCCCCCCACGTTCACGGGGAGATGATCATCACCGAACAGGCCTGGACCTGGGCCCTGTTCATGGGCCTGACCAAGTGGGTCTCGCTGGCGATGGCGGTGCTGATCCTGTTCCTGACGGTGTGGTTCGCCGTCGGCGCGGGCTTCATCCCGGCCTTCATCAGCGGCGCCGTTCTGGGCGTCGCGGGCTTCTTCATGCTGAAGAGCAAGAAGGCGCACTGAGCCGGACGAATCCTTTACAGGATTTCGCTTTAAAGGCCCGTCGGAGCATCCGGCGGGCCTTTTGCTTGCGTGCAATCGGGGCGGCAGGGGCGAAAAATGCCTGTCCTCGCGCCAAACCAGCGTGATGAGGCAAGAAAATCGCGGCCAAAGCGCATAAGCGGCTTTGACGGCCGTTCAGGCTTTGGCCTAACGTCGGTCGCACCCTGACGAAGAGGGAGGGATTCGCTTGGCCGTCGCCATCGCCGTGACCCGCGAACGCCGTGAAGGCGAAACGCGCTGCGCTGTAACGCCTGAAACGGTGAAGAAGCTTATTGCGCTCGGCGCGACGGTGACGGTCGAGGCCGGAACCGGGCTGGGCTCGTCCATCCCTGACGCCGACTACGCCGAGGCCGGGGCGGCGGTGAAGCCGGATCTGTCGGCGGCGCTGGCCGGGGCCGACATCCTGTTGAAGGTGCGCGGGCCGACGGCGTCGGAAATCAGCACCCTGAAGCCCGGCGCGGTTGTCATCAGCCTGCTGGACGCCTGGCGCGACAAGGCCACGGTAGAGGCGTTGAGGGGCGCAGGCGCCACCGCCTTCGCCATGGAGTTCGTGCCGCGCATCACACGGGCGCAGGTGATGGACGTGCTTTCGTCACAGGCCAATCTGGCCGGATACCGCGCGGTGATTGAGGCGGCCTATGCCTATGGCAAGGGCTTCCCCATGATGATGACGGCCGCCGGGACGGTGGCCGCCGCCAAGACCTTCGTCATGGGGGCGGGGGTCGCGGGACTGCAGGCCATCGCCACGGCGCGGCGTCTGGGCGCGGTCGTCACCGCCACCGACGTGCGCCCCGCCGCCAAGGAACAGGTCGAGAGCCTCGGCGCCAAATTCGTCGCCGTCGAGGATGAAGAGTTCAAGGCCGCCGAGACAGCGGGCGGCTACGCCAAGGCCATGTCGGCCGAGTATCAGGCCAAGCAGGCCGAACTGACCGCCGCCCACATCATCAAGCAGGATGTGGTGATCACCACGGCCCTGATCCCCGGCCGCCCGGCGCCGAAGTTGGTGACGGCGGCGCATGTCGCCTCGATGAAGCCGGGCTCGGTCATCATCGATCTGGCGGTGGAGGCGGGCGGCAACGTCGAAGGCTCCAAGCCGAACGAGGTCGTGACCACGGCCAATGGGGTGAAGATCGTCGGCTGGACCAATATGCCCGGCCGCATCGCGGCGGACGCCAGCGCCCTTTACGCCCGCAATCTGGTCGCCTTCCTCGGCCTGATGGTGAAGGACGGCGCCGTGTCGGTCGACTTGGACGAGGAAATCCTCAAGGCCGCCGTCGTGACGCATGGCGGGGCCGTGGTGCATGAGGGGGTGAGGGGATGAGCGCCCTTAGCCGTCATCCCGGCCGCAGCGAAGCGGAGAGCCGGGACCGCAACGAGCGTCGGCGTTTCCGGCGGTCCCGGATAGCCCTGCGGGCTTCCGGGATGACAAGGAGTTGATGATGGAACACGTCGATCCCACCGTCTTCCGCCTGGCGATTTTCGTCCTGTCGATCTTCGTCGGCTATTACGTCGTCTGGAGCGTGACGCCGGCGCTGCACACGCCGCTGATGGCTGTGACCAACGCCATTTCCAGCGTCATCATCGTCGGCGGCCTGATCGCGGCGGCGGCGATGAGCGCGCAGGCGGGCGGGCCGAACGCCTGGATCGCCAAGGGCGCGGGCGTGGCCGCCGTGACGCTGGCCAGCGTCAACATCTTCGGCGGCTTCATGGTCACGCGCCGGATGCTGGCCATGTATCGCAAGAAGGAAAGGCCCAAGGCCTCGTGACCCTGTCGCCGATCATGCTGGCCTTTTACCTGTCATGGGCCGTGACCGGACTGGGCGTGGCCCTGTGGGTCTGGAGCTGGGTGCGGGTCAGCGACCCTATCGGGCGTCTGCGGTTTCAGGACTGCGGCATCGTGCTGGTCTTCGCCGCCATCGTGACGCGGGTCATCATTCAGGATCGTGAGATGACGGTCTTCGACTGGGCGATGATTTTGCTGGGCCCTCTTTTCATTGCGGCGGCGCTGTGGCGTCTGTCGCGAACCCAATCCGTCAAACGCTAACACCCAAGAGTATCGCGTGATGAAAGTTTCCCTGATTTCCGCCCTGACCCTGTCGGCCGCTGTCGTGGCGGGCGCCGCCTCGGCCCAGTCCTCGCGTGAGGTGGGCAAGGACCCCTATCACGGCCTGCACTGGTCGGTCGCCGCGCCGCAGGGCGCCGAGTGGGCGCTGGAGTGCCGCTTTGCGCCCGTGACCATCAAGGGCGTCCACATGAACCGCATCACCCATACGGGCTCGGGCCGGATGGCCGGACGTCTGCCGGGCGACAACGGCACCTGCCGCGTGACCAAGACGGGCGGTCAGGGCCCGGTCGGCGTGGCCGTGGTCAAGAACGGCGAGGCCAAGGCCGCCGGCACCAACGGCGACGCGCCCGCCGTCGTCAACGTTTTCTGATCTGAGCATGGAATGAGGGGGAGGGGATGAACGCATCGATCGCGGCGCTGGCCTATCTGGCGGCGGGGGTTCTGTTCATCCTCTCGCTCAGGGGGCTGTCTAGCCCCGAGACCAGCCGACGGGGCAATACGCTGGGCATGGTCGGCATGGCGCTGGCGGTCGGCGTCACCCTGCTGACGCTGGGAACCTCGGGCGCGCTGGACCCGCTGACGCTGGCCCTGATCGCGGGCGGGGTCGTGGTCGGCGGCGGCGCGGGGGTGGTGATCGCCAGGCGCGTGCCGATGACGGCCATGCCGCAACTGGTCGCGGCGTTTCACTCCCTCGTCGGATTGGCGGCCTGTCTGGTGGCGGTGGGCGCGGTCTATGCGCCGGACGCCTTCGGCATCATGACGGCGGCAGGCGGGATCAAGACCCTGTCCATCGTCGAGCTGTCGCTGGGCGTGGCCATCGGCGCGATCACCTTCACCGGCTCGGTCATCGCCTTCGCCAAGCTGGACGGGCGGATGAGCGGGGCGCCGATCCTGTTGCCCGCGCGGCACCTGATCAACATTGCGCTGGCTCTGGCGCTGGTCCTGCTGATCGGCATCCTGATCGGCACGGGCGGGACGGCGATCTGGGCTTTCTGGGCCGTGTTCGGCATCAGTCTGGTGCTGGGCGCGACCCTGATCATCCCCATCGGCGGGGCGGACATGCCGGTGGTGGTGTCCATGCTGAACTCCTATTCCGGCTGGGCGGCGGCGGCGCTGGGCTTCACGCTGGAGAACATCGCCCTCATCATCACCGGCGCCCTGGTCGGCTCGTCGGGCGCGATCCTCAGCTACATCATGTGCAAGGGCATGAACCGCAGCTTCGTCAGCGTCATCCTGGGCGGCTTCGGCGCCGAGGCGGGCGCGGCGGCGGGCGGCGGGGCGGTGGAGACGCGGCCGGTCAAGCAGGGCTCGGCCGAGGACGCCGCCTTCATCATGAAGAACGCCTCCAAGGTCATCATCGTGCCCGGCTATGGCATGGCGGTGGCCCAGGCCCAGCACGCCCTGCGCGAAATGGCCGACACGCTGAAGGAGGAGGGCGTCGAGGTGAAATACGCCATCCACCCCGTCGCGGGCCGGATGCCGGGGCATATGAACGTCCTGCTGGCCGAGGCCAACGTCCCCTATGACGAGGTGTTCGAGCTTGAGGACATCAACAGCGAGTTCGCCTCGGCCGATGTGGCCTTCGTCATCGGCGCCAACGACGTGACCAATCCGGCGGCCAAGACCGATCCGCAGTCGCCCATTTATGGGATGCCGGTGCTGGACGTGGAGAAGGCGGGCACGGTGCTGTTCATCAAACGCGGCATGGCGGCGGGCTATGCCGGTGTCGAGAACGAGCTGTTCTTCCGCGACAACACCATGATGCTGTTCGCAGACGCCAAGAAGATGGTCGAAGGGATCGTGAAGGCGCTCTAGAATGCTCGCGTCGCCCTGTCGGGCCGTGGAGCGATCATGCGCGTATTGTCGGGACGGAAGCCAGGACTGAAGACCGGCGCCGCGTGGGCTGTGTCCGTGGGCGCGCTGGCGGGGCTGTCGGCCTGTTCGGCGATGATCGGCATCCATATCAGCGGGGGGCTGGAACAGCCGGTCGCCCGCTTCGGCTCTGATCCCGCCAGGCCGGAAAAAGCCTGTCTGCGCAGCCTGACGGTGCAGGAGGCGAACGGCGCCGACCGACCCGTCGTCTGGGCGATCGAGGCGCGCGGCGGACGCTGTATCGGCCTGCGTCAGGTCGTCTATGGCCAGGCGCTGAATGGCTTCGATACCCGGACGGAAGCGACGGCGCTCAAGGCGGATACGGTCTATTTCGTCATGGGGCAGGGCGTGACCGTCGGACCCCTCAGCCGCGTGCCGTGGATGGGCGGCGCCGATGTGGTGTTCGAGGACGGGCGCTGGCGCTCGATCCGGCCACAGCGCGTCTCGCCTGCGCCCTGACGCCGACATGGAAGGCGAAGCGGATTTCACGCTCGAGGAGGTCGTCGAGAACCTGGGGCTGGCGCCTTTGGCCGAGGGCGTCTGGGGGCGGCGTATGGACCCGACGCAGGCCGCCGACGTGGCGACCGGCGTCTATCGGCTGATGACGCCGCAGGCCGCGCACGACTGGCGCGCGACCGAAGCCGAGGAGCTGTGGATCGCCTATATGGGCGCGCCGCTGGAGATCGAAATGGCCACCGAAACCGGCGTCCGGCGTGAAACCGTGGACGCCGGATCCGGCCTGTGGATCACCGTGCCGCCAGACAGCTGGATCAGGACGCGCGCTGTCGGCGGCTGGTGCCTAGCGGGCAGGATCGGCGGGAGTCCTGTTGACAGCGTTTGATCCTGCGTAATCGCAAAACGCCGCTATCCCTGATCCGCTTGCCGCTGACGATGCAGGCCCTATAGCGGTTTCATGCGCACATTTCTGATCGCCGCCTCCGCCCTTTTGTCCGCCTGCGCCCTGGCGCCTCTGGCCGCCGCCCAGACGCCGGTTCAGCCGGTCGACCTGCTGCTGACCTCGGCCACGGTGGTCGATGTCGAGAAGGGCGTGTCGACGCGGGATCAGTTGATCGCCGTGCGCGGCGGCGACATCGTGGCCGTGGCGCCCGAGGGAGATGCCCCCCTCTATCAGGCCGCTCGGACGCTGGACGTGGGCGACCGCTATGTCATGCCGGGGCTGTGGGACATGCACGTCCACTTCGGCGGGGGCGAGGCCCTGATCGAGGAGAACGCCGAGCTGATGCCCCTGTTCGTCGTCAACGGCGTCGTCGCCGTGCGGGACGCGGCGGGCGATCTGGCGCAGCAGGTGCTGGACTGGCGCGACGCCCCGCCCACGGCCGACGCCCCGCGCATCTTCACCTCCGGCCCCAAGATCGAGGGCATCGCTCCCGTCTGGAAGGGCGTGATCGAAACCGGCAGCGAGGCCGATGTCGACGCCGCCCTGGACCGGCTTCAGGCCCTGCGCGTCGACTTCGTCAAGATCACCGACAACACGCTGAAGCCCGAGCTTTTCCTCTACGCCGTGCGCGAGGCGAAGAAGCGGGGCATGAAGACCTCGGCCCATATCCCCGCCAGCATCACCGTGCTGGAGGCCGCCGAGGCGGGCCTGTCGTCGATCGAGCATCTCGACTACGCCATGAAGGCCGGCTCACGCGACGAGGCCGCCATCGCCGCCGACTATCTGGCGGGCAAATACACCTATGCCGAGACGATGCGGCGCTATGCCGACACCTTTGACGTCGAGACGGCCCGGCGGGTCTATGCGCGACTGAGGGAGCTCGGCACGGCGGTGTCGCCGACCCTCTATGGCTCGACCACCCTGGCCAATCTGGATCTGGACGACCATTCAAACGACCCGGAACAGGCCTATGTCGGGCCGGGCATCCGCGCGACCTATGAATGGCGCATCCAGCGCGCGGCCCAGTCCACGCCGCAGCAGGTCGAGGACCGCCACTTCGTCAAGGACGTCACCGCGCGCACCCTGCCCATGCTGCGCGATGCGGGCGTGACCATCCTGACCGGGACGGACGCAGGCTTCCTCAACTCGTTCAACTATCCGGGCTTTTCGTTGCACGACGAGCTGGAGCTGTATGTGAAGCTGGGCCTGACCCCGCGTGAGGCGCTGATGGGCTCGGTCGTGGACGGGCCGCGCTTCCTCAATCAGGGCCAGCGTTACGGCGCCGTGGCGGCGGGCAAATCCGCGGACCTGCTGGTGCTGGACGCCGACCCGCTGGCGGACGTCAACGCCACGCGGGGCGCCCAGGCCGTCATCCTGCGCGGCCGCCTGATCGAAGCCGCGGAACTGGAGCGGATGCGCGGCGAAATCCGCGCCCGCGTGGCGGCCCGCGAAGCCGCTGCAAACTGAGATCTGAACGGCTGATCAGCGAGGGCCGCAGCCCTCGCCGACGCCTGTTGCTTACCGGGCGGCCAGCTTCTTCAGACGGAAAGCGACCCAGATCAGCAGCAGGCCGAACAGCACGGCCCAGGTCGCGATCAGCCACAGCAGGCCGATGGCCCCGGCGCCCGGCATGAAGACCAGGATCAGGCCGAAGATCACCGACAGCAGGCCGGCGGCGCCCAGGCTCCATTCGTTGGAGATTTCGTTCCTCAGGCGGATGGCGCCGATGATCTCCAGCGCGCCGCGCAGGATCGACCAGAAGCCGATCATATAGACCAGCACCAGCGCGGTCAGGTCCGGCCAGGCGAAGACGACGATGGCGGTCAGGATGCTGATCACCCCGGCCAGCGCCAGCCACCAGCGTGGAACCATGCCGCCGCCCCGGATGGCGGCGACCAGCGCCAGAATCCCGTCCCCGAAGGCATAGATTCCATAGACCATGATCAGCGTCAGCAGGCTGATCTGCGGCCAGATGAAGGTCAGCACGCCGAAGGCGACGGCGGCGACGCCGCGCAACAGCAGCAACCACCACGAGCGGTGCAAAGCGGATTTGATGAAGCCTTCCACCGAAGGCGCGGCGTTCGACGAGGTCATGAGTTCAGCTCCCCTGAGCAAGCGTTGCAGTTACGCTTGCCAACGCAGCACCGAGTGGAGAGTTCCCTCTCCCGATGGGAGAGACTTACGCCGCCGCCTGCCAGTCAGAGCGGGCGTTGAACGGCGGCGTGTGGAACTCGTCCCACAGGGCGTCTTCGTTGGTGTAGCGGCTGGTCGAGGCGCTGATGACGTCCACCACCTGTTCCTCCTGACGGTCCCAGATGACGGCCAGATCGCTTTCGGTCTCGCACGGCACGATCATGTAGCGGTCGGAGAAGGTCTTGCGGGCGGGCTTCTGGACGGTGGGGGTGCGGACGAAGGCCATGGGGAAAACTCCTGATGCGAAAGGCGTCGCCTCTTGCTGACAGGATGAATATGAGACAGCATTACGCCAGTTTCGGACGCATCTCTGTGGAGAAGTCATTTGCGGCACGACAAGGCGGCCATGGTCATCGATCTGGCGCGCGGCATGGCGGCCAGCGCCGAGGGGCTGACGCTGAACGAGATGGCGGCCCAGCTGAACGTCGGGCGCCGCACGGCCGAGCGGATGCGCGACGCCGTGCTGATGCTGTTCCCGCAGGTTGAGGAGGTGTCCGACCCGCCGACCAAGCGCTGGCGCATCCGCGGCGGGCTTTCGGCCTTTGAACAGGCGCCGACGGCGACCGAGATGCTGGAGCTGACCAAGGCGGCGGCGGCCCTGCGCGCGGCGGGCGAACCGGCGCGGGCAGCGGCGCTGGAAAGCCTTGAGCGCAAGGTGAAGGCGGCGATGCGCTCGACCACGCTCAACCGCATGGCGCCGGATCTGGAGGCTCTGGTCCGGGCCGAGACCATCGCCGTTCAGGCCGGGCCGCGCCCCAGCGCCGACGAGACGGTGCTGGCTGAAATTCGCGGGGCGGTGCTGGCCGAGCGGCCGCTGAACTTTATCTACGCCCGGCCGGGAGCCGAGGCGCGGACCCGCACCATGACGCCGTGCGGCCTGATGTTCGGGCGGGCCAACTATCTGGTGGCGGCGGATCGCGAGAGCGGGCGTATCCAGACCTTTCGTCTGGACCGGATGAGCGCGGTCGAGGCGGGCGAAGGCACGGCGCGCCCGCCCGAAGATTTCGACCTGGGCGCCTTCGCCAGCCAGTCGTTCGGCATCTATCAGGACGAGATCGAAGAGGTCGCCGTCCGCATCGCGCCCGAGGGCGCCGACGAGGCGCGCGGCTGGCGCTGGCACCCGACCCAGACGATCGAGGATCAGGCCGACGGATCGGTCGTGGTGCGGTTCCGCGCCTCGGGCATGCGTGAACTGGCCTGGCACCTGTTCACCTGGGGCGAGCAGGCGACCATTCTCGGCCCTGACCGGCTGAAGGCGGTGATGGGCGAGGCGCTGACGGCGGCGGGACGCGCCCTCGAACGGGCATGAAGCTGAGGAAACCGTAAGGTGACGAGGGGCGTTTGGGAGCCCTAAGCTGCGCCATTCCTCATGGGAGCCATGCGTGCGTCTGAAAATCCTGTCCACGGCGGCCGTTGCAGCCGCCATCCTGCTGACCGCCTGCGCCGCCATGCCGGCCCCCGCCCCCTGGAATGTCGAGGCGGCGCCGCAGGTGACGGTGACGCGCGAGGGCGGACGGCTGACCGTCGACTATCATTTCAACCGCGACGCCGTGGTCTGGGCCTTCATGGACTCCGCCCTGATCTCGGAGGTGCGCCAGCCGTGGCGCCCGCAACAATGGACGGTCCAGACGCCCGGCGTGGTGATGGAGCGACGCGGCCACTACGACATCATCCGCAGCACGAACGGCGGACCCGTGCCGCGCCACGTCCGTTTCAGCGTCGCGCCCAAGGCCGTCGAGCTGGAGGCGGAATATAAGACGCTGGTCTTCTCGGACGGCGCGGTCGCCCTGCCGACGCGGCAGATGGACGTCTTCGCCCTCGGCTCGCCCGAGGCGGCGGAGGCGATGCCGGCCGACCTAAACGGGGTCAATCTGGACGGCGGCCCCTCGCGCGTGACCTGGCGCGATCTGGACGGCCCGGTGCTGTTCAACGGCGAGCGCCACGCCGAACTGACGACGAAGGGCGAGCGGTCCTATGTCCTGCTGGGGCAGGCGCGGGTGACGCCGGGCGAGGGGCTGACCACCGTCATGGACCCCAATCTGCCGCCGTGGATCGGCGAGAAGATCCGCGACTTCGCCCCGCGCGTGGGCCAGTTCTACCTGCAACGCCTGGGGCGACCCGGCTCGGGCGGCGACAATCCGGTGGTCATGGTGTCGTGGAACGGCCCGACCGAGCGGATGACCAGCATGGGCGGCAGCGTCCTGCCCGGCCTGATCGTCATGTCGTTCGAGGGGACCGGCGTGACCCGGCCGACGGCGGAGATGGAGCGCGTGTCCCGCTGGTTCATCGGCCATGAGAGCGCCCACTTCTGGCTGGGACAGACCGTGCGCTACGAGTTCGCGCGCGACGCCTGGATCACCGAGGGCGGGGCCGACCTGATGGCGGTGCGGGCGCTGAAGGCGCTGGACCCGGCCTATGACGACCGCAAGGCCCTGCAGGAGGAAGTCGACGACTGCGTGACCTTGAGCCAGGGGCGCGGCGTGGCCGAGGCGGGCGAGCGCGGCGAGCACCGCGCCTATTACGCCTGCGGCGCCGTCTTCGCCATGACGGCCGAGGGCGCGCAGAAGCGACGCGACGGCGGCGACTGGTTCGGCTTCCTGCGCCCCCTGCTGGACGCCAACCGCCGGGACGGCGTGCTGACCCGCGCCGAATGGCTGGACGCCCTGACCCGCACCTCGGGCGACCCGTCGCTGGCCGCCGACATCGGCCGGATGCTGGATCAGGGCGCGACCGACCCCGCCGCCGAAATCGCCGCCCTGTTCCGCCGCGCGGGCGTGCCGCATCGGGTCGAGGACGGACGCGTCATCCTGACCAATTGATCCTGCTCAAGGCGCGGAACGGCGTTTGGCGCGTTGATGGTGCGTATCCTTCAACAGGAGGCCGCCATGCCGTGGACCAGTCTGATCGTCTATGTCGACGATGAAGCCGACAACCCCGCCCGCCTCAACGAAGCCTGCGCCCTCGCCAAGGCGCATGACGCGCGCCTGATCGGCGTATCGGGCTGCGCGCCTGAAACGCCCGTCGCCGACGCCTATGGCGCGGGCATATTGCTGGGCGAGGTGATGGCGGCCCAGCAGGCGCGCAGTGAAACCACGCTCAAATCCGCCGAGCAGCGCTTTCGCGGCGCCGTCGAAGCGGCGGGCGTCGAAGGGGAATGGCGCGACGATGTCGGCGATCCGACCGGCCTGACCCTGCGCCATCTACGGGCGGCGGACGCGGCCCTGGTCGGACGCGACGCGGGCGGGGCCAGCGCCTGGCGCTGCCCGAACCCGGCGGATCTGGCCATGCGTGCAGGTCGGCCGGTGGTGGTTCTGCCGCCTGATCCGATCCGGTCGATGGTGGATGGTCCGGCCTTGCTGGCCTGGTCCGACACGCGCGAGAGCCGACTGGCGGCGCAGGCGGCCCTGCCCCTGCTCAAGCGGGCCGATGGAGTCCGGGTGGTCGAGTTGTGCGATCCGGAGGATACGGACGGCGCCCGTCTGCGGACGCAGGATGTCGTGCGCTGGCTGGCCGGGCATGGCGTCGCCGCCGAGCCTGACGCCCGCCCCCACGACGACCGTTCAGGCGGCAGACGCCTGATCGACTGCGCGACAGAAATGCAGGCGGGACTGATCGTAGCGGGTGCCTGGGGCCATGCCCGTATGCGCCAGTGGATCTTCGGCGGCGTGACCCAGACCTTGTTGAACGAAGCCCCCGTGGCGCTGATGCTGGCGCACTAGGTTCAGGACTCATTGATCCAGAAGATCATGATTATGGCGATGAAGGTGGGGCGCATCGGTCGTATCGTGTTGCGATGCGGCGCCAGTCCTTGAGGCGGGCGAAGAGGTTCTCGATCTTGTGCCGGGTTCGGTAGAGGGCCTTGTCAGGGGGATGAGGACTTTTCGGCTTCGGCGGCACCGGTCCTGACCGATGACAAGGTGAGACGCGCCGCTGTTCTGCTGCGGGAGCAGCTTCACGACGGCCCCATCGATCTACGGAAAGACTACGCCCGGATGCTGATCGGCGAGGTGGCCGTGACTGACGAAGACATCGGCATTCGCAGCTCCAAGGACGCGCTGGCCCGCTTTGCTGGAGAACCGAGCGGCTTGATGCCGCCTCAAGTTCTCTCTTCTGTTCGAGAATGGCGCACCCGACAGGATTCGAACCTGTGACCTCTGCCTTCGGAGGGCAGCACTCTATCCAGCTGAGCTACGGGTGCGTGTATGGCGCGGGGGCCGGATGGCGGTGCTTACAGTATGGGCGCAGGCGTCTCAATCCCGAATCTCGCCGGACGCCCTTTCAGCACGTTTGCACTTGTCCGTCGGTACAGGCATGCCCGCGGACGCCTGGCTTTCGTCAGTGATTGTGCGGCCTGCAGCGCCAGTTCAGCAGGTGGGCGACCGCCAGCATCAGGCCGCCAGACACGGTGATGGGCGTTTCCAGTTCGTGGCTGGGCCATTCGGCGGCGGCCAGGAACAGCAGGGCGACGCCGGTGGCGCCAAGGGCGATCAGCGGCCAGGCGCGGCGGCCGTGCGCGTCGGGTCGTGTCAGGGTCCAGGCGGCGATGGGGGCGGCGGTCGCGGCGAAGACCCAGTGAACCCACGGCGCCTCGGCGAATGTCCCGAACAACGGCAGCAGGCTGGCGGCCACGGGCAGGGCCAGACAGTGGACCATGCACAGGCAGGACAGGCCGATTGCAGCGAAATCACCCCAGGTTTGGGTGCGGGCGGTCATGGGCGGTCCTTTCGGGAGGAAAAGTCGGCCGCGACGTCATGACGACGCCGCGGCCAGGCGGGGGAGGAGGGGGGAAGGGTCAGAAGCGGGCGCGGAAGCCCACCACGACGTTGCGACCACGCAGCGGCGCCAGGTGGCCGATGAAGGAGGCGTGGTTCATCGCCTTTTCATCCAGCAGATTGGTGCCGCGCACGAAGATCTGGCCGTTGATGTCGGCGATGGTCGGGACATCATAGGCGAGGGTCGCATTGACCATGTTGTAGCCCGGCGTCTTGCGCTCGAAGGCGGCGATGCGGTCCTGTTCAAAGACGTGGACGTATTCCAGATTGCCGGACCACGGCCCCTGATAGAAGTCGCCGCGCGCGCCCAGACGGCCCGCCGGAATGCGAGGCAGGTCGCCGCCGTCGCCCTTCAGTTCGGCGCGGACATAGTCGCCGAAGGCGGTGGCGGACAGGCCGGGCCGGAACTCGTGGCTGACCTGGGCCTCGATGCCGGAGAAGCGGGCGTCGGCCTGGGTGTACTGGATCAGGCGGAAGTCCTCGAACTGGTCCAGCGTCCGGGCGTAGATGTAGCCGTCGTAGTCATAGTGATACAGGCTGGCGCCGAAGGTGGTCGCGCCTTCCGTCTTCTTCAGGCCCAGTTCGATCGAGACGGCGGTTTCGACGTCCAGCTTGGCGTCGCCGATCTCATAGGTGTTGGTGGCCAGGTGGACGCCGCGCGAATACATCTCCTGCGCGGTCGGGGCGCGTTGCGAGCGCGCGACCGATAGGGTGGCGACATAGCCGGGCGTAAAGGTCCAGTTGGCCGCGCCCGAGATGGAGAAGGGCTTGTGGCTGGTGTCGGGTCGGCCCATGGCGCGGCCGTCCTGCCATTCCTGACGGATGGCGCCTTCCATGCGCCAGTCGCCGGTGACGTATTCCTCGACCACGAACAGGGCGTGGTTTTCGGTGCGGCTTTCGGGGATGAAGGATTCCACGCCGACGGCGGCGAAGTCGCTGCGCGAGGTCTGGGCGCCGACCACGCCGCGCACGCCGGCGATGGGGGCGTGCTGGACCTCGATCCGGGCGTCGTGGCCCTTGTTCGTGAAGGTGGTGGAGACGACGCCGGCGTCGATCTCGTCGTGGCGATAATCGGTGAAGCCGCCGCGGAAGCGGATGCGTTCGATCCCGGCGAAGGGATCCTGAAGCTCGCCGCGCACGTCGACGCGCTTGCTGATCAGGTCGACCGTGGGGACATGGTCGTGATCGTGGTCATGGTCGTGCCCGTGATCATGGTCGTGATCGTCGCCGCCGTGGTCGTGGCCGCCGCAGTGCAGGCTGGAGCCGTGCGGGTGGCAGGACTCATATTCATGGGTGTGGCCGGGCAGGCCGTATTCGCTGCGCTGTTCGGTATAGGCGGCGCCCAGATAGCCGCGCGAGCCGATCCATGACAGGCCCAGGGTCGCGGTCGAGGTGCGGTTGAACGAACCGTCCAGCGTCGCCTTGTCGAAATCGGGCACCTCATAGTCGTCGGTGCTGCGCTTGGCCGCCTCGACGCGGATGGCGAACTGTCCGGCGCCCGCCGTCAGGCCGACGACGCCCGACTTCTCATTGTCGGCCGTGCCGAGGCGGAACTCGGCCACGCCCTCGCCGCCGTTTTCAGGGATGCGCGTGGGGATCTTCTTGTCGATCAGATTGACCGCGCCGCCGATGGCGCCGCCGCCATACAGCAGGGCCGACGGACCGCGCAGGATCTCGATGCCTTCCAGCAGCAGGGGCTCGCCCGAAACGGCGTGGTCGGGCGACACCTCGGAGGCGTCCATCAGGGCCGAGCCGTCGCTGAGCACCTTGACGCGGGGGGCGGTCTGGCCGCGTACGACCGGGCGGCTGGCCCCGCCGCCGAAGGGGTCGGAGTTGACGCCCGGCAGGCCGTTCAGCGTCTCGCCCAGCGTCGACTGGCGGCGCTGGACCAGTTCATCGCCGCGCAGGACGGCGACGTTCGACACCACCTCCTTGCTGGAACGGCCCAGAACGTCGGCGGTCACAACAACGTCGTCCACACGGGTCGTGGCCGGGCCTGACTGCGGCAGGGTCGCCGCCGTGGCGGCCGTGGAAATGGCTGAAAAACTCACCGCCGCGAGCAGGATTGATCTTGAGTGCATGGCGCTCCCCGTTCATGAAGAAAGTCGCTATTATGTTATATCATAACATTCATCAAGCGGATAAGGACGGAGAGGTCGATGAAAGGGGAGGACGCCGCCCTCGCGGCGGAACGGGTGCAGCATGAGGTCTGGCTGATGATCGGTCAGGCGTTCGCACGGCAGGGCGACGCGGAGGCGACCGCTCTGGGGCTGACGCAGTCGGATCTGGCGCGCCGTCTGGGCGTGCCGCGCGGACAGGTCTGTCTGTGGCTGCGGGATCGTGAGCGGATGACGCTGAAGGCGGCGGCGCGACTGGCGCACGCCATGGGATATGATCTTCACGTCCAGCTGGTGCGCCGGACGCGGGTCGCATGATGGAGATTTGCGACGGATGAGTCTTTTCGACCATGTAGAGGCCCTGCAGGGGGCGGCGCCCTGGGGGCGGTTTCTGGATGCGGGCACGGGCGTCAACAGCAGCGTCTGGAGCATGGCCCTGCCGACGACCTCATGGACCGGGGTGACGGCGGCGGCCGGTCACGCCGCCCAGGTGCGCGATGCGGTGGGGGACCGGTTCCGTCCGCAGGACCGGCTTCTGCTGGGCAATTGGACCGACCCGGCCCTGCTGGATGGCGAGGTCTATGACACGGTGCTGGCGGACTATCTGATCGGGGCGGTCGAGGGGTTTTCCCCCTATTTCCAACAGACCATGCTGCGCCGGTTGCGGCCGCTGACGGGGCGCAGGCTCTATGTCGTCGGACTGGACCCCTACATCGTCGGCCCGGCCGAGACGGACGAGGCGCGGATCGTGCGCGAGATCGGCCGCCTGCGCGATGCAGTGCTGCTGCTGGCGGATGAGGGGCCTTATCGTGAATATCCGGCGGAGTGGACGCTGAACGCCCTGGCGACAGCGGGTTTCACGGTGTTGTCGGCGCGGCGTTTCCCCAACCGCTACAAGGCCAAATGGGTGAATGGCCAGTTGGACATGACGCTGCGCCGCCTGCCGAAGCTGGCCGACCGCGCGCTGGCGGATCGGCTAGCGGACACGATCGCCGAGGTCCGACGCCGGGGGCTGGATCTGTGCGAGGCGCGGGGCGGACTGAGGCACGGTGCGGACTATGTGGTGTCCTGCGAACCGGCGGTGTGATCGGTTGCGGCCAATTGTGGAGATTGATTGCAGGCTGTCATCAGCCTGATTGCAGGTTGCAATAATGGCGTGGCGCAAAACCTACATTGGACTGTAGCCGGACATTAAAACGGGCAATATAAACGCATCATAGAAGCAGTCTTCTCAACGAGGGGACTGTTCATGCGCCGCCGCCATAACATCAAGAGTGCGCTTCTGCTTGGGACAGCGATGATCGCTGCGCCCGTTTCGGCCTTTGCCGCGACCAACGACGCGGAGATCGATCCGCCCGCGCCCGCAGGCGTTTCCGGGCCGGACGTCACGTCCCTTCAGGACGTCATCGTCACCGCCACCAAGCGCGAGACGAACCTTCAGGACACGCCCATCGCCATCTCGGTCATGAGCAGCGAGGCGCTGGAGAACCGCCACGTCCAGAGCCTGATGGATCTGGCCGACGGCGCCGTGCCGGGCCTGCGCATCGCCACCTTTGAGGCGCGTCAGTCCGCCCTGACCATCGGCATCCGCGGCATTGTGCCGAACGACGCCAACCAGCCCGCCCGCGAACAGGGCGTCGGCGTCTATGTCGACGGCGTCTATCTGGGCCGTCAGCACGGTCTGGGCGCGGCCCTGCTGGATGTCGAACGCATCGAGGTGCTGAAGGGGCCGCAGGGCACGCTGTTCGGCCGCAACACCGAGGGCGGCGCCCTGTCGCTGGTGACCCGCAAGCCGTCGGGCCAGTTCGGCATGAGGGCGACCGCCGGGATCGGCAATCTGGACTCCTACAACAGCCAACTGCACGTCGACTTCGGCGCCATCGGCGATTTCGCCTTCAAGATGGACGGGGTCATCATGGCCCAGGGGCCGGTCACCAAGAACCCGCTGCCGGGCGAGGAAGGCTTCGGCGCCTATGACCGTCGCGGCCTGCGCGGTCAGGTGCGCTGGACCCCGAACGACCGCTTCACCGCCGACCTGGCCGTCGACGTCGGCAAGGACAAGAACACCCCCTTCTACAGCCAGCTGCTGAACTTCAATCCGAACGGGCTGAAGGTCGTGCCGTGGAACTCGACCAGCATTCCGTCGGGCAGCATCCGCGACCTGGCCCCGATCGTCGAGGTCAACGGCGACAGCGTCATGCGCACGGCCGACATCGGCGTGCCCCAGCAATGGAGCACCGACGACACGCGCGGCGTCGACCTGCACCTGTCGTGGCGTCCGAACGACAGCGTCGAGCTGCGCTCCATCACCGCCTACCGCGAGGTGGACGTCGAACAGTATGACAACATCGCCGGGGCGCACCGCCCGCCTGTGGTCGGCCCGAACGCCAACTTCAGCCGCTATTCCCTGGCCGGTCTGTGGCAGCACCAGTTCAGCCAGGAGTTCCAGGCGGTCGGCTCGATCGGCGATCGCATCGACTATGTCGGGGGCCTCTACTACTTCAAGGAAACCGCCTGGGACGATGCGTCGACGCCCTCGACCAACAAGTGGAACGCCGACGGCACGGGCTACACCATTCTGGACCCGACGCCGACGATCCGGGGCTTCCGCTCGATCGACCGCGAGAGCCGCGCTGAATCGGAGTCCAAGGCCATCTATGGTCAGGCGACCTGGACCCCCGACATGCTGAACGACGCCCTGCACATCACCGCCGGCGGCCGCTTCACCTGGGACGACAAGTCCGGCGTCCTGTCCAAGGTCAACAACGTCGCCACCGACTACACCTTCAAGGAGAAGAACGAGCGGTTCAATCCGATGGTGACCTTGGCCTATGACGTGAACCCCGACGTCAACGTTTACGCCAAATACGCCACCGGCTATCGCGCGGGCGGGGCCAGTTCGCGCTCGCTGACCTATCGTTCCTTCGGGCCGGAGGACATCGAGTCCTACGAACTGGGCCTGAAGAGCGACTGGCTGGACCGCCGCCTGCGCCTGAACGCCGCCGCCTTCTATTCGGAGCGCGAGGACAGTCAGATCGACTTCAGCCTGGTGACGGTTATCGGCGCCTCGACGCGCAATACGCTGGAGACGATCAACGCCCCCGGCACGACCAAGATCAAGGGCGTCGAGCTGGAGGCCATGGCCCAGGTCATGGAGGGTCTGACCCTGTCGGCCTCCTATGCCTATACGGACACCAAGGTGCCGCCGACGCGCAATCCGTTCAGCGGTCAGGTCCAGCAGGTCTTCATCGCCTTCACGCCGAAGAACGCCTTCAGCCTGGCCGCCGACTACACGGCCCCGCTGTTCGGCGTGACGTTCAAGGCCCACGTCGACGCCAACTACGCCGATGCGACGCAGGCCTTCGACCAGTTCGAGCTGAAGAACGACTCCTCCTTCATCGTCAACGGCCGTCTGGCGCTGACCGACATTCCGACGCGCAACGGCGGACCTCTGATCGAGGTGGCCCTGTGGTCGCGCAATCTGTTGGACGAGCAGTATGTCTATCGCCGCGACCCGTCGAACCGGGCGACCATCGGCGACTACGGCAACTTCAACACGCCGCGCACCTTCGGTCTGGAAGCGACGGTTCGTTACTGAGCCAACGCCGCCTCCATGCGAGGCGCGCAGATGTGGATGACCGGACCCTCCCCGATGTCGCCGTCGGGGAGGGTTTGGAATTTGGAGCGGTCCCAGCCGCGCGCGGGTCGGGTTTCTCTGGACGCGGCGCGGTTGATCTGCGCAAGGCAGGGCGAGGAGACGCCATGAGCCAGCTGGTTCTGATCGCAGAAGACGAAATCGAGATCGCCGACATCCTGGGCGCCTATCTTCGGCAGGAAGGATTCCGCACGGTCCATGCCGCAGACGGCGAGGCGGCGGCGGAAATGCACGCCACGCTCAAGCCTGATCTGGTGCTGCTGGACGTGCGGATGCCGGGGCGCGACGGCTGGGACGTGTTGGGCGAACTACGCCGCCGGGGCGAGACGCCGGTCATCATGATCACCGCGCTGGATCAGGACATCGACAAGCTTCAGGCCCTGCGCATCGGCGCCGACGACTATGTGGTCAAGCCGTTCAATCCGGTCGAGGTGGTGGCGCGCGTCCACGCCATCCTGCGTCGCGGGACCGGCGCCGGTCCGGCCAAAATCCTGCGCGTCGGCCCGCTGGAGGTCGATCCGGACGCCTATCTGGCGCATTTTGTCGGGCCGGAGGGGCGGCAGCGTCTGGCCCTGACCCTGACTGAGTTCCGTATGCTGGCCTGTCTGGCGGCCTCGCCCATGCGGGTGCTGACCCGCGCCGAACTGGCCGAGGTCTGTCCGGCCCGCGCCGAGGTCATGGACCGCACCGTCGACAGCCATCTGAGCAAGCTGCGCCGCAAGCTGGAAGAGGCGGGCGCCGGGGGCGTGCTGGTCAATGTGCGGGGCGTCGGCTACCGGCTGGAGCCGAACGGGTGAAGCGCACCGCCAGCCTCAGCCGCAAGATCGCGGCGCGCATGGCGCTGGTGACGCTCAGCGGACTGGCGATCGCGGCCCTGATCGCCTTCTCCCTCTATATGTGGGTGTTCCAGAACCACCCGGACGCTGTGCCGCCGCCCGATGAATGGGTGCCGCAGCCGATCGACTATCTGGCGATCGCCGCCGCTGTGGCGATCGCGGTCGGGGTGGCGGTAGCGACGGGGGTGCAACTGGCGCGGCGCATCGTCCTGCCGCTGACGTCGCTGGCGGAGACGGCGCGGCGCATCGCCGACGGCGACCTGTCGGCCCGCGCCGTCGCCGGGGATCAGACCATCGGCGAGACGGCTGATCTGGTCGAGGATTTCAACGCCATGGCCGCCCGGCTGGAAGGGCTGGCGGCGGGAATGGTGGCGTGGAACGCCTCCATCGCGCACGAACTGCGCACGCCCGTCACGATCCTGAAAGGGCGGCTTCAGGGCGTCTGGGACGGCGTGTTCGACATGGACGAGGCCACCCTGACCAGCCTGCTGAAACAGGTCGACGGACTGGCGCGTCTGGTCGAGGATCTGCGGGTGGTCAGTCTGGCCGACAGCGGACGCCTGCATCTTCAGTTCGAGAGGGTCGATCTGGCCCGCGTGATCGGCGAACTGAAACAGGCGGTCGAGCCGGGCCTGATCGCCGCCGGCTTCAGGCCTGAATGGCGGCTGCAGCCTGCCCCCGCCGTGTGTGATCCGGTGCGATTGCGGCAGGCCGTGCTGGCCCTGATCGAGAACGCGCGCGTTCACGCCACGCCGGGGCCGCTGATCATTGAGACGCAAGCCGTTGTAGGCGCGGTGTGCATCATCGTTACGGATGCGGGACCGGGACTGCCTCCGGGCCTAAATGTGTCGGCCTTCGATCCGTTCCAGCGCGCTTCATCATCGGAAGGCGGCAGCGGCCTTGGCCTGTCCGTGGTGCGCGCGGTGGCCGAGGCGCATGGCGGATCGGTCGCCTACAGCCGGTCCGGGCAGGGCTCTGCCTTTGAAATCAGGACGCCCGGATAGGCGGCGTCTGCGGCCGCGCGGCCAGCCGTTCGGCATAGACGGCGGCGCGGTCCGCCTCGCTGGTCAGCGGGCAGATGCCGCACTTCTTGCGGTCAGGCGCGCGATAGACGAGGCAGCACGTTCCGCGCCGATAAAATGTTCCCGTCCGCCCGTCGCCCTGCACGCAGATGGGGGCGCCGCTGCGGCCCAGCCCGTCGATCTGCGGCGCCGCCAGCGCCAGAAGGTCCAGCAGGGCCGTGGCTGTCTGCTCCCACATCAGGCTGGTCCGGGCGTCGATGAGGGTCGTCACCGTCCCGATCTGCGAGGCGATCGTGCCGCGAACGATGGGCGCGCCGAGGCGATAGCGCGCCTTCAGCCGCTCGCCCAGAGGCAGCAGGTGTCCGTCCAGCAGGGTGCGGACGATGGCGGCTTTCAGATCGTCCGTCGGCGTCAGCGCCAGATCCTCGACCCGGTCGCCGGGGCGGGCGAAGACACGCGGGCGGATCAGGGCGGCGAACTGCGGTCGTCCCTCGGCGTCGATGCGAAAGGCGATGTTGTCGGCGCTGACGTCCGGCGCCCGGCCATGCAGCATCCAGCCGCCCAGCACCGGGCCGGTCATCCGGCAGCAATACCACTGGAACCACATATTGGCGGCGATCTTCAGGTCGGCGGTCTTCAGATCGGCGGCGCGCAGGGCGATCATCCGGTCCAGTTGCGCATCGGTCAGTTCAGAGGCGATGAAGCGGTCGTCTGTCTCGCCGCTCCAGCGATCGGCCAGCATGAAGCGCGGGTCCAGCGCGGCCAGCGCGTCCAGCGTCTCTGCGAAGCGCGCTGGGCGCGGCGCAGGCGGGGGCAGGGGGCGGCCGAAGGCGTTCAGCGCCTCCTTCGCCGGGGTGATTGTCGCAAGCGGGCGATCCATCGGCCTGCGCGGCCTCCCTGCCTTAAGCCTGTCTCAGGCAGGCATGGCGTCTGTGTCGGTGTTTTCGCCGTCTGTCCATGTCTGGGGGATGAGCTTGGCCGGGCGCTGGACATGACGGCGGAAGTCCGACAGAAGGCGCTCGTCCAAGGGCCGCGGTCCGAAGACGACATAGCGCGCCAGAGCCTTCGGGCTTGAACGGGAATGCGGTGCGGGGCTCGCCCCAAGGCCGCAGCTGTCCCTGCAACTGTAAGCGGTGAGCGCACAGGCCACGACGAGACGGGTTTTCCGCCTCATCAGCCACTGGGGCTTCGGTTCCGGGAAGGCGGTCGGTGCGGCGATGACCCGTGAGCCAGGAAACCGGCTGGTGCGTGTCGCTCGTGCCTTCGGATCAGTGTGAATCCGCGGCCCGGAACTCCGTTTGAGCGACAACTGGAATGGGCGAAGAGCCGTTTCGGGCCGAGGACCGGGCGCCGGTGCGCGTCTGGAAGGCTGCGTGTCGAGGCGCGCGGCTGTCCCCTGCGCCCGGACGGCTGTTCGCCGTGTGTTTTTTGCCTTCGGGCACTCGGGGTTGCGTCATGTCCAAACTTCTTCTTCGCAGCGTCAGCATGGCTGCGCTTCTTGTCGGCCTGCCTGCGGCGGCGCTGGCCGATAACGCCGGGGCGGATCAGGCGCGCACGGCCGGGATGCAGGCCACATCGGTCGAGGACGTCATCGTGCGCGGCGCCGCCGACCGCCTGCCCGGCGAACTGCTGCAGGGCAGCGCCCGCGCGGGGATTCAGGGCGACCGCTCCGTGATGGACATCCCCTATTCGCAGATGAGCCTGACGGCGCATACGCTGGAGCTGTTCCACGACCCCAGCCTGCCACTGGCCAATGTGCTGCAGAACAACCCCTCGATCCGTTCCAGCACCAGTTCGCCGATGTACAGCGACTTCTCGATGCGCGGCGTCAACATGAACGGCAACCACATGATGCTGAACGGCATCCCCAGCCTGTTCTCGCAGTTCACCACGCCGCCCGCCCACGTCATCGAGCGGATCGACATCACCTCCGGCCCGAATGCGGCGGTCAACGGCGTAAGCATGTCGAACAACGGCACCGACAGCGGCGCCACGCCCGCGCCCGGCGTCATCAACGTCGTCACCAAGTCCGCGCCGCTGGATGACCTGAACCGCGTCACCGGAACCTTCTCGGGCCGGGGCAGCGTCGGCGTCTACGCCGACGTCGCGCGTCGCTTCGGCGATGACAAGGCGTGGGGCCTGCGCGTCAACGCCGAGCATCTGGACGGCGAACTGTCCCTGCCGGGCGCCGAGAACAACAGCAGCAACGTCTTCTTCAATCTGGACCATCAGGGCGCTAACAGCAGCACCAATCTGTTCGGCGGCTATTTCGACCTGCGGATCAACGGCGGCCAGCGCTGGTTCACCTTCAGCGGCGCAGGCGTCGACCTGCCTACGGCGCCGGACGCGGGGATGAACTACGACTTCCCCGAAACGACCAAGCTGATGTACGGCTATGTCGTCGCCCTGAACCACGAACAGCGCATCAGCTCTGACTGGACCCTGTTCGCCAACTACGGCGCGATGGAAAAGAGCGGCTATAAATACAACTCCAGCTCGGCCCTGCGCTTCAACGATGCGGGCGAGTTCGTCGCCGCCAACGTCGCCAACACCCAGGTCGAAGAGACGCAGAACGCCTATGCCCAGGTCGGTCTGCGCGGGCGTGTCCGCACCGGCGCGGTGACGCACAACCTGGCCATCGCGCTGGATCATTCCTTCGCCAAATACTGGAACGACACCCACAACAGCCCGACCGGCCGTATCGGCGGAAACCTGTATGACGGCGTGTCCTATTCGCCCGCCTTCTATCCGCTGCCGTCGCGCCGTAACCCGGTGCATCAGTGGAGCGAGACGAACATCGGCCTGACGCTGAGCGACGTCATTTCGGTCGGGAAGTTCGATCTTCTGCTGGCCGCCTCGCAGAAGAACGAGAACTTCCTGAACGGCCAGACGGGGCGCCGGATCAAGAACGACAACATCCTGCCGACCTATGGGCTGACCTATAAGCTGTCGCCGAACCTGTCGCTGTATGCCGGTCATACCGAGAGCTTCTCGCGCGGGTCGATGGTCGGGAACGACGCCCGCTACGTCAATCGCGGCGAGGTGCTGGCTCCCATGCGCGCGACCCAGAACGAGGTCGGGCTCAAGTTGAAGCACGGCGGGATGCTGACGACGCTGGCCCTGTTCGACATGGAGCAGCAGAACATGATTGACGTCGAGGTCACGCCGACGACCTTCCGCCGCGATGCGGACGGCCGCAACCGCTATCGCGGGGTCGAACTGGCCTCGGTCGGGCAACTGACGGATCAGTGGACCGTCACCTTCGGCGGCCTCTATCTGGACGCCGAGCGCGAGAAGACCAACGGCGGCCTGACCGACGGGCGCTACGTCAACGGCGTCTCGGAATGGAGCGGCACGGCGGGCTTTGAATACCGCCCGGTTCAGAGCGTCGGTCTGGTGGGACGCGCCGTTTATAACGGCGAAGCCTTCATCGATTCCGGCGCCCGCGACGGCACGCGGATCCCGTCCTTCGTCTCGTTCGATGTCGGCGCCAACTATCGCACCGTGGTCGCCTCTCACCCGATCCGGCTCAGCGCCATGGTGCTGAACGCGGGCGACAAGAGCCACTGGATGGGTCGTGGCGGGTCGACCACCTTCGGCCTGTCCATGCCGCGCACCTTCCAGTTCTCCATTCAGGCCGATTTCTGACCGGACGGCCGGGGCGCGCGCTTTCGTCGTGAAGCGCGCGCCCTGAACGGATGACGAGAGGAGGGCGCCATGCGCATCGACCTGTATGGCTGGACCCGCGATGCGACGCGAGGGCGGCACGACGACTTCCTGTCCCTGTTCGAAGAGGCGGACCGGCTGGGGTTCGACGGCGTCTGGTTCAACGAATTCCACTTCCAGGACCCGCCACAGCCCTATCCCTCGACCCTGCTGCTGGGCGCCGCCCTGCTGGCGCGGACCGAGCGGATCCGGGTGGGGACGTCGATCCTGGTCCTGCCGCTGCATGATCCCCTGTTGCTGGCCGAGAGCATCGCCCAGTTGGACCATCAGGGCGGGGGCCGTCTGGACATCGGCATCGGCCGGGGCACGGACCCCCAGACCTTCGACATACTGGGCGTGGATCGGGCTGAGGCGCGGGCGCGCTTCGAGGCGGCCTATGACGCCATGATCCGGGTCTGGACCGAGCCGCTGTCGGCGACGCACCGGGCCTCGGCGCCGCCGTTCCAGACGCCGCATCCGCCGCTGTATGTGGCCGGATCGACGCCCGAGACACTGGGTTTTGCGGCGCGGCGCGGCCTGCCGCTGTTGCTCAGTCTGGAGCCGCCGGAACTGCGCCAGCTCGCCGTCTATGCCGAGGCATTGGTTGAGGCGGGGGCGCCCGGTGCGCTCAGCCGGTCGTCGCTGTGCCGCTATGTCTGCATCGGCCGCGACATGGCTTCGGCGGTGGAGGCGGTGGATGATTTTCTGGCGCGGCGTCAGGTCGCGCGGGACGCCTCGGCCCTGGCCAGAGGCGTGCAGAACCCGCCGCTGGATCGCGACAGGGTGCTGTCCGAACAGGTCATCTGGGGCGACCCGGAACAGTGCGTCGCCCAGATCGCCGCCCTGTGCCAGACGCGCGGAACGGGCGAGCTGCGTTGCGTCTTCAACGGCAATGGCGTCCTGGCCAATGACGAGGCGCTGGCGGCGATGCGGCTGTTCGCCCAGACCGTCCTGCCCGCTGTTCGTGAGGTCTAGGGCGTGAGGTCTAGGGCGCGCCCTTCTCGACCGGGATGACATAGGGCAGGCCGCTGTCCTGACCGGTCAGGGCGCTGACGCCGTAGACGGCTTCCAGATGGGCGGGGGTCACCACCTCGCGCCACGGTCCCTGCGCGAAGACGCGGCCCTGCGACAGCATGACGATGCGGTCGGCGAACCGGCTGGCCAGCGCCAGATCGTGAATGGCGATCAACACGCCGACGCCGCGCTCAAGGCACAGGCGGCGCAGGGCTGTCATGGTTTCAAGCTGATGGCGCAGGTCCAGATCGCTGGTCGGCTCGTCCAGCAGCAGGATGCGGCCTTCCTGCGCCAGAGCGCGGGCGATCAGGACGCGGTGCCGCTCGCCGCCGCTCAGTTCGCCATACTGGCGCATGGCCAGCGCCTCGAGTTGCAGGGCCTGAAGCGCGTCCAGCACCACGGCCTGATCGCGCGCGCCCGTGCCCGGCCCGCGATGGGGCGCCCGGCCCAGCCGCACCATCTCCATGACGGGCAGGGACATGGCCGGACCGGCCTGTTGCGGCACATAGGCGATGGCCTGCGCCAGACGGCGGCGGCTGAAACCGGATACGGGAGCGTCGTCCAGCAGGATACGCCCCCGCGCGGGCTTCAGGATGCGGTTGAGGCATTTCAGCGCCGTGCTTTTCCCCGCGCCGTTGGGGCCGACCAGACAGACGATCTCGCCGGGACCGACCTCGAAGTCGACGCCGCGCAGCACCTGCGCCTCGCCATAGCCGTAGTGAAGATTGTGGACGGACAGCCTCACAGCATCATCTCGCGACGGCGCCGGATCAGCAGGTGCAGGAACAGAGGCACGCCCAGATAGGCCACGACGATGCCGACCGGGATGATGACCGGGGCGAACAGGGTGCGCCCGATCAGGTCGGCGACCACGACAAGAACCGCGCCCGTTACGGCGGCGAACGGCAGAAAGACGCGATGATCCCCGCCGATCAGCAGTCGCGCGATGTGCGGCGCGACCAGTCCGACGAAGCCGATCACGCCGGCGAAGCTGACGATGCCCGCCGTCAGCAGCACGGCGCCCAGCGTCACCAGCATCCGCGTCCGCTTGACCGAAAAACCGAGCGAGGCCGCGACTTCATCACCGCCTGCCGCGAAGGCGTTCAACGCCCAGGCGTGGCCGAACAGCACCGGCGCGACGACCAGCAGGATCAGGCCGACGATCAGCACCTCCAGCCATGAGGCGCCGTTCAGAGAGCCGAAAGTCCACTGGATGATGGCGGCCAGCTGTTGCTCGGTGGCGATGAACTGCATCGTCGTGGTGGCCGCGCTGAACAGATAGTTCAGTCCCACGCCGCCCAGAATCAGCATCATGGAGGTGACGCCCCGCATGGCCGAAAACCCCAGCACCAGCACGGCGCAGAACAGGGCGCAGGCGAAGGCCGCCGTGACTGTCCACCACGGGCCCAGGCCCGCCCATTCGCTCCAACCCGCCAGTATGGCGACCGAGGCGCCGAAGGCGGCGGCCGATGAAATGCCCAGGGTGAAGGGGCTGACCAGGGCGTTGCGGGTAATGCCCTGCAGGGCGGCGCCCGCCAGCGCCAGACTGGCGCCGCCGATGGCCGCCAGCAGGGTGCGCGGGGCCCGCAGCTTCTGCACCACATCGATCTGAAGCTGGGACAGGTCGCCCAGCCATTGCGGCGGCAGCAGGGGCGCCAGCAGGGCCCGCGCGCTCTGGCCCGGCGACAGCGGCTGCACCCCCATGCCGGTTGAGGCCAGCACGGCGCAGATCAGCACGACGACGCCCGCGATCAGGATCAGCCGCCGCCGCAGCCGATGGCGGCTGAAGGCGTCCTCAAGCGCCGCGCGGGCCGGATCGCTCACGCCTTCTCGCCCCGGATGATGGGCAGGGAGGTCCAGTAGCGGCCCCGCGCCGGATAGGGCACGCCCTGAAATTCTTCGAGCCAGACCTTCATCGCGCCTTGCGGATCGACGTCGCCGAAACGGTCAGGATACAGCCATTGGGCGATCTGCAGGGCGCCGACGATCTTGGAGCTGGCGCTCGAGAAGTAATAGCTCATGTGATAGACATGGCCGTCGCGCACGGCGGGCAGTTGGTCGAAACCGGGGCGGGCGACCAGCCGTTCCAGCACCTGCCGCGAGGCGGCCTCTTCGTGCGGTTCATACTGGCCGCGTTGCAGCTTGATGATGACCTCCGGGCGCCGGGCCAGAATCTCCTCGGGATCGACCTCGAACCCCTGAACGCTGCCGCGCGCCGAGGGCTGGTCCAGAATATTGACGTCGCCGAAGACGTTCTGGCCGCCGCCTTCCTGAACCATGTCGTGCCAGCCGGACCCCTTCAGCAGGGTCTTGTAGTCGCCGACCTCCTCCAGATAGACGCGCTTGCGCGTCACGCCCGCCAGCCGTTCGCGCAGCAGGTCGCGATGGCCGCGATAGAAGGCGTTCAGCTTTTCCGCCGCCTCGGGGCGCTGATAGATGCGGCCCAGCAGGGTCGCGTTCTCTTCATGCTTCAGCACGTCCCAGCAGGTGATGACGGCGACCGGAATGCCGAAGGGCGCCAGCATCTGGGCCGCGCCCTGCCAGTCGCTGTTGCGGGGGAAGAAGACCACGTCCGGCTGCATGGCCACGATGGCCTCGAAATTGGGGCTGGTCTGGCTCTGACCCGCGAACATTTCGGGGGTGACGGTGGGCCAGTAGGCCGAACCCGCCTTGATATCGACGCCGACCAGCACCTGCGGCCCGGCGATGGCGCGGATGAATTCGGTCGTATAGCGGTTGAAGACCACGGTGCGCGTGACCGGCAGCTTCAGCGTGACGCTGCGTCCCACGTCATCGATGAATTGCAGGCTGTCGGCGCCCGTGCCTGCGTCCGCCTCCCGGCGCGGCGAACAGGCGGCCAGCGCCCCGCCCGCGACAGGCAGCAGGCCGAGGCCCGCCAGAACACGACGGCGATCCAGCCTCATTGTTCCGCACCCGACAGGACATCGGCCAATGCAGCGTCGAAACGCATAGTGTCACCCTCGCACGACAGCACGATCCGCTCCGCACGCCGGAACGGACCAGACGATATCGCCACGCGGGGTGAACCCCTTTCGCCCGGATGCCTCGCCCGTGCGAAGGACGACTGCGACAGGCAGGTCTCCTGGCTTGCGGGTCATCGTCGTCGTGCGCCGCCTTCCCGGCGCCTTCCGGATGGGGGAGGGCGGCCAGTGGCCTGTGGCGCGGACTCGCCGCTTACAGTTACGAGGATAGCCCGGGATTTCCACCCGAGTTCCCTTTTGATCCCGGTCAGGGGAACCTGTCGCAGTCGGGATAGAAGGCCGGGGGAATAGCGTCAACGCATCTTGCAGGCGTGCGGTCGCGCGGCGCGGCTTGACCCGCCGTGACGGCCCGGCCTATCGACGGCGCGTCGAGGTTTGGGGTGCGGTTCGCCGCGTCCCGGGAATGCGGTGCGGCCACCCGGCCAACTCCGCGGCTGCCCCCGCAACTGTAAGGGCCGTGGGACCGTCTGGTCCCAAACGCGCGGCGAACGCCACTGGTCCTGACGCGGGCCGGGAAGGCGCCGCGCGTGACCCGAGCCAGGAGACCGGCCCCGACGATACGAGACGACGGTGCGGAGGGCGCCGGGCGGCGCCTCATGACCGTCCATCGCGCGCCTGCGCGATGCGTCGGCCGGACGCTGTCATCCCCTCAGTGATGGAACATGAGGGACGAAGACGCACATGGCCAAGATACCGACGACGGTGGTGACCGGCTTTCTGGGCTCGGGCAAGACGACGCTGATCCGGCATCTGCTGGAAAACGCGGGCGGGCGGCGTCTGGCCGTGGTGGTCAATGAGTTCGGCGACATCGGCGTGGATGGCGAAATCCTGCGCGGCTGCGGCGTCGAAAGCTGCACTGAGGAAGACATTGTCGAACTGGCCAACGGCTGCATCTGCTGCACCGTGGCGGACGACTTCCTGCCGACGATGCGCAAGCTGATCGACCGCGACAATCCGCCGGAGCATATTCTGGTCGAGACCTCGGGGCTGGCCCTGCCCAAGCCGCTGGTCAAGGCGTTCACATGGCCCGAGGTCCGCACCCGCGCGACCGTCGACGGGGTGGTCGCCCTGATCGACGCCGACGCCGTGGCGGCGGGGCGCTTCGCCCATGATGAGGCGGCGCTGGATCAGGCCCGCCGCGCCGATCCGACGCTGGACCACGACACGCCGCTGGAAGAACTGTTCGAGGAACAGCTGGCCTGCGCCGATCTGGTGGTGCTGAACAAGACCGATCTGGTGGACGCCGGTGTTCTGGCGCGGGTCGAGGCCGAGGTGCGCGCCCATATGCGGCCGGGCGCCAAGCTGATCCATGCGGCGCGCGGCGTGGTCGATCCGGCGGTGCTGCTGGGTCTGGGCGTCGGCGCCGAGGACGATCTGGACAGCCGCCCGTCGCACCATGACGGGGCGGACGACGACCATGACCACGACGACTTCGACACCTTCGTCGTGGCGGGCGGCGAGATCGCCTCGCCCGAGGCGACGTCGGGCCTGCTGGCATCGGTGATCGAGGATCACGACATCTTGCGGGTCAAGGGCGTGGTCGCGGTGGCGGGCAAGCCGTCGCGCCTGATCCTTCAGGCCGTGGGGCCGCGCATCCAGACCTATTTCGACCGTCCGTGGCGGGCGGGCGAGGCGCGGATCAGCCGTCTGGTGGTCATCGCTGAAAAGGGCGTGGATCAGGCGGCGGTCACGCCTCGGGTTCAGGCCGCGCTGGCCGGAGCGGCCGAAGGCGTCTGATGCACCTGCTGGCGGTACAGGCCGGAGCCGTTCTGGACGGCGAGGAGGCGATCGACCTGGGCCAGAGCCCTGGCGACATCGTCATCCTGTCCAGCAACGACACGGACCTGGCCTGTCTGTCGGCGGCGGCGGGAAGTTTGCCGGCGGGTTTCCCGTCCGTGCGGCTGGCCAATCTGCTGCACCTGAAGCACCCGATGTCTGTCGATCTATATGCCGAACAGGTCGTCTCCCATGCGCGGATCGTGGTGGTGCGCCTGCTGGGTGGGCGCGGCTACTGGCCCTATGGGCTGGATGAAATCCGCCGCGTCTGCCGCGAGCGGAACCGGCCTTTCATCGCCCTGCTGGACGATGGCGCGGGCGAGGCTGAATCGGCCGAGCTGTCGACCGTGTCGACCGAGACGCGTCAGCGCATGGCGCGCTATCTGAGGGCCGGGGGGCTGGCCAACGGCCGCAACGCCCTTCTGTATGCCGCCGACCTGATCGGCCATGCCTCGGACTGGAGCGAGCCGACGCCGGTGCTGGACGCCGGACTGTTCTGGCCGGGGCTGGACGCGCCCTCGCTGGAGGATCTGAAGGGCCGCTGGATCGAGGGCGCGCCGGTGGCGGCGCTGGTCTTCTACAGGGCGCTGGTCATGTCGGGGCAGACACAGGCGGTCGTGGCGATGATCGACGCCCTGAAGGCGCGCGGCCTGAACCCCCTGCCGGTCCATGTGCAGAGCCTGAAGAACGACTTCGCCAAGGGGCTGCTGGACGATCTGTTCCGGCGCTGTCCCCCGCAGGTCGTGCTGAACGCCACCGCCTTCGCCACGGCCTCGCTGAACGCTGAGGCGGAATGGAGCGGCGGCGCGGGCGGCGTGCTGGATCGGCCCGGCGCGCCGGTGCTGCAACTGGTGTTCGCGGCCACCAATCACGCCGCATGGGCCGACAGCGCGCGCGGGCTGGCGGCGCGCGATCTGGCCATGAACGTGGCCCTGCCCGAGGTGGACGGGCGCCTGCTGGCCGGGGCGGTGGCCTTCAAGGCCGAGGCGCGTTTCGACCCCCGCACCCAGTGCGCCATCGTCGGCCACGACCCGGCGCCTGAACAGATCGCCCATGCGGCCGACATGGCGGCGGGCTGGGTCCGCCTGCGTCGCACCGCAGTTAAGCAGCGCCGCGTGGCGATGATCCTGGCCAACTATCCGAACCGCGACGCCCGCATCGGCAACGGGGTCGGCCTGGATACGCCGCAGAGCGCGGCCTGCGTCCTGAAGGCCATGAAGGCGCACGGCTATGACGCCGCCGGCGCGCCCGATGACGGCGCCGCCCTGATGGCGCGCCTGCTGGCCGGTCCGACGAACGCCCCCGACAAGCCCGCCGCTGAGGGTGGGCAGCGCCTGACCCTGACGCAGTATCAGGCCCTTCTGGATGAACTGGCCCCGTCGATCAGCGCGGCGATCCATGAGCGCTGGGGCCCGCCGCAGGACGATCCCTTCTTTGATGAGGACGGCTTTCGTCTGCCCATCCACCGCTTCGGCCATGTGGCGGTCGGAGTGCAGCCCGCGCGCGGCTACAACATTGATCCGGCGGGCAGTTATCACGATCCGGCGCTGGTTCCGCCGCATGGCTATCTGGCCTTCTACGCCTGGCTGAGACGCGATTTCGGCGCCCACGCCATGATCCACATGGGCAAGCACGGCAATGTTGAATGGCTGCCGGGCAAGGCGCTGGCCCTGTCGCGCGACTGTTTCCCGCAGGCCATCGTCGGGCCGACGCCGCAGCTTTATCCCTTCATCGTCAATGATCCGGGCGAGGGGGCGCAGGCCAAGCGACGCATCGGTGCGGCCATCATCGACCACCTGACGCCGCCGCTGACACGGGCCGAAAGCTATGGCGCGCTGAAGGCGCTGGAGGTGCTGGTCGATGAATATTATTTCGCGGCGGGCATGGACCCGCGCCGCCTGTCGTCCCTGCGCGACGATATCCTGACGCTGGCCGCGAACGAGGGGCTGGACGTCGACTGCGGCCTCGACCTGTCGGACGGCGAAGAGGCGCTGGCGGCGCTGGACAACTATCTGTGCGACCTGAAGGAGATGCAGATCCGCGACGGGCTGCACGTTTTTTCCTGCTCGCCGCAGGGGCGGCTGCGCACCGATCTGCTGGCGGCGCTGGCGCGCACGCCGCGCCGTCTGGGCAAGGGGAGGGACGGCTCCCTGCTGCGGGCGCTGGCCAAGGATCTGGGGCTGGGGTTCGATCCGCTGGACTGCCGTCTGGGCGATCCCTTCGCCGGGCCAAGACCGCAGGCGCTGGCGGCGTTGGACGACGGGCCCTGGCGCACCCTCGGCGATACCGTCGAGCGCATGGAGCACCTGTGCGCGGCCCTGATCGAGGGTGCGCCCGTTGACGTCGCTTGGACCGAAACAGCCTTCGTCATGGAGGCGGTACGGCTGGATCTGGCGCCGCGCATCGACGCCTGCGGACCGGCCGAGATGGCGGCGCTGATGGCGGGGCTGGACGGGCGGTTCATCGCGCCGGGGCCTTCGGGCGCGCCGACGCGCGGACGGCCCGAGGTGCTGCCCACCGGCCGCAACTTCTATTCGGTGGACACGCGCGCCGTGCCGACGCCGACGGCGTGGAAGCTGGGCTGGGCCTCGGCCCAGATGCTGGTCGAGGATCACCTGCAACGCACCGGCGACTACCCGAAGGCCGTCGCCCTGTCGGCCTGGGGCACGTCGAACATGCGCACCGGCGGCGACGACATCGCCCAGGCGCTGGCCCTGATGGGCGCGCGCCCGACGTGGGAGCTGTCGACCGGGCGGGTGACGGGGTTCGAGATCCTGCCTCCGGCCGTGCTGGGGCGGCCGCGCGTCGATGTGACGGTGCGCATCTCGGGCTTCTTCCGCGACGCCTTCATGGAGCAGGTCGACCTGTTGGCATCGGCCGCGCGCGCCATTCAGGCGCTGGACGAAGACGAGGCCGACAACCCCGCCGCCGCCCGCTTCCTTCAGGAACAGGCCGAACTGATCGACGCCGGTCTGGCCGAGGCCGAGGCGACGCGGCAGGCGGGAACGCGCGTCTACGGCTCGAAACCGGGGGCCTACGGCGCCGGACTGCAGACGATGATCGACGAAAAGCTGTGGGAGACGCGCGGCGATCTGGCCGAAGCCTTCATCGTCTGGGGCGCCTACGCCTATGGCGCCGGACAGGAAGGCGCGGCCGACCGTCAGGGGCTGGAGGCGCGTCTGGCCCGCGTCGAGGCCGTGATCCACAATCAGGACAACCGCGAACACGACCTGCTGGATTCAGACGACTATTATCAGTTCGAGGGCGGCATGGCGGCGGCGGTCGAGGCGGTTCGTGGCGCTGCGCCGGTCAGCTATCACAACGACCTTTCGCGTCCCGAAAAGCCGGTGATCCGCACGCTGGAAGACGAGATCGCCCGCACCCTGCGCGCCCGCTTGGTCAATCCGAAATGGATCGCGGGCGTGATGCGCCACGGCTATAAGGGCGCGTTCGAGATTTCGGCGGGCGTCGACTATCTGTTCGCCTTCGCCGCCGCCACGGACACGGTCAGGAACCACCACTTCGACATGGTCCACCGCGCCTTCATCGAGGATGAGGCTGTGCGCGACTTCATGGCCGAGGCCAACCCCCACGCCCTGCGCGATGTCGCGGCCCGCCTGCTGGAGGCGGTCGAGCGCGGCCTGTGGACGCCCCGCTCCAACAGCGCCCGAACCCTGCTTGCTGAACTGACCGGAAGCCCATCATGACCGACGCCGCCAACCCCGCCGCTGACGAGACGCGCCACGCCGAAAAGATGAAGAAGATTCAGGCCGCCCGCGCCAAGATCATGGCCGGAAAGACCGTCGAGCGCGGCCTGATCATCGTCCACACCGGCCCCGGCAAGGGCAAGACCACGGCCAGCCTCGGCATGGCCTGCCGCATGATCGGCCACGGCATGAAGGTGTCGATCATCCAGTTCATCAAGGGCGCCATGTTCACGGGCGAAAGCGCTGTATTCGAAGCCTTTCCTGATCTGGTCGAGATGCGGCCTCTGGGCGAGGGCTTCACCTGGGACACCCAGGACAAGGCCCGCGACATCGCCAAGGTGCGCGAGGCGTGGGAGGCCGCCAAGGCGCGGATCATGGACCCGGAATGGAAGATGGTCATCTGCGACGAACTGAACATCGCCCTGCGCTACGACTATCTGCCGATCGAAGAGGTGCTTGAGGTGCTGGCTGAAAAACCCGCCGACACCCACGTCGTCATCACCGGCCGCAACGCCAAGCCGGAACTGATCGAAGTCGCCGATCTGGTCACCGAGATGACGCTGGTCAAACACCCCTTCCGCAGCGGCGTGAAAGCCCAGGCCGGCGTCGAGTTCTGATGCAGGCCACCCGCCGCAGACTTCTGGGCGCCGCCCTGACCGGCTCGGCCGTGACCGGAACGGCCATCACCGCCTCGGCGGTCGGCGTGGCCAAACCGCGTCGGGAGACGGATGAAGACAGGCCCGATCCGGCGCGGCCCCGGCGGATCGTTTCGCTGGGCGCCTGTCTGGACGCCATCCTGCTGGCGGTGGCGGACGCCGATCAGATCAAGGCCCTCAGCCGCTATTCGCGTGACCCGGAAACCTCGACCGTCGTGGCCGAGGCGGCGGCCTTCGACGTCGTCGGCGACAGCGCCGAAGAGGTGATGCACCTTCAGCCCGACCTGATCCTGGCCAGCCGCCGCACCGGCCTGCACACGCGCACGGCGCTGACCCGTCTGGGGCTGGAACTGTCGGCCTTTCCCTCGCCGGAGACGATTGAAAAAAGTCTGGAGCAGATCAGGACCATCGCCGGACTGGTCGGCCATCCTGAACGCGGCGAGGCCCTGATCCGTCGCATCGAAGACTCCCTAGATGCGGGCGCAGACACAGCGGGCGATGGCGCGCCGCGACCCTCGACCCTGATCTATCAGAACGATGGCCTGTGCCCCGGCGCCGGGACGCTGATGGACGAACTGATGACGCGAATGGGCCTGACCAACGCGGCCGCGCGCTATGGCGTCCGCAACTGGGGCCGCGCCTCGCTGGAGCAGGTGCTGGCCGACCCGCCCGACCTGCTGTTGCTGGGCGAGCGGCGGGAAGGCGCGACCAGCCGTCTCGACGACCGCATCGTCACCCACCCGGCTCTGCGTTCCCTGCAGGGGCGGATGATCGTGCAGGCCTTCCCCGCGCGCCTGCTCTATTGCGCCGGCCCGACCCTGATCGCCTCATCCGCCATCATGGCGGAGGCGCGCGCGCGGGCGATCGCGGCAGGAACCGCAGACCTGCCCGCCTGAACCAGCGAAGAGATCGGCGAGCGGAAGGCGCGGGTATCCGTCGTGTCCGGATTTGCTGTCGGAACCTTTAGAAAATCTCGTTTTGCCCGCCGCGCATCCGTGGGGGAGAAGGCCGCCCTCCCGCAGGCGCAGTTTTATTACGGGTTCTGATGATGGCTGCGTTCTGGAAAGCGTGGGGCGGGGGATGCCCCTAAAAATCTAAGGGGCGACCATGGTGGATTTTTCTTTGCTTGCGCGCCGTTCGGTGCGGGGTGCGCTGGCGGCTTCCGTTGCTGCAATGGCTCTGCACGGCGCGGCGGCGGCCCAGGACGGGCGCCGGATCGATTTCAATATCGAGGCCCAGCCGCTGGCCACGGCTCTGCTGGACTATGCGCGTCAGGCCGGCGTTGAAGTCGCTGTGGCGCCGGAACTGACGCGGGGGCGTCGCGCGCCTTCCGTCAAGGGATCGCATGAGGCGCAGGCCGCGCTGCAGGCCTTGTTGCGGGATGCCGACGGCGTGGTCGTGCGCCGCACGGCGCGCGGCACAGTCATCATCGAGGCCGCGCCCGCACAGGCCGAAAACCAGCGCAGCGCCTATGAGGTGGACACCGTCGTCGTCACCGCCCGCAAGCGCGAGGAAGACCTGCGTTCGGTCGCCGGATCGGTCAGCGCCATGTCGGGGCGTCAGCTGGACGAACTGGGCGCGCAGAGCTTCGCCGACTATCTGACCCGCGTGCCGGGCGTTCAGTTCAATGACGCCATGCCGGGCTATTCCTCCATCTCGGTGCGGGGTGTGTCGACGACGACCTCGATCGACGTGGGGCAGGCGTCGACGGGCGTTTACATCAACGACATTCCGCTGGCTGATCCGTTCAACAGCGCCGGCACGCCCGACATAGACGCCTTCGACGTTCAGCGGGTCGAGGTGCTGCGCGGCCCGCAGGGCACGCTGTTCGGCGCGGCGGCGCTGGGCGGCGCGGTCAACTACATCGCCGCGCGGGCGGACGCCGGGGCGCGAGCCGGACGGCTGGAAGCGGGCGTCGCCGACACCGCCGGCAGCGCGGACCCCAGCTATCAGCTGAAGGGCATGATCAATCTGCCGTTGGTCGAGGACAAGCTGGCGGTGCGCGCCGTGGCGACCTATCGCGACCGGCCCGGCTATATCGACAACGTCGGCGTGGGCGTGCGCGACTCCAACAGCATGGAGACGTTCGGCGGGCGCCTGTCGGTCGAGTGGAAGCCGACGGACGCCATTTCCGTTTCCGCGCTGAGCCTCTATTTCGAGAGCGAGAACGACGACGCCTTCACGGCGTTTTCGACCCTGCCGGATCTGCAACGTTCGACGCGGTTGCTGGAGCCTTTCCGCTCGACGACCGAGGTCCACAGCCTGCGCGGCGACGTGGACCTGGGCTGGGCGTCGCTTACGGTGCAGGGCGCCCATAGCGAGAAGTCGACGCGCAACGTCACCGACTTCACCAATACCTTCGGCGCCATGTTCAACCGCGTGCCGACGCAGATTCCCCTGATCGCCGAGCGTGAGGCCAAGGGCGATCTGATCGAGGCGCGCCTGACCTCCAACGGCGAGGGGCCTGTGGAATGGCTGATCGGCGCCAGCTATTTCGACAGCCGGATCGACCTGCCCAGCTATGCCGAGTTCGCCGGGGCGGCGGCGTTGATCGAGAGCCTTTACGGCGGCAGTCATGGCGCGGGGGTGGGGCAGGCGGCTGCGCCGGGCGACCGCTTCAACGACTATTTCCTGCGGGTGAACGGTCAGGAAAAGTCCCTGTTCGGCGAGGCGAGCTGGCGCTTCGCCCCGGCCTGGACGTTGACGGCAGGCGGGCGTTTCTTCGACACCTCGATCGACCACAGCAGCCGCCAGTCCGGCCTGTTGCCGCTGTTGACCACGGGATCGCCGAATGCGGCGCCGCAGGCGGCGGACGCTTCGGAACAGGGCTTCAACCCCAAGCTTTCACTGCGGTATGAGCCGAATGACGACCTGATGGTCTATGGGTTGGTGTCCAAGGGCTTCCGCTTCGGCGGGCCGAACCCGATTCCGCCCAATCCGGCCTATCCGTCTCCGTCGTCCTTCGCGTCGGATTCGCTGATCAACTATGAGATCGGCATGCGCGCCTCGACGCCGGATCGGCGCTGGCTGGTGGACGCCACCGTCTATTACATCGACTGGAGCGACATTCAGCTTCTGATCGTGCGCGGCGACAACCTGGCCTATGCGGATAATGTGGGGGCGGCGCGCAATCTGGGCGTCGATCTGGCCGTGACCTGGCGGCCGACGCCCAGCTTCGCCATCAACTCGGTCGTCGGCTATCTGGATGCCGAACTGCGCGAAGACCTGCCTTCGCAGGGCGTGCTGAAGGGGACGGTGCTGCCCGGCGCCTCGCGCTGGCGGTTGTCGAACACCCTGACCTGGCGCGGGGACGCGCAGGTCGAGCCGATGCTGATCGCCTCACACCGCTATATCTCCGACGCATCCAGCAACCTGGCGGGCGATCAGCGTCAGGGCGACTACAACCAGTTCGACCTGCGCGGCAGCGTGACGGTCAACGACGCCCGTCTGGAAGCCTATGTCGAGAACGTCACGGACGCGCGCGGCGTGACCGTGTCCCAGGTCAGCGGCGGCGTTCTGCGCCACCACTATGTCCGGCCGCGCACCATCGGCCTGCGCGTCACCTATGATTTCTGAGCGGAGCGTGCGGATGTCTTCCAGTTTGAAGAAGGCCGTTCTGACGGCGGTTGCGGGCCTGGCCCTGTCGGCGGGCGCGGCCTGGGCCGGGCCGGACTATCTGGCGGAACATGCGGTCCGGCCGGGCGTCGTGGTCATGCCGGGACTTCAGTATGAAGTACTGGCGTCAGGCCCGACGGAGGGCGCGCATCCGCGCCTGTCCGACCAGATCACCGTCCACTACGAAGGGCGGCTGGTCAGCGGCGAGGTGTTCGACAGCTCGTTTGAAAAGGAGCCGGTGACCTTTCCCCTGCGCGGCCTGATACCCGGCTGGGTGACGGCGCTGCGGATGATGCGGCCGGGCGATGAGTGGGAGCTGACCCTGCCCCCGGAACTGGCCTATGGCGCGCGCGGGGTCGGCCCGATCCCGCCCGATGCGGTGCTGATTTTCCGCATCCGCCTGCTGGAGGTCACGCCGCCGGCTGAGGCGCCGAAATGATCCGGCGTCGTTTTCTGGCGGTCGCCGCGGTCTCTCTGCTGGCCCTGACGGCGGGTGCGCCCGCCCTTGCGGGCCAAAGCGGCCCGGCCGTCGATGAGCTGGAGTGGCTGGAGCCCGCCGAGGGCGAGCGCGCCCTGGCCTGGGCGCGCGAACAGACGGCGGCGGCGCGCGCCGCCCTGTCGGCGGGGCCGGGCTATGAAGGCGTTCTGGCTGAACTGAAGTCTGCGCTGACGGCGTCTTCGCCGGTGACGGATATCGCCCTGCTGGGGCCGCGCGCGGTGCGGCTGAAGCGGGGGCCGGACTTTCCCAAGGGCCGCCTTCAGGTCGCCGACAGACAGGCGGACGGCGGGCTGGGGCCGTGGCGCACGGTGCTGGATGTGGCGGCCTTCGCCGAGGCTGAGGGGCGGCCTTATACGCTGAACTGGTCCTATGGATCGGCCTGTCTTCCGCCTGAAAACCGCCTGTGCTTGCTGGGCTTTTCCGACGGCGGCGGCGATGAGCTGATGCTGCGCGAGTTCGATCTGCAGGCGGGGCGCTTTGTCGACGGCGGCTTCACCGCCCCGGCCGGTCGGGTGCAGACTGCATGGCTGGACGCTGACACGGTGCTGATCGCCCATGCGCGCGAAGGCGATCCCCGCACGGCGGCGGGCTGGGCGGCGACGGCGCGGCTGTGGCGGCGCGGCCAGGCGCTGGCCGATGCGCCGGTGGTTTTCACCGCCCCGTCCACCGACGCGACCTTCCAGTTCACCCGCATCGGCTCGGCGCCGCGCGCGCTGATGACGCGGGTCATCGACTATTCGACGTTCGAGGTCTTCTCCGTCGACGGCGAGGGCGTGGTGAACCGGCTGGACCTGCCGGCGGAAATCAAGCCCTTCGGCCCGCTGGGCGGAACGGACCGGCACATGGTCTTCCAGCTGTCCGAGCCGACGATGATCGGCGGGCGCACGGCCGGGGCCGAGAGCATCGTCGCCTATGACTTCGCCGACGGCGTGCCCGAGAACCAGCGGCTGCAACTGGTCTATGAGCCGAAGGCGGGCGAGGTGGTGTCGTCCTATGGCGGGTTCCGCTCGACGGCGTCGCGGGTCTTTTTCCCCGTGCAGTCGGGGCTGGCGGTGACGGTCATGGCGGCCCGCCACGAAGCGTCCGGCTGGAGCGCGGCGCCGTTTGAATCGGCCGAGGCGGGCGTGGACCTTTCGGTGACTTCGGCCGACGCCGGAGGCGAGGACGTGGTGCTGCGACGCGCAGGCTTCCTGCAACCGACGGCGCTGGAGCTGGCGTCGGGCGATCGACGCACCCGGCTGGAGGCGGCGAGCGAAGTCTTTGACGCGTCGAGCTTCACGGTCGACATCCGCACGGCGCGGTCGCGAGACGGCACGGCGGTCGACTATTATCTGATCCGGCCGCGTGGCGCGTCGAAGGACGTGCCGACGTTGATCACAGGCTATGGCGCCTTCGGCATCACCCTGCCGCCAGCCTATCTGGGCCGGGCTTTCGGAGGGGAGGCGCTGAAGCTGTGGTTCGACCGTGGCGGCGCCCTGGCCGTGGCGGCCATTCGCGGCGGCGGTGAGAAGGGGCAGGACTGGCACCGCGCGGCCCTGCGTGAACGGCGTCAGGTCTCCTATGACGACTTCTTCGCGGTGTCGGGCGACCTGGTCGACAGCGGCTTCACCCGCCCTGAACGACTGGGCGTGTTCGGCACCTCGAACGGGGGCCTGCTGGCCGCCGTCGCCGCCGTGCAGCGGCCGGATCTCTATGGCGCGGCGGTCAGCGACGCGCCGCTGGCCGACATGCTGCGCTATGACCGCATCGCCATGGGGGCGGCGTGGAAGGACGAGTACGGCGACCCGGCCGATCCGGCGATCCGGGCCGCGCTGGCGGCCTATTCGCCGGTGCATAATGTGCGTCCGGACGGCCATTATCCGCCGGTGCTGATTTCGGTGTCGACGACGGACAACCGTGTCGGCCCCGCGCATGCGCGCAAGCTGGCGTGGCGGTTGTCGCAGGCGGGCGGCGAAGTCTTCCTGATCGAGGACGAGCAGGGCGGCCATGGCGTCAGCGATCCGCTGGCCCGACCCGATCTGATGGCGCTGAGGATGCAGTTCCTCATTGACCGTCTGATGCGGCCATGAACGGCTGAGCACGGCGAAGGAAGGGCGGGGTCATGACGGAGTGCGGGCGGAAGGAGGATGCAGGCGGCGGCCGCCCTTCTTCCGCACGTGCGGGCTATACTCTGACGGCGCTGGCCGAAGAGTTCCGTCCGGCCCTGCTGCGCTATTTCTCGCGACGGGTGCGTCAGTCCGAAGAGGTCGAGGATCTGGTGCAGGAGGTGCTGGCCCGGCTGGTTCGCCGGTGCGAGGTCGTCGAGATGGAGGCTGTGCGCGCCTATGTCTTCGAGACGGCCAGCAGCGTCCTGATCGACTGGGCGCGCCGTCGCCGCAGCCGCCGCGCCGACGACCACGGCGAACTGTCCGCCGACCAGCCCGCGCCGGGCGACTTCACCGCTGACCGCATCCTGTTGGGGCGCGAGCGGCTGCAGCGGGTGACGGCGGCCCTGCTGGAACTGCCGGAACGACAGCGATCCGTCTTCATCCTGCGCCGGATCGAGGGCATGAAGTATCAGGACATTGCGCGGCGGCTGGGTCTGTCCTTGAGTTCTGTAGAGAAAGACATGCGAAGCGCCGTGCTGCATCTTGCGGAACGGATGGGCCGTGAATGATGCGATGTAGAATCTCCCGCACGCTGGACAGCATGACCCCCGCAGAGGCGGCGGCGCACTGGCTGGTGCGTCTGGATCAGGATGACCTTTCAGCGGCGGAAGAGGCGGCTTTCGACGCCTGGCTGGACGAGACGGAAGCCCACCGCGTCGCCTATGACCACGCCTGCGAGGCGTGGGATGTCGTCGACGATGTGGCGCATGAGCCGACGATGCAGGCGCTGCGGGCCTCGGTGATGGCGGGCAGCCGTCCGGTGCGGCGACAGAGGACGATGCGCATTGCGGCGATCGCCGCAGGACTGGTGCTGGCCGTCGGCACGGGCATCTGGGCCCTGAATGGATCAGGCGTGGCGGCGTGGTTCGCGGGCGAGACACGTTACGCCACCGATGTGGGCGAGCGGCTGGATATCGTACTGGCCGACGGGACGGCGTTGACGCTGAACACCGACAGTCGGCTGGCGGTGCGCTATCGTGATGACCGACGCGAGGTCCGGCTGGATCGCGGACAGGCCTACTTCGACGTGGCGCATGATCCGGCGCGACCCTTTCAGGTCGAAGGCGGCGGGCGCAGGGTGACGGCGCTGGGCACCCGTTTCGAGGTGCGCGTAGACCCACATGCCTTCAGCGCCACCCTGATGCAGGGCTCCATAGCCGTGGACCCGTTGAAACCGACGACGGGTGCAGCGCCGCAACGCGTGGTGCTGACGCCGGGCGAAACGCTGACCGCCCGGCCGGGGCGTCAGGCTGTGGTCGCGGACCATGTGGAGACGGCCGCTCCGGCATGGCGTCATGGATTGATTGCATTTGAGGACGAACCTCTGGCCGCCGCTGTGACCGAACTGAATCGCTATAGCCGCCATCCGATCCGGCTACGCGATGAGCAGCTGAACGCTCTGACCGTCAGCGGCGTGTTCAAGGCGGGCCGACCTGAGGGGTTCATCGAGGCGATGACCGCCTTCTATCCGGTGCGCGTGATCGAGCGGGCGGAAGCTGTCGATGTCTATTGGAACGACGCGGCCATGCAGGATGGTCAGGCCCCGCGCTGAACGCGGGGCCTTGTTTCATCAGACGGTGCGGTCGCGGTAGGCCAGCAGGCGCAGGGCGTTGAACACCACCAGCAGGGTCGAGCCTTCGTGCAGGGCCACCGCAGGGCCGATGCCGAGGCCGAAGATGGTGGCGGGCACGAGGAAGGCGACGACGCCCAGGCTGACGACCAGATTCTGACGGATCACCGCGCGGGTGCGGCGGCTCAGGCCCACGGTGAAGGGCAGGTGGGACAGGTCATCCGCCATCAGCGCCACATCGGCCGTTTCCAGCGCCACGTCCGATCCGGCCGCGCCCATGGCGACGCCGACCGTCGCCGTGGCCATGGCGGGGGCGTCGTTGACCCCGTCGCCGACCATGGCGACCGCGGAATCGGCGCGCAGGCGCTTGATCGCCTCGACCTTGTCGTCAGGCATCAGGTCGCCCCAGGCCTCGGTCAGGCCGACCTGTGCGGCGATGGCCTCGGCTGCCTTCTGGTGATCGCCCGAGATCATGATCATGCGCTTGACGCCCAGATCGCGCAGGCGGTCCAGAGCCGCGCGGGCGCTGGCGCGCGGCGTGTCCAGCAGGCCGATGACGCCCAGATCGCGCGCGCCCTGTCGCACGACCATCAGGGTCCGGCCCTGATCGCGCAGTCCGTTCACCGCCGTCTCCGTTGCGGGGGACAGGGCGGCCACGCCGTCGGCGCCGAACATCTCGGGCTTGCCGATCAGGATGGTCTGGCCGTTGAGTTGGGCCGAGACGCCCTTGCCGGTCAGGCTGTCCAGACTGGAGGCGGCCTGTATGGCGGCGTCTCCCAATCGTTCGGCGCCGTCGCGGGCGATGGCGGCGGCCAGCGGGTGATCGCTGAGGCGCTCGACCGCCACGGCGACGGACAGCAGCGCCGCCTCGTCCACGCCGTCGACCGGGACGACGTCGGTGATGCGCGGGCGGCCTTCGGTCAGGGTGCCGGTCTTGTCGAAAGCGATGGCGTCGACCGAGCCCAGATTTTCCAAGGGGGCGCCGCCCTTGATCAGCACCCCGGCGCGCGCGGCGCGGGCCACCCCGGACAGGACGGCGCTGGGCGTGGCGATGGCCAGGGCGCAGGGACTGGCCGCGACCAGCACCGCCATGGCGCGATAGAAGCTGTCGCGGAACGGCTCGTCCACCACCACCCAGGCGAACAGCAGCAGGACGGCGGTGATCAGCACCACGGGCACGAAGATGCGCTCGAACCTGTCCGTAAAACGCTGGGTGGGGGATTTCTGCGTCTCGGCCTCGCTGACCATGCGGACGACCTTGGCCAGGGTGGTGTCGCTGGATTTGCGGGTCGTCTCGATCTCGATGGCCCCGGCGCCGTTGATGGTCCCGGCGAAGACGGCCGAGGTCGCGGCGATGGAGGCCGGACGCGCGCGCGCCTCGGCCGGATCAGCGACAGGCTGTTTGTCGACCGGCATGCTCTCGCCGGTGACGGGGGCCTGATTGATGCTGGTGGCGCCGTTGATGACGAAGCCGTCGGCGGGCAGGCGCTCATTGGGGCGCACCACCACCACATCGCCGATCTGAAGCTCTTCGACCGGCAGTTCGACGATGTCCTGACCGCGCCGCACATGGGCGGTGCGCGGCGCCAGTTCGGCCAGGGCCTCGATGGCCTTCTTGGCGCGGCCCATGGCGTAGTGTTCCAGCGCATGGCCCAGGCTGAACAGGAACAGCAGCAGGGCGCCCTCGGCCCAGGCGCCCAGGGCGGCGGCCCCGGCGGCGGCCACCAGCATCAGGGTGTCGATCTCGAACCGCTTGCGCTTCAGGTTGTCGATCGCCTCGCGCACGGTGAAGAAGCCGCCGAGCCCATAGGCGGACAGGTAAAGCGCCAGCGGAACCCAGCCGGGCAGGCCGCTGACCAGCTTCTCCAGCGCAAAGCCGACGCCAAGGGCACCGCCCGCCATCAGGGCGAAGATCAGTTCGGTCTGTGAGCCGAATATGCCGCCGTGGTCGTGGTTATGCCCGGCATGGCCATGATCGCCGTGGTCATGGCTGTGATCGTGATCATGGGCATGATCGTGGTCCGAACCGGCTTGAACAGGCGTCGGAGCGCCGGTCTGATCTTGTCCGCCGGGCGAGGGCGTGGGGGAGTAGCCGAGGCCATGCGCCGCCAGCCGCTGGATCAGCGCGTCACGGCTGATGACGGACTGATCGAACTCCAGACTGACGGCGCCTGCAGCGTCCAGACCGGCCTCAAGCACGCCCGGCTCATCCTTCAGCGCGGCCTCCAGAAGCTGGGCGTGGCGGGCGTGGCGCACGCCCGTCGTCCAGCCGACCAGATGGCCGAACTGTTGGCTGATTTCGGCGCCTGCCTGCCGGGCCTTGCGTTTCACCTCGGCGGGCGAAAGCTGGTCCGGATCATAGTGCAGGCATAGTTGAGCGCCCGCGGGCGTTTCGACGACGTGGGCCTGAGACAGGCCGGGCACGCCGCTGAGGATGCGGATCAGGCGGCCCACGCAGGCGTCTGACGCGTCGGGCGCATCCGGAAGCAGGACGGGAATGTCCAGACGGACGGTATTAGGCATGATTGAAGTCCTCTGACCTGTCGCCATTCATCAGTTCTCGATTCCTTCGGCCTTGCGATGCCGGACCGCCTTTGCAGCAAAGGTCGGCAACACCAGAAGCGTCAGCGCGGTCGCCGTCAACAGGCCTCCGATCACGACGGTCGCCAACGGCTTCTGAACCTCGGCGCCCGCCCCGCTGGCGATGGCCATGGGGATGAAGCCGACGATGGCGACCATGGCCGTGGTCAGCACCGCCCTCAGACGACTGAAGGCGCCCAGCAGGGCGGCGTCACGCGGCGTCTGGCCCGCCTGCAGCCGCTCGCGGATGGCCTGCATCAGCACAAGGCCGTTCAGGGTCGCCACGCCTGACACGGCGATGAAGCCGACCGCCGCCGAGACCGAGAAGGGCATCCCCCTCAGCAACAGCGACAATGCTCCGCCGACCAGGGCCAGAGGCACGCAGGCGAACACCAGCCCCGCCTCCGCGAAGGACCCCAGCGCCATGAACAGCAGAATGCCGATCAGGACGAAGACCACGGGGATGACCAGGCTCAGACGCTGCTCGGCCCGCTTCAGGTTCTCGAACTGGCCGCCCCATTTGAGCGAATAGCCTGCGGGCAGGGTGACCTGCTGATCCACCTGCTTCTGGGCGTCGGCGACGAAGCCGCCCAGATCGCGGCCGCGCACATTGGCCTGAACCACCATGCGGCGGCTGCCGTCGTTGCGGCTGATCTGGTTCTGGCCCTCCTTCACCTGAATGCGGGCGACCGAGGACAGGGGGATGGCTGCGCCGCTGGCCGTGGTGACGGGCAGGGCGTTCAGGGCGGCGGGGTGGTTGCGCTCGGCGTCCGACAGGCGGACCACGACGTCGAAGCGGCGGTCGCCCTCGAAGATCTGGCCTGCCTCGGCGCCGCCGATGGCCGCCGAGACGGCTTCGGACACGTCCGCCGCCGACAGGCCGTAGTTGGCGGCGGCGAAGCGGTCGACGCTGACCGTCAGGGTCGGCAGGCCCGACGCCTGCTCCACCCGCACGTCGGCAGAACCGGACGTGTCGCGCAGGGCGTTGGCGACCTGATCCGCCGTCTTCTGAAGCTGGGCGAAGTCGTCGCCATAGACCATGACCGCCAGATCTGTGCGGACGCCTGAGATCAGCTCGTTGAAGCGCAGTTCGATCGGCTGGCTGAACTCGAAGGCGTTGCCCAGTTGGGTCGAGGCGGCCTTCTCGATGCGGGCGATCAGCTCTTCCTTCGGCAGGCGCGGATCGGGCCATTCCTTGCGCTTCTTCAGCACGATGACGGCGTCGGAGATGTTCGGCGGCATGGGGTCCACCGCCGCCTCGGCCGTGCCGGTGCGCGAGAAGACGGTCTTCACCTCGGGCTGGGCCTTGATGGCCCGCTCCAGCGCCATCTGCATGGCGAGGGATTGCTCCAACGAGGCCGAGGGCACTCTTAGGGCCTGCATGGCGATGTCGCCTTCGTCTAGCGTCGGGATGAACTCGCGCCCCAGCATTGTGAAGGCCAGGGCGCCGATCAGCAGGGCGCCGAAGGCCGAGGCCAGCACCGTCTTCGGATGCGAGACGGCGGCGCGAATGGCCGGTTCGATCCAGCGGCGCGCATGGCGCAGCAGGAAGGTCTCATGCTCCTCGGCCTCGCCGTTCTCATCGACGTGGACGGTCTTGGGCTCTTTCACCAGCAGGGCGGCCATGGCCGGGACGAAGGTGAAGGAGAAGATGAAGGCGCCGACCAGCGCCAGCATCACCGTGGCGCCCATGGGGATGAAGGTCTTGCCCTCGACCCCTTCCAGCATCAGCAGGGGCGTGAAGACCAAGAGGATGATCAGCTGGCCGAAGGCGGCGGGCTTGACCATCTGCCGCGCGGCAGAGGCGGCGACGCCCAGTCGCTCGTTGCGGGTCAGGGCGCGGCCCAGATCGGCGCGCTTCTGGCCTAGCCGCAGCAGGGTGTTCTCGACTACCACCACGGCGCCGTCGACCAGCAGGCCGAAGTCCAGCGCTCCCAGACTCATCAGGTTTCCGCTGATGCCGAAGCGGTTCATGCCGATGACCGCGAACAGGAAGCTGATCGGGATCATCAGGGCCGTGATCGTCGCCGCGCGGATGTTCCCCAGCAGCAGGAACAGCACGACGATGACCAGCAGGGCGCCCTCGGTCAGGTTCTTGGCCACCGTCTTGATGGTGGAGTTGACCAGGGCGCTGCGGTTCAGCACCGGCTCGGCGACGATGTCGGGCGGCAGGCTGGCGCTGATCTGCTCCAGGCGTTGGGCGGCGGCCTGGGCCACGGTGCGGCTGTTCTCGCCCGCCAGCATCAGGGCCGTGCCGATGACCGCCTCATGGCCGTCGCGGCTGGCCCCGCCCAGACGCGGAGCCTGACCGATCTCGACCACGGCCACATCGGCGACACGCACGACAAGGCCGTTGCGGTTGACCACCGGCGCCTGGGCCAGATCCTCGACGGTCTGGGCCAGGGCGTCGGTGCGCACGGTCAGGGCCTCGCCCGCGCGCTGGATATAGCCCGCGCCCGCTTGCGTATTGGCGCGGTCCAGCGCCTGAACAAGATCGTTCAGACTTAGGCCATAGGCGGCCAGTCGCGCCGGATCAGGACGGACGGCGTATTCCTTCACATAGCCGCCGTTGACGTCGACGCCCGCCAGACCGGGTGCGGTGCGCATCCGGGGCGCGATGATCCAGTCCTGCACGGTGCGCAGATAGGTGGCGCGCGCCTGCGGCGTGTCTAGCCGCTCGCCCTCTGGCGTCAGATAGGCGCCGTCGGGTTGCCAGCCGGGACGACCCGCCCGTGCGGTCTTTGCATCGAAAGGCTTGAGATCGACCGTCCACATCAGGACTTCGCCGAGGCCGGTGGTGATGGGCGACAGGGCCGGTTCCACGCCCTCGGGCAGGTTCTCGCGCGCCTGCGCCATCCGTTCGGCCACCTGCTGGCGGGCGAAGTAGATGTCGGTGGCGTCGCTGAAGATGACCGTCACCTGGCTGAAGCCGTTGCGGGTCAGGGAGCGGGTGCTCTGGATTCCCGGAATGCCCGCCATCGCCGTTTCCAGCGGGTAGGTGACCTGACGCTCCATCTGTTCGGGGGCCAGGGCAGGGGCCACGGTGTTGATCTGCACCTGACGGTTGGTGATGTCCGGCACGGCGTCGATCGGCAGCCTGGTCAGCTGGAACAGGCCCCAGGCCGCGACCAGGGTCGTGGCCAGAACGATGAACCAGCGGAAGCGGACGGACGCCTCGATGATCGCTTTGAACATGATCGCCCTCCCTTAGTGGCCGTGCTCGGCTTCGCCCTTGGCCAGTTCGGCCTTGAGCAGGAAGGCGTTGGCCGAGGCGACCTTTTCGGTTCCGGTCAGGCCGCGCAGGATCTCGGTGGAGCCTCCGGCCTGACGGCCCGCCAGCACGGGCTGGGCGCGGAAGCCGCCGTCCGCCTGGACGAAGACCACCGTGGCGCCGTCGACCGTCTGCACCGCCACGGACGGCACGGTCAGGGCGCCGCCGGACTGGCCCTCGGTGACGACGGCGCCGGTGACGGGCGATCCAGCGGGCGGCAGGCGACCGCCTTCGGGGCGGGCGCGGATCACGGTCGCGCCGCTGTCCTGTAATCCGGCGTCGGCGGCGACGCCCGTGACCAGGGCGTTGAACTCGCCCTGCGGGCCCGTGATGCGCACATGCGAGCCGAGGCGGACCTGAGCCGCCAGTTGCGGCGGCGCGTTGAAGACCAGCTCGACCCGCGCGGGGTTGGTCACTTCGGCCACCACCGCGCCTTGTGCGACGAAGCCGCCGGGTCCGACCTGCACATTGGTGACGACGCCCGAGATGGGGCTGACCACGCTCATCCTGCCGGACGCATTGGGCGAGCCCGCCGCCGCCGCTCTTGCTCGTGCGGCGCGGGCCATGGCGTCTGCACTGGCGGCCTGAGCCTGCGAGGCCTCGACCTCCTGACGTGCGACGACGCCCTGATCGGCCAGGTTGCGGTTGCGTTGATGGGCCTGACGCGCGGCGGTGGCGGCGGCTGAGGCCGCGTCGATCTCGGCGCGCAGGGCGGCGCCATCGCCGCTGATCAGGCTGACCAGAGGCTGACCCGCGCGGACCGTCTGACCGGGCGCGACCAGCACCCGCTCGACCGTGCCGCCCACCACGGCGCCGACGGCGGCGCGCGCGTCGACCATGGCTTCGACCCGACCGGACAGGCGCGTCTCGCCGCCCCCGCCGCGCGAGACGGCGACGACGGAGATGCCCGCGGCCTGAAGCTGTTCGGCGGTCAGTTCGACCACGCCTTCGGGCGTTTCGGCGGTTTCATCCTTCGTCTCGCCCGGCGCCTTTTCAGCAGCGGGCGCGGGCGGATCAGACCGTGTGAGCGTCAGGGCCAGCGCCCCGCCGCCCAGCAGGACGATGGCGGCGACGCCCGCGATCAGGACTTTCTTGTTCGATGTCGGCTTGAGCATCAGAGGCTTCCTTCAAAGGGGGCGCGGCCTTCCAGGCGCGCCAGGTCGATCTCGGCGCGGACGCGCGCCATGCGGGCGTCGACGGCGGCGGATCGGGCGTTGATCAGGGCCGCGCGCCCGGTGCGCAGCTCCAGTTGCGAGATGCGTCCGGCCTCGGCGCCGATGCGCGACAGGCGATAGGCCTCCTCGGCCGAGGTCACGCCCGCATCGGCGGCCGACACCCGGCTGGCCGACGACGCCAGACGGGCGACGGCGGCGGACCGCTCGGCCCCGGCGTCCTGACGCGCCTGCATGACGCGCGCTTCCGCAGCCCGATGTTCGGCGCGCGCGGCGTCGATATTGCCCCGGTTCCGGTCGAACAGCGGCAGGGGCAGGCTGACGCCGAAGGTCAGGGCCGTCTGGTCCTCGGCGCCGAAGCGGGTCACGCCGACGCTGGCTGTGACGTCGGGACGGCCGTTGATGCGCGCGACGTCGATGCGGCGCTCGGCCGCCGCAGCGTCGGCTTCGGCCACGCGCACGGTCACGGCGTCGCGGGCGGTTAGACCGGAGGTTGTCGTCCCGGCGTCCAGCAGCCCGGCTGTGATCGAGGTGGCGGGCGTCGGCAACATGGCGACAGCGCTCAGGCGGGCGAAGGCGGCGTCGCGCTCGGCCCTGGCCTCGTCCAGACCGGCGCGGGCGGCGGCGGCCTCGCTCTCGGCCTGAATGCCGCGCAGCAGGGGTTCACGCCCTTCCTCGACCAGAGCCAGAGCCGCGCGGGCGTCGGCCACGGCCAGCGTCAAGGCTTCTTCGGCGAGGGTCGCGCGTCGCTGGGCCGCTTCGGCCTCCGCGTAGATCAGGGCCAGCCGTCCCGCCGCATCGACCACGGCGAGATCACGGCGCAGGGCCGCGGCGCCCGCATCGGCGCGAGCGGCGTTCACCCGCGCAGGACGACGCCCCCACAGCTCCAGATCCTGGCTGAACGACAGGCTGAGGTCGCCGTTCTTGAAGCCGGAGTAGGGGCCGGACCCGGCCACATTCTCCATCTGCATGGACAGGTTGGGGTTGGCCCGCACGCTGGCCTGATGGACGCGCGCCTCGGCGGCGTCGCTCAGGGCGTCGGCTTCGACGGCGGCGGGCGTCTGGCCCAGTCGGGCCAGCAGATCGGCATAGGAGGGCGCAGGCTCCGCCCACGCCGGAGCGGCGCCGAAAGCGGCGAGCACGGCAAGCGCGCAGCCAACCGCAGATCGCGGTCGACGACGGGATGTCGGAGACATGGTTCAATTCCGGAAATGTTCAGAAGGGAGGTGCGCGCAGGGCGCAGGCTTCCGATCAGATCCTTGGCGGTCGGTTCAGCCGGTCCGGGGCCAGCGATGCGCCGCTCTCATTCTTCAGCACGGGACGGCTGGCCTTGAACTGCGGCCCGGCGACATGCAGGTCGCCGCTGGACTGGCGCTCGGCGGGATGGTGGCAATGACCGTGGATGTCGCCGCCCAGTTCGCCGTGTCCTTCGTCGCCGTTGTCCACGCTGTGGACCGCAGTCACGAGGGCGTCCGGCGCACAGACAGCGGCGTCCAACGCAGGCGCGACCATGAAGGCGGCGAAGACCAGCGTCAGGGCCGCAAACAGGTTCGCCAATGTCTTCATCGACCGGGGCATGGTCGTCTAGGTAGGCGGCGCTCTGAGCGAAAACAATCTGTTATAAGGTTCAGGCGTGAAGGCGATTTTGCGTCCTGTGGTCGCAGGCTCGCGCCGATGAAATCTTTCGTATGCTGGCGCTGAGCTCGATCCGTCTGCTCTTGCTGAGCTGAAATCTTGCACTTTCCGATGGTTAGCGTCGCTGCATCTCTGCTCGGGCAGATGAGAGGCTGACGATCCATGCGCCTGCCGCCAGCCAACAGAAGGTGATGTTTGGACAACGTCGGTATATAGTATACAGTATCTCTTTGGGGAAATGCTCCAAAGGGAGGGATTTGAAGAATGCGTACGCTAGAGGCGCCCCACGTGGCGCGCGGGGAGTTGCGAAAGAAGCTTTGGGCGGCGGGCGTCAGTCTGGGCGTGTTGGCCATGCCCGGCGTGGGGTATGCGCAACAGCACGAGGCCACAGCCGATCAACCTGCTCAGGTTGATGAGATCGTGGTCACTGGCTCACGCCTGCAACGCAGCGGCATTGATGCGCCGACGCCGACCATGGCGATGACGGCCGAGACGATCGAGGCCAAGGGCATCACCAACATCGCCGAAATGTTGAACGAGATGCCGCAGGTGGCGACGGGCCTGTCGAACGCCAACACCAGCTACAGCTTCGGCAATATCGGTCTGAACCAGGTCAACCTGCGCAATCTGGGCGTGCGACGCACCCTGACGATGGTGAACGGCCGTCGCCGGGCGGGTACGCCGGACGATTCCAACTTCCTGGCCTTTGATCTGGGCAATATTCCCACCACCCTGGTGAAAAGGGTCGAGGTCCAGACAGGCGGCACTTCGGCCGTCTATGGAGCCGACGCCGTGGCCGGCGTGGTGAACCTGATCCTCAAGGACGATTTCGACGGCCTTGAAGCCAATGTTCAATACGGCTCTGACGGCGGTGGTGTTTACGACACCCTGACCTATGGCGTGACCGCCGGGGTGAACCATGATCACGGCAACGCCGTCCTGCATGTCAGCCGCACCGAAAGCGGCGGCCTGACGCGGGGCGATCGTGGTCTGGGGACCGCCTATCGTTTCGTGTCGAACCCGGCCAACAAGACGTCGGATGACGGCGTTCCGGCGCGGATCCCGATGCGTGACCTGCGCTATGCCTATTTCGCGCTGGGGACGCCGACGGGCTATCTTCCGTTCGGCAAGAACGGCGCATGGACGGATACGATCTTTGATTCCGCCAGCCAGACCTTCCGTCCGCTGAACGCCGGAGAGCGGGGCGTGATTGACGGCTCCTATTCCACCGAAGAAGGCGGAAATCAGAACGCCGACACCCTGGTTGCGCCGCTGGAACGGACCAATGTCTACGCCAAGGCCGACTATCGTCTGACTGATAAGCTGAAGGTCTTCACCGAAGCGGTCTTCGCCGACATCACCGCCCGCGACCGGATCAGCGCGGTGTTCGATTCATGGAGCGGCGCCGTCTCGATCGACAACCCCTTCATGCCGACGGCGGTCCGCGACGGTCTGATCGCGGCGGGCGAGGATTCGATGGAGTACGCCCGCTCTCATGACGAGTTCGGCATGCGCGGCACTGACATGAACCGCAAATATTACAGCCTGGCCGCCGGGTTGGAGGGCGAGTTCGGCCAGACCTGGAAGTGGTCGACGGTGTTTGAATACGGCAAGTCGCAGACCAGCAACCGTAATCTGAATGACCGTATCGACGGGCGCTGGTTCGAGGCGCTGGACGCCATACGCGATCCATCCAGCGGTGATATCGTCTGTCGCAGCGTCGAGGCGCGGGCGCGCGGCTGCGTGCCGGTCAATATTTTCGGGCAAGGCACGATTTCGCCCGAAGCCGTGGATTATGTCCGCGCGGACCATACCTCGACCACGGACACCAGCCAGACCCTGATCCAGGGACTGATCGCGGGCGACCTGTTCCAGTTGCCGGCCGGTGCGGTGAAGGTGTCCGCGGGCGCCGAGTATCGCAAGGACGAGATCGACTTCCGACCCTCATACGTCTGGGAGAATGCGCTGGGTTTCTTCGCCAGCCAGTTCTCGCCGATCAAGCAGAGCAATGATGTTCGCGAAGCCTTTGTGGAAGTGCTGGCGCCGCTGGTGCGGGACAAGCGCTTCGTCCATTCGCTGGAAGTCGAGGGCGCCTATCGCATCTCGGACTACGAACGCGCGGGCAGCGTTGAATCCTGGAAGCTGGCAGGGTCTTGGGCGCCGATCCCGGACATCCGTTTTCGCCTGACCAAGGCGACGGCCGTGCGCGCGCCGTCGCTGGGCGAGATGTTCAATCCCGGCAGTCGCGGCGCATCGGGCCTGAGCGATCCCTGCGACCCCAATCTGCTGGACAGCGGCACCGAGAACCGTCGCAAGAACTGTCTGGCGCTGGGCTTTGATCCCGTCACATGGGATCCGAACACCCGCCGGATGACGACCCTGGTGTTCAGCACGGGCAATCCCGATCTGGGCGTCGAAGAGGCCGACACCATGACGGTGGGAGCGGTGATCCGTCCGCGCTTCCTGCCGGGCTTCGCCTTCTCGACCGACTATTACAAGATCAAGCTGGACGGCGGCATTTCCCGCATCGGCGCACAGCAGACTGTCGACAACTGCGTCGACCTGGCGTCGCTGGACAACCAGTTCTGCGGGATGCTGACGCGCAAGCCGGACGGCAATCTGTATGAGGTGCTGGACAGCTACATCAACGTGGCTTCGTTCGAGGTGGAGGGCGTCGATTTTGAGGCCACCTATCGCGCCGAGGTGGCGGACCTGTTGCGACGCGACGGCGACCTGGGCCGTATCAGCCTGCAGGGCGTCGCCAGCTATCTGAAACACAATATTTTCATCGACCGGGATGTAGCGACCGGCGAAGAAACCGCTTTTGACTACGCCGGAGAGGCGGCCAATCCCAAGTGGCGGGGCATGTTGAACGCCACCTATTATCGGGGGCCGATCCAGGTGAACTGGTCCAGCCGTTTCGTCAATGAAACGGTGACCAACAACAGCCTGCTCAACCCGGCTGAAGATGTCGGCAGCTACTATAACATCCCGTCGGTCTGGTATCATGACCTGTCTGTTGCTGTGGATACGCCGATGGACGTTCGCATCACCGCCGGGATTCGAAATCTGTTCGACGAAGGACCGCGTGACCATCCCTCGACCGCACGCGGAAACATGGGAATGGACGACCTGATCGGCCGCTTCTTCTTCCTGGGCGCCAAGTGGCGCTTCGGCGGGCAGTAGGCTCAAGACCCCATTCTTGAGGCCGGGAGAGGGGACGGATCGCCAGCCGTCCCCTTTTCTTTGCGCCGCATTTGGACGCAGAGGTTTCAGGCGTGAAAAAAGGCGGGCCGCATGACCCGCCTTTACCTTTTGTCGTTAAGAGGATCTCAGTCGAAGGCGCGCATCTGATAGGCGGGCGGCGGCGTTTCGTGCAGCAGTTCACGCACGAAGAAGTCCCAGCGCCGCCGCTGATAATAGGGCACGGCGTCCAGATAGTGGTCCGCGTTCGGCACCATCAGGAAGTCGAAGTCCTTGTTGGCCTTGATAAGCGCGTCGACCAGACGCAGTGACGCGGCAGGCGGCACGTTCTCGTCCAACTCTCCGTGAGCGACGAACAGGCGGCCCTCCAGCTTGGGCGCCCAGGTGATGTTGGAGTTCTCGTCGTAGAGCGGGCCCAGTTGCTCGCCCATCCACTGTTCATTCCAGATCGCCTTGTCGAGACGATTGTCGTGGTTGCCCGAGGCGGTGACGCCGACCTTGTAGAACTCGGGATGACGGGTCATGGCGCGCATGACGTCATAGCCGCCCGCCGAGAAGCCGTAGATGCCGACGCGGTCCGCATCCATCCATGAATGGCGCGAGGCGACGTCGCGGATGCCCGCGATGTGGTCGTCCAGGCCGACGCCGTGCAGGTTCTTATAGGCGACCTGCTGGAAGGCGCGCGAACGGCCCCAGGTGCCGCGACCGTCGATGGTCACGGTGATGACGCCCAACTGGGCGATGGAGTTGGCGTTGCGGCCGGTCATCGCCGTTTCAAATGACTTGGGCGTCATGACGTGGTGCGGACCGGTGTAGATGTCTTCGATGATCGGATAGCGTTTGGCGGGATCGAAATCGGCGGGCTTGAACAGGGCGCCGTAGATCGGAGTCACCCCATCCGCGGCGACCGTCTGGAACGCTTCGGGCAGGCGATAGCCTGCGGCCAGATAGGCGCTGATGTCGGCACGGCCCAGTTCCATGACCACGCGCCCGTCGCTGGATCGGCGCAGGACCGAGCGGGTCGGCTGGTCGATGGTGGACATATTGTCCACGAAGAAGCGACCGTCTGGCGAGGCGGACACGTCATGGTCCATCGCCTCAGGCGTCAGCAGGCGCGGCTGTCCGCCTGTCGCCGGGATGGAATAGAGATGGCGCAGATAGGGATCGCGCCCCGCCTCGCGACCTGAGCCGACGACCAGCAGGCGTTTGGCTTTCTGGTCTGCGCCCGCCACGGATCGTGCGCGCCAGTCGCCGGATGTGATCTGACGCCGGGCGCCGGTTCTGGCGTCGACGCTGTAGATGTGGGCGTAGCCGTCGGGGTCGGCTGTCCAGTAGTGGGTGTCGGATTTGTCATCATAGGACCAGTGGTGACCATAGAAGTCGACGTAGGTGTCTGAACGATCTTCGGTCAGCAGGCGCGCCTCGCCGGTTTCGGCCTCGATGCGGTGCAGTTGCAGGGCGCCGTATCCGCGCACGGCGAACCTCTCGAAAACGGCGCGGCTGTCGGCGCTCCATTCATAGTATGGGCCGCCGTAATAGAGCACTGGGCGCGCCGGGGTCTGCATGGCGATGTTGCGGCCGCTGGCGACCTCGATGACCACGCCTTCGGCCATGGCGGCCTCGGTGTCGCCAGTCAGCGGGTAGAGGTAGTCCAGCACGCGCGGCGGCCCGCCGTCCCTGGGCGTCGACTGCACGAGGGACAGGCGACGCGCCTGATCGCGATTGATGCGATAGGTGGCGATGTAGCGGGAGTCAGGCGACCACCAGATCGCCGGGCGCACCGTCGGATTTGACGTGCCTTGCGCCACCATGTCGTTGAGGTTGATCAGGGGCGTGGCGTAGGGCGAAGCGCCGCCGTCACGGGTCAGCCGGCGTTCGACGCTATCGGCCGTGGAGACGACGACCAGATCGCCGTCGCGCACGATGGCGCGCCACAGACCATCCGGGGATTCCACGCTCTTGTCAGCGGCTTGGGCGACGGCCTCGACGGCGCCTGTGGCGGGATCGAAGCGCCAGTTACGACCATCATGAGAGAATTCCAGACGACGGGTCGCGGCGTCCACCTTCAGGCCTTTAAGTTCCAGATTTCGGCGTGTCAGCGGCTTGCCGGAAGCGGCGCTGAGGCGGGTGACCATGAGGTCGTGGTCGAAGAGAGGGGCGGTGCGACTGACGGCGCCTTCTACAAAGACATAGTCGCGCCCGGCAGGCGTGCGTCGCTCGAACCAGAAGTCGGCGCCTTCGCCGATCCATTGCGGCCGGACGCTGAGCCCGAAGATCAGCTCACCGACATGTTGCGGCAGGACCGCTTCAGCCCGGCGATAGACTGCGGCGGACATGGCTGTCGCAGAGGTCTGGGCAGCGGCTTCGGGCGCCGCTGTCGTCGTCGCGGCGAAGGCGGGCGTCAGGGCCAGCGGCGCAGCGCTGGTCATCAGCAGCACGGCCAGGGCGGATAGGCGCTTCATAGGTTTCTCCCCCTCAAAATCGGATACAGTATCTGATAATGAAGTGGTGAAGCTGAACGGGGCCGACGTCAAGCGCCGGTTGTATTGCGATTGGGCTTGATGTTTTCCAAGCGCACCGGCAACTTCGTATACGATTCAAGGTCGGGAGAGTGATGTGAGCGTGTTTGAGGCCCAGGAGACGGTCGCCCTGTCGATTGACGAGGTGTTCGCCCTGTCGCGGCGGGTTCTGACGGGGGCAGGGCTGTCGGTTGCGCACGCCGAGGCGGTGGCCCGGGTCATCACGGCGGGCGAGCGGGACGAGTGCGCTTCGCATGGGCTTTACCGGCTGCCGGGCTGCGTCATGACGATCCGGTCGGGCAAGCTGTCGCTGGATGCGGAGCCGGTGATCGAGGATGCGTCGCCTGCGCTGGTGCGGGCCGATGCGTGTCATGCCTATTCCCTGCTGGCGTTCGAGCGGGCGGCGCCGTTGTTGGCGCAGAAGGCCAGGGCGGTCGGGGTGGCGGCGCTGGTCATCAACAACTGCTTCCATTTTTCCGCCCTGTGGCCCGAGATCGAGCAGTTGACCGGGATGGGCGTGGCGGCGCTGGCCATGACGCCCAGCCATTCGTGGGTGGCGCCGGCGGGCGGCAAGCAGGGGCTGCTGGGCACCAATCCGATCGCCTTCGGCTGGCCGCGTCCGGGGCCGTATCCTTACGTCTTCGACTTCGCCACCAGCGCGATCGCGCGCGGAGACATGGCGCTGCACGACATCGCCGGAAAGCCGATCCCCGAGGGCTGGGGCGTGGACGCCGAGGGGCGGCCGACGACGAATGCGCGCGCGGCGCTGGACGGAGCCATGCTGACCTTCGGCGGGCATAAGGGCTCGGCCCTGTCGACCATGATCGAACTGATGGCGGGGCCGTTGATCGGCGATCTGACCAGCCGCGAGTCGATGGCCTTTGACGACGGCGCCAAGGCGGCGCCCATGCATGGCGAACTGATTTTGGCCCTTGATCCGGCTGTCATGGGCGGCGGCGATGTCGAGGCCAACGCCGCGCGGGCCGAGGCCCTGTTCGCCGCCTTCGCCGATCAGGGCGCGCGGCTGCCGTCGCAGCGTCGCTATGAAGCGAGGGCCCGCAGTCTCAAGCATGGGGTGCGCACGCCCAAGGTGCTTTATGATCAGATTCAGGCCCTGGGCTTCTGACTTCTTTCCTATCTTCTGACGATACCGACGCACGGACGAAAGACACGCCATGACCGCGACCATCGAACTGAGCCACTGGATCAACGGCGAGCGCCGGGGGGCGGGAACGGTCGAGAGCCTGAACCCGTCCGACACGCGCGAGGTGGTGGCGCTGGCCCCCGAAGGCGGCGTGGCCGAGGTCGATGAGGCGGTGGCGGCGGCTTCGGCGGCGTTCGACGGCTGGGCGGGAGCCTCGCCCGAGGTGCGCTCGGACGTGCTGGACCGCGCCGGGACGCTGCTGATGGAGCGGCGCGAGGCGGTCGGCCGCCTGCTGTCGCGCGAAGAGGGCAAGACCCTGGCCGAGGGCATCGGCGAGACGGCCCGCGCCGCCCGCATCCTGAAGTATTTCGCTGGCGAAGCCCTGCGTCTGCACGGCCAGAATCTGTCCTCGACCCGGCCGGGGGTGGAGGTTCAGACCTATCGTCAGCCGGTCGGGGTGTTCGGCCTGATTACGCCGTGGAACTTCCCCATCGCCATTCCGGCGTGGAAGGCGGCGCCTGCGCTGGCCTTCGGCAATACGGTGGTGATCAAGCCCGCCAGCCATACGCCTGCGACGGCCGAAGCACTGGTCGCCATCCTGCATGAGGCAGGGCTGCCCAAGGGGGTGCTGAATCTGGTCATCGGCGGCGGCCGGGTGGGGCAGGCCATTGTCGACCACAAGGATGTGGCGGGCGTCAGCTTCACCGGCTCGCAAGGGGTCGGCGCGGGCGTCGCCGCCGGGGCTGCGGCGCGTCAGGCGCGGGTGCAACTGGAGATGGGCGGCAAGAACCCGTTGATTGTGCTGGACGACGCCGATCTGGACCGCGCGGTGAACATCGCGCTGGACGGCAGCTTCTTTGCGACGGGGCAGCGTTGCACGGCGTCCAGTCGTCTGATCGTGCAGGATGGAATCCACGACCGCTTCGTGGCGGCGCTGGCCGAGAAGGTCGCCGCCCTGCGCGTCGGTAACGCCCTTGATCCTGACACTCAGGTCGGCCCGGCGGTCAGCGAGGCCCAGCGCGAGACCTCCTATCGCTATATCGACATCGCTGCGTCCGAGGGCGGGCGCATCGTCTCAGGCGGCGGTCGCCTGAACCGCGAGGCGCCCGGCTGGTATGTCGAGCCGACCCTGATCGCCGACACCGATCCGGCCATGCGCATCAACAATGAAGAGGTGTTCGGTCCGGTCGCCTCGACCATCCGCGTCAAGGATTACGAAGAGGCGCTGGCCGTCGCCAACGGCGTTGAGTTCGGCCTGTCAGCGGGCATCGTCACCCAGTCGCTGAAGCACGCGCGCGATTTCCAGCGCCGCGCAAAGGCGGGTATGACCATGGTCAATCTGGCCACGGCGGGCGTCGACTATCACGTGCCGTTCGGCGGCACGAAGGCCTCGTCCTACGGCCCGCGCGAGCAGGGTTTTGCGGCGGCCGATTTCTTCACTCTGACCAAGACCAGTTACAGCGCCGGATAGGCGAACTTCGCTTGACTTCGCTCCAGATCAGATATCGTATACGAAAATAAATCTGTTTGAGGAGGCGTAGCTTATGGCTGGGGCGAAGTTGGACTGGACCGGGGTGATCCCGGCGGCGACCACGCAATTCGATGAGGGGCTGGCGGTCGATCTGGACGCCACCCAGACGGTGCTGGACGGCCTGATCAAGGACGGCGTCGACGCCATCATCGTCATGGGCACGGTCGGCGAGAACAACTCGCTGGAGCCCGAGGAAAAGCGCGCCGTGCTGAAGGCGGCGGTCGAGGTCGCCGACGGCCGCGTGCCGATCATCACCGGGGTCAGCGAACTGACCACGGCGCGGGCCGAAGCCTACGCCCGAGACGCCGAGACCATCGGCGTGGACGCCCTGATGGTGCTGCCCGCCATGGTCTATGTGCCGACGCAGGCGGAGCTTGAGGCGCATTTCCGCGCCGTGGCGGCGGCCAGCGGCCTGCCCAACATGCTCTACAACAACCCGCTGATGTATCGGCAGACGCTGAACAACGACGACCTGCGTCGTCTGTCGGACGTGCCGAACATCGTGGCCCTGAAGGAAAGCGCCCCGGACTCGCGGCGCATCACCGACATCTTCAACGAACTGGGCGACCGTTACGCGGTCATGGTCGGTCTGGACGATGTGGCGCTGGAAGGCATGATTCTGGGCGCCAAGGGCTGGGTGTCGGGCCTGACCAACGCCTTCCCCGAAGAGTCGGTAGCCCTGGTCAAGGCGGTCAAGGACGGCGATATCGCCCGCGCGCTGGAGATCTATCGCTGGTTCATGCCGCTGCTGCACCTGGATTCGGTGTCGGATCTGGTTCAGTCGATCAAGCTGTCCGAAATGATCATGGGCCGGGGCAGCGAGCGGGTCCGTATGCCGCGTATGCCGCTGGCGGGCGCCCGTCGGGCCGAGGTCATCGCCATGGTCGAGAAGGCGGCGGAAACGCGCCCGATCGGCTCGGGCAAGGCTGTGAAGATCGTCTGATCGGGACACTGAATGCGCGACGTCTTCTTCTGCATTGACGGTCATACCGCCGGCAACCCGGTTCGCCTGGTCGCCGGCGGCGCGCCCCTGTTGTCAGGGGCGAGCATGGCCGAGCGTCGGCTGGATTTCCTCAGCCGCTACGACTGGATCCGCACATCACTGTGCTTCGAGCCGCGCGGCCACGACATGATGAGCGGCGGCTTCCTGTATCCGCCGACCCTGCCGGATGCGGACGCGGGCATCCTGTTCATCGAGACCAGCGGCTGCCTGCCCATGTGCGGCCATGGGACCATCGGCATGATCACCTTCGGCATTGAGCACGGCCTGATCCGGCCGCGCACGCCGGGGCGGCTGAAGGTCGAGGTTCCGGCGGGTGTTCTCGACATCGCCTATGAGACCGAGGGCGACCGCGTGACCTCGGTGCGCATCCGCAACGTCCCGGCCTATCTGGCGGCGGAAGGGATCGAGATCGACGTTCCGGGCCTCGGTCCGCTGAGCGTCGATGTCTCCTACGGCGGCAACTACTACGCCATCGTCGAGCCGCAGGGCGCCTATGCCGGGCTGGATGATCTGGGCGCCAGCCGCATCATCGAACTGAGCGGTCTGGTGCGTGAGCGGGTGCGGGCGGCCTTCCATCCGGTTCACCCGGACGAGCCCTCGATCAACGGCGTCAGCCACGTCCTGTGGGCCGACAGGCCGAAGGGGCAGGGCGCGGACGGCCGCAACGCCGTCTTCTATGGCGACAAAGCCATCGACCGCAGCCCGTGCGGCACCGGCACCTCTGCGCGGCTGGCTCATCTGCACGCCAAGGGGCGGCTGAAGGTCGGCGACGCCTTCGTCCACGAAAGCTATATCGGCAGCCGCTTCATCGGCCGGGTCGAGGCCGAGACGACAGTGGGCGACCACAAGGCGATCGTGCCCTCGATCGAGGGCTCGGCCATCGCCACCGGCTTCAACACCATCTGGGTGGATCGTCGCGATCCCTTCTGGGCGGGCTTTCAGGTGGTGTGACGCATTCCGCATCGTAATTGCGGCCAGCGCGGGTTATGGCTGGGTCGGGCGACCGGCCCAGCCTTTTCGACCTGATGAACCTGCATGGCCGCATCCCCGCTTGAAGTCCGCACCCTGTCCGACCGCCTGATGGAGGTGGTGCGCGACATGATCCTGTCGGGCGCGATCGCGCCTGACGTGGCGATCCGGCAGGACGCGCTGGCGGCCGAACTGAACGTCTCCAAGATTCCTCTGCGCGAGGCCCTTGTGCGGTTGGAGCAGGACGGGCTGGTGGTGTCGCACGCCAACCGGGGCTTCTTCGTGCGGGGCATGAGCGCCGCCGAGGCTGAGGAAATCTACGAACTGCGCCTGAAGCTGGAGCCGGAAGCGGCGGCCAAGGCCTGCCTTGTCGCTGATGAGGGCCAGAGGGCGGAGGCCACGCGCCTGCTGGCCGAACTGGACGCGGCGGCGGCGGCGCACCTGCCCAGCGTGGGGCCGCTGAATCACGCTTTCCATATGGCGCTGGTCCGACCGGGCGACCGCGTGCTGACGGCCGAGATCACCAGCCGCCTGCACATCATGGCCGACCGCTATGTGCGCAAACACCTCGAGAACAAGTCGCGCCATTTGACGGCCGCCGCCGAGCATCAGGAACTGCTGCGCGCATGGCTGGACCGCGATGCGGCGACGGTCAGCCGACTAGCCACGGCGCACATTGAGCACACCCTGCACGACCTGCGCGAAGAACTGAGCCAGACTGCGGACACGGTCGTGACGCGCAAGGGCCAACGGCGTTAATCTGGGGCGCTAACTGCGGGCGCGACAGGCCGTCAGCAACAGATTGGCCGCCGCATAAAGCACCACAACGACCACGCCCCATCGCAGCACGGTCAGCGGTAGCGAGGTGATGACGAACGCCGCCAGCAGCACGGCCGGTATGCCGCCGATGGCCATGCCCAGCACCAGCCGCAGGTCGATACGCTCGCTGCGGATGAAGCGCAGGCTCGATACCGGCATCAGAAAGGCGCAGGCGCCCATCATGATGGGAAAGGCCGCCGTCGGGTTCATCCCCATCAGGCTGAGCATGATCAGGGACGGCGCATAGAGGCCGATGCCGAAGCTCATCAAGGCGCCCATGACCAGGTGCGCCAGCACGGCGAGGATGAACAGATTTCCTTCCAGAGACACCGCCTCGCCGCCCGCAGGCATCAGGTTCAGATTGGTCATGGCGTAGAGGGCGGCGGCGATCAGCAGGGCCGCGCCCACCACCACCTGAACCGCCCGCACCGGCAGGCGCAGCACGATGGGCGCGCCGATGACAGCCCCCAGGATCGAGGCGCCGATGCAGGCGATCAGCAGCACCGGATCGACCTGGATCAGCTTCATGAACACCAGCCCCTGCATCACCGTGGGCAGACAGTGGCCCGCGTTCAGCACGGCGGGCAGAAAGCTGTCGGGTACCAGCTTGCGGAACCGCAGCCACGCCGTCGTCGGCGCGAACGACCCTATGCCCAGCGCATCGAAGAAGTTGGCGACGGCGCCGATGGCCACGCCTTCAACCTTGGGCCTGAGCTCGCCGCGCGCCCGCGCCGTGCGCACCAGTTGGACAGCATAAAACGCGGCCAGCAGGGCCAGCGCCGTCAGAAGAACGGCTATGATCATGATGTTTCCCTCCCCCGAGGATCTCGCCGCCCTTGCCGGACGATCCGAGGCATGAAAGAAACATGATCAGAAATCAGATACAATATACGTTGATGCGATGACCTTTGTTGCTCCCGCCGCTGCGCCGATCACCGCCGATGAGCGCCGCGCCCGTATCCGCACCCTGGCTGCAGGGTTGAAGGAGGCGGGGCTGGCCGCCCTGCTGCTCGGCCCGACCACGTCGCTGCGCTATTATACGGGGCTGGACTGGCATCCGTCCGAGCGTCTGACCGGCGCCCTGATCCATGCCGACGGCCGTGTGGAATACGTCTGTCCCCGGTTCGAGCGTGACAAGGTCGCGGGGCTGACAGGCTCGCCCGACGGCGTCGCCGGCGACATCCTGACGTGGGAGGAAGAGGAAAGCCCCTATGCCCTCGTCGCCGCGCGTCTGGCTGACGACGGCGTTCTGGCGGTGGACGATCAGACGGCGACCTTCATCTGGCTGGGCCTCAGCCGTGTTTTAGGGGCGGACCGGATCACCGACGGCGCGTCCCTGATCTTGAAGCAGCGCAGCCTGAAATCACCCGCTGAAATCGCCCTGCTGCAACGCGCCAAGGCCATTACGCTGGAGGTCCAGCGCCGCACGCGTCACTGGCTGAAGGCGGGCGTGCGTACCTCTGAGGTCAAGGCTTTCATCGACGCCGAACACCGCGCTCTGGGCGGCGAGGGCGGCTCGTGGTTCTGTCTGGTGTCCTTCGGCGACGACACCTGCCTGCCGCACGGAGGCGAGGGCGACCGCGCGCTTCAGGTCGACGATGTGGTGCTGATCGATACCGGGACGCTGGTCGACGGCTATCACTCTGACATCACCCGCACCTATGTCTTCGGCCGACCGACGGACGATTTCCGCCGTGTCTGGGACCATGAAAAAGAGGCGCAGGCCCGCGCCTTCGCCGCCGCCCGCAACGGGGCGCCGTGCCACAGCGTCGATGACGCCGCGCGCGACTGGCTGAGCAGTGTCGGTTACGGTCCCGACTACTGCCTGCCGGGCCTGCCGCACCGCACCGGTCACGGCATCGGTCTGGACATCCATGAAGCGCCCAATCTGGTGCGCGGCGACGCCACGCCGCTGGCGCCCGGAATGTGTTTCTCGAACGAGCCGATGCTGGTCATTCCGGGGCGGTTCGGCGTGCGTCTGGAAGACCACTTCTACATGACCGAGGACGGCCCGGTCTGGTTCACCCAGCCGTCGCACAGTCTGGACGACCCCTTCGGCGAGGGCGCCTCTGCATGAAGACGGCGCAGCGCTGGGCTATCATCGGCGGCGGTCTGGTCGGGACGGCGACGGCCCTGCGGCTTCAGGCGGCGGGCTTCGAGGCGACGCTGATTGATCCGGGCGATCCCCGGCGCGGCGCCTCGTTCGGCAACATCGGCCACATCGCCGCCGAGCAGTGCGAACCCATGCCCTCGCCGGCGACGCTGAAAAGCGCTTTCGGACGCCTGTTCGTCCTTGGCGGGCCGTTGGATTTCCGGGCGAGAGATATGGCGCTGTGGGGACCATGGGCGTTGCGGTTTCTGGCGGCCTCGCGCCCAACGGCGGCAGCACACGGCGCCCGGATGCTGGCGCATCTGCTGGATGATCCGTTGGGCGCATGGCAGCGTCTGGCCGCGCTGGCTCAGGCGCCGGACGACCTGATCCGCCCGACCGGCCATGCGGTCGTCTGGTCCACGCCCGAGGCGGCCCGACGGGGACTGGAGGCATGGCGCAACGCCCGTACGGGCAAGGCCCGTTTTCGCCCTCTGGAAGCCGATGAACTGGCCGCATGGGACGGCGTTCTGACATCACGCCCGGCCGGAGGAATCCGCTTCACCGGCACCGGTCAGGTCAGCGAGCCTCAGCGCGTGCGCGACGTCCTCACGGCGGCCTTCACTGGTCGAGGAGGGCGCGTGATGCAGGCCGAGGCGCGGCGCCTGAACCCTATGTCGGACGGCGTCGAAATTGTCCTGGAGGACGACGCAGTCGTCGATGCTGATCGGGTGGTCGTCGCGGCGGGCGCATGGTCGGCGCCTCTGCTGGCGCCGCTGGGCTTGACGATCCCCCTGATCGGCGAGCGCGGCTATTCCGTCCAGTCCGCCCAGCACGACTGGCCTGACGACCTGCCGCTGACCGTGTTTGAGGATCGCGCCCTCGTCGTGGCGCGCTTCAAAGGGGGCCTGCGCGCCTCCAGCCACGTCGAGTTCGGCGCGCCATCGGCTCCGCCTGACGCGCGCAAATGGCGCCGGATCGAGGATCAACTGCGCGCGCTGGGCGTGGCTTTTTCCGAGACGCCCGACCGCTGGTGCGGGCCGCGCCCGACGCTGGCCGACTATCTGCCCGCGATCGGCAGGTTACAGGCGCATCCGGCCATTCACTACGCCTTCGGTCACCAGCATCTGGGTCTGACCCTGGCCGCCTTCACGGCCGAGACGATGGAGCAACTGGCCCTGGGCCACTCACCACCTGCATGGATGAACGCCCTGCAGATCGAGCGTTTCGGCTGAAGACGATATGGTTCTGACGAATGGCGCTGGCGGCGGCGAGCAAGATGGATAAGCTGAAGCCAACGTTTGTTATGACATCATCGGAGGAACGCATGTTGCTGAAGGATCGGGTTGCGATCGTGACGGGGGCGGGCGGGGGCCTTGGCCGCTGTCATGCGCTGTATCTGGCCTCAAAGGGCGCGAAGGTCGTGGTCAACGACCTGACCGAAGCAGCGGCTCAGGGCGTGGTGGACGAGATCGCCGCGGCGGGCGGTCAGGCGATGGCGGCGGCAGGCTCCGTCACCGACGTCGACGCGGTTCAGGCCATGGTGGATGCGACGATGAAGGCCTGGGGCCGCATCGACATCCTGATCAACAACGCCGGCATCCTGCGCGACAAGAGCTTCTCGAAGATGACGCTCGATGACTTCCGCCTTGTGGTGGATGTGCATCTGATGGGGGCGGCGATCTGCTCCAAGGCCGTGTGGGAGATCATGCGCGAGCAGAACCATGGCCGCATCGTCATGACCACTTCGTCCTCGGGTCTGTATGGCAACTTTGGTCAGGCCAACTATGGCGCGGCCAAGCTGGCGCAGGTCGGCCTGATGCAGACGCTGGCTATCGAAGGCGCAAAATACAACATCAAGGTCAACGCCCTGGCGCCGACCGCCGCCACCCAGATGACGGCGGGCATTCTGTCGGATGAGGTGCTGAAGGCGCTGGATCCGGCGCTGGTCAGCCCGGGCCTGCTGGCTTTGATCAGCGATGACGCGCCGACGCGGGCCATTCTGTGCGCGGGCGGCGGCCACTTCGCCACGGCCAACATCACCCTGACGCCGGGCGTACGCATCGGCGGCGGCGAGGGTGCGGGCGAGCAACTGATCGCGCGCTGGGCCGAGGCGTCAAGCCGCGAGGGCGAGATCGTGCCGGACTACGGCTTCCAGCAGGCGGCGCAGGAAATGGCTTCGGCGGGCGTGAAGGGCCCGGTGTCGGCATGAGGCGCGACGCTGTCATCGTTTCGACCGCCCGCACCCCGATCGGGCGCGCCTATCGCGGCGCCTTCAACGCCACGCCGTCGCCGACGCTGGCGGCCCACGTCCTGAGCCATGCGGTGCAGCGCGCGGGCGTCGATCCGGCCGAGGTCGAGGACTGTCTGCTGGGCTGCTCCCTGCCGCAGGGCGTGCAGCAGTCGGTCGGCCGCACGGCGGCGCTGGCGGCGGGCTTCCCCGTCTCGGTGGCGGGGATGACGATGGACCGCCAGTGCTCATCGGGCCTGATGACCATCGCCACGGCGGCCAAGCAGATCATCGTCGACCAGATGCAGATCGCTGTCGCGGGCGGGGTGGAGTCCATCTCCATGGTCCAGACCGAGCAACTGCGCGTCGAACCCGACCCTCTGGTCCTGCAACACCAGCCAGACGCCTATATGTCCATGCTGGACACCGCCGAGACGGTGGCGCGCCGTTACGGCATCGGCCGCGAGGCGTGCGACGCCTATGCCCTGCAATCGCAGCAGCGCACGGCGGCGGCGCAGGCGGCGGGCCGTTTCGACGACGAGATCGTACCCCTGGCTTCGCGCATGAAGGTCGTCGACAAACAGACCGGCGAAGTCACCTGGCGCGACCTCACCCTGCAGCAGGACGAAGGCGCGCGCGCCGACACCACGTTGGAGGGCCTGAACAGCCTGCGCACCGTCTTCCCGGACGGCACGGTGACGGCAGGCAACGCCAGCCAGCTGTCTGACGGCGCCTCGGCCTGCGTGCTGATGGAGGCGGGCGAGGCCGAACGCCGGGGCCTGCAACCGCTGGGCCGCTATGTCGGCACGGCCGTCGCGGGCGTGCGCCCTGACGAAATGGGCATCGGCCCGGTCGTGGCGGTGCCGCGCCTGCTGGAGCGGTTCAACCTCAAGGTCAGCGACATCGGCCTGTGGGAGCTGAACGAGGCTTTTGCGGTTCAGGTCCTCTATTGCCGCGACCAGTTGGGCATCCCGGACGAGCGTTTGAACGTCAACGGCGGCGCCATCTCGATCGGCCACCCGTACGGCATGTCGGGCGCGCGCATGGTCGGCCACGCCTTGATCGAGGCGCGCCGACGCAGCGAACGCTACGTCGTCATCACCATGTGCGTGGGCGGCGGCATGGGCGCGGCGGGGCTGTTCGAAGTGCTGTGATTTGAGCGCCCCCATCCAGATGACGGGATGGGGGCGTTTGCCTCAGCCTGCGGGCGCTGTCGTCGCCGTGCGCAGCGAAAAGGTCAGCGCCAGCCCTGCTGCTGCGGCGATCGCCCCGACCAGGAAGATAACGCCGAAACCGCTGCGGTCCGCCAGCATTCCGGCGAGCGGGCCGGTCAGGCCGTAGGACAGGTCCTGAAAGGCGCTGAACCCGCCCAGCGCCGTGCCCCGCAGGTGCGGCTGGACCCTCTGGACCACTTCGCGTCCCATGGCCGGGAAGATCAGCGAACAGCCGACGCCGGTCAGGAAGGCGCCCGCCAGGGCGACCATGCCGTTGGGCGCGGCCCAGATCATGGCCTGCCCAACGACCTCGATCCCGAGAGAGCCCAGCGCGACCGGAATCCCGCCGATCCGGTCGGTCAGCCCGCCGAACAGCACCCGCATCAGCACGAAGCCGCCGCCGAACAGGGTGAAGCCCAGACCGGCCCCGCCCCAGCCGTTGGCCATGAAATACAGGATGAAGAAGGAGGTGATGGCGGCAAAGCCTATGCCCTGCAGGCAGACCACCGCCCCGTGACGCCAGATGTCGGCCAGCACGCTGATCAGGCCTGGACGCTCGGCGTGCGGCACAGGGGCCGGTCCCGACATCCCGTTGGCGGCGATCAGACCCAGACACGGCAGCACGGTCGCCACAGCCATGGCGCCGATAAAGCCGAAATGGGCGGCGACGCCCGCCCCGATGGGTCCGCCGACAGCAAAGGCGCCATAGATGGCCGCTCCGATCAGCGACAGCACCCGACCCGAGCGCGCCGGTCCCATCAGGCCGATGCCCCAGCCGACCACGCCGACGGTGACAAGGCTTTCGCCCACGCCGATGACCAGCCGCCCCGCAATCAGCACGGCGAGGGCGGCGACGGGCGCGTCGATGAACCCGGCCGCCATGCAGACGACCGCGCCGACGACATAGAAGATCAGACCGCGCATGACGGCGGGCTTTCCGCCCTCGCGGTCGGTGATCCGGCCTGCGTAGCCCCGGCTCAGGATGGTGGACAGGAAGGCGACGCCCACCACCAGACCCGCCCAGGCGTTGGACAGGCCCAGGGTCTGCGTCACATGGACGGGCAGCACGGCCAGAGGAACGGCCACGCACAGATAGGCCAGAAACAGCAGGGCGGTGAGAATATAGAGACTGGCGTCCGGACTGCGGGACGCGACGGTCTGCGGCGTCATGGGGAGGCTCGCTTATGATCGTGAACAGGAAGGGAAGAGGCGCAGGGCGTCTTCGTCATCCCGAAAATACGACGAAACATTCGCGTTTATTATTCGCATCGCCTGCAGGCGATGCATCGGGCGTCATCTCATTGAACGAAAACAACTAAAATTACGCCATGGAGAACTCTGCGGACAGGTTCGCGTCGAGTGTGTCACGTTTTCAGAACGTCCGCACCGGCCCCGCGACGGCGGTTTTCAGCCCTCGGCCCGCACCTTTGCAAAGGTCAGATAGGCGATGAACATATCGGCCATGGCGTCGGCCTGAACCTGAATGTCTTCGTCATTGCGCGGGGTTTCCGAGAACCGCTTGGCCACGCTGGTCAGGGTCGACATGATCAGGTCGCCGATCAGCCTGCGCTCATCCTCGGGCGTCCGGGGCAGGACTTCGCGCATGAAGGCCCGCAACATGGGATTGGTCTTGCCCCGCACCTCTATGGCCTCGGGCGCATCGCGATACAGGGGGGCGGCGTCGGACAGGGCGTTGCGCACCGTGGCCTCATCGCACTCGGACTTCACGAAGGCGCGGACCAGATCGCGCAGACGGTCCTCGGCGGGCTGGCCCTGATCCTCCAGTATGGCGCTCAGCATCTCGTGGTTGCGGCGCCATTCGTCGCTCTGCAGACGGAACAGGATCGAGGCCTTGTTGGGGAAGTATTGATACAGCGACCCGACGCTGACCCCGGCCCTTTCGGCGACCCGCGCCGTGGTGAAACGAGCGGCGCCGTCTTCCGCCAGAACGCGCACGGCGGCTTCCAGAATCGTCGCGACCAGATCCGCCGAGCGCGACTGCTTGGGCTCTTTTCGCGTGGCGATGCGGGGAGGCGGAGAAGCAGCCACGGCGCGTCCGGTCAGGATGAAAAGGAATGCGAAGGATTATTCGCATTGAGGGCGTCCCACGACAAGACGCCTGCATGCCCCTGTCGGTCAGGACGACTGTACAGTGACGCTGAGCCTTGCCAGTCGCCGCCGCATGACCAATGAAGAGGCGCCCGGCGCGCTCTAAGAGCTGGTCGATGATCGAAGAGATATGATGCGTACGCTTTTCCTGTCTGCCGCCGCCCTGGCCCTGACGGCCTGCAGTTCAAATCTGGCGGTGCAGGAGGCGGGGCCTCGGACCTTGCCGGTTCTACAGGCGCAGAGGGCGCCGATGGCGGTGACGAACCTGTCGATCGACGCCTTCCATCAGGCCATGTCGCGGGGCGAGGTTTCATGCCGCGATATGGTCCAGACCTATCTGGACCGGATCGCCGCCTATGATCGCCAAGGGCCGTCGCTGAACAGCCTGATTACGGTCAACCCGGCGGCGCTGGAACGGGCGGATGAACTGGACCGGCTCTATTTCTCGATCGGGCGGATGCAGGGGCCGCTGCACTGCGTGCCGGTGGCGGTGAAGGACAATATCGACACCGTCGACATGCCGACGACCGCCGGTTCGTTGGCGCTGAAGGACAGCCGCCCGGTCGCCGACGCCTTCATCGTCGCGCGTATCCGCGAGGCGGGCGGCGTGATCCTGGCCAAGGCCAATCTGGATGAGTTCGCTTTCGGCTATGGCGGCGCCTCGGCCGTCGGCGGTCAGGCCCGCAACGCCTATATTCTGAGCAACAGTCCGGGCGGGTCGTCGTCCGGCACCGGCGCCGCCATCGCCGGGGGTCTGGCCATGGTCGGGCTGGGCACGGATACGGGCGGATCGGTGCGGGTGCCGTCCGCCGTGCAGGGGCTGTATGGCCTGCGCCCCACGCTGAGGCTGCTCAGCCAGAACGGCATCGTCCCGCTGGCCCACAGTCAGGACACGGCAGGGCCGATGTGCCGTCAGGTGCAGGACTGCGCCGTCCTGATGGACGTCATGATGGGACATGACGCCAGCGCCGACAGCGGCCAGCGTGCGGCCAAGGCGTTCGACGCCCCGCTGGTCGCCGGCGCCGAGGCCTATCTGGACATGACGGGCGGTCGCGAGGCCCTGGCGCTGAACCTTGACGCCGCCGCCCTGCGCGGCGCGCGCATCGGGGTGGTGCGCGAGTTGTTCCCGGCTCCCGATGAAGACAATAGGGCGTTTCTGGACGCGCTCGAACAGGCCATCGGCCGCATGGCGCAAGGCGGCGCTGTGATCGAGGATATCTCCATCGACGATCTGGAGGGCGTGATCGGTCAGAAGGATGTCGACATCCCCGGCAACCCGGGTCGTTTCGCCAGCCTGTCCGCCTATGAGTTCGTGCCGGACCTGACCCGGTATCTGAACCGCTGGAGTTCAGACGCCGACGGCCATCCGCGTTCGGCGCAGGCTGTCGCCGAGGCGCTGGAACAGCATCCGCAAGAGGCGCAGGCCCTGCGCGCCTTCAAGAGCTATCTGGCCAATGACGCCCAGGCTCAGGACGCCAGCACGGACGGCTACCGGAACTATCGCCGCAACCATATTTCCCGCGACGGCTACGTCATCCCTCGGGTTACAGCGGCGCTGGACAATACGGACTTCACCACGAACGCGTCGCGCGGGGCGAAATACGACGTCCTGATCTATCCCGTGCTGCAGGGCCTGAACGGCCCGACCGTCAAGGCAGGCGGCAGCAACCGCCTCAGCGCCTTCACCGGCTTCCCGGCGCTGGCCTTCCCGGTTGGGTTCGTCCGGAATGGGGCGGACTCCAGTCTTGATCAACCGGTGGCCCTGGAAATGCTGGGACGCCCGTTCTCGGAGGGTCGCCTGCTGTCCCTCGCCTTTGGCTGGCAGCAGATTCTGGGGCCGGTGGAGCCTCCAGCGTCAACGCCGGAGCTTTGAAGATTTGCCTGTAGGTTAGGGCTTAATGCAGAGGCGGCGCTGTGGATGATCCACTGCGCCGCCCAGAATTATTTCTAAGAATTAGCGCGGCATGTCTTGAATGCTAAGTGCTTCAGGAGGGCCTATGTTGAGTTGATTCTTGCTGTAAACGGCTCATTGATCCTGCATCAGTGTTATTTTTCTAAGGTGAAGCGATCGCGACAGCGTCCATCAATGTCGATCATCTCTATGTCGATCCGGTCGCCGGCGCCTCTCAGCATGACATAGTGGTGAGTGCGCGCCGTCTTGGCGCTGAAGGCGGCCTTGTTCGGGGCGAAGTCTTCGGGGTTGCCGCCCATGCCGCCGACCTGAAGATAGGTGACGCCGTTGACCGGATCGACTGCGCCCTGAGTCATCGGCCAGGTCCGCTCATAGGCGTGCAGGTGGCCGTAGATGACCAGATCGACGCCGTTGCGCTCATAGATCGAGGCGAACTCGCGACGCATGACTTCGTCGCCATTGCTCGAGCGGTCGGACCAGCTGTCGCCATAGTCGTCGTCATCGCTGGTGAAGAGGTCGTGGTGGTGCATGGCGATCTTCCAGCGCGCCGTCGAGCGGGCGAGAGCCTGATCCAGCCAGGCGGTCTGGCGGGCGCGGAAGCCAGGGCTGCGACGCTCCCGATCCTCAAGGTTGCTGTCCAGAATGAAGAACTCGACGTCGCCATAGCGGTGGCTGAAATAGCCTTCTTCGCCGGGTTGGCGGTGGTAGTGGCGGAACCAGTGCTGTTCGGCCTCGCCATTGCCGGGGGCGACGATGACGGGCACGCGTCCGAACAGACCGCCCATGCCCAGGAAGTACTCATGCGTCCATTGATAGCGGCGCTCGATCGAGCCTTCGTCGGTCAGGTCCCCGGCCAGCAGCAACAAGTTCGGCCGTTCTTCCCAGATCAACTGGCTCATGCGGTTATTGATGAAAGGACGGGCCTCCGTGTCGGCCGATACGGCGATTACGAATGGCGCGCCGGGCAGGGGGGCTGAGCGGAATGACAGCAGGCCCGAATCCAGCGTTCGCCCATCCTCTGTCGTTGCTGTGACGCGATAGACGTAGGGCGTATCGGCCTTCAGCCCATCCAGAGTCGCGCCGCCCAGCCGCCCGTCGGATGTGGGCGCGTCGATGCGGCGCATCTGGGCTTCCGTCTCGCCCCAGGCGACTGTGAAGCGGGCCGGACGGTCGGTCTCCCAGGACAGTTGTATGTCCTGTGTCGTCGGTGCGTTCAGATAGGGGGGCTGGGTGAAGTGCAGGGTGTCGGCGTTCAGACGTCCCTCATCAACCAGAACGGTGCGGGCTGTGAAGGCGGCTTCGATCTCGGCGGGGGTGAGGGCGCGGTCATGAACGGCGGCGCCGCGCACCAGATCCGGCAGGGTCATATAGGGTTCTGCGCCGAAGAAACCGCTTAGCTCCAGCGCTGAGGGAGATGAGCGGCCCGTCTTCATAGATGCTGAACCGACAAGAGCGCCGTTGGCGTAGAGCCGCCATGAATCGCCCTGCCGCACGCCGACGACATGGCGCCACTCGCCTTTGTAATTCGGAGTCTCAGTCATGGCGGCGCCGGCCGGGCCGAACGCGGCGTGGCCGTCGCTGTAGGCCAGCAGCCACGGCGCGCTCCCGGCGGGCGTCACGACGGCGCCGACCGGGTTGTTCACATGGTCCAGCATCCACAGTTCGATGGTGAAATCGCGGGAGGAATCAAAGGCTGGCTGCAGGCTTCGGCTGTCCGTCGAGGTCATGCCGTTGAAGCGCATGGGCGCAGGCGCGGGCGCTATCGTCGCCAGGGGGACGGGCTGTTCAGCAGTTTTGGGGCCCGCCTTGCGCGGCAGGTCATAGCGTGGGGTGAAATCCCATGCCTGGGTCTCGATCGCCTGCACTCCGGTTGGAATCAGACAGGCCGAGGCCAGTAGGGCGGCGATAAGGGGGCGGTTCATGACAATCTGTCCGTGGTCTTGCTGGAAGCGATCTTGTGGTCTAGACCAATAGGGGTTCGCCATGACTGTTTGATGACCGGTGAATGTTGAAACACTCCACAACAACTGATCAGCCGTTTGCGACCTCGGGTCGACGGCGAGGGCTACGCCTGTGAAGCAGATTACCGACCTCTTCGACCGCCATGGCGAGAGCCGTTACGGCGAGCACGTCAATCAGCGCGAGCATATGCTGCAATGCGCCAAGCTGGCGGAAGACGCTGGAGACACCCCGGCCATGATCGCGGCGGCCCTGCTGCATGACGTGGGACAATTCCTTGAAGGCGCGGGCGATGCGGCCGAGGAACAGGGCTATGACGCCGCTCATGAAAAACTGGGAGAAGCGTTTTTATCCCAATGGTTTCCTGAGTCGGTGACGGCTCCGATCGCCTTGCATGTCGCCGCCAAACGCTATCTATGCGCCGTCGAGCCGGGCTATCTTGAAGGCCTGAGCGGCGCCTCGGCCTTAAGCCTGAGCCTTCAGGGCGGTCCGTTCGATGGGGCGGAGTGCGCGGCTTTTGAGGCGCATCCCTTTTTCAAGGAGGCGCTTCGCCTGCGCCGCTATGATGATCTGGGAAAGCAGCCTGGCGTCGAGACGCCTGATGTCACGCATTATATAAACATCATTGAATCCGTAATGAAGTAGACTTTTTCTTCCATCCGAAGTCGGATAACAAGACTTATATATGTAAATATTCGGACCGTGAATGTTTTGTGTAGATTAAGCCAACTGGTTTACACCAGTTTGGCTTAAGGCTACCTCGCCCTCGTCCGCCGATGCGGACGGGGGATGGCCGAGAAGCGCCAACCCCCCGGACAAAATTTCTGACTCTGGGTGGGGATCACCAATGTCGCTTCATTTCGCCGCCGTCGCACCGCGCACGGCGAACCGCATCGCGGGCGTCAGCGCCCTGGCGCTGATCTGGGCCGTTTCGGGCGCCGCCATTGCTGCCTCTTCCGAGGCGGATCAGGCTCAGCCGACGATGGTCGGCGAGGTCGTGGTGACGGGCCAGCGCCTGGGCACGGCCAACGCCATCTCGGCCCAGCGTCGCGCCGACGGCGTGGTCAACGTCCTGTCGGCCGACGACATGGGCAAGCTGCCCGACGCCAACGTCGCCGACGCCCTAGCCCGCCTGCCCGGGGTCAACGTCATCGTTAACCAGACGACAGGCGAGGGCGAGTACGTCACGGTTCGGGGCTTCGCCGGCACCTTCAACGCCTATTCGATCAACGGCGTGCGCGTGGCCCTGACCGACACCGACAGCCGCAAGATGTCGATGACGGTGTTGCCGCCCAACGGCTTGCAGGCGATCTCGGTGTCCAAGACGCTGACGCCCGACATGGACGGCGACGCCATCGGCGGCTCGATCGATTTCCGCACGCCTAACGCCTTCGACTTCAACGCCCCGGTCGCGCGGGTGTTCGCCAGCTATGGCTTTAATGACCGCGCCAAGGATCAGGGCGAGTCCTCTGACAACTATCTGCTGCAGGCCGATTTCGGTCGTCGTCTGAAGGACGAGCGCTTCGGCGTCTTCGCCTCGGTCAACTATGGCCGCTCCAACGGCGTCACCGAGGAAACCGAGAACAACGGCGAGTGGGAGCCCTACATCTGGCGCAAGAACGCCGAGGAGACGATCGACGAGCGTTCTATGTATCTGCCGGGCGTCAATCTCGATTACCGCCGTAATGAGCAGGAACGTTATGGGGGCAACGTCTCGTTCGACTATCGCGGCGCCGATCATGACCTCTATCTGCGCGGCCAGTATAACCGTTTCGAGCGCGTCTCGACCAATGACTGGACCGATTATCGCAGCCGCCCGACCATGCGCTTGACGCAGGTGAACGACGAGGATCGAACCCTGTCGGTGCCGGAGAAGATGATCATCGGTCAGGATCCGACGCTGGGCGCGATCTATGGCTACACGACGGGTCAGATCGTCGACGCCGATGGCGACGGTCGCATCACTGACGCCGACCGGAACCGCAAGTCCTACTGGTCCCTGCATGGTCGCTCGGGCGTGTGGGATCCGCAGGCGTTCCAGTTCTCGCGCAACATGGACATTTCCGACGAGAACCAGACCCTTGCGACCGTCAATCTGGGCGGCGTCAGCCGTCTGAACGCGCTCGAGTTGAGCTATGATCTGAGCTACAGCTTTGGTGAGCGCGAGAACCCCGACAACTACTCTGTCGGCTACAACTGCGACGCCTGCGCCTGGCCGCTGAACGGGACAGGCATCCTGTGGTCATCCTACGATGGCCGCTTCCCCATGCCGCAACTGCCGGCCTTCGCCGCCCATGTAGAGCGCGACCCGTCGCTGCTGCCCCTGAACGGCGCCAGCCACAGCCGTTCGCGCCAGAAGGACGAGCGTCTCGCCTTCAAGATCGACGCCCGTTACCAGGTCGATCGCGGTCCGCTGGAACAGGTTCGCTTCGGCGCCAAATATCTGAAGTCCGAGCGTGAATACGACAGCACGCCGATCTGGGACGGAGATTTCGCCGGCACGACGCTGGACGGCCAATCCCTGGCGGCGTCAGGCCTGATCGACCGTGAGGTCGATCGCATTCTGGGCGGGCGCTACTACTACGGCGCCATCTTCAACCGCGAGCGGGTGATCGCCGCCATACGCGCGGCCGAGGCGGCCAGTCCTGCCTCCATGTCTCACGAGCGCCTGAACCAGGACGACAAGCAGGGGCAGGAATCCATCTATGCCGCCTATGCCCTGGCCCAGATGCGCTGGGGCGATCTGCAGGTGATCGCGGGTGGTCGTTATGAGCAGAGCAGCGTCAAGAACACATTCTGGTCGGACGACGGTGCGGCCAGTGGTTTCGATGCCAGCGATGCCGACTATGGCGTCTTCCTGCCCAGTGTTACGGCGACCTGGCGCCCGAACGGGCAGTGGGTCTATCGCGCGGCCCTGTGGACCAGCTTCTCGCGCCCCGAGTACGGCCACATTTCCGGCGGCCAGTCCGTGACGCGCAATCCGCTGACGAATGAGATCATCGCGATCAGCCGCGGAAACCCGGACCTGAAGCCTGCCGAAGCCCTGAATCTGGACCTGTCGGCCGAGTTCTATCCCGACCGCAGCAGCGTCCTGTCGGCGGGCGTCTTCTACAAGAAGATCGACAATTTCATCTTCACCAACGGCAGCCAGGTCGACGCCACCACGACCGAGGGCTTCATCGAAATCACCCAACCCAAGAACGGCGACACCGCCGAAATCGCCGGGGTCGAGTTCAACTTCATCAAGAGCTTCGACGGTCTGGCCGCGCCGCTGGATGGCTTTGGTTTCGAGGGCAACCTGACGTTGCAGACCAGCGAGGGCGAGACGGGCCTGGAATATCGCAAGGGGCGCCCGATCTCCTTCGTCGGCGCGCCGGACCTGATGTACAACGCTTCACTAACCTATCAGAAGTATGGTTTTGAGGCGCGCCTGTCCTACAACTATCAGGGCGAGTATATCGAGGATCTGCGCGATAACGCCGTCGACAAATGGGTGCAGCCGACCAAGACGCTGGACTTCCACTCGCGCTATCACGTCAACGAACAACTGGCGGTCGATTTCGACGTCCAGAACATTCTCGACGGCCACCGCTACTATACGACCAAGGGCGAAAGCCCCAGCTACATGAAGGACTACATGGAGCCGGGCCGGACCTTCCTGTTCCGCATGAGCTACAGCTACTGAGGCGATCAACAGTCCGATGCTCTGGCGGCGGCGATCCGAAAGGGTCGCCGCCGTTTTCGTTACGGGCGGCGCAAAGGATCGACGCCGGGGCGCGAAGACGCGATAAGGCGTCAACGACTTCTCAGCCGACGAGCCTTTATGTCCGCCGCCCCTGCGCCTGCCTGGTGGAACGCACCGACCGAAACGCCTGCGGGCGACCGGGGCCGCTATCTGGTGGCCCGCGACCATATCGCCCGCCAGATCCACAGCGGCGCGCTGAAGCCGGGCGCCAAGCTGCCGTCGGAACGCCAGCTTCAGGATGGGCTGGGCGTGGCGCGCGGCACGATCCGCGAAGCCCTGTTCCAGTTGGAGTCCGAGGGGATGATCTTCCGGCGCGACCGCAGCGGCTGGTATGTTTCACCCGAGCCGGTGACCTATGATCCGACCCGTTGGGCGGGCTTCATGACCTATGTCGCCGAACAGGGCCGCCAGCCCGCGACCGAGACCCTGTCGACCGCCTCGGTCGAGGCTCAGGACGGGGTCGCCAAAGTCATGGGCCTGCCGCTGGGCGCGCCAGTGCATCTGATACGGCGGCGGCGTCTGATCGACGGGCGTCCTGTGCTGGTCGAGCGCATCTATGTCGAGGCGGAACGGGCGCCGGATCTGCTGGCGCACGATCTGGACGGCTCGCTGACGCAGATCCTCAAGAGCCGTTATCGGCTGGCGGTGACGCGCAACCGGGTCGAGATGCAGCCCTGCGCCCTGATTCAGGAAGAAGCCGAGGCTCTGGGCGTAAAATCAGGCACGCCGGGCCTTCTGGTCATCCGCGCCAGCTTCGACGCATCCGGCCGCATCGTCGAATACGACCACGAATACTGGCGTCACGACGCGCTGCGCGTGAAGGTCGATCTGGATGTCACGCCCTGAAGCAGGTGGTCAGGAGGCCGCCGCGTCCGGTGCGGCCTGCGCCATCTGGACCTGATGCTTTCGTCCCAGCTTCCGGCCGAAATAGAGCGCCGACGCCAGGGTCAGAACCAGACTGGCCGCTGCTGAGGCATATGCCGCGCCGATGAAGAACTGCAGCCAATCCAGCTGCGGCGCCGCGAAGCTGCGATAGAGCAACAGGACGACGCTGCCGATATAGCCTGACGCATCGGCCACATAGATCAGGAAGCCCGCCGTCCCGACCCTGCGCGTCGCCGCCAGCATCCGGTCGAACAGCATGGCGTTGAAGGGGGTGTAGGCCATGTAGAGGCCCGCGCCGCTCAGGATCATCCATGTCAGCGCCGACACCAACTCCGCCTGAAAGGCCAGGGTCGACAGGCCGATCAGGGCGGCGCCCGCGATCACCGCCCCATGCATGACCATCAGCGCGCGCCGGTTGTCGCGGATCAGGATCAGGCTGCCCAGAACAATCAGGACGATGACCGCCACCGGCAGTTCGCTGGCGGCGAAGACGCCTGCCGCATCGCCGTACCCGACAGCTTTCCAGACCTCGGCCGAGAAGTTGTCGCGGAAATCCCGAAAGGCGGTGAACAACACATAGGCGGCGATCAAGGCCGCCAAGCCCAGGCCGTAATCGGCCAGAAAGCGTCGCCGCTCATCCTTCTTCATCGGGGCGCGACGCACCCGCTCGCGCTCGTCGTCCGCGTTGGGGTCCGGCAGTTGCGACAGTCCCCAGACCGAGATCAGCAACAAGGGCATGAAGACCGCGCCCGCCGCCGCCGGCATCCACAGATCGCTGACGCCCGCCTGAAGCAGCAGCTTGCCGACCGCCTTCACCACGCCCGACGACAGGATGAAACTGGCGCACAGCACGGCGCCCAACACGTCGGAGACCCGCCGTCCTTCCATATAGGCGAACACCAGCCCCCAGATCAGGCCCAGCGGCAGGCCGTTGAAGAACAGGGCCGCCACATTCCACGGCGCCGGAATCAGGGCGAACGCCACCAGCGCCAGCCACGAGGCGCCGATCAACATCAGGATGGCGCGGCCGCGTCCCTGACCGTCCGCCTCGGCGATCACCTTGACGCCGATCCATTTGGACAGGGCGTAACCGATGACCTGGGCGATCACGAGGGCGACCTTGTAGTCCAGCACGAAGGCCCAGCCTTCGATCTCCTCGAAAGTCGCTGCAGAGAACGGCTTGCGGAAGGCGTACATCGAAAAATAGGCGCAGAAGCCAGCCAGACCGGCAAAGACTGAAAACCCGACGGGGCCCGTATCCTTCAACTTTGAGATAGCGACTGCACGGTCACGCCCTTCACGCCTTAACGACGAATCTGGACTAGACCAATTTTGCTTCAGCTCGATGACAGGGCGTGGCATTGGCGATGTGGTAGCGACAAAGACGCTACCAGAGCGGGGCAGGGGTCGTTGATGCAACGCAGATGAATGTTGTGGACGTCATTGTTACGAAGTGAGACAGGGCCCCTGCGTTCTGTGGGGCGTACATTCGTTTCGCTCTGTACAGGATGGTTGTTGCGCGCCAGACATCGCGGATGATCCTTCAAGAGCCGCAAAGCCGCTTCGTCGAGACTGAGCGGATCCTCGATGCCGCGCTCGAAATTATCGCTCGCGCCGGTCTGGATGGGCTGACGTTGCGTGATCTGGCGCAGTCCATCGGCAAGAGCACGACCGTCATCGTCAATCTGTTCGGCTCGAAGGCCGGATTGATCGATGCCGTCAGCGAGGTCGCGCTGGAGCAGGACGAGGCGTTTCATCGCGATTTCTTCGCCCGTCTGGATCATCTGCCGCCGGGGCGTGACGCGCTGATCGGTGTGGTCCTGTCCTATCTGAAGGTCAGAAGCTCGTTGCAGTCGCACGGCGCGCGCGTGATCGAGGCGCTGATCCTGGCGCATGATCCGTCAGAGACTTGCCGCGATTTCATCCGGCGCTGGGATCAGGTCCGGGTGCAGGCCTGGCGGGAGTTTCTGGAACGCTTTGTGGGCCGTGACGGCGTATCCGGCGACTTCGCCCCTTTTCTGTGCGGCTTCCTGCTTATGGAGCAGTATTATGCCGTCGCCCTGTCTGATCGGAGCGATTACGGCGCCATTCTGGTCGAGACTGTTGGGGCAATGGTCGATCGAGCGCTGGGCCGTCCCGACGCGCCTGCCGTTGCGACGGACTGGTTCACCCACCGGCTGATCATCCCTCATGAACCGGCCGAAGGGCTGGAACCGGACTCCATGAAGCTGCGGCTGTTGAACATCGCCGCCGACCAGATGCTGGGGCAGGGGGTCAGCGGAGTGACGAACCGCTCCGTCAGTCTGAAGGCCGGAACCTCGACATCCACCATCGCCCATCATTGGGGGGATATGAGCCAGTTCCTAGTGGACGCCATATGGCACAGCGTCTTCCGCGAGATGCCGCCCTATCTGGATCATCGCCGTCTGGGCCGCGCCGGAGCGCCGGTCGATGCGGGCGGCTGGGCGGCGCTGATCGCCCCGACGCTGGCGCCCGTGGACGGCTTCTATGTGAAATACGCCCGGTTGATCGCCCAGATCTGCCTGAAGGCCAGGCTGGAGCCCGCCTTTCAGGAGTTGGCGATGATCCTGCGCGGCCCTGAAGGCGGCGGCACCTATACCAACCGCGCCGATGTCTGGCCCGACTGCTTTGATCTGACCCGTCTGGCCGCATCGCGGTTCGCCATCTGGATCAAGGGGCAGGCGTTGATCGTCAGCGCGACGCAGCAACCGTACAGCGCCGAACAGTTGCAGGACGCCGCCAGGGCGTTGGTTCATACGCGATCAAAATAGGCGCGATCAGAATAGGCGCGATCAAAGCAGGCGCGATTAAAACAAGCCGAACACACGTTTTAGGTGATTTCGGAACGCTTGACGAAAACACTTAAAATAAGCGTCATCAAAGCATAACGCGCGACCGTTACGTCCAAATCCTAGTCGAACAGGTGTTTTTCCTGAGCGGAGGCTCATTCTGATTTCCGTTGGGGGATCAGGACGGTTGCCGACCGTCAGCCGGACGCCTCTCGGCCACGGTTTCAACGCTTCGGCGCGCGTCGGGGGACGACTGCGCGGCTGTTCAGGGAATGGGTTCATGCCACGTCTACTCATCGGCGCATCGCTCGCCGTGCTTGCCTTTGCAACGGCGCTTCCTGCCGCTGCGCAATCCGCTTCGGAACAGACCGCCTCGGTCGACGATGTCATCGTCACGGCCCAGCGCCGCGAGGAATCTTCGCAGAAGGTCGGCCTGGCGCTGACCGTCATCTCCGGTCAGGATCTGGACAATCGCAACATCCAGAACGTCAACGATCTGGAGAACACCGTCCCCAGTCTGGAGGTCGACAGTCAGCTGGGCGGCGGCCAGCCCCAGTTCCGCATCCGCGGCGTCGGCCTGACCGACTATGCGGCCAACAACACCTCGACAGTCGGCATCTATGTCGATGAGGTGGCCTATCCTTATGGCGTCATGACGCAGGGCCTGCTGTACGACATCGCCCGCATCGAGGTGCTGCGCGGCCCGCAAGGCACCCTATATGGGCGCAACACGACGGGCGGCGCGGTCAGCGTCATCACCAATGCGCCGACCGATACGGTGCAGGCCGGCTTCTCGGCCAGCTACGGCAGCTATGATGCGGCCAAGCTGGAAGGCTATCTTTCCGGTCCGCTGGCGGAAAACCTGACGGCGCGTCTGTCGCTGGCCGCAGAGTCCGGCGGCGCCTGGCAGTATCACCGCGACACCGGCGAAAGCCTGGGCGACAAGGACACCAAGGCGGCGCGCCTGCGCGTCAACTGGCGCCCGAGCGACCGGACCGATGTCGACCTGAACCTGCACTACAGCCGCGATGAATCCGACGGACGGGGCTTGCGCTTGATCGTGACGCCCTTCACCTCGGGCGGCGGCAAGGTCTATCCCGTCGACACGTCTCATCGCATCACGGGCTGGGGAATTTCGCCTTACTTCGCCCAGTTGATCGGCGTTTCGCCGAACGCCAAACCCTTCCGCGACAATGAGGGCAAGGGCGTCAGCCTGCGCGTGAACCACGATCTGGGCTGGGCCAATCTGACCGCCGTCGTCGGCCATGAAGTCTTCGACCGGAACGAGTTCAACGACTGGGACGCCACAGCATCGAACGAAGCGGGCACCTTCTTCTTCAACGACATCAAAACCACGTCGCAGGAAGTGCGGCTGGCCTCACAGCCGGGCGGCCGGACCCAGTGGCTGGTCGGCGTGTATCACGCCAATGAAAGCATCGACGGGGGCTTCTATTCCGACTTCTCCGAGGCCAAGAACCTGGGCTTCTGGATGAGCACCACCTATGGTCAGAAGGTGGAAACCACGGGCGTCTTCGCCAATCTGGACTATCAGCTGACCGATCGTCTGACCCTGGTCGGCGGCCTGCGGTACGAAGACGAGTCGCGCGAGCTCAACAACTTCAAGACCGAGACCCTGGCCCCGACGGCGGCGGTTCGCGCCACGGCGGACAAGTCCCAGAGCATGGGCGAGTGGACCGGAAAACTGGGCGTCGAATACACCTTCAGCGACGACATCCTGACCTACGCCAATGTTTCGCGCGGGGTGAAGTCCGGCGGCTTCACCACCTATAACAGCGGCCTGCCCGAACAGCTGGACCCCTTCAAGTTCGAAGAGCTGATCGCCTATGAGGCCGGGCTGAAGTCCAGCTTTTTCAACCACAAGCTGCAGCTGAACGCAGCGGCCTTCTATTACGACTATCGCGACCAACAGCTTCAGGGCGTGCTCTACACCCAGACGGGCCGCGTCGGACGCATGATCAACATCCCCAAATCGCACATCCAGGGCGCGGAACTGGAGCTGCGCTGGCGTCCGACCCCCAATCTGACCATCACCCAGGCCGTGGCCTATAAGTACGGCGAGTATGACGAGTTCTTCTTCGTCGACGCGACCGCGACCGAGGCGGCCAAGGACCCGGTGACCGGCGAATACAACACCATCATCTACAGCGACCGTTCCGGCGAACGGCTGCCCTTCCCCAAGTGGGATTACAAAGGGTCCATCGCCTATGACTGGCAGATCGCCAACTGGGGCGTTCAGGCTGAAACCAACTATGCCTATCGCGACGAGAAGTTCAGCACCTCGTCCAACTCGGTCATCGACGACTACTGGCTGGTGAACGCCAACCTGACCTTCCGTCCGCTGGACGCCCGCTATGCCTTCGGCGTCTATGTGAACAATCTGACGAATTCCTATTCGGAAGAGTCGCGCAACGCCTTCATCTCGGCGCGCACCGGCTCGCCCAACGCACCCCGCACCTGGGGCGTGCGTCTGAACTACGCCTACTGATCCTGCATCAGGGCTCCGGTCGCATGATCGGAGCCCTTTCGCCTTTGTCTTGAGGTCGATATGTCGATGATCCGCAACATGACGGGCGCCCTGATCGCCGCCCTGATGCTCACGACCCCGCCCGCGCTGGCGCAGTCGCAAGAGCAGCAGTTCACGATAGCGGTCATCCCCGACACCCAGAACTACGTCGACTTCACCCATCAGCGCGCCGAGGGGTTCGCCTTTGATGCGCGTGAGATGATGACGCAGCAGATGCGCTTCATCGCCGACAACGCCGCTTCGCGCGGCGGCGATATCGTGTTCGCCACGGGCGTCGGCGATGTCTGGCAGCATCCCACCCTGGCCATTGATCCTTCACACGCCGCGCGCGGCTTCAGCCCGCGCCCCGCGCCGCCGGGGGTGAGTCTGGACCGCTATGCGCAGGGCGTGCGCGAGGTCGAGATTCCGGCGGCTGTCGACGCCTATCGCCTGCTGGACGGCGTCCTGCCCTTCTCGGTCGTTTCCGGCAATCACGACTATGACGCCCAGTGGTGGGAGGCGTCATGGCCTCAGGACCTGACCGCGCCTCAGGGCGACCTGCGTCGTCTGGGCATGATCCACGTCGGCGGGCTGAAGGAATGGACGCGCGCTTTCGGTTCGGACTCCTTCTTCTTTAAGGACCGGCCCTGGTATGTCGGCGCACACGAGCAAGGCGCCGACAGCGCCCAGATTTTCGAAGCGGGCGGCTATCGCTTCCTTCACATCGGCCTGCAGTTCGCGCCTTCGGACAGCAGCCTGAAGTGGGCGGAGACGATCATCCACGCCCATCCCGGCCTGCCGACCATCATCACCACCCACGACTTTCTGGACAAACACGGCGAGCGCCTGCCGCACCCTGTCGTCAATCAGGCGGTGGTTGACCCCTATGACAACAATCCGCAGGCCGTCTGGGACAAGCTGGTCTTCAGAAACCCGCAGATTTTCATGGTCCTGAGCGGCCATCACAACGGCCAGTCCTATCGCGTGGACGTCAATCGCGAGGGCGGCGCCGTCCATCAGATTCTGTCCGACTATCAGGACCGCAATCAGGCGGCGATCGACGCGGGCGTCGATGCGGCCAAGGCTCCGGCCCTGGGCGACGGCTGGATGCGTCTGATGCAGTTCGACATGGGCGGCGACACGCCCCGCATCCGCGTCCGGACGTATTCAACCTTCTATCACCGCTACGCCTCGGACGAGCCGAACTATGCAAGCTGGTACAAGGCCAATGAGCAGCCGCATCTGAGCGACGAAGACTTCCTGAAACGCGATGAGTTCACCGTTTCGCTGGACGATTTCCGTGCGCGTTTTGGCGGAGGATCTCCCAAAATCTCTAAGGATAATATCCTACACTGATCCGGTGGAGCATAATTGATAATATATGCGAGCAAAACCTAACGGTCACTCAAAGCTCTGCCTGTCGTCGTGTTGCGTGTCGTTCGCATCTAGGTGTGCTACCCTTGGAGCATGGGCGTTAATCCGGGACAGCAGGTTGAGGCGACGAGGCGGTGGTCAGCGCGGCCGCTGGGCTCGTTCGACATCAATGGCGGACAGGCGGATTTCGCGCGGGTCGCGCATGACGCCGAGACGCTGGATGCGGGGCTGAAGCTTGCTCTGGTGCTGGATGGCGATCTGATGGTGCGGGCGCATGACGGGGCGCCGGCCCGTCTGAACGGCGCCGCGCTGTGTCTGTTTGTCGGGCGGGCGCCGTGGCGGCTGGATCATGAATACGCCGCCGGGCGCACCTTGCGCTATGTGACCCTGAACCTGGGGTCGGAACTGCTGGAGCAGGAGGCCTTGGCCCCGGATGCGGCTCTGGCGGTGGCGAGTGGCGACGGGCCGGTGTCGGCCTTCATCAGCAGGCCTCCGGCTTCGATCGCCGCCATCGGCGAGCAGATCCTGAGTTGCCCGATGCGGGGCGCGGCGCGCAGTCTTTATCTGGGCGGTAAGGGGCTGGAATTGACCGCCATGGCCCTGAACCATTTCGTGCGCGGAGAGGCGAGGACGACGACGACCGCGCTGGGCGCAGCGGAACTGCGTCGGGTGGTCATGGCGCGCGAAATGCTGGATGCGGCGCCGGGGCAGGCGCCTTCGCTGCCGGAACTGGCGCGCGGCGCCGGGCTGAACGTGCGCAAGCTGACGGCGGGTTTCCGCGCCCTTTATGGCATGAGCGTCGCAGAATATCTGCGCGAGCGGCGGATGGTCGAGGCCTGGCGCAGTCTGTCCAGCGGCGCCTGCGATGTGACCCAGGCGGCGGAAAACGCCGGCTATGCCCTGCCGCATTTTTCAGCGGCCTTCCTGCGCCGTTTCGGCGTTCTGCCCAGCGCCGTGCGAAACCGTTCCGCGATCTGAAAACATAGTCCCCCGATCTGAAAGACATCGCGGCGGCGCATCCCTATTAGGCGACGACTGATAATCACTCGCATATCGAGCCGTCGCCATGACCTTCTGCCTTCAGACTTCTTCCTGCCCACGGCGGCTGCGCGCCGCCGCGTCGGTGATCGCCTTGGGCGCGGGCGTGGGTCTGGCTACGGGGGCGATGGCCCAGTCTAATATGGCCCGTTCGGCGCAGGACGCGGAAAGCCCCGCGAGCGTTGCGGATGTCGTGGTCACGGCGGCTCTGGCGCCGGCCGCAGGCGCGGCCTTGAAGATGCCGCTGAAGCTGAGCGAGATTCCGCAGACCATCAGCATCATCGACCGCGAGCGGATCGAACAGCAGGCGCTGGTCTCGCTGGACGATGTGATGAGCAACGCCCCCGGCGTGACGGTTCAGCCGGGCACGCGGCTGCGCACCGCCTATTATGCGCGGGGCTTTTCGATCGACACCCTGAATTTCGACGGCATTCCGACCTCGGGCTGGAACGAGGCGGTCAATACCGAGGACATGGCCATCTATCAGCGGGTTGAACTGCTGCGCGGCGCCAGCGGCCTGTTGCAGGGTTCAGGCAATCCGTCAGGCACGATCAATCTGGTGCGCAAGCGGCCGGGGCGCGACTTCGCCGCCCAGGGCGCGGTCAGCGGCGGGCGCTGGAACAACTGGCGCATCGAGGGCGATGTGGGCGGCCCGCTGGCGGCGGACGGCGACCTGCGTGGGCGGCTGGTGGCGGTCTATGAGGATCGCGACTTCTTCTATGACACGGCGCATCGGCAGAAGGGGCTGATCTACGGCACGGCCGAATGGAATGTGACGCCGCGCACCGTTCTGGCCGCGACCGTCAAGTGGCAGGACGTTCAGGACGACGGCGCCTATATGGGCGTGCCGCGATACAGCGACGGGGGCGTCATCGACCTGCCGCGACGTTTCTATCCGGGCGCGGGATGGGATCGGCGCAACTGGAACAACACCCAGTCCTTCCTTGAACTGCGCCACAGCTTTGCGGGCGACTGGGAGGGCAAGATCTCGATCAGCCGCATCGACGGCGACAGCGACCTGACCTACGCCAGCGCCTTCGGCGCGGTGAACCGGGCGACGGGCAAGGGGCCGGTCCTGTACGGCGGCGCCTATGACTTCACCAATGAAGAGACCGATCTGGACGCCTATCTGTCGGGCACGGTCGGCGCCTTCGGGCGGCGGCACGAGATCGTGGTGGGCGCCAACTACTGGGACGGCAAGACGCATCAGACGGCCTATAATCTGGCGGGGCTGATGGGGCCGGTCGATGTCTTCACCTGGGATCCGGCCGCCGCGCCGCGCCCGACCGGCAAGACCTATGCGGGCGAGCAGACGACCACCACCGAGCAATACGGCGGCTATGGCGTCGCGCGGCTGCACCTGACCGATCCGCTGACGCTTGTGCTGGGCGGACGGCTCAGCTGGTGGGAAACCACGACCGACCGGCGCGCGACCATCGGCGGTCCGCTGACGCCGACGGGCGGTTACAAGATCGACGGCGAATTCACCCCCTATGCCGGTCTGGTCTGGGCGCTGGATGACGCCATTTCCCTCTATGCCAGCTACACCTCGATCTTCACGCCGCAGAACAGCCTGACATGGGACGGCAAGGTCATCGACCCGATGACGGGCTCGAACATCGAGGCCGGGGTCAAGGGCGAATGGTTCGGCGGGCGGCTGAACGGTTCGCTGGCGGCCTTCCGCATCCTGCAGGAAAACCGCGCCCAGCTGGACCCGGACCATCCGTGCGCGCCCGGCATGACGTGCGCCTATGTGGCCGAGGGCGAGGTCGAAAGTCTGGGGCTGGATGCTGAACTGACCGGGCGGATCCGACCCGACTGGACGGTGCAGGCGGGCTACACCTACGTCGAGACGGAATACAAACGCGACCGCACGGCCGCCGGAACGCCCAGCGGCAATGAAGGCCAGCCCTTCTCGCGTTTCACCCCGCGCCATCAGCTTAAGCTGTGGACCCACTATTCCGGTCTGATGGACGGCCGTCTGTCGCTGGGCGGCGGCGTCATCGCCCAGAGCAAGGCTCAGGCCGTGGCTGGCGCCGTGGTGATGGAGCAGGGCGCCTATGCCGTCGTCAATGCGCGCGCCGCCTATCGCCTCAGCCCGCGCACGGAACTGTCGCTGAACGTCAACAACCTGTTCGACAAGACCTATTTCACGACCCTGGGCGGCACCAGCTGGAACAACTGGTACGGCGAGCCGCGCAATGTGCTGGTCACGCTCAGGGCGTCGTATTGAGATGGGCGGCGCAATCGAGACGTTCGCCGCCCTGGACCATCTGGTCCTGCTTGACGCCGAAGGCGGGGCGGCGCCCCTGCTGCGATCGGCCGACGCCTGGCGAAGCGTCAACCGCAGCCCTGGCGGTCGCGTCATCGGCTTCAGCCGTCCGCAGACGGCCGAAGACCTTCACCCCGACAAATGGGAGATGCACCCCGCCGGGGACGAGTTCCTGCACCTGATTGAGGGTGAGCTGGAGGTGGTGCTGGATCTGCCCGACGGCGGTCCGGACGCGCAGACGCGGCTGACGCTGACGCAGGGCGGGGCGGTCGTCGTGCCGTGCGGCGTCTGGCACAGACTGCTGCTCAGACGGCCCTCCGCACTGATGTTCGTCACCCCGGCCGGGGGAACCCGGATGCGACCCGTGGACGCCGGGGCGTGAAGTGGCGGCCTTTGTTCTGGCGGGTGCATCGCTGGGTCGGACTGGCCTGTGCCGCGGTGTTTCTGGTCGTCGCCCTGAGCGGAACGGCGCTGTTGATCGAGCCGCAGGTCAATCTGAAGGGCGCGGTGCGGCTGGATGATCCGGTGACGTCTCTGGCGGGCGTCGAGACGGCGCTGGCGGATCTGGCGCGGGACTATCCGGACCATCAGCCGGGCTTGATCCTGCCCGGCTCGACAATGCGGCGCAGCTGGCAGGTCGGCCTGCGTCCCGCATCGGGCGAAGGCCCGGTCCTGAGCGCCGAGTTCGATCCCGTCAGCGGCCGGGTTCTGCGCGTTGATATGGCCGAGACGTCGCTGCGGGACGGCCTGCTGAAACTGCACAACAGCCTTTTTCTGGGCGTGACCGGCAAGCTGGTGGTGCTGGCGATGGCGCTGGGCGTCGTCTGCCTGACTATCACCGGCGCGACCATGATGCGGCGGCGCTGGAAGATCCTGACGTCCTCGCCGCTGGCACCGCCGCTGCGCGCGCGTTCGCTGCATCACTGGACCGGGCTGGTGGGCGGCCTGTTCATCGTCATGTGGGCTTCCACCGGCTTCATGCTGCTGGTCTATAAAAGCCTGCCGGAGTTCAGCGTCGGACGCCCTCCCGCCGCGCGCGCAGCGAAGGCCCGGTCTCGGCCTCCGTCTGAGGCTTCATCAGAACTTCAGGCCGCGCAGCCGACGGCGCCTCCCGTTCCCCTGTCGCAGATGGTCGAGGCGGCGCTGACGCTTCATCCGGGCGGCGAGGTGCAGGCCCTGAGCCGCAGCCCGCGCGGCGCCATGGTGATCGTGCTGAACCGCGGCGCGGCGCCCTGGCGCAAGTCGACGACGGTCGCTTTCGACGCCGCGGGCGCCCCCCTGCCTGGGCGGGAACCGCCCGGCTTCATGAAGGTGATGATCGCCGCCAAGGCGCTTCATACCGGCCTGTGGGAGCGCCCCTGGCTGCACGCCGTCTATGTCCTGTTCAGCCTGACGCCGAACGCTCTGGTGGTGACGGGGCCGTGGCTGTGGCTGCGACGCCGCAGGCCCGCGCGGCCGCCCATCCGCAGCAAGACTTCGGACGGGCGGCCTGTCCCCGACGGGCCCGTTTCTGACGGGGCGAAGCGTTCGCCCCGCCGCATCCCCTCTGCATGATCGCGAGTTGGTCCATGGAAAAGCATGATCGTCTGACGCCTGAATCCGCCCGTCTGCTGTTGACGGTGGCGGCGCTCTATCTGGCGCAGGGCATTCCGTTCGGCGTGGCGATGGAGGCGCTGCCGACCCTGTTGCGCAAGGATGGCGCGTCGCTGGCGGCGCTGGCCTGGCTGCCGCTGGTCGGACTGCCGTGGGTGCTGAAGGTGCTGTGGGCGCCTTGGGTCGATAATCTGTGGTCGCCACGACTGGGGCGCCGCCGCAGCTGGATTCTGCCCATGCAGACGATCGTCATCCTGTGCCTGCTGGGCGCGGCGGCGGTCGGCCTGACCGAGACGACAGCCCCTGTCGTCATCGGCCTGAGCGTGCTGGCGTCGCTGGCCAGCGCGACCCAGGACACGGCCACCGACGGCCTGACGGCCGAGCGTTTCGGCGGCGTCATGCTGGCGCGGGCCAATGCGCTGCAGGTGGCCTGCACCATGATTGGCTTCTTCGTCGGCGGTTCGGGGGCGCTGATCCTGAGCGGACTGGCCGGACGACCGGCGGCCCTGACCGTGCTGGCCGCAGTGGTTGCGGCAGGGCTCGTTCTGGCGGCAACCATGCGCGAAGCGCCGCACGCCGCGCCGCAGCGCGGACAGCGGGCCAGCCTGCTGCGGCTGCTGCGTCGGCCGGGCGCGGGCTCTATCCTCGCGACGGCGCTGTTCACGGCGCTGACGGCGGCGTCAGGCTTTGGTCTGGCCAAGCTGTGGCTGGTGGATGCAGGCTGGCCGGTGGAGCAGATCGGCCTTTACGGCATGGTCGCCGGGGCCACGACCATCGTGGTCGGTTGCGGCGGCGCGGCATGGCTGATCGGCCGGATCGGCCTGTTCCGCGTGCTGACCGGCGGCGTGCTCCTGTGCGCGACGGGGCTGGCGCTGTGGCTGGGCGTGGCGTCCGGCCTGATAGCGGCGGCGCCGCCTGTCGTCCTGACGGCCATGATGATCGGCGCGGCGGGCAGCGGATCCGCCTCGGTCGGTGCCATGACGCTGGCCATGCAGTTCGCCGCCAGAGACGATCAGGCGGGCACCGACATGACCGCTGTCCAGAGCTCACGCGATCTGGGCGAGATCGGCGCCTCTTCGGCCATGACCGGCGTCGCGGCGGCGGGCGGCTATCCGCTGGCCTTCATCGGCGGCCTGATCCTGAGCGCCGTCGCCCTGGGGGCTGTGGCCAGCGCGCGCCGCTCTCAAGGGTGACGTGCCTCTGTCGCTGATTTCCGGCAGGGGCCAGCGGTGAGGCGAGAGGCTTCGGCCTTTCATTGGTGAGCCGGTCTTTCTGACCCTCAAGGCGAACTGACCGCTATGTCCGGCGACGTGGAGGCCTTCCTAGCGCCGGGCCATGCCATGGATTTCAATGGCTGAGACGCTCATGTCGTACGCAATGGCGCGGACGAAGAGGTCCTGCTTCTCGAATGTCGGCGTCTCGGCTTTCATTCGCAAAGGCCCGTCAGTCTGATGCTGAAGAGCACAGCGTTTTCCGGTCCTGAGTTATGCTGACGCTGGACCTCAGCGCTATTGGAACATATCATGAACAAATGGCGCGCATTGATCTTCGGCGAAAACTGGCGGTGTTGGCGGATGCGGCCAAATATGATGCGTCATGCGCTTCGTCCGGAACGACGAAGCGGGATTCGATGGGCGGTCGGGGGATGGGCTCGACCGAGGGGATGGGCATCTGTCACGCCTATACGCCCGATGGGCGGTGCGTCAGCCTGCTGAAGATCCTGCTGACCAACTTCTGCATCTATGACTGCGCCTATTGCATCAACCGGGCGTCCTCCAACGTCGAGCGGGCGCGTTTTACCGTGCAGGAGGTTGTCGATCTGACGTTGGCCTTCTACCGGCGCAACTATATCGAGGGCCTGTTCCTGTCGTCGGGGGTGATCCGCAACGGCGACTACACCATGGAGCAACTGGTCGAGGTGGCGCGGCGCCTGCGTGAGGATCACGACTTTCGCGGCTATATCCACCTGAAGCTGATCCCCGAGGCGGATGCGCGGCTGGTGGAGCTGGCGGGGCTGTATGCCGATCGCCTGTCGGCCAATATCGAACTGCCGCGCGATGAAGCCCTGGGGCGTCTGGCGCCCGAGAAGGATGCACGCACCATCCGCAAGGCCATGGGTCAGGTGCGGCTGAAGATGGAGGCGGCGCAACCGGACAAACGGGATCGCAAACGACCGCCCCGTTTCGCCCCGGCCGGTCAGTCGACGCAGTTGATCGTCGGCGCGGACGATGCGCCCGACACCGAAATCATGGCCCGCAGCGCCGCACTGTATGGCGGCTATGGCCTGCGCCGGGTCTATTATTCAGCCTTCAGCCCCATTCCTGACGGGTCCAGCCTTTTGCCGCCGACGCGGCCGCCGCTGATGCGCGAGCACCGCCTCTATCAGGCCGACTGGCTGATGCGTTTCTATGGCTTCACCGCGCCGGAGATCGGAGAGGGCGCCGAGGGCGGCATGCTGGATCTGGCCGTCGATCCCAAGCTGGCGTGGGCGCTGCGACGGCGCGAGGTCTTTCCGGTCGACGTCAATACGGCGCAGCGCGAGCAACTGCTGCGGGTGCCGGGACTGGGCGTGAAGGCGGTGGACCGCATCGTGTCCGTGCGGCGGCATCGCACCTTGCGGCTGGAGGATGTGGGGCGGCTGACGCGCTCGATCGAGGCGGTTCGCCCGTGGATCACGGCGCTGGGCTGGACGCCGGGCGGGTTAACGGATGCGGTCGATCTGCGCGCGCGTCTGACGCCGGTCCGCAAGCCTGAACAGTTGAGCCTGTTCTGATGCGTGAGGTGGTTCTGAACGATCCGCTTGATTTCGAGGGCTGGCGGGACGCGGCGCGCCGTCTGCGGCTGGCGGGCGTGGAACCGGCGCATGTCCGTTTCCGTGCAGGCGGCGGGCAGGGCGGTCTTTTTGACAGGGGCGACGCCCTGCCTGACGTCGAGGGCGGCTTCACCGCGCCGCAAGGCTTCATGGCGTGTGCGGCGCAGTTGATCCAGCACCGGTCTGAGGATCGTTTTGACCTGATGTATCGCCTGCTGTGGCGCCTGAAGGATCAGCCGGATCTGATGGCGGTTCTGTCCGATGTCGACGTCGCCGAGGCGGCGGACCGGGTGAAGGGCGTGCGTCGGGCCGCGCACAAGATGAAGGCCTTTGTCCGCTTCCGGCAGGCCGAGGATGCGGCGGGCCAGCACTGGGTCGCCTGGTTCGAGCCGCCGCATCGGGTCTTGCGGGCGACAGCGCCTTTTTTCGTCCGGCGGTTCAGCGCCATGCGGTGGTCGATCCTGACGCCGGACGGATCCGCCCGATGGGATGGCGAGGCGCTGACCCATGGCCCGCCGGCAGAACAGACTCAGGCCCCCCGCGAGGACGAGATGGAGGATTTCTGGCGCACCTATTATGCCTCGACCTTCAATCCCGCGCGTCTTCGGCCCAAGGCGATGCGCTCTGAAATGCCTGTGCAGTACTGGAAGAACCTGCCGGAGGCCGAGCTGATCCCGGAACTGATGGCGGCCGCAGCGGTTCGCACCGAGGCCATGGTGAACCGCACCGCCACAGATCCCAACGCCAGATTTCAGCGCGCCCGCGCGCCTGCGATTGATCGGACGCCGACCGATGAACTGGCGCCCGACACGCTGGAGGAACTGGGCCGCGGCGTGCAGGGCTGTCGCCGCTGTCCGCTGTGGCGGGATGCGACGCAGGGCGTCTGCGGCGAAGGCCCCCGCACCGCCGCCCTGATGATCGTCGGCGAGCAGCCGGGCGATCAGGAAGACCTGTCGGGTCGCCCCTTCGTCGGTCCCGCAGGGCGCCTGCTGGACAAGGCGTTGGGCGAAACCGGCCTGGACCGCAGCGCCCTTTACCTGACCAATGCGGTCAAGCATTTCAAACATGAGCCGCGCGGCAAGCGCCGCCTGCACCGGACGCCGGATGCGGGCGAGGTCAAGGCCTGTCGCTGGTGGCTGGATCATGAGCGTCGGCTGGTGCAGCCGCGCCTGATCCTGGCGCTGGGGGCGACCGCAGGACTGGCGCTGCTGGGCCGCAAGCCTGCGGTTCAGACCGAGCGGGGGCGTATCATGACGATGCCTGACGGGGCGCGCATTCTGTTGACGGTCCACCCGGCCTATCTTCTGCGTCTGCCCGACGCCGAAGCGCGTGCGCGGGAACAGGCCCGTTTCCGGGAGGATTTGCGGGCCGCCGACGCGGCGCTGTGAACGGATGCGGGCCAAAGGGCGGGAACGGCCCTGCTTGCATGGCTTTCATGATCTGACGGTCGCCGCCGCGCCGTCCATCATGCCGGAGACAGACCATGCGCCTGACAGAGCCGACGGACCTCAGAAGCGGACAGCCGTGCTGGCCCCAGCCGGGGGTGATCGGGGCTGACCTTTTGCCGGATCGCTGTGAGATCGTCGTCGTCGGGGCGGGGATCATGGGGGCCATGCTGGCGGACCGGCTCAGCCGCGAGGGCCATCAGGTCGTGGTGCTGGACCGTCGCCCTCCGGCGCACGGCAGCACGGCGGCGTCGACCGCTCTGGTGCAATGGGCGGCGGATACGCCGCTGCTGCACCTGTCGCAGCGCTGGGGCGCGGAGCGGGCGGCGGCCATCTGGCAGAGGCTGCACCGCACGGTGAACAATCTGGCGGTCGAAATTGAGCACAGTGGAATCGACTGCGGCTGGCAGGCGCGCTCGGAACTCTATCTGGCGGGAAATCTGCTGGATGAAGACGCCCTGAAGGCCGAGGCGGAATGTCGGGCTGCGGCGGGCCTGCCTTCTGTGTTCCTGGAGGCGGGGGAAGTGAAGGCGCGCTTCGACCTGCCGGCCCGCGCGGCGCTGCTGTCGCAGGACGCTTTTGGCGTCGATCCGGTGGCCCTGACGCATGGTCTGCTGGAAAGGGCGCGGGCGGCGGGCGCCGCCATCGTCCACCCGATCGAGGTGCTGGGGCTGGACCAGGCCGACGACGGCGTCAGCCTGATCCTTGACGGCGGCGCGCGGCTGGAGGCGTCACAGGTCGTGCTGGCCACCGGTTATGAGGCCTCGCGCTGGTTTCTGCCTGAGGCGTTTACGCTCGGCTCCAGCTTCGCCATCGCCACGGCGCCCGACACGCCGCCGGTCTGGGCCGAGGGGGTCATGCTGTGGGAGGCGTCCGACCCCTATCTTTACGCCCGGCGCACGGATGACGGCCGCATTCTGGTCGGCGGCGGCGATATCGACAGCGCGGACCCGCACAGGCGCGATGCGCAACTGGCGCAAAAGCAGGCCCGGCTGAAGTTGGACGGCGCGCGTCTGCTGGGGGTTGATGAGCTTCAGGTCGACTGCGCCTGGGCCGCGACGTTCGGCAGTTCGCCTGACGGCCTGCCCGCGCTGGGCCGGGCCGCCCATACGCAGCGCGTCTGGCTGGCCCATGGTTTCGGCGGTAACGGCGTCACCTTCGCCCGACTGGGCGCCGAACTGCTGTCCTCGGCGCTGGCGGGGCGGCCGGATGAGGAATTGATGCTGTTTGATCCCTATCGCTTCGAGGGGTGACACGCCGCGTCAGGCGCGGTCGGGCCTCAGCCTTTGCGGTTTTACGGCGGTGACGCGGCGGCCCAGCGCGTAGCCGGTGGGCGGCGTTGCGAACAGGGACGTGAAGGCGCTGTCCAGCAGGTTCAGTCCTCCGGCATAGGCGCCGAAGGCGGGAAGGATCAGGCGTTGGCCGTCCGAGGCGAAGCAGCGGCGGCGCAGACTGCCCGCCGCTCCGTGAAGACGCAGGCACGGATGCAGGTGTCCGGCGACCTCGCCAGAAACGGGCGCAGGCGAGGGATCATGGCGCAGGACAAGGCCCGCCGCCTCCATGACCTCCATCGTTTCTCCGCCCAGCGTCCCGGCGCCGTCCGGGTCGTGGTTGCCGCGAATCCAGATCAGTCTCAACCGTTCGGACAGGGCGTGAAGGCGTGCTTTGTCTGTGGCGGCGAGACGGGACTGCGCCTGGGCGTCATGCAGGGTGTCGCCCAGAAAAACGACGGATCGCGGGCTCAGGGCGGCGACCTCGCGCTCCAGCCGGTCGAGGGTTTCGAGCGTATCATAGGGGGGCAGTAACTGTCCCCTGGCGGCATAGGAGGATCCCTTTTCCAGATGCAGGTCGGCGACCACCAGCATCTGCGCCTGCGCCAGCCACAGGGCGCCGGACGGCCGCAGCGTCGCCTCTACGCCCGCGACGCGGATCGTCAGGGCGCTGTCGGCGGCGGGGGCGAGCATGGCGGCGTCGGCCAGCGTCATGACATGGCCTCTTCGATCAGGGCGGCGTCTTCCAGCATCATTTCGGCGGCGGATGTTCCGGGCGCGCGCTCCTTGCCGATCTCCATCAACAGGGGGGCGGCGAAGGGCGACAGATGGGGCAGACGCCGCACCCGGATGCGCCCGACAATGCGCGCCAGCAAGTCGCCCAGACGGGCGACATCCAGCAGCCCGCGAGCGGCGTCTTCGCGCGCACAGCTCAGCAGCAGATGGTCGGGGTCATGTCGGCGCAGGGTGTCGTAGATGAGGTCCGCCGAAAAGGTCACCTGACGGCCGTTCTTTTCATGGCCGGGCATCCGTCGCTCGATCAGGCCGGAGATCAGGGCGCATTCCCTGAAGGCGCGTTTCATCATGAAGCTTTCATCCAGCCACGCTTCGAGATCGTCTCCCAGCATATCCTGTTGAAACAGCGCGTCGAAATCCAGATCGTCCATCGGGCGCATGGCCCAGACGCACAGGGCGTAGTCATTGGCCAGATAGCCGATCGGCCCGACCCCTGCCCGGTCCAGACGCCGCGTCACCAGCATGGCGAGGGTGGCGTGGGCCAGCCGTCCCTCGAAGGCGTAGCAGATCATGAAATGCCGTTTGCCCCGGCTGAAGGTCTCGACCAGCAGATCGTCTTCGCTGGGCAGGCTGGAGTGATCCTTCTGGGCGTGAAGCCATTCGCGGACATCGGGGGGCAGGCCGGGCCAGGCGGTTTCATCGCTCATCATCCGGCGGACACGCCGGGCCAGGGAGGTGGAGAGCGGAAACTTGGCCCCGCCCCAGCTGGGAACCTTGGGCTCGGTCGAGGTGGAGCGGGTGACGATGGCGTCGGTCCCGCGCACCCCTTCAAAACGCCAGATCTCGCCGGCGAACAGGAAGCTGTCGCCGGGGGTGAGCTGCTCGAAATACCATTCCTCGGCCTGTCCGATCTTGCGGCCCGAGCCATGGCGGCCGGGCAGGCGTATGTTGAGCGTCTGGGCCGTCACGATAGAGCCGACGTTCATGCGGTGACGCCGCGCCGTCTCTTCGTTGCGGGCGCGCCACAGGCCGTCGGCGCCCCGGATCAGGCGGCGGAAACGATCATAGGTCTTCAGGGCGTAACCGCCGGTGGAGACGAAATCGACGACCTGCTCATAGGCCTCCCAGCCTAGATCCGCATAGGGCGCGGCCCGGCGCACTTCCTCATACAGCGCCATCAGGTCGAAAGGTTCGGCGCAGCCGCAGCCCATGATGTGCTGGGCCAGAATGTCGCGCGCGCCTGTTCGCGGCGGAACAGCATCCAGCGCGTTCTGGGCCACGGCGTCGGCGGCGGCCTGACATTCCAGCATCTCGAAGCGGCTGGCGGGCACCAGGACGGCGCGTGACGGCTCATCCTGCCGGTGATTGGCGCGGCCGATCCTCTGCACCAGCCGCGAGGCGCCCTTGGGCGCGGCCAGCTGGATGACCAGATCGACCGCCCCCCAGTCTATGCCCAGATCCAGCGTGGAGGTGCAGACCACGGCGCGCAGTTCCTGACGCGCCATCGAGGCCTCGACCCGGCGTCGCTGTTCCGCGGACAGGCTGCCGTGATGCAGGCCGATGGGCAGGCTGTCGTCGTTCAGCCGCCACAGCTCCTGAAAGGCGAACTCCGCCTGCCAGCGGGTGTTGACGAAGACCAGCGTGGTGCGCGCCGTCTTGATGGTCTCATAGACCTCGGCCATGGCGTGCTGGGCGGTATGTCCGGCCCAGGGGACGCGGTTTTCCGACAGCAGGACGTCGATGCGAGGCGGCGCGCCCGGCTGGCCGAAGATGATGTCGTCGCCCCGGTCGGACAGCCAGCGGCGCATCCGGGCGGGGTCGTCCACGGTCGCCGACAGGCCGACCATGCGGACGTGCGGCGCGAATTGCCTCAGGCGCGCCAGTCCCAGAGCCAGAAGGTCGCCGCGCTTGGAGTCGGCGATGGCGTGGACTTCATCGATGACGATGCAGCGCAGATCCTCGAAATAGCCGCGCGCGCCGGGCCAGGCGCAGAACAGGGCCAACTGCTCCGGCGTGGTCAGCAGGATGTCGGGCGGGGTATGGCGCTGGCGTTCCCGGCGCGCCTGACCGGTGTCGCCGGTGCGGGACTCGACCACGATAGGCAGGTCCATCTCGCGTACAGGCGTCAGCAGGTTGCGCTCGACATCCACGGCCAGCGCCTTGAGCGGCGAGATGTAGAGGGTGTGCAGGGCTTTGGCCCCATTGCGCGGCCCGCGTTCCGCCAGATCGATCAGACTGGGCAGGAAGCCCGCCAGCGTCTTGCCGCCCCCCGTCGGCGCGATCAGCAGCACATCGGCCTGCGCCTGGGCCTTTTCGATCATGGCCAGCTGGTGCGCGCGCGCCGACCAGCCGCGTCCGGCGAACCAGTCGTTGAACCGGGGCGGCAACAGGTCAGGGGCGGCGGGCGTCATATCCAGGGCGAATGATCCGAGGGGTGAAGGGATGGATATAGGGTCGTTCCCCTTCTGTTTCACCTGTCGTCCTGTTCCAGCATCCGCTCCAGCGTGGCCAGTTCGTCGGCCTCGCCCGCGGGCTTGTCCCAGCGGATGCGGCTGATGCGCGGAAACCGCATGGCGACGCCGGACTTGTGACGCCGCGAGCGCTGCAGGCCCTCGAAGGCGATCTCCAGAACAAGCCCGGACTGTCGGTCGGCCGTGACGGACCGGACCGGGCCGAACCGCTCGACCGTGTGGTCGCGCACGAATTTGTCGAGGCGCTTCAGGTCTTCGTCGGTGAAGCCGAAATAGGCCTTGCCCACCGGAGTCAGGACAGGGGCGCCGTCGGCGTCTGCGGTCCAGACGCCGAAGGTGTAGTCGGAATAGTAGCTGGATCGTTTGCCGTGACCGCGCTGGGCGTACATCAGCACGGCGTCGATCAGGTGCGGGTCGCGCTTCCACTTGAACCACGGCCCCTTGGGGCGACCGGCTTCATACAGGCTGTCCAGCCGCTTCAGCATCAGGCCTTCGGCGGATTGCGGATCGCCCGGCGGCGGCGCGGCGCGCAGGTCGGCAAGATCGCTCCAGCTGTTGAAGGGAACCAGAGGGGACAGGTCGATGCGGTCGGATGCGCTGGCGGCGACGAAGGCTTCCAGCCGTTGACGCCGCTGCGCGAAGGGCAGGGCGCGCAGATCCTCGCCGTCAGCGGCCAGCAGGTCATAGGCGCGTATCCCCGCCGGATGGCTGAGCATCAGTTTTGCGTCCGCCGTCTTGCGGTTCAGCCGTTGCTGCAGATCGCCGAAGGGGGCCGCGCGCCCGTCGCGCAGCACCAGCAGTTCGCCGTCGATCACCCCTTCATAGGTCATGGCGGCGACCACGTCGGGAAAGGCGTCCGACACATCCTCGCCCGTCCGGCTGTAGAGGCGTTTGACCCCGCCTTCGCTGACGGCCTGAACCCGGATGCCGTCCCATTTCCACTCGGCCGCATAGGCGGCGGGGTCCAGACCGGGCAGGTCGGCCGCCTCATCGACGGGTTGGGCCAGCATGACGGGACGAAAGCGGCCCGGCGCCGTGGCCGAGGGGCGCTCGGTCCTGCCGTCCAGCCAGGCGAGCAGGTCTGCATAGGGCGGGCTCTGGGCGTGCCAGACCTCCTGAATATCCGCGATCTCGACCCCGCCGTAGTCGGCCGCCGCCTGCCAGGCGATGCGCGCGGAAACGCCCACGCGCAAACCGCCCGTGACCAGCTTCAGCAGGGCCCAGCGTCCGTCGGCGTCCAGCGCGTCCAGCCAGCCTTCCAGCAGGGGCTGGACCTCGCTGCGACGGGCGGCGTTCAGGGCGTCGATGACCTCGGACAGTTCGGGTTCGCGGTTGGCGCCGGGGCGCGCGGGCCAGATCAGGGCGGCCGTCTCGGCCAGATCGCCGACATAGTCGTAGGACAGGCGGAACAGTTCGGGGTCGACGCGCGCCTCGACCGCCTGACGGATCATGGCGGGCTTGGCGGCGGTAAAGGACAGGGCGCCGGTCAGGGCAGCCAGCGCCCAGCCCCGGTCGGGGTCAGGCGTCTGGGCCAGATGGTCCCGGATCAGCCGCAGCTTGGCGTTGCGCGAGGCCGTGAACGACAATCGGTCCAGCAGGACGGCGAAGGCGCGCATCAGTCGTCGTCCTCGTCTTCGTAGCCGACCAGATGCAGGGCGCGCGCCGTCATGCCCTGCAGGTCGGCCCAGCGGCGCAGCGCATCGTCGCGGCCGTGGGTGATCCATATCTCCTGCGGCGACAACTCGGTCAGGGTGGCGGTCAGTTCGTCCCAGTCGGCGTGGTCGGACAGGATCAGCGGCAACTCCACCCCGCGCTGACGCACCCGCGCCCTGACGCTCATCCAGCCCGAGGCGAAGGCCGTGACCGGGTCGGGAAAGCGACGGCTCCAGCGATCGGCGATGGCCGAGGGCGGGGCGATGATGATCCTCCCGGCGAAGTCCGCCTTCGATCCGGTGGCGGGCGCCAGCGGGCCCAGATCGACGCCGAAATGCTCATACAGCCGGTTCAGGCGCTCCAGCGCGCCATGGACGTGGATGGTCTCGTCATACCCGGCCTCGCGCAGCAGGCGGATGACGCGCTGCGCCTTGCCCAGCGCATAGGCGCCGACCAGATGGGCGCGCTCGGGAAACTGCCGGACCGAATGGAGCAGGCGACCGATTTCCTGCGTGTCCGGAGGATGGCGAAACACAGGCAGGCCGAACGTCGCCTCGGTGATGAAGACGTCGCTGGGGACCGGCTCAAAGGCGGCGCAGGTCGGGTCGCGCCTGCGCTTGTAATCGCCCGACGCCGTGACGGTCAGGCCTCCATGCCGAACGACGGCCTGCGCCGAGCCCAACACATGCCCCGCCGGCGCCAGCGTCAGGCTGACGTCCCCGACGCTCAGCGGTTCGCCATAGGGCAGGGCCTGGACGCTGCCCGCAAAGTCTTCGCCGTAACGCTCTTTCATGATGGCCAGCGTCTCGACGGTGGCCAGGACGGCGCCGTGGCCTGCGCGTGCGTGGTCGGCATGGCCGTGCGTGATGACCGCCCGATCAACCGGGCGCGGTGGATCAATATGGAAATCGCCCTGAGGGCACCACAGCCCGGCCGGCGTCGGTCGCAGAACCGAAGCGAAATCCTGATCGGGCCGGGGCATGGGCGTAAGCGCTTCTCCTGATCCATCATGGGCCGCCGACGGGCGGGTCAGAAGAAACGCTGCATGGGGCAGGGCGTTGCACGCCGTTCTGCGACGCGGACGCCGTTGCTGAAGTGCGTGCGCGTCTGACCTATCCGATCTCGGGGATCGGGGGCGCCATCAGGTCCGCCAGGGCTGAGACGGCGCCGGCGATCTGGCGCCGCTTTTCGGGGGACAGCAGGGCCAGCCGCTTCAGAACGTCGGCGTGAAGAAGGCCCGGCGATTCCGCCAGCGCCTGCTGGCCTGCTTCGGTCAGGCGGGCGTGAACAATCCGCCGATCCGTGGTGGACCGGTAGCGGACGATCAGTTCGCGCGCCTCCAGACGATCCAGAACCGCCACAACGGTCGGCGGCGACATGGAGACGTCGCGGGAAATGGCGCGGGTGCTGACCTCGCCCAGATTGCGGATGGACTGCAGCACCAGAAGTTGGGGCAGCGTCAGGCCGGTCAGCCGCGAAATCTCGCGTGAGCGGACATCGATCGCCTGGGCGATGCGGCGCACCGAACGCACAAGCGACGCCGTGGCGTCCGCCGCCGAAGGAAGAGGAAATTCGTTCATCGGGTTGAACTCATTCGTGGACTAACCATTTGTACGCGCTGCATCCATAATTCAAGGAGGACCCATGTGCGGTCTTAGCGGCGAGATCAACTTCGACGGGCGCCCCGCCGACGCCGGCGCGGTTCAGCGGATGACGGACGCCCTCTCGCCTCGGGGGCCGGACGGGTCCGGCATCGTGATGCGCGGTGCGGTGGGGCTGGGGCATCGACGCCTCAAGATCATCGACCTGTCTGAAAAGGCGCAGCAGCCGATGGTGGACGCCGACCTGGGCGTCACCCTGGCCTTCAACGGCTGTATCTACAACTATCCCGAACTGCGCGAAGAACTGCAGGGACTGGGTTTCCGCTTTTTCTCGCACGGCGACACCGAGGTCATCATCAAGGCCTGGAAGGCCTGGGGCGAGGCCTGCGTCGAGCGCTTCAAGGGCATGTTCGCCTTCGTCCTGCATGAGCGCGACAGCGGCCGGATCGTGATGGCTCGCGACCGTTTCGGCATCAAGCCGCTGTATCTGGCGGAAAGCGGCAAGCGGCTGCGGTTCGCCTCGACCTTGCCGGCGCTTCTGGCGGCGGGCGATGTCGACACCGCGATCGACCCGGTGGGCCTGCATCACTACATGACCTTTCACGCGGTGGTTCCGCCGCCGCACACCATACTGAAGGGCGTGAAGAAATTCCCCGCCGCGACGGTGCGTGTCATCGAACCGGACGGAACCTCGCGCGAGCACGTCTATTGGCGCCCGGAAATGACCCGCAGGCCCGAAGACGCCGCCCTGACGGCCGAGGACTGGCGCGATCAGGTGCTGGACAGCCTGCGCACGGCGGTCCGGCGGCGCATGGTGGCCGATGTGCCGGTCGGCGTCCTGCTGTCGGGCGGCGTGGATTCCAGCCTGATCGTCGGCCTGCTGGCTGAACTGGGTCAGAAGGATCTGATGACCTTCTCGGTCGGCTTCGAGGAGGCCAATGGCGAGAAGGGCGACGAGTTCGTCTATTCCGACCTGATCGCCAGGCATTACGGCACGCAGCATCACCAGATCTTCGTGCCGCACCAGCGGCTGATGGAGGCTCTGCCCGGCACGATCGGCGCCATGTCTGAGCCGATGGTCAGCTATGACAACGTCGGCTTCTACCTGCTCAGTCAGGAGGTTTCGAAACACATCAAGGTCGTTCAGTCCGGTCAGGGCGCGGACGAGGTGTTCGGCGGCTATCACTGGTATCCGCCCATGGTCGACGCCGCCGATCCGGTCGCAACCTATGCCCGATCTTTCTTCGACCGCAGCCATGAGACGCTGAAGACGCAACTGAACGGCGCCTATATGGCCGATGTCGACGTCAGCCGGGCCCTGGTCGAGGCCCATTTCGCACAAGAAGGCGCGCAGACGCCGGTCGACAAGGCGCTGCGTCTCGACAGTCAGGTGATGCTGGTCGACGACCCGGTGAAGCGGGTCGACAATATGACGATGGCCTGGGGGTTGGAGGCGCGCGTCCCCTTCCTGGATCACGATCTGGTCGAACTGGCCGGACGCATCCCGCCCGAGCACAAGCTGGCGCAGGGCGGCAAGGGCGTGCTCAAGGAGGCCGCCCGCCTCGTCGTTCCTTCCGCCGTCATCGACCGCAAGAAGGGCTATTTCCCCGTGCCCGCGCTCAAATACATTCAGGGGCCGTATCTCGACATGGTGCGCCAGACCCTGACCAATCAGGCGGCGCGCGATCGCGGCCTGTTCGACCCGGCGTGGCTGGACAGGCTGTTCGCCGACCCGACCGGCCATATCACCCCCTTGCGCGGTTCAGAACTGTGGCAGGTCGCCGTGCTCGAAATGTGGATGCAACACCATGGCGTCTGATCTTCGCCTCGCCCGGCCCAAGGCGCACCGGTTGAAACGCCTGCGTCACGAAGGGCTGAAGCCTCCGGTCACGACGGGGCAGGAGCCGGTGCGCGATGCGGTGCTGGACTGCGGCTGGGGACGGCTTCTGTTCGCCCAGACCTTCGAGACGGCGGCGCCCCTGATCGAGGCCCTGCGCGCCGAAGGCCCCGATCGCCGCGACATCGCCTTCTATGTCCGCAACCCTCATGTCCTGCTGGCCTCGGCCCCGCAGGAGGTGTTTCTTGATCCGTCGCACACCTATCGGCTGGAGCTGGCGACCTATCGGCCCGGTCGACGCCAGCCGCGTGGCTTCACCGTCCGGCGCCTGACGTCCGAAGCGGACGCCCATGCGGTTAACGACATCTACGCCAAACGCCGCATGGTTCAGGTTCCGCCCGAGTTTTTCTGGTCGCGCCGGGATGAGCGGAGCCTGACCTATTTCGTCGCCGAGGATTTGGCGACCGGCGCGGTGATCGGCACGGTGACGGGGGTGAATCATGCGCGGGCCTTCGCCGACCCTGAGAACGGCTCTTCCCTGTGGTGTCTGGCGGTCGATCCTCAGGCGACCCAGCCGGGGATCGGCGAGGCCCTGGTCCGCCGCCTGGCCGAACACTTCAAGACGCAGGGTCTCGCCCACATGGATCTGTCGGTCATGCACGACAACGTCCAGGCGATCGCCCTGTATGAGAAGCTGGGGTTCCGGCGCGTCCACTTCTTCGGCGTCAAGCGAAAGAACCCGATCAATGAGGCCCTGTTCGTCGGTCCGGGCGATGACCACGCCCTCAACCCCTATGCTCGGATCATCGTCGACGAGGCCCGGCGCCGGGGCATCCAGACCGACATCATCGACGCGGAAGGCGGGCTGTTCCGCCTGACCTGGGGTGGCCGTTCCGTGCGTTGTCGTGAAAGCCTGTCCGAACTGACCTCGGCCGTCGCCCTCAGCATCTGCGACGACAAGCGGGTGACACGCCGCATCGTGGAAGAGGCCGGCGTGCGCGTGCCGCAGCGGATCGACCCGGACGACCTCAGCGCCATCGACGCGGCGCTGGAGGCCTGGGGCGCGCTCGTGGTCAAACCGGCCCGCGGCGAACAGGGCAAGGGCGTGGCCGTGGGACTGAAGACCATGGCGGACGTGCAGGCGGCCCTGTTGCGCGCGCGACGCATCTGTCCCGAGGTTCTGATCGAGCAACAGGTAGAAGGCGAGGACCTGCGCCTGATCGTCATCGACCATGAGGTCGTGGCTTGCGCCGTGCGTCGCCCGCCGCGCGTTGTGGGGGACGGACGCTCGACCCTGCGCGCGCTGATCGAACACCAGAGCCGTCGGCGCGCGGCGGCCACAGGCGGCGAATCCTCCATCCCGATCGACGCCGAGACGGAGCGCACCCTGGCCGAGGCGGGTTACGCTCTTGATGATGTCGCGAGCGAGGGAACGGAAGTCCTGGTCCGCAAGGCGGCCAACCTGCATCTGGGCGGCACCATCCACGACGTCACCGACGAGGTCCACCCGACCCTGATCGAGGCGGCGATAGCCGCCTCACGCGCCATCGATATCCCTGTGACCGGCATTGACCTGATGGTCACGGCCCCGGACCAGCCCCACTACGCCTTCATCGAGGCCAACGAGCGCCCCGGCCTGGCCAACCACGAACCCCGCCCCACAGCCGAACGCTTCATCGACCTGCTATTCCCGCTGTCGGCCCGGTCAGATGCGTGAACGCGGCCTGATGGGAGATCGCAAGCGAATGCGCCGCCGGGCCCGTTAGGGTGGATCAAAGTATTGATTTTTACTGAAAGTTTGTGGCGGAGAGGGGGGGATTCGAACCCCCGGTACGCTTCCACGTACGCCGCATTTCGAGTGCGGTACATTCAACCACTCTGCCACCTCTCCGCAGGCCGAAAGTCCCTAATGGGGCTGAGCGAGCGGCTTCTCTAATCAAAGGCTGCGACGGCTGCAAGCCATCAGGGCGAAGAAATTTGAACGGCCGATCAACGCTGTCCGGGAAGCGACAGGCCGAAGGCGGCGCCGTCGCCCGGTTCGGGCCGGATGTGGCGGAACAGTTCGGCCGGGCGGCCGCCCGTGTCGCTGGTGAAGACGCCGGTCGGCTGGACAAGGCCGGTGCGTTCGACGCCGCGGCGGAAGTTCTGTTTGTGCAGCGAAAGGCCCGCCACCGCCTCGGCCGCCGCCTGCAGCGTCGACAGGGTGAAGGTCGTCGGCGTCAGGTCGAACAGGACGGGGCGGTACTTCAGCTTGCTGCGCAGGCGGGCGACGCCGGTGGCCAGGATGCGGCGGTGGTCCGAGGTCATGGGCAGGTCGCCCAGCGCCGCCGGGGCGGAGCGGCCGTTGTCGCGCGCGGCTTCCTCGACCAGACCGGCTTCATAAAGCAGCTCATAGCGGTCCAGCACCCGTTCCTCGTTCCAGCGGGCGCCGGGGGCGAGGGCGAACAGGGCGTCGATGCGGCCCCGGCGTGCGGCGTCTGCGCCCGCCCAGTCGCACAGGGCGGGAATCAGGCGCTCCATCACGGCGGGGCGGCCCCGGCGCCAGTCTTCCCACGGGAAGACGTGGAAGATGGGGGTCCAGGCGGCGTCGCGGCCCGAGGTGCTGAAGCCGTTGGCGTCGAAGCTGGCGCCGTCGGGGGCGTCGGCGGTCAGGGCGAGGTAGCCGACTGAAATTTCGCGCGCGCGATCAGGGCCGGGCGTAGCGCGCGGCGCGGCGCGGCCCAGATCGCCGAAGGTGTAGAGTTGCTCGACAAAGCCCAGGGGGAAGCCGGTCTGGTCGGCCACGAAGGCGCGCAGGGCCAGCTCGAACGTGCGGTCGCGCGCCGGGTCGAAGGGGCCGAAGGGCAGGGCGGGGGCGCCGTCAGGGGCATGGGTCGTCAGGACCGCAGCCTCGCGATCCCGCAGGGCGATGATCACCGCCGACAGGCCGATCCGGATGCCGGTATGGGAGGATGAAGCCTCCGTCCGCCCCTGGTCCATGCGTCTCCCTTGCGCCGCCGTCTGTGCCGTACGTCCGCTTATTCGGTGTGCCAGGCGTCGGCGCCGGGCAGGATGCCGACAGCTTCGGCCAGAACCCGGTAGCGGTCCAGATAGCGCTGCTGGGCGACGGCGGCGGGCTGGGGCTCGATCACCAGATCATAGCCGGGCGGCGGGGCGCCGAAGATCTGCAGCGACTCGCGGCGAGTGAAGCCGGCCAGTTGGGTCGCTTCATAGAAGGCGCAGGCCTTGTCGGCCTTCTTGATCAGGCTCTTGATCGTCTGGGGCGTCTTGGGCGGCAGTTGGAAGCGGACGTGGATGGCGGCCTCCAGCCGGGCCTCGAAGTCCTTGTAGCTGGCGCCCAGCGCCGATTTGAACGGCGAGATCATGTCGCCGATGACGTATTCCGAGGCGTCATGCAGCAGGGCGGCCAGACGCCATTTCGGCTCCAGCCCCGGTCGGATATGGGCGGCGATCTCTTCGACGACGAGAGAGTGCTGGGCCACCGAGAAGGCGTGTTCGCCGATGGTCTGGCCGTTCCAGCGGGCCACGCGGGCCAGGCCGTGGGCGATGTCCTCGATCTCGATGTCGAACGGAGAGGGGTCCAGCAGGTCCAGACGGCGGCCCGACAGCATGCGTTGCCAGGCGCGGGGCGGCTTGGGTTTGCGGACCCGGGGCGCGGGGCCGGCGTCTTCGAGTTCTTCGGCCAAGGTCTTGATGTTGCGCATGCTCAGGCTGGTGACTCAGACCGAACGCGCGATCAAGGGCGACCGTTGCGATAGATGGGGGTTAATCGCCGACGTTCAGCGTCACCAGCGCCTTGGCCGCGTCGAACAGGCGGTCGGGGTCGCGGTCCTTGCTGCGGACGGTGGCGACGACGATGGGGCCGCCGGAGGGACCGCGCGCCTCATAGCCCACGGTGCGCCAGCCGCTGGCCGAGGCCTCCTTGCCGGTCATCAGGAAGGTGGCGCGCACCGCCTCGCCCGAGGCGCTGGTGCGGATGCGGGCGACGCCTTCGGTCGCGTCGATCTTCACCGTGTCGTCGCCCGAGGAGACGTTGACGCGGCTGGACTTGTCGTCGGCGCGGATGGTCAGGCCGCCGATGCGGATGTTGGCGCGATCGCCGTCGGCGTCGATTCTCATACCGGGCAGGCGCACGCTGGCCTTGTCGCCCTGGGCGTCGACGCGCAGGCCGGGCATGCTGATCTGGGCGGAGTCGCCGGTGATGGCGTCGGCCGCCTTTTCGGCGTCGGCGCGCGCGGCCTCTGCATCAAGGCGGGCGGCCTCCGCCTGGGCGCGGGCGTTTTCGGCCTCGACCTCGGCCATGGCCTCGGGCAGGTCGGACGTCAGGCGCTTTTCAAAAGCCTTCAGCGCCTCGGCCTGGGTGCGGCCGTCCAGAGCGACCAGTTGCAGGATGACTTCCGACCCGCGCGGGCCGCTGTAGACGCAGGAACCGTCGGCTCGGGCCGATCCCTTGCGCGTCAGCACGCCCTGCGTCTGGGGGCATTGCAGGGCGTCGACGACCTTCAGCACGCCCGACGAATCCGAGGTCGTGGAGGTGGTGATGCGCACCGTCCCGCCGTTGTCGCAGGCGGCGGTCATCAGCGCCAGGGCGATAACGGGCCAGGTGATCTGTTGCATGCTCGGCTCCACTCCAGACCTCTGATTGTGCGTCATCGGCGCTCAGGGACCAGTGAAATCGCGGTAATCGTAAGACGACAGGAAGGCGGCTGAAACCAGTCGCGCTTTTCTTAGCCGCCGGGACGGGCGCCTTCGCGGCGGGCCATGAAGGCCAGACGCTCGAACAGATGCACGTCCTGCTCGTTCTTCAGCAGGGCGCCGTGCAGCGGCGGGATCAGCTTGCCCGGCGTCTTTTCACGCAGGGTTTCCGGCGCCACGTCATCGACCAGCAACAGCTTCAGCCAGTCCAGCAGTTCGGACGTGGAGGGCTTCTTTTTCAGGCCCGGCGTGTCACGGATTTCATAGAAGGTCTTCAGGGCTTCCGACACCAGGCGCGGCTTGATGCCGGGGAAGTGGACCTCGACGATGTCCTGCATCGTCTCGGCGTCGGGGAAGCGGATGTAGTGGAAGAAGCAGCGGCGCAGGAAGGCGTCCGGCAACTCCTTCTCGTTGTTCGAGGTGATGACGACCACAGGGCGGACCTCGGCGCGGATCGTCTCGTCCGTTTCCTGGACGTAGAACTCCATGCGGTCGAGTTCCTGAAGCAGGTCGTTGGGGAACTCGATGTCGGCCTTGTCGATCTCGTCGATCAGCAGGACGGGGCGGGCAGGGGCGGTGAAGGCCTCCCACAGCTTGCCCTTCTTCAGATAGTTGCGGACGTCGTGGACGCGCTCGTCGCCCAGCTGGCTGTCGCGAAGACGCGATACGGCGTCGTATTCATACAGGCCGTTATGCGCCTTGGTCGTCGATTTGACGTGCCATGTGATCAGCGGCGCGTTCAGCGCCTTCGCCAGTTCATAGGCCAGAACCGTCTTTCCGGTGCCCGGCTCCCCCTTGATCAGCAGCGGGCGTTCCAGCGCTACGGCGGCGTTGACCGCGACCTTCAGGTCGTCGGTGGCGATATAGTTGGACGTGCCTTCGAAGCGGCTCATGGCTGACCTGCTCTGCATTCGGGGATACAGAGCAGGTAGCTTAAAGAGATGGGGCTGAACAGATGACAGGCGTTACGTAATGCGCTTGGCCGACACCGGGTCGCTGGCGGGGAAGGTTTCCTCGACGCCCTCGTCGATCAGGGCTTCCTGACGGTTTTCGGCGTCCTTTTCCTTGTCTTTCAGCTGGTCGGCCTTGCCCGTTTCATGGTGCGTGCGCTTGGCGGGCGGGGTGTTCGGATCAGCGTCCTGCTGGGCGTTGGTTTTCTTGTGCTCAGTCATGAATATCCTCACTGTTCAGGGCCGTAGCCCAGTTCTTCAATGTCATCGTCTGAGAGGCGTCGGGCCTCCCAATGGGCGGCGCTGGCCTGTGCGCCGCGCTGGTTCCGCATCAGGCCGACGTAGACCAGCTCCACATCGCCCGGCGGGTCGACATCCGCGTCGTCGTCCTCTGAAGCGAGATCAAGGCTGGCCTGTCCGGCGTCGGAACGGCCCGACGCGTTTTCCCGACCTGGCCGGGTGACATCCAGAACGTCGTCGGCTTCCTCGAACGACACGTCGCCGTCGCCTTCATCGTCCAGATGCGTTTCGTCATAGACCTCGGCCTGATCCTGACCCTCGATGTCGAAATGGGGCGTCGCCATCATGATCTCCCTTCCGCAAGGTAAACGGCCGGGCGGCGCAGGGTGTTCCCGTCGATGACGGATACGTCCGATTGCGAAGCGAACGGGAAGGGATGGTTAACCCCCTCGCTTTACAGTTCATCAGTCGCTGGCCGTCAGGCTGAAGGCGGCGCTGTGGAGACCTTTCCTTGCCCCTGAAACTGTCGCTGAAACCCGGCGAGAAATTCGTGCTGAACGGGGCCGTCGTGCAAAACGGCGACCGTCGCGGCGTGCTGATCCTGCAGAACAAGGCCAGCGTCCTGCGCGAAAAGGACATCATGCAGCCGGAAGAGGCGACGACGCCCGCGCGCCGTATCTATTTCCCCGTCATGATGATGTATCTGGACGAGGCGGACGCGCCGAAATTCTATGATGAATTCGCCCTGCGCCTGAGCGAATTCATGGGGGCGGTGCGCAACCCGGACATCCTGACCGAATGCGTCGCCTGCTCCAAGCACGTGCTGGCGCGCCAGTATTACAAGGCCCTGATGGGCGCCCGCAAAATCGTCGATTACGAAGACCAAAGGCTCGGCAATGTCGCTTCAGGCGTACAAGACGGCGGCGACGCGGGCTGAATCCCCGCGTGAAATGGAATACCGGCTGTTCGGCCAGGTGACGCGCGCCCTGATGCACGCCTCGACCCTGGACAAGTCGGATATCGCCGGACGCATGGATGCGCTGGACTGGAACCGTCGGCTTTGGTCGACGCTGGCGACCGCCTGTTCGGACCCCGGAAACGCCCTGCCGCAGGCGATGCGGGCGCAATTCATCTCGCTGAGCCTGTTCGTCAACCGCAACACCTCCGAGGTCATGCGGGGCGAGGACGACTTCTCGACCCTGATCGACATCAACCGCATGATCATGCAGGGACTCAGCGGTCAGACCGACGCGGGCTGAGGTCTGCGGGCGCGCTAGAACAGGTTCGCGGCCCAGTGGCCGACGCCGGTGACGGCGGCCACGACCGTCGCCCACACCAGCGCCAGATAGACGCCGCAGACCGCCGTGCCGAACAGACCGGCCAGGATGAAGGCGCCGTCGCGCTGAATGATCCCCAGGCCGAACAGGGCCAGCGTCAGCCCGGGCAGGGCGTCGCCGAACGGCACAGGCAGGGCCATCATCAGCGCCAGCATGATGCAGATCACGCCGATGACCACATCGGCCGCCTCGCCGGTCAGGACAGGCCAGCGGGGCCGCGTCAGGCGCTCCACCCGGCGCAGGCGCGGCAGGACCTTGGCGGCTGTCGTGCGGTAGGAGTCGCGACTGACCGACAGCTTCAGCATCCATCGCGGCAGCCAGACCTTTTCGCGCTGCAATGCCATCTCCGCGGCGATCAGGATGATGGGAATGGAGAAGACCGCCTTGCCGCCGGGCGGCCACGGAAACAGCGCCATCAGCGCCAGCATAAGGATCACGGCGCCGAAGCCGCGCTCTCCGAACGCTTCGACCATTTCACGCAGGGACAGCTTTGGCTCATCGCCCTGACCCAGCCGCTCCAGCACATCGGAGAAGGTGCGGCTTTCATCAGGCGGCGGCGTGGAAACGAGCGTCATCAAGCGTGACTCAAAACAAGGGCTGAACACAAGGTAGAGACGCGCTTGCGGCTGCGCCATAGGCTGTTCGACAGCCCGGCGTCACAGGCGTTGAGCAACGGGTGTTTCAGTGTTTTGAGACGTGTTCAGGCTTGCCCTTGCGATCGGTCGCGGCAAGTTCTTCAAGCTGTTTTTCGCTCATCGACTTCATCATGGATTTCGATGCGCCCTTCAGCCTGGATTTGGGCGTATCGCCGCGTTTGGCCGAGAGGGCGGCTCCGGCGGCTTTCTGTTGGGCGGCGGACTTGGCGGGCATGACGATCTCCTTTCGCATGAAAGGGAAGCCGTCCGCCCGCCATAGGGTTCCGTCAGCTTCCCAGCAACTCGCGGCCGATCAGGAAGCGGCGGATTTCGTTGGTGCCGGCGCCGATGTCGTAGAGTTTGGCGTCGCGGACCAGGCGCTCGACCGGCCATTCCCTGGTGTAGCCGGCGCCGCCCAGAGCCTGAACGGCCTCCATCGTCACCTTCACCGCGTTTTCCGAGGCCAGCAGGATCGCTCCGGCCGCATCGTAGCGGGTGGTCAGGCCTTGATCGCAGGCGCGGGCGACCGAATAGACATAGGCGCGGGCGCTGTTCAGGGCGACGTACATGTCGGCCACCTTGCCCTGCATCAGCTGGAAGGAGCCGATGGCCTTGCCGAACTGCTTGCGGTCGCGGACGTAGGGCAGGACGACGTCGAGCGCCGCCTGCATGATGCCCAGCGGACCGGCCGACAGGACGGCGCGCTCATAGTCCAGGCCGCTCATCAGCACGGCGGCGCCGCGCCCTTCGCCGCCCATGATGTTCTCTTCGGGAACTTCGCAATCCTCGAACACCAGTTCAGCTGTGTCCGAGCCGCGCATCCCCATCTTGTCCAGCTTCTTGGAGACGCTGAAACCCTTCATGCCCTTTTCGATCAGGAAGGCGGTGACGCCGCCATTACCGTCGCCGGTGCGGGCGTAGACCACCAGGGTCTCGGCGTGCGGGGCGTTGGTGATCCAGAACTTCGTGCCGTTCAGGACGTAGCGGTCGCCCTTCTTCTCGGCGCGTGTGCGCATGGACATGACGTCCGAGCCCGAACCGGCCTCGGACATGGCCAGCGAGCCGACGTGTTCGCCCGAGATCAGCTTGGGTAGGTATTTCGCCTTCTGCTCGGGCGTGCCCCAGCGGCGGATCTGGTTGACGCACAGGTTGGAGTGGGCGCCGTAGCTGAGCCCGATCGAGGCCGAGGCGCGGGAGACTTCCTCCATCGCCACCACGTGTTCGAGGTAGCCGAGACCGAGGCCGCCGAACTCTTCCTCGACGGTGATTCCGTGCAGGCCCAGTTCGCCCATTTCGGGCCACAGGTCGCGGGCGAATTCGTTCTTTTCGTCGATTTCGGCGGCGCGCGGCGCCAGCCGTTCGGCGGCCCAGCGGGCGGTGGTGTCACGAATGGCGTCAGCCGTCTCGCCGAGGCCGAATTCCATGGATTGGGGCGCGAAGGGAATGCTCATGCTTGAATGCGTAGCACCGCGCGTGAGTTTCGCAAAGACTGCTGTTAGCGGGACTGTTTCTTCTTTTGTGGAGTCTCGTTCGGAGCCGATCCGCGCAGGAAACTCCAGGCTGCCGCGCCGATGAAAACCAGCCCCGCGAGGGCCAGACCTGCGCCGGTCAGGACGGTGGCGTCGCTGGCGTCAGGCGTTTTCCAGGCGCGGTGGAAGGCGGCGATTCCCGCCAGAAACGCCAGGGCGCCGATGCCGCCGATGAACAGGACCGCGCCCTTGTCGGCCTGAGCGGATTCGGTCGCGGGACGGTCTTCGTGACGCATAACGGCTGCGGTCGGCGCGGTCGTTTCGGCTGACGGCGCCGATGCGGCGTCAGGGCCGCGCACCGGGGCGGTCAGCAGGGCCTCCAGCGGAGCAGGCTGATCGGGCGCCGTGTCGAACAGGGCGCGTTCGGCCGAGCGGCGGCGATAAAGGGCGTCGACCGGCGGCGAGGCGCGCTCTGGCCACGCCGACAGGGCGACGGCGGCTTGGGACGGGGCGCTGGCGTCCAGTCGGGCCTGAACGTCCGAACCCTCGAACCGCTCAAGCCCGATGGAGAAGATGAAGCTGGCCAGGGCGTCGAACTGATGCTGGTTCAGCGGCAGGCGCACCCGTTCGTTCAACAGGGCGACAATGGGCATCAGGTCGTATTGCAGCAGCAGTTCCGCCTCGGCCTCGGTCACTGTCGCGCCGGGGCGGGCCGAGCGCGAATGGCCGTAACCGATCACGGGCGTTCCGTCGCGGCGCAGGACGGTGCGGGGGCGGAAGCCCTCGAAGCTCTTGATCAGCAGAAGGCCTTCTCGAGAGACCTTGCGGCGTTGCGGCGCGGCTGCGGACACGGATTGACCCAATTCGATACGGGCGTTCTCGCCCCGATGGGGACGGAGCAAGCCTTGTTCCGCACAAACGGGACGGCGTCAGTTTGGGTTCAAAGCAGAACCATGGTCGCCAGACCCAGGAAGATCAGGAAGCCGAAGAAATCCGTCGTCGCCGTCACGAACACGGCCGAGGACACCGCCGGGTCGAACTTCAGCCGGGCCAGCGTAAGGGGCGTCAGCACGCCCACGCTGGCGGCCACCAGCAGGTTCAGCACCATGGCGGCGGCGATGACCCCGCCGATGCGCCAGTCCTTGAACCAGAAGCCCGCCGCCAGACCGACCAGGGGCGCCAGAACGAAGCCGTTGGCCAGACCCACGGCCATTTCGCGCCAGAAGGTGCGCAGGGCGTTGGAGCTGTTCAGCTCACGCGTCGCCAGCGCGCGCACGGTGACGGTCAGGGCCTGCGTGCCCGCATTGCCGCCGATGGCCGAGACGATGGGCATCAGCACGGCCAGGGCCACGATCTGCTGGATGGTGCCTTCGAACAGGGCGATGACGCTGGCGCCCAGCATGGCGGTGAACAGGTTGACGCCCAGCCACGGCACGCGGCCGCGCACGATCTCCATCACGCTGGAGGAGCGGTCCTCGTCGGCGACGCCGGCCAGACGCAGGATGTCCTCGCGGTTCTCTTCCTGAATGATGTTGACGACGTCATCGACCGTCAGCTGACCGACCAGCCGCCCGCCGGTGTCGACCACGGGCGCCGAGATCAGGTGGTATTTCTCGAAGATATAGGCGACTTCTTCCTGATCGACGTCCACCTCGATGGCGTTGACCGGCTCCATCAGTTCGGTCAGCGGCGTGGTGCGCGGGCTGCGCAGCATCCGGCTGATGGCGACGCCGCCGACCGGCCGGTTCATCGGATCGACGACATAGATGTCGAAGAAGAGTTCGGGCAGGTCGTCGCCCTGCGCACGCACGTGGTCGATGGTGTCGCCGACGTTCCAGAACTGCGGCGCGGCCATGAACTCGCGCTGCATCAGGCGACCGGCTGAATCCTCTGCATAGCCCAGAGAGGATTCGATGGCGGCGCGCTCGACCTCGGGCATGGCGGCCAGCACACGCTCGCGCTGGTCGTCCTCAAGGTCCTCGACGACCGAGGCGGCGTCGTCCGAATCCAGTTCCTGCAGCGCTTCGGCGAGGGTGGCTGAAGGGACGCGCTCCAGCACCTTTTCACGGATGCCGTCGTCCATCTCGGGCAGGGCTTCGGCCAGCAGGTCCGGCGGCAGCCACTGGACGACGACCGAGCGGTGCTCGGCGGTCAGGAAGCCCATCAGATCGGCCACGTCGGCGGGGTGAAGGTCTTCCAGCAGGCTGCGCAGGCGCATCCCGTCGCCGTCGTCTGCGGCGTCCACCACCTTTTCGACGAAGGCCGCCGTCAGGGCGTAGTCTTCACCGAGGGCGGCGTGATCTTCATCTTCGAGATGGGGGTCTTCGGGGCGCAGAGGGGCAAAGTCCGTGTGGGTCACGTATCTGCCTCCTCTGAGTTGATATCAGCCGTGTTTAGCCGAGATTCGCCCTGTCAGATCTGATGGTGCGGTCGAGAAGACTCGAACTTCCACGGGTTGCCCCACAGCGACCTCAACGCTGCGCGTCTACCAATTCCGCCACGACCGCTCGCATCGGAGGGCGGGCAATAGCGGAGAGCCGACGGAAAGAAAAGAGCGTTTTGCGGAACAGACGAAATTCCCTCTCCTGATGGGAGAGGGCTTGAGCCTCCAAGAGCGAAGCGATTGGCGAAGGCGAAAGGGTGAGGGTTCGGGGGTGAAGTCGGCCGAAGGCCGTGGCTGATCGTCGACGCGACGGCTGACGCCGACTGACGGGACAAGCCCCTCACCCTTTCGCGCAAGAACGATCGCTACGCTCTCGTGCGCTCAAGCCCTCTCCCGCCGGGAGAGGGAAGGGTTAGGCGGCTCCGGCCATGAAGTCATAGACATCCGCCGGGCGCGTCACCGTGATGGCGATGCGGTCGTCGCGGATTTCGATCTCGCCGCGCGCGACCGGATGGTTGTTGGCCAGGATCCAGACCTCGTCCTTTTCCGAGGCGTCCAGCGGGATCACCGCGCCGCGGCCCATGCGCAGCAGTTGCTGCATCGGCAGGACCGAACGGCCCAGCACGACCGAAATCTCGACATCGACGGCTTCGATCTGGCTCAAGACGATACTCGCAAATCAACGGGCGGCCCTTGCGCCGCCGCGTTCGGCCCCACATTGAGGGCATCATGCTTGCCGACCCGTTAAACTCTTCCCAACGCCGCCTGTTTCGCGAGGATGACCGCCCCGTCCAGTGGGCGCTGTCTTCCGGCTATGTCGACTACGCCGCCGCCGAGGCCGCCATGGAGGCGCGCGTCGCCGCCATCGCCGCCGGTGAGGCCGAGGAGCTGGTCTGGCTGCTGGAACACCCGCCGCTCTATACCGCAGGCGTTTCGGCCAAGGACGACGACCTGCTGGCGCCCGACCGCTTTCCGGTCCACCGCACGGGGCGGGGCGGGCAGTTCACCTATCACGGGCCGGGCCAGCGCGTGGCCTATGTGATGCTGGACCTGAACAAGCGCGGCAAGGACGTGCGCGGTTTCGTTCACGGGCTGGAGGACTGGATCATCGGCGCCCTGGACCGCTTCGGCGTCGAGGCCGGTATGCGCGAGGGCCGCGTCGGCGTCTGGGTCGAGCGCAAGGGCGCGGGCTGGAGCCGCGAGGACAAGATCGCCGCCATCGGCGTCAAGGTCCGCAAATGGGTCAGCTTCCACGGCATCAGCCTGAACGTGGAGCCGGATCTCGACCATTTCGGCGGCATCGTGCCGTGCGGCATCACCGAACACGGCGTGACCAGCCTGGTCGATCTGGGCGTGCTGGCGACGATGGACGAGGCGGACGATGCGCTGAAGTCGTCCTTCCAGCGGGTGTTCGGTCCGGTTCAGGCGGGTGTGGCGCCGCTCTGACGGCGGGCGTCCGGTGCGGCGCCGTAGCGGTTGAACGCCTTCTGGCCCGGCAGGATCGCCAGATCGAAGGCCACGAGGGCCAGCGCGGCGGCGGCGATCCACGCCAGCGCCGTCTGCGGCTGGGGCCACGCCAGGCTGAAGGCCAGCAGGATCGGCCCGCTCCACCAGCCTGAACGACCCCGATCGTGCAGGCGCTGGGACAGGACGCAGAAGCCGCCGTAGATCAGGCCCGCAGCGACCACCGGATGCAGCCACAACGGCGTGGACGGCCATAGATCGACCGCCGCCCAGACGCCGATCAGACAGGCCGCGCCCGCCAGAAAGCGGATACGGCCGATGCGCCCCGTCGAGTTCAGAAAAAGGTCAGCCGCGGGGGCGTAGGGGGCGGTCATTCAGCATCGGCAGCGATCGGCGCATTTTGCGCCTGCGGTGTGGAGGGCCTAATCGGGAAACGCTCAGGCGTAAACCGCAGGCAGGGTTCGGTCGCGCAAACGTCAATGACCGGCGTCTCGGTTAAGGGCGCGCCTGCGGCCGTTTGCGGCCATGCTGGAATGCAGGCGCAGGGCCGCCTATCTTCTGGGGATGACCCAGACTGAAACCGCCGCTCCGATGCGTTCCGCCTCCGGTTATGACCTGACGCCGCCGACCGACAGCCAGCGCGTGGCGCTGGAGGCCGATCTGTCGCCGGAAGAAAAGCGCGTGCTTCTGGCCCACGGCACCGAGGCGCCCTTCTGCGGGACGCTGTTGCATGAAAAGCGGGCAGGGGTGTTCTGCTGTCGCGAATGCGGCCTGCCGCTGTTCCGCTCGGCGACCAAGTTTGAAAGCGGCACCGGCTGGCCCAGTTTTAACGAGCCGGTCGATCCGGCCCACGTCCGCGCCGTGCGCGATGAAACCTATGGTATGGTGCGGGTCGAGACGCGCTGCGCCCGCTGTGACAGCCATCAGGGCCATGTTTTTCCGGACGGTCCGCCGCCGACCGGCTTGCGTTACTGCATCAACTCGGTCGCCCTCAGTTTCGTGGCCGAGGGGGCGCCGCTGGCCGACCCGCTGGGGCGCGGCGACGGGACGGCCTGACCTTGGCCGCATTTGAGAGTAGTGTGGTGCGGAACGGGAGCATAAGCGAATGCTGACTGAACTCATGGCCGCCTCCCTCCTGCTGGCCGCCAGCGATCCGGAAGGCGTCGTTTCGACCGCGCCGCGCAACGGTTCGGGCGCCGTGCCGGCCGCGACGGCCGCCGCCCTGGCCGAGACGGTGACCGAGGCCTCGCCCGCCGTGACCCTGCAGACGGCGGCGCCGCATGGCCTGAATACGGAACAGCAGATTTCCCGCTGGCTGGGCGAGCGCCGCGGCGACGCCCGTCCGGTCGAAACCTGGGCCGACGCCTGGGAAGAGGCCGCGCCGCGCAAGATGCATGGTCAGGTCAGCGCCGGAATCGGCACCGGCGGCTATCAGGATTTCGGCGCCAGCGTCTCCCTGCCTCTGGGTGAGAGCGGCACGCTGAATCTCAGCTTCAGCCAGACGAAGAACGCGCCGTGGGCCTATGGCTACGGTTACGGCCCCTATGGTTTCGATCCCTATGGATTCGGCGCGGGGCGTTACGGGTTCGGCGGTTATGGCTGGCGTGACGCCTATGGCGCGGCGCCCGGTCCGTGGAGCTTGCGCAGCCGTCGCGATGATGATCGGCGCAGCCGCCCCTTCAATACGGACGATGAGCGGCGCGATACGGTCGAAGACGCGGGTCGTTAAGGGCGTCTTCGTCAGAAAAGTGCGTCCTGAGGGTCACGGAATGCGCTTTTTACCCCATGGCGTCGCATCGCCGCATTTCCTTTCTATGTGCTGATCCCATATGCCCTCGGGCAAAGGATCAGTATGGACAGCTTACTCACCTCGGCCGCCGAATTCATCGCCCGCAACGCCATGTGGGCCGGGGTGATTCTGGGTCTTGTGACCTTTTTTGAGTCGCTGGTCGTCATCGGCGCCTTCGTGCCTGCGACCGGGCTGCTGGTCGCGGCGGGCGGTCTGGTGGCCGCCGGGGTGCTGGACCCCTTCACCGTCATCGCCGGGTGCGTGATCGGCGCCGTTCTGGGCGACGCCATCTCTTACTGGATCGGGCGCAAGCTGGGGACGCGCGTTCTGCGTCACCATCTGCTGGTTCCGCATCGCCGCAAGCTGGCGTGGACGCGCCTTTACTGCCGCCGCTACGGCGTGGCTTCCATCTTCATCGGCCGCTTCTTCGGGCCGTTGCGCGCCTTTGTGCCGGTGATGGTGGGCGTGCTGCAGATGCGCCAGCGCGTGTTCCAGATCGCCAATGTCACCTCCGCCTTCGTCTGGGTGCTGGCCATGCTGGCGCCCGGCTATCTGGCCGCCAGAGGGCTGGCGCGGCTGGAGATGATGACCGAGGCGCATAATCCGACCCTGTGGCTGTTGGCCTTCGGCGTAGTGGTTCTGGCGCTGGTGCTGGCCATGCGCTGGATGAAGGGGCGTGCGGCGCGCCGTAACGCCCTGCTGGAAGCGTCTGTGCGGGGCGTGGGGGAGTAGGCTCAGCCGCTCTCATTGTGCGGTGGGCGTAAGGGCGAAAGGCCGCCCCTCGGCCATCCTCCGGCTTGTTTTGAGCTGTGTCTCTTATCCCCGCTCATCCCGGCGGACGCCGGGATCCAGTCCTTTGGCTTTAAGGCGCCCGGCTCACCGGTTAGGTCTCCGTTTGGCTCACTTACTGGATCCCGGCGTCCGCCGGGATGAGCTGAGGTGAAAGGGTGGGACCAGCACCGGAGAGGTGATCTCCCATGAAAAAGGGCCCGGCGGATGCCGGGCCCTTTCGCGTTCCTGCCGTGCGGCGGGATCAGTTGTGGGTGTGGCTGTGCGATTCGGCGGACGTGACCGTGCCCGAGGCGCTCCAGGCCTGACCGTCTTCGCTCTGGAACCAGAACGGCTTGCGCTCAGGCCCGCCGACTTCGTTCATGTGGTTATCGTACAGACGGCCGTTGATCATGGTGTAGCCGATCTTGGTCGAGTCCCGCAGGTTCTCGAGCGGATTGGCGTCCAGCACGACCAGATCGGCCAGCTTGCCGACTTCCAGCGAGCCGATGTCCTTGTCCATGCCCAGCGCGCGGGCGCCGTTGATGGTGCCGACGCGCAGCGCCTCGTGCGGGCTCATGCCGCCCTGTTCGAACATCCACAGCTCCCAGTGGGCGCCGAGGCCTTCACGCTGGCCGTGGGCGCCGATCTGGACCGAGACGCCCTGATCCATCAGCCGCTTCGATTCGCGGGCGATGGAGATGTGGTTCAGCTCTTCCGGCGGGGTCTTCACCGGACGACGCGAGCGGGCGTCCAGAATGCGGCGCGGGACATACTGGCTCAGGATCGGGTCTTTCCAGACGTCGGTGACCTCATACCAGTGGTTCTCGCCCCAGGCGCCGCCGAAGCCGACGATCAGGGTCGGCGTATAGGCCGTGCCCGTCTGCGACCACAGCTGCACCGCGTCGTCGTACATGCGCTCCACCGGCACCGAGTGTTCGATGGTGGTGTGGCCGTCGATCAGCATGCTCATGTTGACGTTGTAGAGCGAGCCGCCTTCCGGAACGACCATCATGCCCAGTTCGCGGGCGGCCTGCATGATCTGCTGGCGCTGATCGCGGCGGGGCTGGTTGTAGCTCTTGACGCTCCAGGCGCCGACGGCCTGCATCCGGCGCAGGTGCGAGCGCGCGTCGTCCAGGCTGTTGATCACCGCCGTGGTCGGCGTGGCCGCGCCATACAGGACCGTGCCGGTCGAGAAGATCCGCGGGGCCACGACGCGCCCGGCCTTGGCCAGTTCGCTGTGGGCGAAGATCTCGCTGTTGTTGTTCGACGGGTCGTGCAGGGTCGTCACGCCGAAGGCCAGGGCGGCGTAGTTCACCCAGCTCTGCTGCGGGATGATCTGGTCCGAGCCCATGGGGCCGTGCCAGTGGGCGTCCACCAGGCCGGGGATGATGGTCTTGCCGGCCATATCCATGACGCGGGCGCCGGCGGGAACCGTGACCGAGCCGCGCGGGCCGATGGCCTCGATGCGGTTGCCGTTGATGACGACGACGCCGTCCTCGATGACTTCCTCGCCCTTCATGGTGATCAGGCGCGCGCCCGACAGGACGGTGACGCCGGTCGGACGGGCGTAGTCGGCGGTGAAGCCGATCTTGATCCCGTGCTCGGCAGGCTTGGGCAGGTCGGCCGGGGCGCCGTCGACGAAGGCGAAGCTTTCGCTCAGCGGACGCGAGAACAGCTCCGGTCCCATCGACCACTGCAGGCGGCTGGAATCGCCCGACCAGTGCAGCCACTCGCCCGCATCATGGGTGACGCGCGTCTGCGGCAGGGCCTTGGTGTCGGCGCCGACCGTGATGGCGCGGCCCGTCGAGGCGAAGGGCGCGATATAGGCGTTGAAACGCTCGGTCCAGGCGATCCACTGCTCGTCCGGCGAGACCGAGAACTCGGCCGCCCATTCGCTGCTCAGGTGGTTGCGCACCTCGCCGCCCGACAGGTTCATCGAGCGCAGGACGCGCTTGTCGCCGTCGCGCGCGCTGACGAAGATGCGGTCATTGCTGGCGCCGAACTGCGGCGTGGTGCCCGAATCGGTGATCTTGACCGGCGCGCCGCCGCGCACGGAGACGCGGTAGACGCCCGGCTCGCGGCTCCACAGGGCCGAACGCAGATAGCCGTCGCTGGAGGTGCGATAGACGACTGTCTGGCCATCCGGCGAGAAGCGCGGCTCCAGATAGTGGCCCGGGTTGGTCGTGATGGTCCGGCCTTCGCCGCCCGCGGCGGGGATGACGCGGATGGAGCCCAGCTTTTCGTCGTTCCAGGTCGTGTAGACGATCGAGCGGCCGTCACGCGACCACGAGGGATACAGCTCGAAATGGTCGCTCTGGCGCGTCAGGCGGCGGGGCGTTCCGGCCACGCCGTTACGCAGGTCGCGAACCCACAGATTGCCCAGCGCCTCGAACACGACCTTGGAGCCGTCCGGCGAGGTCTGCGCCCAACGGATCATCTTCACGTCGAACTGGTCCGGCGCCACCTCGACGGGGAAGCGGGCCGTTTCCTGCACCTGACGGGTGTCGGTGACGCGGAAGGGGATGTCGCTGACGGCCTTGGAGGCCACGTCGATGCGGCGGATCTTGCCGCCCGCCCAGATGACGATGGAGCCGTTGTCCGGCGTCCAGGCGAAGCCCGGATAGACGCCGTGGATGGCCCAGGTTTCCTGCATGTCGCGGTCCAGGGCGTTGTAGATCGGCGTCTCGCGCCCGGACTCCAGGTCCATGACGTAGAGCACCGACTGGTAACGATCGCGGCGCACGAAGGCGAGCGACTTGCCGTCCGGCGACGGCGTCGGCCGCACCGAGCCGCCCGGGCCGGTGACGAAGGGTTTGATCTCGCCCGTCTCGCGATCCAGTCGGCGGATCACATAGAGCTGGGTGTTGGGGTCCTTGGAGTAGTCGAAGACGCCGCCCGGCGTGGCGTCGTCGCTGAAATACATATAGCGGCCGTCGGGCGAGAAGGCGGGCTCGCCCGTGTCCTTCTGCTGGGTGCGGCGCTCGGTCAGTTGCACGCCGCTGCCGCCGCCCGCGCGGTGGTACATCCACATCTCGCCCGCGCCCAGCGAGCGCGACGAGGTGAAGTGCTTGCGGCCGACGATGAACTGGCTGTCCGGCGTCCAGGTCGGGGAGTTCAGCAGGCGGAAGCTTTCGTTCGACACCTGACGCGGGTTGGAGCCGTCGCGGTCCATGACCCACAGGTTGTCGCCGCCGCCGCGGTCCGAGGTGAAGGCGATGAAGCGGCCGTCCGGCGAATAGCGCGGCTGCATGTCCCATGACACGCCCGAGGCGATCGGGCGGGCGTCGCCGCCGGTGATCGGCATCACATAGATATCGCCCAGCAGGTCGAAGACGACCTCACGCCCGTCGGGGCTGACGTCGACGGCCATCCAGGTGCCTTCGTCGACGTTGATGTTCACATTGCGCTGGGCGCCGATGGGATGCTGGACGTCCCATTTGGGCGCCGCGTCCCCACCGCCGGCGGCGGGCGCCTGGGCGAACGCCGGAAAGGCCACGGTCAAAGCCGCAGCGGTGGTCAACAGGATACGCTTCATGAAAAGCCCCACAGCCCTCAAATCGGATACAGATGGCTGAAGCTAGCGAGGCAGGCGGGGGCTTGGCCAGTCGGGATAAGAGGTAGCGCTCCGAATATTATTCGGAGGTGGCGCGAAATCGCGCTTCAGATCATCCGGTCCCTTGCGGCCCCTTGTCGCGCCCCGCGCAGAGGACCATCCGCAGGCGTCTGCGGCCCGTCAGGCGGGGCGTTCAGCCGGTCAGTTCAGCGCGCGGCACTTGGAGTTGGCGTTGTTGATTTCCGGGTTCTCAATGAAGCACAGAATGTATTTGCCGCCATTCGATAGAATGAAGGTGTAGGCGCTCACGTTCTGGCTGAACATCTCGGTCTGATAGTCGTTGAACGAGATGATCTTCCAGCCTTCATCCAGCAGGACCGTCAGGGATTTGTCGACCGGCGCCCATTCGGTCGCCCGCGAATTCGGATCGGGCAGGGCCGGGCGGCGCTGGGCCTGCGCCAGTGAGGGAAACAGCGCCAGGAGGACAAGGGCGAGGCCGAGTTTCTTCATCATGATGATCCAGAAGGTGAGGGGCGACGTCGCATCAAATACCTCTGATGGATGATGTCGAGTCGCCGGATGGCGCCCAGCGGTCGAAACCGGCTTGGGCGCTGGGGAGATTCTGAATGCAGGGGCTGGAATTGATCGAGGCCCAAACCGTTCAGGTTTGGGCCTCGGTGGTGCCGCCGGGCAGGATTGAACTGCCGACCTCAGCCTTACCAAGGATGCGCTCTACCACTGAGCTACGGCGGCGGGTCGCTGAGGAAGCGGCCGTATAGCCAAAGGTTTTCCCCGGGCCAAGTCCAAAATGCATGCTTGATCAAAATCTTTGGGCGCGGTCTGCTGCGTTCATGGATAAGCCGACCAAAGACGCCGACGGCACGGCCCCCGCCGCCGTCACGCCTTCCGCCGCCAGTTCGACCGCCTCGGCCAAGGCCGAACGCGCGGCGCGTCTGGCCGCCGCCCTGCGTGCGAATCTGCGCCGTCGCAAGGCGCCCGGCGCGGGCGGGGCGCGCGCGCCGAAGGAAAGCAACTGAAAGTCATCCGTCCTACGACGTTACGGCCTTTCGCGGTCGCATCAGGGCTTGCTAGATAACCGGTTCGCCGGGCCGCAGGGGTCCGGGCCTCCCAGGACTTCCCCGACACCCATGGACAGCATCGTCATCCACGGCGGCAATCGCCTCAACGGCTCCATTCCGGTCAGCGGAGCCAAGAATTCGGCGATCAAGCTGATGGCGGCGTCGATCCTGACGGATCAGCCCCTGCTGCTGACGAATATGCCGCGTCTGGCGGACACGCGATTCCTGGGCCAGCTGCTGCGCCAGTTCGGCGTGCAGGTGACTGAACGCGACGGCGACGACGGGCAGGAGACGCTGTTTCACGCGCCGGAGCTGACCTCGACCTACGCCCCCTATGATCTGGTGCGTCAGATGCGGGCCTCGTTCAATGTGCTGGGGCCGCTGCTGGCGCGCACGGGCGAGGCCAAGGTGTCGCTGCCGGGCGGCTGCACCATCGGCGCGCGGCCGGTTGATCTGCACCTGATGGCGCTGACGGCCATGGGCGCCGAGATCGAGCTGGAAGAGGGCTATGTCACCGCTGCCGCGCCCAAGGGTCTGCACGGGGCCGAGATCGAGTTTCCCTTCGTTTCCGTCGGCGCCACCGAACACGCCCTTCTGGCCGCCGTACTGGCGAACGGGACGACGGTGCTGAAGCGCGCCGCGCGTGAGCCGGAGATCGGCGATCTGGCCCGCTGTCTGATCGCCATGGGGGCGAAGATCGAGGGGCTGGATACGGATGTGCTGACGATCACCGGCGTCCCGTCCCTGTCGGGCGCGACCTGGTCGGTGATTCCCGACCGGATCGAGATGGGCTCTTACGCTCTGGCGGCGGCGATGGCCGGGGGCGAGGTGCGCCTGACCAGAGGCCGCGCCGACCTGATCACCGCCCTGACCGACAAGATGGTCGAGGCGGGCGTCGAGATCGAACCGACGGATGACGGCCTGATCGTCCGTCGTGACCCGACGCAGCGGCTGAAGGCGGTCAATCTGACCACCGAGATCTATCCGGGCTTCGCCACCGACCTGCAGGCGCAGTTCATGGCCCTGATGACGACGGCCGAGGGGACCAGCGTCATTCACGAAAACATCTTCGAGAATCGATTCATGCACGCGCCGGAACTGGCGCGTCTGGGCGCCGACATCACCGTCCATGCGGGCGAGGCGCAGGTGGTCGGCGTGGAAACGCTGAAGGGTGCTCAGGTCATGGCGACCGATCTTCGCGCCTCCATGTCTCTGGTCATCGCCGGTCTTGTGGCCGAAGGTGAAACGACGGTCGGCCGCGTCTACCATCTGGATCGCGGCTTTGAGCGCATGGAACAGAAACTCAGCGCCTGCGGCGCGGATGTCCGAAGGATCAAGGGGGAGGGCGATGAGCACTGACGGCGAACCGACCCTGAACCCTGAGCAGGCCGCGATTCTCGATGCGGCGCAGGAAGCCCTGTCGCCGATCGCGCCCCTGCGCCTGCTGGCCGAGGATGGGGATGATCTGCAGATCATTTCGGCCGCGCTTCAGGACGCCATCATGCGCCCGGTGGACATCCGCTGGGAAAAGGACGCCCGGCGGCTGACGCTGGTCCTGTCGCGCTTCTGCTGGGAATGCGGCGGCACGCGGGTCATGGCGGCGATGCAGTTCGGCGACGTGCAGGCGGTCAAGAGCCGCCGCCTGCCGCGCCTGCCCGAATCGGCGCTGGAGCTGCTGGCGATGGACTTCCTGCCGGGCGAGGCGCCGGGCGGTCAGGTGATGATGATGTTCGCCGGCGGCGGCGACCTGCGCATTGATGTGGAATGTCTGGACGCCGTCCTGACCGACCTGTCCGAGCGCTGGCCCGCGCGGATTGCTCCCACCCATCTGGATGAGGCGGTCGGATGAGCGGCGCGCACAAACTGACGGCGATCGAGATCGACAACGCCAGCCTGCCCGCCGCCACGGCCGAGATCGAGCATGAGCGCCGCGTGGCCATCTTCGATCTGGTCGAGCAGAACAGTTTTGTCCCTGAAGGGGCGGCAGGCGGCCCTTACGCCCTGAAGCTGTCGTCGCAGGATAACCGGCTGGCCTTTGATATTTCCGGACCGGATTTCAGCCGCACCCACGTCCTGTCGCTGACGCCGATGAAGACGGTGATCCGCGATTACGGCCTGATCTGCGAAAGCTATTATGAGGCGCTGCGCGGCTCGTCGCCCAGTCAGATCGAGGCGGTCGACATGGGGCGGCGCGGGCTGCACAATGAAGGCGCGGGCCTGCTGAAAGCCCGGCTGGAAGGCAAGGTCGAGATCGATCAGGAGACGGCGCGGCGGCTGTTTACGCTGGTGTGCGCCCTCTACCGTCGGGGCTGAACTCGACTATCCACGCGTTTTGGTGCATTAGGCGCCCTCACTTTCACGGCTCGCGCTCACGCCCGGCGCGAGCCTTATGCCGTTCACAGGGGCGAGAGAGGCCGCATGGCTAAGGAAGAACTGCTGGAGTTCCCCGGCGTGGTCAGCGAATTGCTGCCGAACGCGACGTTTCGCGTGACGCTGGAAAACGATCACGAAATCATCGCCCACACTGCGGGCAAGATGCGCAAGAACCGCATCCGGGTGCTGGCCGGCGACAAGGTGCTGGTCGAAATGACGCCCTATGACCTGACCAAGGGTCGCATCACCTACCGCTTCAAGTAAGGACGCGCGTGTCGCGTCCTGACGCTCCCGCCCGGCGCCTGATTCTGGCGTCCGCCAGCCCGCGCCGTCTCGAGCTGCTGGCGCAGATCGGCATCGCGCCTGATCTGGTGGCTCCGGCGGACATTGATGAAACGCCGCTGAAAGCCGAGCCGCCTGCGCGGCTCGCGCAGCGTCTGGCCTGTTCCAAGGCGGCGGTTCTGGCCGAAACCTACCCCGACGATGTGATTCTGGCCGCCGATACGGTGGTGGCCGTGGGGCGCCGGTTGCTGGAAAAGCCTGCCGATGAGGCCGAGGCGACCCGATTCCTGAAACTGCTGTCCGGGCGCAATCACCGAGTCTTCACCGGCGTGGCCGTGATCAGCGGCGGCCGCACCGCATGGCGCGTCGTCGAGACGCGCGTCAGCGTCAAACCGCTGTCTCAGGACGAGATCGCCGCCTATGTCGCCTCGGGCGAGTGGCGGGGCAAGGCCGGGGGCTATGGCATTCAGGGCCGCGCCGCCGCCTTTATCAGCCGAATCGTCGGCAGCCATCCGGCGGTCATGGGCCTGCCTCTATATGAGACGGCGAATCTGCTGCACGGCGCAGGCTGGCGGGCCTGATGGCCGATATTGAGGTCTTCCTGGACGTAGCGCCGGGCGAGACCCGGGGCGTGGTCTTCCGCGACGGCCGCCCCAGCCTCCTTATAATAGACAGAGACGACGACCGGCCCGAGCACCGTCTGGGCGCGCGGGTCGTCGGCCGTGTGGCGCGTCTGGCGCCCGGTCTGCACGGCGCCTTTGTCGACATGGGCTGCGGCGAGCCGTTCGGCTTCCTGCCGCTTGGCAAGGCGGATCGACCCGTCGAAGGGGCCAAGCTCGAATTACAGGTCACGGCTGAGCCGCGTGAGCGCAAGGGGCCTGTGCTGCGCCGCATCAGCGATGCGGCGGGCGAGCCGGGCCTGCGGGCGCCCGCGCCGGATGTCGCGGCGATCTTGAGCAGCCTGCACCCTGAGGCGGACATTGTAACCGGCGTCGAAGCCCTTCGCGCGGCGCAGGAAGCGGAAGAAGAGGTTCTGTCGGACGGCGTGACAGCGCCGCAGGTCGGGCTGGATCTGGCGATCCAGCGCACACGCGCCCTGATCGCAGTCGATATTGATTACGCCCCGACCGCCGGACGTGAGTCGCGCAAGGGGCGCGAGGCGGTGAATCGCGAAGGTCTGCATCAGACGGCGCGTCTGCTGGCGCTGAAAGGGTGGGGCGGTCTGGTCGCGGTCGATCTGGCCGGGGTAAGCCTGCATCCTGAGAGCACCCTGAACATGGCGCGGCAGGCTTTCGCCGGAATGCAGGGCGTCTCCATCGGCCCGTTGAGCCGGTTCGGCCTTCTGCAGTTGTCTGCGCCGTGGGGGCGCACGCCGCTGGACGAGCGGCTGACGGCGCCGGGCGCGCCGGAGCGGGCGGCGCTTCATCAATTGCGGCTGGCCCTGATGACGGATCGGGCGGCGGCGCGCCTGACCCTGCATTGCAGTCCGGCGTCGGGGGCGATTCTGTCTGATCGCGTGTCCGCCCTGGGGCCCAGGGCCCATATTCGTCCCGACGCCGCGCCGGGCGTGTTTCAGATCAAGGAGGGCTGACGCATGGCCCAATGCCCCATTTGCCGTCGCGCCGAGGCCGTCGCCGCCTACAAACCCTTCTGCTCCAAGCGTTGCGCCGACGTGGATCTGCAGCGCTGGTTCAGCGGCAGCTACGCCATTCCGGCCGAAGAGGCGCACGATGATGAAAAAGATCGCGGAATTGAGTGAATTGGCGTCTGGACAGCCCGTTCAGGCTCGCCTATAGAGCCGCCTCTCGCGACGCGAAGCGACGCCTGGATAGCTCAGTTGGTAGAGCAGCGGATTGAAAATCCGCGTGTCGGTGGTTCGAATCCGCCTCCAGGCACCACTTTCCTTTCACATGATGATTATTCGAGCAGGCCATAAAAAAGCCGCAAAATCGTCATGGTCGAAACATTTCTTAACATTCTGTAATCTTGCACAGATATTGCCGATACATTGCAGTATCGTGAAATTTCCTTGCGCACGCCCTCTGCGGGCGGTGGCGGCGGGGTCAAAAGCCATTTTACGCCCTTGACGCTCGGATAGGCGTTCGCCAAAGGGACTTAACCGCATTCTTGCTTGCAGGCTGTGGACGGGGGGGTATGGTTCCATCGCTCCAGTCTGCAAGGCGTCTCAGGATGTCTCGTAAGGGTGCGGCGCCGACCGGCGGGGGAGAAATTCCGGCGGGAGGAAAATTTCACGGTAAAGGCCCAGCCGACTGACGCGGCTTGGGTCTTGGGTTCCACGAGTCAGACCAAAGCAGGAACTGGCGAAACATGCTCGATAGCAAGAAGACGAATATCCTCCTCGCAATGGCCGGCGCTGCCGTCCTGATGGCGAGCTCGCCGGTTCTGGCGCAGGACGCGGCCGCTCCGGCTGCTCCGGCCGCCGCTTCGGCCCCCGCTGCTGACGCCGCCGCTCCGGCTGCCGACGCTGCTGCACCGGCTGCTGACGACGCCGCCGCTGCAGACGCCGCCCCCGCTGAAGAGGCCGCTGCCGGCCACGGCGGCGCCGGCCTGACCCCGATCGCCATGTTCATGATGGCGCACCCGGTCGTTAAGATCGTCATGGCCGGCCTGGTGCTGGCGTCGATCTTCTCCTGGACGCTGCTGCTCATCAAACTGGTTGAGTTCAGCTCGCTGGGCAAAAAGACCAACCGCTTCCTGGAAGAGTACCGCGGTGCTCGCACCCTGGCCGACATCCGTCGCCTGGCCACCTCGGAAGAGTTCGAAGGCAACCCGCTGGCCGACATGGCCTCGGCTGCTACGGGCGAAGTCGAACTGTCGCGTCAAGCTGGTCTTGATGTCGTCGGTACGCACCGCGACTCCACCGTCGCTCGCGCGGGCAACGCCATCGGCGCCGTTCAGGGCGGTCTGGGCATGCGCCTGTCGGGCGGCCAGCAGTTCCTGGCTTCGGTCGGTTCTTCGGGTCCGTTCATCGGTCTGTTCGGCACCGTTTACGGCATCATGAACTCGTTCATCGGCATCGCCGAGTCGAACACCACCAACCTGGCCGTCGTTGCTCCGGGTATCGCTGAAGCCCTGCTGGCTACCGGCATCGGTCTGTTCGCGGCTATCCCGGCGGTTATCTTCTACAACTACTTCAACACCCGCATTGCTTCGTACGGCGCTCGCGCTGACGGCTTCAATGCTGAGCTGATGAACTCGATCTCGCGTCAACTCGACAAGGGGGCGTAAGACGGATGGCCGCCAAACTTTCCGGTTCCGGCGGCGGCAAGTACACCGTCGAGGCGAACAGCGAAATCAATGTCACACCGTTCGTGGACATTATGCTCGTTCTCCTCATCATCTTCATGGTGGCGGCTCCGCTCGCCACCGTGTCGGTGCCGGTGACGCTTCCACGCGCCGTCGCTCCGCCGGCCCAGAATCCGCCCAAGCCTGTCTTCATCTCCATCCAGAATGGCGGTGAAGTGTGGATCGGCGACTTCCGGACGTCGGTGGGTTCCCTGGGGGAAGATCTGAAAGTCCAGATCGGAACGCGCGACCCTGAGCAGGAGCGGATCTTCATCCGTGCTGACCAGCAAACGCGTTACGGGGACTTCATGCAGGTCATGAACGCCCTCCAGGATAATGGTTTTTACAGTGTCGCCCTGGTTGGCGAAGATCATTCGTAGGGGGCGTGACATAAAGCATGACTGCTGAACCTCACGAGCACCGCGACCCTCTGCTCGACGCACCGAAGAAAAAGAAACTTTCGACGGGCGCAATGGTCGGGATTGGCATCTCGGTGGTCGTCCACGCTCTGGCAGGTCTGTACCTGTACAAGAGCAAGTTTGAACTCAAGGAGTTCGACTATGTGGACGAGGCTGTGAATGTGGAGTTGATGGACCTTCCGGCTCCGCCACCTCCGCCTCCGCCGCCGCCGCCGCCGCCGGACAGGCCGCCGCCGCCGAAGCTTCAGGTGCGCGAGCCGGTCGTCAACACCTCAGCGCCGCCGCCTCCGGTGACGCTGCCGATCGAGCCGACGAAGAAGGAAGATCGTCAGGAGTATACGGGCCCGCCCGTCATCGTCCCTGGTCCTCCGCCTCCGCCCGCTCCTCCGGCTCCGCCGCGTCCTGCGGTGATCACCAACCCGCAGTGGGCTCGCCCGCCGCGTCCGACCGAACGGGACTTCCCGCAACGCGCGCTTGATCGTGGCGTGGGCGGTTCGGCCACGGTCGAGTGTACGGTGACGCCGAGCGGCAAGCCTGAAGACTGCCGTGTCGCCTCGGAAGAGCCGGCTGGCATGGGCTTCGGCGCTGCGGCTGTCCGCATCGTCCAGCGCGGGCAACTTTCGCCCCGCACGGTCGACGGCGCTGCAACGAACGCCAAGTTCGTGGTCCGGGTGCCGTTTAACCTGGACTAAGCGAGCGATCGCACAGAACGAAAGAAGCGCCCCGAGGTTTCGCCTCGGGGCGCTTTTTCGTTGGCGTAGTGTCTTAAAAATGTCGGTGGGGACATCATCGCCCCCTGTCTGTTGGGGGCTCTTGCGAATGCCGGTTCCCCTTGGCTTTCAAGCCGAGACGGACTGAGGACGGGTTTCAGCCGATCAGGCATGGAGCCATGGCCGCAGGCCGTGCATTATGGGGGGGCTGACTGCTCTCTGGAGGTTCCATGTCCCGTAAGCCTGTTCTCGTCGCCCTGGCCATCGGGGTCGGCATCATCGGCGCCGGTGTGGGCGGCTGCGCCTATAATGAGGCGCTGGGCCGCAATCAGTTGGTCTTCATCGACGACAGCGCGCTGATCCAGCAGTCGCAGGTCGCATGGGCCGAGACGCTGCGGACGCAGAAGCTGTCGAACAATGCGACCCAGAACGCGCGCGTGCGCCGCGTCGGCGATCGCATCGTGCAGGCGGCCAATCTGACCAACCGTCATTGGGAGTATGCGGTGTTCGACGATTCAACGCCGAACGCCTTCGTCCTGCCGTCCGGCCATATGGGCGTGACGACGGGGCTGCTGGCCATAGCCAAGAACGACGATCAACTGGCGGCCGTGATCGGCCATGAGGTCGGCCACGTCGTCGCCCGCCACGCGGCCGAGCGCGCCTCGACCACCCAAACGACCGGACTGATTCTGGGTGCGGTTCAGAGCCAGGCGGGTGATTACGGTCAGGCAGTCCAGGCGTTAGGCGGCATGGGCGCGCAACTGGGCGTGCTGCTGCCCTTCTCGCGCAGCCATGAACTGGAGGCCGACCGTCTGGGCGTCGATTACATGGTGGCCGCCGGTTACAAGGCGTCGGAATCGCTGAACCTGTGGCGCGCGATGGCCGAGGGGCGCCAGTCCGGCACGCCGGAATTCGCCTCGACCCACCCGTCGGATCAGACCCGCCTGATGCAGCTTCAGCAATATATCGCCAGCCGCGGCTGGAACTGACGGGGATAAAACATAAAATCCTGCGTGAGGGTGAAAAGGCCGCTTGCCCCCGACGGCGAGGCCCGCTAGAGAACCGCCCTCGCGCAGAGATGTGCAGCCTTAGCTCAGCTGGTTAGAGCGCCGGTTTGTGGAGCCGGAGGTCCTCAGTTCAATCCTGAGAGGCTGTACCATTCTCCCTCGAATCGCTTCGGCGACAAACGAGGGAGAATATCGACGATGACGTCGCCGGCGTGGGACCCCCAGCAATACAATCGTTTCGAGCGCCAGCGCGATCGCGCGGCCATCGACCTGCTGTCACAGCTTCCGGGCGACATCAGCCCGCGTGAAGTGTGGGACATCGGCTGCGGCACAGGACAGCACGCGGCCCTGCTGAAGCGGCGTTGGCCGCAGGCGCAGGTGCATGGCCTGGATTCCAGCGGCGCCATGCTGGAGCAGGCGCGCGACCTGCCCGACGATGTGGACTGGGTGCAGGGCGATCTGGAGACCTGGGCGCCGGAAGCGCCGGTCGATCTGATTCTGGCCAACGCCTCGCTGCAGTGGGCGCCGGACCATGCGGCGCTGTTCCGGCGTCTGGTCAGGGCGCTGGCGCCGGATGGGGTTCTGGCGGTGCAGATGCCGATGGCGTGGGAGACGCGCCACCACACCCTGATGCGACAGACAGCGGCTGAGGGGCCGTGGAGCGCCCGGCTGAAGGGCGTGGACACCATCCAGCCCCTGCTGGCGGCGGACGCCTATTATGATGCGGTGGCGGATCTGTGCGACGAGGTCGACATCTGGTCGACGACCTATCTGCACGTTCTGGACGGTGAAGACGCCGTGCTGGAATGGATGAAGGGCACGGCCCTCAGGCCCTATCTGACCGCGCTTTGCGAAGACCAAACCAACCGCGACGCCTTTCTCGATCAGCTGCGGAGGACGCTGGGTGAGGCGTTTCCGCGGCGTCCGGAAGGGCGGACGCTTCTGCCATTTCCTCGACTGTTTCTTCTGGCGCGCCGGAGCGACGGCGGCGATGCAGGCTCTCCACCGGGCCGTTGAGGCTGTCGAGGGCGGCGCGGGCGGCCTCATATCCGGCGGCGACGCCGGGCTCATAGGCCTTCCAGTTGCGGATATCGATGCCGTCCGGCGTCGGCAGGATCAGCAGGTCCGTTTCGGCGCGGGCCTGCATCCGCTCGGCCTCGCTGGACAGGGTGGCCGAGCGCATCAGGATAGAGACGATCGGCGGGCCGTGCTTCCACGCGCCCGACAGGATCCAGCGCCACCATGACGGGGGGTTCTCCAGCGTTTCGGGATCGACGCCGCGGGTCATGGAGACATCGACGCCGACGACGGGGCCGCTGTTCAGCCGACGCATGACATCGCTGGGGAAGTTGCGCAGCACGGCGCCGTCCACCAGCACCTGTCCGTTCATCACCACGGGCGGCATGACGCCGGGAATGGAGATGGAGGCGCGCAGGGCGTGACGCAGCATCCCCTCGCGATGCACCTCCAGCTTGCCCGAGGTCAGATTGGTCGAGACGGCGAAGAAGGGCAGCAGCATGTCCTCCATCTGCACATCGCCGAAGGCCTCCTTCATCAGCGTCTTGACCTTGCGCGCGTGGGTCATGGCGATGATCGGCGGGGCGATGTCGGCCAGAGGGTCCGACAGGACGAAGGCGTTGCGGATGTGGTGCTCCAGCTCTTCGTCGGACCAGCCCAGCGCGGGGCCTGCGCCGATAACGGCCCCCATGGAGGCGCCGCCGATGAAGTCGATGGGGGTGCCCGCCTCGCGCAGGGCCTTCAGGGCGCCGATGTGGGCATAGGCGCGGGCGCCGCCGCCCGACAGCACCACCCCGACCGCAGATCCGGTGATCAGGCGAGCGATCCGTTCGGTGTCGGCATACAGACCCTCGACCGCATGGAACCAGCGCCCGGGTTTCAGCACGTCCAGCCAGGCGCGGGTGTTGCGCGGGCGGGACATGGCGGGATCGCGCAGCAGGATCAGATCGGTGCGCTGGCCTGCGTCGTCCCAGTCGTCGACGACGGGTGGGGCAGGGGGCGGCGGTGCATCCGCCGCGCCGACCAGAAACAGCCGGTCGACCTGTCGCGCACACAGGGCGGCCCAGTTCGGCTCATCCGCCTCGGCGACATAGAGGACATAGTCGTGCGCGTCCTCAACCCGCGAGAACCATTCGGCGGCCGAGGTGATGGAGTTGCTGTCGATGACGTGGCAGCTGGCGCCGCTGCTTTCGATGGCGCGGGCCACGCGCTCGACGAAGCCGCGGATCGGCCGGGCGCGCGCAGAGACGAAGCCGAAGACGTTCGGCTCGGTCCCGCCCCCGCGCTCACGGGCGCGTTTCAGCATGATCTGGCCCAGTTCGGTCATCAGCACCGGGTCGTTGCGGGCCGCATCGAAAAAGGCCTCGCGCGGCAGGGCCAGAACGTCGCTGTCGCGCAGGGCGACCACGTCCGACATGTGCGATGTGCCCGCCAGCATGGCCAGTTCGCCCACCGGTTCGCCCGGTTTGACGACGGCGGTCATGTGCTGGGCCCGCGTGTCGTCGCGGCGAAAGACGCCCAGCCGCCCGGCGCGCAGCAGATAGAGGGTGTCGGCGGGATCTCCTGCCGAGAACAGGCGTTCACCCCTTGTCAGCGCGAACCAGCTGGCGCGATTGTCGCTGGCGTCGGCGAAGGCGCGTGACAGGGCGACGGCGAGCGTGTCTGTTCGGGGCGAGGCCATGAATACGGGAGATACAGCTGATTTCGCATCGGGTGAACTGAACGGACTTCCCACGGACGCAGAAGCTGCCTACACCTAAAGGTATGCCCAAGCTGATTTCCGCCGTCGATCGCAATAGTCCTGCTTTCAAACAGCTGGATGCGCACAATCGCGCCCTTAAAGGCGCGCTTTACGAAAAGATATCCAAGGCGGCGCGGGGCGGCCCGGACGCCAGCCGCGAACGCCATGTGGCGCGGGGCAAGCTGTTGCCGCGCGATCGGGTCGAGCGTCTGCTGGATCCGGGCTCGCCGTTTCTGGAGGTGGGCCAGCTGGCCGCCGACGGCATGTATGGCGATGCGGCGCCCGGCGCGGGCATGATCTGCGGCGTCGGCCGTGTGTCGGGCCGCGAGGTCATGATCGTCGCCAACGACCCGACGGTGAAGGGCGGCGCCTACTTCCCCATGACGGTGAAGAAGCACCTGCGCGCGCAGGAGATCGCCGAGCAGAACAATCTGCCGTGCGTCTATCTGGTCGATTCCGGCGGGGCGAACCTGCCGCACCAGGCCGAGGTGTTTCCGGACCGTGACCATTTCGGCCGCATTTTCTTCAATCAGGCGCGGATGAGCGCCAGGTCGATCCCGCAGATCGCCTGTGTCATGGGGTCATGCACGGCGGGCGGCGCCTATGTGCCTGCCATGTCGGACGAGACGGTGATCGTGCGCAATCAGGGCACCATCTTCCTGGCCGGACCGCCGCTGGTGAAGGCCGCGACGGGCGAAGTCATCTCGGCCGAGGAACTGGGCGGCGCCGAAACCCACGGCCGCAGGTCCGGCGTGGTCGACCATGTGGCCGAGAACGACGAGCACGCGCTGGAGATCGTGCGCTCCATCGTCGCCAATCTGAACACCACCAAGCCCCAGCCGCTGGACGTGCGCGAGCCGCGCGCCCCGGCCTATGATCCGGCCGAGCTCTACGGCATTATCCCTGAGGATGTCCGCGCCCCCTATGACGTGCGCGAGGTTATCGCCCGGATCGTCGACGGCTCGGAACTGGATGAGTTCAAGGCCCTGTACGGCACGTCGCTGGTGTGCGGCTTCGCGCGTATCTGGGGGATGCCGGTGGCCATTCTGGCCAACAACGGCGTGCTGTTCTCCGAGAGCGCCCAGAAGGGCGCGCACTTCATCGAACTGGCCTGCAAGCGCAAGATTCCGCTGCTGTTCCTGCAGAACATCTCGGGCTTCATGGTCGGCGGCAAATATGAAGCCGAGGGCATCGCCAAGCATGGCGCCAAGCTGGTCACGGCTGTCGCCAGCGCAGAGGTGCCCAAGTTCACCGTCCTGATCGGCGGATCGTTCGGGGCGGGCAACTATGGCATGTGCGGCCGGGCCTACAGCCCGCGCTTCCTGTTCACCTGGCCGAACAGCCGGATCTCGGTGATGGGCGGCGAGCAGGCGGCCAGCGTCCTGGCCACCGTCCACCGCGACGCGGACACCTGGACCCCGGACGAAGCCGAGGCCTTCAAGGCGCCGATCCGCCAGAAATACGAAGACGAGGGCAACCCATATTACGCCACGGCCCGGCTGTGGGACGACGGCGTCATCGATCCGGCCCAGACGCGCGACGTGCTGGGTCTGGCCATCAGCGCCAGCCTGAACGCCCCGATCCCCGAGACGACCTTCGGCGTGTTCCGGATGTAGGGACCAAAATAAACAGTGTTCAAAAAATAACTTGAAGCCGGGCGATGCGGCTGAAAATGTGGCGTCGGCGATCCCGGCGCGGGGTCGAAACGGACAGCAAGGACAGTGACATGAAGAAGACAGCAGCTTTCATCGCCCTGACCGCGTTGCTGGCGGCCTGCGGATCGCAGGCGGACCGTGCGGCGCCCGAGGCGGTCTCAGAGGCCCCGCAGGATCCGGCGGCGGCTGCGGCCCCGGCGGCTTCGGCGGCGCAGTCCGAACCGGTCTCGGCAGCCGAGGAAGCGGCCGTGCGGGCGGGTGAGCCGTCGCAGGCGGTCTTCCCTGTCGGCTATCGCGGAAACTGGGATTACAGCGAAAACGGCTGCGACAATGATGAAAGCGGCACCCGCTTCGTCATCACCGCCAATGAGATCAAGGGCTATGAGGACACCTCGAAACTGGTGGCGCTGGAAACCCTGAAGGATCAGGGCGACGCCATCCGCGTGGTGCTGGAGAACCAGTCGTCCGAAGGCGACCACACCATTGTCCAGATCCTGCGCCTGTCGCCGGTGGCGGGGATTTCCCTGCGCGTCGAACAGGATGGCAAGACCGTCCGCGCCAACCGCTGCGACGCGGTCTAGACGGGTTTTCCGGGCGACGGAAAGGGACCGCGCCTGATGCGTTCTATCGGCCGAGAGGAGCCGCACCATGACTGACAAAACGCCGACAGAAGCCGAACTGAACGCTCTGGACATCACCGACGCCGAGGCTGCGGAGATGAACGCCATCGCCCACCCTCTGGTCGCCGACGCGGCGCCGGACGCCAACGATGATCTGGTGCAGATCGACGCCACAGCCGACGGTGTCGTCTTCGTCACGATCAACCGGCCGCAGAAGAAGAACGCCTTCGACGCCGCCACCATCGCCGCCCTTTATGAGGCGTTCGAGACCCTGCACGGCGCCGACAAGGTGCGCGTCGTCTTCATCCGCGGCGCGGGCGGGACGTTCAGCGCGGGCGCCGACCTGAACTGGATGCGTTCGGCGGCCGACTGGTCCGAGAGCGACAACCGCGACGACGCCATGGGACTGGCCAAGATGCTGAAGGCTCTGCACGACGTGCCGGCGCTGACGGTGGCCCTGGTCGAGGGCGCGGCCATGGGCGGCGGGGCGGGCATCGTCGCCGCCTGCGACATGGCCGTGGCGGTCGAGGGCGCGCGCTTCGCCTTCTCGGAGGTCAAGCTGGGTCTGATCCCGGCGACCATCGCCCCCTATGTCATCGAAGCGGTCGGCGCGCGCCGCGCGCGCCAGCTGTTCCTGACGGCCAATATCTTTGACGCCGACTACGCCGCCCATGCGGGACTGATCGACATGGTCCTGCCCGAAGGTTCGGTGGACGAGTTCATCTCCATGCTGACCGACAGCCTGTCGGCCAATGCGCCGGGCGCCATGGGCGACGCCAAGCGTCTGGTGAACGATGTGGCGGGCGAAGATATCGATCATCGCCTGCTGGAAGAGACCGCCAAACGCATCGCCCGCGCCCGTATCTCGGCCGAGGGCCAGGAAGGCGTCCGCGCGTTTCTGGACAAGCGCCCAGCCAGTTGGGCGCAGTAAGACTACTTTCCTCCCCACTTGTGGGGAGGGGGACCACGAAGTGGTGGAGGGGGCGGCGTAAACGTCAGCCGTGGAGTCGCCCCCTCCGTCACGTCGCCTTCGGCGCCGCGCCACCTCCCCATTCGCTTTGCGAACAGGGAGGAGCAAGGTGAAGCAAGGCGCCCATTGCAGAGGCAGAGTTCAAGACCGCCATGTTTAAATCCGTCCTGGTCGCCAATCGCGGCGAGATCGCCTGCCGCGTCTTCCGCACTGCCCGTCGCATGGGCCTGCGCACCATCGCCGTCTATTCCGAGGCTGACGCCGACGCCCTGCACGTGCGCGAGGCGGATGAGGCGGTGCTGATCGGTCCGGCGGCGGCGCGCGAATCCTATCTGGATGCGACCAAGGTGCTGGCGGCGGCCAAGGCGACAGGGGCGGAGGCCATCCACCCCGGCTATGGCTTCCTGTCCGAGAACGCCGACTTCGCTGAGGCGGTGGCGGCGGCGGGCATCGTCTGGATCGGCCCCAAGCCGTCCTCGATCCGCGCCATGGGCCTGAAGGACGCGGCGAAAAAGCTGATGATCGAGGCGGGCGTGCCCGTCACCCCCGGCTATCAGGGCGAGGACCAGTCGCTGGAGACCCTGACGGCCGAGGCGAACCGCATCGGCTTTCCGGTCCTGATCAAGGCGGTCGCGGGCGGCGGCGGCAAGGGGATGCGCAAGGTCGACCGCGCCGAGGATTTCGCTGAAAATCTGGCGTCGGCCCAGCGCGAGGGGCAGTCGTCCTTCGGCGATCCGCGCGTGCTGATCGAGAGCTACATTACCCGCCCGCGCCACATCGAGGTGCAGGTCTTCGGCGACAGCCACGGCAACGTCGTCCACCTGCATGAACGCGACTGCTCGCTGCAGCGCCGCCACCAGAAGGTGATCGAAGAGGCCCCGGCGCCCGGCATGGATCAGGCCACGCGTGACGCCGTCACCGCCGCCGCCGTGCGCGCCGCCAAGGCCGTGGACTATCAGGGCGCGGGCACCATCGAGTTCATCGCCGACGCCTCTGACGGGCTGAAGGCCGACCGCATCTGGTTCATGGAGATGAACACCCGGCTTCAGGTCGAACACCCGGTGACGGAAAGCATCACCGGCGTCGATCTGGTCGAGTGGCAGTTGCGGGTGGCGGCAGGTCAGCCGATCCCGCTGGCGCAGGCCGACATTCCGATGAAGGGCTGGGCGATGGAGGCCCGCCTCTATGCCGAAGACCCCGCCAACGGCTTCCTGCCGTCGATCGGGCGGCTGGATCACTTCGTCATGCCCGACGACATCCGCGTCGACACCGGCGTGATGCAGGGCGGCGAGGTCAGCCAGTTCTACGACCCGATGATCGCCAAGCTGATCGTCCACGAAGACACCCGCGAGGCCGCCGCCGCCCGTCTGGCCGACGCCTGCCGCGACGTAGAAGTCTGGCCGGTCAAGACCAATGCAGGCTTCATGGCGCGTTGTCTGGACCATACGCGCTTTGTCGAAGGCGACGTGGACACCGGCTTCATCGCGGCGGAGGAGGGGGCTCTTGCTGCTGTGCCGATATCTGATGGTGCGCTTGAAGATGCTGCTCGGTATCTACGTTTTCAATGCAGCGAAGCTACCGATGGGGAGAGTTACAGCCCGTGGCACGGGTATGACGGCACGTTGGGCTTTCGAGTTAACGGAAGGCCGTTGGTAGAGCAGGTCGTGGTCGTCAACGGTGTGTCACGGGTCGTGCCGATCAGTCCTGATAAGTACGCGGTGTCGAACTACTGGCCTCAAACAAATACGACGGGGGTTAGTTTTGAAGGCGGGCAAGCGTTTGAAATTCGTGCATTTCCGCTGGCTGGTGGTTCTGCTGGCGGCTCCGCCTCCGACGGCGGCCTGCGCGCGCCCATGCCGGGCAAGATCGTCGCTGCGCCTGCCAAGGCCGGGGACAAGGTCGCCAAGGGCCAGCCGGTCGTGGTGCTGGAGGCCATGAAGATGGAGCACGCCCTGACCGCGCCCTTCGACGGTGTGGTGGCCGAGTTCAACGTCGCCGTCGGCGATCAGGTCACGGATGGCGCGGTGCTGGCCGTTGTGAAGGCCGAGGGGGCAGGCGAATGATCGTTGCGGCGATGATGGCGACGGCGCTTCTGGGCGCCGATCTGAGCGATATGCCGGCGGCCTCGGCGGCGGACCTTCAGTGCATGGGGCTGCTGGCGGTGGCGATCGACGATCCGGCCGCCTCGGATGCGCTGAAGCAGCAGTATACCGGCGGCATGATGTATTATCTGGGCCGTCTGGAAGGCCGCGATTCCGGGCGCAACTGGATCGGGCGGATGCTGGAATATACCGACTCCACCCCGGTTCAGCAGGTGCGGTCGCACACCCAGCGCTGCGGGCAGGAACTGATCGCCAAGGGCCAGGAAATCTTCAGCCAGTTGGATCGCCAGCCCTGAGCCGGGCTGGCCTTCGCGGCGTCGGATGACTAGTTGGGCCTCATGCCCCTGCACATGATCAAGCTCTGCGTCGGCGTGACCGAGGTCGAGACGCTGGAAGCGAACGCGGCGCGGTCCGACTGGCGCATCGTCCACACCCGCATGACGCCCAAGCGCGCCGCCGAGATCGAGGACGGCGGCTCCCTCTATTGGGTGATGAAGGGCGTGGTGACGTGCCGTCAGCGCATTCTGGACATCACCACCGTGGGCGAGGGCAAGGCCAGCCGCTGCGAAATCAGGGTGGACAGCCAGGTGATCCGCACCGCCCCGCTGGCCCGCAGGCCGTTTCAGGGCTGGCGTTATTTCGACAAGGACGTGCCGCCGGATCTGTCGGTGGCCGAGCCGACGGACCTGCCGCCTGAACTGGCGCGGGAGCTGCGCGAGCTGGGCGCCTGGTAGGCGCCTGAAACGCACTGAAAATCGTTTGACCCGCGCGCGTGAGCGTGGCTGTTGCGGCGTCCGATGGTCCAGTCCCTGTTCAGCTTCCATAATCGCGCCACCCTGACCGAGCTGTTGAAGCTGGCGTGGCCTGTGGTGCTGGCGCGTCTGGGCATCATGACCATGGGGCTGACCGACGCCATCGTCGTCGGCCACTACGCCAGCCGCGAGCTGGCCTTCCACTCGCTGGCCTGGGCGCCGTCGTCGGTCGTGCTGACCACGGCGGTCGGCCTGATGATGGGCGTTCAGATCATGACCGCCCGTCTGCTGGGCGAGGGCCGGGGCGACGAGGTCGGCGCCGTCCTGCGCCGGGGCATGAGCTACGCCCTGCAGATCGGCCTGGTCTCGATGGTCGGCCTGCTGCTGCTGGGGCCGTTCGGTCTGGTTCACATGGGGCTGGAGGATGGTCTGGGTGAAGGCGCGACGCCGGCCCTGATGGTCTTCGCCCTGTCGATGCCGGCCTATCTGATTTCGGTCTGCGCCCAGTTCTTCCTTGAAGGCCTGCAGCGTCCGAAGGCGGGCATGGTCGCTATGTGGGTGGCCAATGCGGTCAATCTGGGCCTGAACCTGTTGCTGGTGCCGGATCTTCTGGGCCTCGGCATGCACGGCGCCGTGGCCTCGGCATGGGCGACGTTCGGCGCGCGCACAGCGCTGGCGATCTTTCTGGTCATCTTCATCCTGCGCTTGCCCGAGGCGCGGGCCTGGGGCGTGTTCAAAAAGCCCCGGCGCGACAAGGCGGTCGAGAGCCAGCAGGTCAAGGTCGGTCTGGGCGCGGGCGCATCCAACTTTATCGAGGTCGGCGCCTTTGCGGCCATGACCCTGTTCGCCGGTCAACTGGGCGCGGCGGAAACCGCCAGCTGGGCGGTCGTCATCAATATCTCGGCTATCGTCTTCATGGTGCCGATGGGGCTGGGCTCGGCGACAGCGGTTCTGGTGGGGCGCAGCTATGGCGCGGCGGACAAGGCTGGCGTCATGCGCGGCGGTCTGGCGGGCATCGGCGTGGTGACCGTGCTGGCCTTTGTCATCGCCCTGGTCATCTGGCCGTCGGCGCGCCTGATCGTCGGCGCCTATACGACCGATCCGGTCATTCTGGCCATTGCAGCGCCGGCGCTGGTGCTGGCGACGCTGTTCTTCGTCGCCGACGCCATGCAGGTGGTCGCCGCACAGGCCAATCGCGCGGCGGGCGACGTGGTGTGGCCGACGCTGATGCACCTGCTGTCCTACGGCCTGATCATGATCCCGCTGGGCTGGTTCCTGGCGCACCGCATGGGGGTGAACGGTCTGGTGACTTCGGTCATCGTCGCCAGCCTGATCTCGGGCGCCCTGCTGACCGGCCGTTTCGTGCGGATCGCGCGGCGGCTGGCGTAACGCTTCGGCCTCTCCATCTCGGGGAGGGCGAAGGCGAAAGGTGACGGCGCGCGTTTCGCCCTCTATATCCCAACGCCTCCCTGTCAGACGTTGGAAGATCATGTCCCGCATCCTCATCACCTCGGCGCTGCCCTACATCAACGGCATCAAGCACCTTGGGAATCTGGCCGGGTCGATGCTGCCCGCCGATGTGTGGGCGCGCTTCATGCGAAGCCGGGGGCATGAGGTTCTCTATGTCTGCGCTACCGACGAACACGGCACCCCGGCCGAACTGGCCGCCGCCGCCGCCGGGCAGGACGTCCGCACCTATTGCGACGAGCAGCATCAGGTCCAGAAGTCGCTGGCCGACAAGTTCAGCCTGTCGTTCGACATCTTCGGCCGCAGCTCCAACGCCCCGAACACCCGCCTGACCCAGCATTTCGCCAAGGTGCTGGAGGAACGCGGCCTGATCGAGGAGCGCGTCGACCGGATGATCTATTCGATCGACGACGCCCGCTTCCTGCCCGACCGCTATGTCGAGGGCACCTGTCCGCACTGCGCCTATGAAAAGGCGCGCGGCGACCAGTGCGACAACTGCGGCCGCCTGCTGGACCCGACCGATCTGATCAATCCCTATTCGGCCGTTTCGGGCAGCCGCAACCTTGAGGTCCGGGACACGCGGCACCTGTATCTGCTGCAGACCAAGGTGGCCGACGAAGTGCGCGCCTGGGTCGACGCCCGCTCGCCCCAGTGGCAGCCGCTGGCCCGCTCCATCGCCTATAAGCATCTGGACGAGGGCCTGATCGACCGGGGCATCACCCGCGATCTGAAGTGGGGCGTGCCGGTTGTCGGCCCCGACGGCGGCCCGCGTCCGGGCATGGAGGGCAAGGTCTTCTACGTCTGGTTCGACGCTCCCATCGAATACATCGGCGCGACCGAGGAATGGGCCGACAAGACGGGCGGAAACTGGCGCTCCTGGTGGCGGCTGGATGAGGGCGCTGAGGACGTGCGCTACGTCCAGTTCATGGGCAAGGACAATGTCGCCTTCCACACCGTCAGCTTCCCTTCGACCATCCTCGGCTCGGGCGAGCCGTGGAAGACGGTTGACCAGCTGAAAGCCTTCAACTGGCTGAACTGGTACGGCGGCAAGTTCTCGACCAGCATGGGCCGGGGCGTCTTCATGGATCAGGCGCTGGAGCTGCTGCCCGCTGACTACTGGCGCTGGCACCTGACGGCCTATGGGCCGGAACATTCCGACGCGGCCTTCACCTGGGAGCAGTTCCAGTCGACGACGAACAAGGATCTGGCCGACGTGCTGGGCAACTTCGTCAACCGCATCGTCAAGTTCACGGAATCCAAGTTCGACGGCGTCGTGCCCGAGGGCGGCGAACCGAGCGCGCTGGAAGAAAAGCTGGCCGCCGACATCAAGGCCGGTCTGGAAGCCCTGACCGCCGAGTTCGAGGCCATGGAGTTCCGCAAGGCGGCGCAGGCCGCCCGCGCCCTGTGGGTGCTGGGCAATGAATATCTGCAGGTGGCGGCGCCGTGGACGGCGCTGAAGACGGACCGGGAGCGCGCCGCTGTCGTGGTGCGCACGGCGCTCAGCCTTGTGGCCCTGTTCGCCCGCGTGACCGCGCCCTTCATGCCCGAAGCCGCGGGCCGCATCGCCGCCACGGTCGGCGCGACGGATCTGTCGTGGCCGGAGATGGAGGGCGATCTGCTGAACGTCCTGCCTGCCGGTCAGGCGGTATCCTCGGCTCAGGTCCTGTTCGCCAAGATCGAGGACGCCCAGGTCGCCGAATGGACCGAACGCTTCGGCGGCGCCGAGGGGTAGGCTCTCAGAACAAAAAGGCGGGGCCCGCACTTAAGGTGCGCCTCGCTAAGAAAAAAAGGCCCGGAGCGATCCGGGCCTTTTGTGTTTCAGGGGGCGGGCGGAGCGGCCTCGACCGGGTGCGGCGGCGGATCGCGTCGTTCGCGGCCGCCGGGCAGGGCGTGGGGCGTGTGTGAGCCTGCGCCCTTGCCGCTGTGTTTCATGTGCTTGGCCTGTTCTTCGGCGCTGATGCGCAGGAAGCCGGGGGCCGAGGCGTTGAACTGATCGGCATGGCCGGTGCGGACGATGACCGAGCGACCGCCGTCCCAGATCATGTGCACGGCGACATAGAGCACGATGGCCAGACCCACATAGGCGATCCAGCGATAGCGGTTCAGCAGCTTGGCGATGAAGGTGGCTGCCAGGCCCATCAGGGCGATCGACAGGATCAGGCCGAACACCATGATCCACGGATGCTCATGGCTGGCCCCCGCCACGGCCAGTACATTGTCCAGCGACATGGTCAGGTCCGCGATCATTATCTGGATCAGGGCGGCGCCGAAGGTCTTGCGCTTCAGGCCCATTTCCTCGGGCGAGGGGCCGCCGCCATGTTCGATGGCCATGGCGCGCTGGATCTCGGCCTCGGCTTCGGCCTGATCGTGGGTGGCCTGCTCGCGCAGTTCGCGCCACATCTTCCAGCACACCCACAGCAGCAGGAAGCCGCCCGCCAGCAGCAGGCCGACGATGGCTAGAAGCTGGACGGTGATCAGCGCCAGACCGATGCGCAGCACGACGGCGACGGCCAGACCGACCAGGATGGCCTTGCGGCGTTGTTCCTGCGGCAGGGCGGCGGCGGCCAGTCCCACGGCCACGGCGTTGTCGCCGGCCAGGACCAGATCGATCATCAGCACCTTGCCGAGGGCGGAGGCCTGGCTGATCAGTTCGGGATTGGAGAGAAAATCCATATCCCATCCATAAAGCCCGACAGGACCCACGCCAAGACGCCGCAGGGGCGAAGTGGCGCGGGGATTTCTCTAGCCCTCGCGGCCCTGGGCGCGAGCGGCTTCATACAGGGCGATGGCGGCGGCGTTGGAGACATTCAGGCTCTCGAAGCCGCCGGGCATGGGGATGCGGGCCATGGCTTCGCAGTGTTCGGCGACCAGACGGCGCACACCGTCGCCTTCGGACCCCATGACGATGACGGTCGGGCGGGCGTCCAGCGCCTGCTCCAGCGTCAGGTCCGAGCCGCCGTCCATGCCGATGGCGCGCCAGCCGTGATCGGCCAGCTTCTCCAGCGCGCGGCTGAGATTCGTCACGCGGGCGCAGGGCAGGCGTTCGGTCGCGCCGGCCGAAGCCTTGGCCAGCGCTCCGGCGAGGGCGGGGGAGTGACGGTCCTGCACCACAATGCCGCGCGCGCCGAAGGCCAGGGCCGAGCGGAAGATGGCGCCGACGTTCTGGGGGTCGGTCAGCTGATCCAGCATGACGATGACGCCTTCAGCGGGTTCGGCCAGATCTTCCAGCGCCACGCCTTCCAGCGGCTGGACCTTGAAGGCCATGCCCTGATGCACCGCGCCTGCGGGCAGCATCCGGCCCAACGCCAGCGAATCGACCACTTCGATTCGGTGGCCGTTCGCCAGATTCTCGCGCTGAATCTCTTCGGCGCGGTCTTCGGTGACCATCAGACGGCCCGTTCCGCGACGCGCCGGATTCGCCAAAGCGGCCAGAACCGGATGGCGTCCCCAAAGAAAATTATCGGCGTCCGGGCGCGAACGGGCGGGTCTACGCTCATTTTCACCGGCGCTGCGCCCTTGCGGCGCGGGGGTTTGCGGCCGATCAGGGCGTGCTTCGCCCCTTTTGTGGAAAGATTGTTTTTTACCGGTTTTCCGGTCGTTGCGTTCTCGAAATGACGACACTATAAGACGGCCTCCGATTTGGGCCCCAAGGCTTTCGGTTCAGGCGCTTCCTCTACTGCAGGCGTCGCCCGACAGCGAAGGCTTTCGTCGCGGAATGGTCGAAAGATTGTTTCCGGCGTTTCCAGACCGGCATTGACATAAGGCGCGCTGGGGGAATGTCCCGAGTGGCAAAGGGGGCGGACTGTAAATCCGCTGCGTAAGCTTCGCAGGTTCGAGTCCTGCTTCCCCCACCACGCGCCTTCAATGCCCGACGGCCGGGAGTCCAGATAGGAATCGGGTGCGGAAACGTCGCTCTTCATTTTGAAGGGCGGTGCAACCGCATTCTTCGTGCGGGTATAGCACAATGGTAGTGCAGCAGCCTTCCAAGCTGAATACGCGGGTTCGATTCCCGCTACCCGCTCCAGGTTTTATGAACTGAGCACAGCGCCCCTCCGTTCCGGACCCGGGCCACAGGAGTTTGGCCATGGCCAAGGAAAAGTTCGAACGCACCAAGCCGCACGTGAACATCGGCACGATCGGCCACGTTGACCACGGCAAGACGACGCTGACGGCGGCGATCTCGATGACGCTGGCG
>NZ_JBDJMK010000009.1:0-210461 GCF_039673845.1 Brevundimonas diminuta | reverse complement strand
TGGACGGCAAGGGCAAGACCGACCTGGCCAAGCCGACCGCCGACGGCGTGCGTGAGCCGCTGAACCGTCGCGCGACGGTCGACATCAACTTCTAAGACTGAGGGGGCCGGGAAACCGGCCTCCAAAGCCTGTGAGTGTTGAGAATGAGGCCGCCGAGCTCTAGTCTGGGTTCGGCGGCTTTTATTTTTACTTCGGCGGCGTCACTTTCTAAGTTGACGGTCGAATTCGCTTTTATCTGAGCTTTTAACGAATCTGCGCCTTCTTGTATGAAGGGCTGCCTCGAGAGATATCAGCGTTTGCTAGCGCCCTTTGACCCAGATCAGTTAGACGCCACGGTACAGATCGCTGTCGATTTGTCTGGCCGCCGTTTCCTTATCGTGTCCGCTCCTTTTGGGCGCTTCGGCCGTGTGCTGGCTCGGGCGATCGAGGCGCGTGGGGGCGAGGCTCGGCGTATGCTGTTCAATGCGGGCGATATTTCGAACTGGGGTCGGGTCGGCGGCATCGCATATCGCGAACGCGCCAGCGACTGGCCGCAGCGGCTCGCTGCTTTGGCTGAAGAATTCACTGACATCATCGTTTTCGGCGAGGGCGGCCCCTATAATCAGGGCGTTCTTTCACAGGCGAAGCGGCTGAAGGCTCGCGTCTGGGTTCTCGAGAACGGCTATTTCCGTCCAGATTGGATCACGCTTGAGCGCGACGGGGTGAACGGCTCCAGCGCCCTGCCTCGATCAGGCGCGGGGTATCCGCCGCCGCCGCCGGAACTGCCGATCTCACGACCGGTCGGCAAAATCCTGCCGCACCACGTCATCAACATCAGCCTGTATCATGCGCTCCAACCGCTGGGCCGACTGATGTTCCCCCATTATCGCCATCCCTATTCGGCGTCGCCCTGGCGGCAATGCCTGGGGCATGTGCGGCGTTATCTGGAACTGGGCATGCGGGCGAGGGGGGCCTGCGACGCGGACCGTCTGCGCGCCAAGGGGCCTTTCTTCATCGCCTGCCTGCAGCGCGACGGCGATGCGCAGTTGCTGCGTTATTCCAGCATCCACGATAACCTGTCCTTCCTGGCGCGTGTCCTGGACAGCTTTGCGGTCGGCGCTCCCGCCGCCAGTCGTCTCGTCATTAAAAACCATCCGCTGGATCCCGGCCTGATCAACCTCGCGCGCGAGACGCGGCGCATGGCCGAAGAACGTGGCCTCAAAGGCCGCGTCGACTTCATCGACGGCGGAAACCTGGCCCAACTTTGTCGGGCTTCCGAAGGCATGGTGGTCAATAATTCCAGCGCGGCATTGTCGGCGCTGGGCTTCGGCACGCCGGTCAAGGTCCTGGGCGACGCCTTCTTTGACTTCGAAGGCCTGACCGACCAGAAGCCGTTGGACGCCTTTTGGAAGACGCCCAGGCCCGCTGATCCCAAGCTGTTCACGGCCTTCCGCGCCTATGTGATCAACCGCACCCAGATCAACGGCAATTATCACGAACCTCGCGCCATGAACGCCACCGCCAACCGTGTGGCGGACGCCTTTGCGACACGGTTGAACCCGCCGTCCATTCCTGTTCGATGATAGGTGTTTTCCGGTGTGGCGCCCATGCCACCCCGTGAGGCCGTCATCGTTCTGTCATCTGAATGTCGCCCCAACTTCCCAGAGCGGCCTTAAATCCCCGACGGACCGAGCGGGCGTTCTTCAGACCCGTTTGCACGGCGTTTCGCCATATCACCGGGATACTGACAGATGACCCTTCGCAAACAGCTTTTCTGGGCGACCACCGCCCTGATGAGCAGCCTCTTCGTCGCCGAAACCGCCTCGGCCCAGTCGACCGGCACTGCCGCCGTCGAAGTCGATCAGGTTGTTGTTACGGGCCGTCGCGGTCCGCGTACGATTGACGGCGCCATGGTGGCCGAAACCGTCGGCAAGTCGCGCTCGACCATCACCCAGGAGTTTATCGACACTCAGGCGTCGGGTCAGACGATCAACGAGATCCTGAACCTCGTTCCGGGCATGAACTTCACCAACAACGACCCCTATGGTTCGTCGGGCGGCAACATCCGTCTGCACGGCTTTGACGGCGCTCGTATCTCGCAGACGTTCGACGGCATGCCGATGAACGACTCGGGCAACTACTCGCTGTACACCAACCAGCAACTGGACTCGGAACTGATCGGTTCGGCTTCGGTCAACACCGGCACCACCGACGCCGACTCCCCGACGGCTTCCGCCACGGGCGGCACCATCAACGTCAACTCGATCAACCCGACGTCGGAGTTCGGCGGCTGGGTCAAGGGCTCGCTCGGCGATTTCAGCTTCAAGCGCGTCATGGCGCTGGTGAACACCGGTGAAGTCGGCCCCTGGGGCACGTCGGCCTGGTTCTCCTACTCGGATCAGTCGTACGACAAGTTCAAGGGCCAGGGCGACCTGGGCAAGATTCAGTACAACTTCAAGGTCTATCAGCCGATCCGCGACAACGGCGACTTCGTCTCGCTGGCTGGTCACTGGAACCGCAACCGCAACAACAACTACAACGGCCCGAACCTGTTCAAGAACCCGGATGGTTCGCTGGGCACGACGGCGGACACCTCGCCGTTCGGCTGGAACGTCGACTACGACCCGACCTACAAGGCGCCGACCTTCGTCAACGGCCAGCGCGATGACGACACAAACTCCAGCAACTACTGGGCTCTGCGCCAGAACCCGTCGGACACGGGCAACCTGCGCGCCCAGTCGCGCTTCACCCTGCGCGAAGGCCTGATCTTCACCTTCGATCCGTCGTTCCAGTACACCTTGGCCACGGGCGGTTCGGGCCAGACGACGCTGAACGAGAACGATGCCCTGTTGCTGGGAACGAAGAAGACCGGCGGCGTCGACCTGAACGGCGATGGGGATACGCTGGACCGTGTTCGTCTGCACGCCACCAACAACACCCATACTCAGCGTTATGGCATCAACACCTCGCTGATCTGGAATCTGGCTGACAACCACTCGCTGCGCGCGGCCTATACGCTGGACCACGCCCGTCACCGTCAGACGGGCCTCTATGGCAAGATCGACTTCTCGAACCCGTCTGAGCCGCGTTTCTTGGATCCGTTCGCGGGCCTGCGTGACGAAGATAACCGCATCTACAACCTGGATGGTTACGCCCTGCGTACGCGCGACCGCCTGTCGTATGCGATCCTGAACCAGTTCGCTCTGGAATATCGTGGTCGCTTCTTTGATGATGCCGTGCGTGTCAACATCGGCGTGCGTGCGCCATTCTTCAAGCGTGAGATGAATCAGTATTGCTACTCGCAATACAAGAACAGCAATGTTCGCTGCACCACGGAAACGCCGACGGGAACCAATGCAAACGGCACGGTAGCCATCGCGGGTAGGGATTACATCAACCCCTATAGCCGTGAGGTGAAGTTTGACGATATTCTTCCGAACGTTAACGTCACCTGGAACATTTCCGGCCCGCACAGTATCTATGGTTCGTACGCCGAATCTCTGACCCTGCCGCGCACGGACAACCTGTACACGGTCTATTTCGACGACGCGGGCGACATCACCTCGCCGATCGCGCGTCCTGAAATGTCGAAGACCTGGGACTTCGGTTACCGCTATCAGACGGGCGTGCTGATCGCCTCGGCCAACGTCTGGTACACCAAGTTCCAGGATCGCATCCTCTCGACCTACGACCGAGAGCTGGACGCCTACTTCGACCGTAACGTCGGCGATGTGGACCTGTACGGCTTCGACTCGCAGATCGGCTTCTCGCCGATGGAAGGTCTGTCGATCTATGCGTCGGCTTCGTACACCGACAGCGAGATCAAGCAGGACTACTATGACGGCTCGACGCTGATCCAGGTCGGCGGCAAGACGCTGGTGGAAGTGCCGGACTGGACCTTCGGTCTGCGCGCCAACTATGAGACCGGCCCGCTGCAGGTCGGCGCTCAGGCCAAGTATGTCGGCGAGCGCTGGCTGACCGACGAGAACGACCTGGCCGTGCCGAGCTACATCACCGTCAATGCCGATGCGCGCTTTGACCTAGGCTACTTCGGCTACAAGAACTCGAGCATCGCCCTGCGGGTGATCAACCTGTTCGACGAGAAGTACTATGGCTCGCTGGGCACCGGCATCAACTCGACCAAGTCGCTGTATGCCTCGCAGGGCGCCCCGCGCACCATCCAGGCGACCGTGACCTACGCCTTCTAAGGACGTAGCGAGGATCTCTGGTATTGAGACAGTGAAGGGCGGTCCGGCGACGGGCCGCCCTTTCTTCTTGCTCGCTCGGTGGCCTTGTCGCGTTGGCGACTGTGGCGCAGCCGCCATTGAACCCGGGGCCGTCAGGGCCTATCTCGCCCCCTTCGTGCTTCATCCCTTTTATGTGGACGTTTTCGCCCCATGACTTCGCCCATGACCCTGCCTGTTCCTGCTGAATGGACGCCGCACCGTGCGATGTGGGTCGGTTGGCCCAGCCACGCCGATCTGTGGGAGGAGAACCTCGAACCGGCCCAGGCCGAGGTCGAGGCGCTGGTCCGCGCCCTGACCGGGCCGGGAGGTGAACAGGTCAAGCTGATGGTCGGCAATGATGAGGCTCTGGCCGACGCTCAGGCGCGTTTCGCCGATGTGGCGGGCGTCACCGTGGTGGCCGGACGGTTCGGCGACATCTGGCTGCGTGACACCGGGCCGATCTTCGGCGCCGGTTCGGCCTCGGCTCAGGCCTTCGTCTTCAATGGCTGGGGCGGCAAATACGACCTGCCGCACGATGACGAGGTCGCCGATCAGATCGGCGAGCAGTCGGGCGTCGCCCTGACCCGCCATGACTTCATTCTGGAAGGCGGCGCTGTCGATCACGACGGCGAGGGCACTGTGCTGACCACGCGCCAGTGCGTGCTGAACCGCAACCGCAACACCGGCTGGACGCAGGAGGCGGCGGAGGCCGCCTTTGCTCAGGCTCTGGGCGCCAGGAAGGTGCTGTGGCTGGGCGACGGCCTGCTGAACGACCACACCGACGGCCACGTCGACAATCTGGCCCGCTTCGTCGCGCCGGGCGTGGTCGCCTGCCCGATCGGCTTCGGGCACAAGGATCCCAACGCGGAAGTCTATGACGAGACGGCGCTGGCGCTGGCCGCGATGACAGACGCCGCCGGCCGCGCGATCAGGGTGCTGCGGATTCCTTCGCCCGGCATGATCCTGGACGAGGACGAGCGCCCGGTCCCGGCCAGCCACATGAACTTCCTGATCGCGGATGGCGCCGTGGTGGTGCCGACCTATGGGAACGACATGGCCGCCCGCATGGCCTGCGAGGCGCTGGCGACCGTCTTCACCGATCGCGAGATCATCCCCCTGCCGTCGACCGCCATCCTGTCGGGCGGCGGTTCGTTCCACTGCATCAGCCAGCAGGAGCCCGCTTGATGACCCGTCAGATCAGCGTCGCCGCCATCCAGACCTCGTACAGCGAGGACATGCAGGCGAACATCGACAAGACCATCGGCTTCATCCGCGAGGCGGCGGCCAAGGGCGCCCAGGTCATCCTGGCGCCGGAGCTGTTCCAGGGGCCGTATTTCTGCGTTTCACAGGAAGAGAAGTGGTTCGGCGCCGCCTATCCGTGGCGGGAGCATCCGGCCGTCACCCAGCTTCAGTCGGTAGCCAAGGAACTGGGCGTGGTCTTGCCCGTCTCGATCTTCGAACGCGAGGGGCCGCACTACTTCAACAGCCTGGTGATGATCGACGCTGACGGCGAGCTGATGGGCGTCTATCGCAAGAGCCATATCCCCGACGGCCCCGGCTATCAGGAGAAGTACTACTTCCGCCCCGGCGACACCGGCTTCAAGGTCTGGAACACGCGCTTCGGCCGCATCGGCGTCGGCATCTGTTGGGACCAGTGGTATCCGGAAACGGCGCGGGCGATGATGCTGCAGGGCGCCGAGGTGCTGCTGTACCCGACGGCCATCGGCACGGAGCCGCATGATGATACTCTGGACACCGCCGCGCCGTGGCGTCGCGCCATGCAGGGCCATGCCGTGTCCAACGTCGTTCCGGTCGTCGGCGCCAACCGGATCGGCCATGAGCAGGTGACCCAGGCGGGGCAGACCTACTACGGCCACTCCTTCATTGCCGACCATCGCGGCGATCTGGTTGAAAGTCTCGACCGTGAAGAAGGCGTGCTGGTTCACACCTTCGACCTGGACTTCCTGGACCGCCATCGCGCGGCCTGGGGCTTCTTCCGCGACCGCCGGACCGACCTGTATGGGGCGCTGGCGACAGGCCGCCCAGCCTGATCGGCCTTTAAAGCAAGCGCATCGCCAGACAAAAAAGAGGCGGAAGACCGGGGTCTTCCGCCTCTCTCATTTTATGCGTTGAACGCTATCAGAACTTCAGCGTGGCGCCGAAGGTGAAGTAGCGGCCGATCGCGTCGTAGGTCTGCGGGAAGGTATTCCCGTTGTTCGCAGCCGTGGTGCCGATTTGCGAACCGACGATCGGCGGCGACTTGTCGAACAGGTTGTTGATCGTCGCCGTCAGACGGACCGTTTGGGTGATGTCCCAGCGGCCGCTCAGGTCGAAGTAGTCGTAGCTGTCGATCTGGGCGTAGTCCGGGAACCACTTGGTGTTGCCCGGCTCGACTTCGACGCCAGACAGGTGGCGCCACATCAGCGAGGCCGAGTAGTCGCCCATCGTCCAGGTCGCGCGGCTGTTCCAGCGTTGCTTGACCTTGGGCTCGCCGCACGACACCGAGTAGTAGCCGACGCAGTCACGCAGCATGGAGGCCGGGTTGGACTGGGTCTCGTGCTTGGTGACGATGTTGCCGTTGACGCTCAGGTCGACACGACCGATGTCCCAGCCGAAGTCGGCCAGTTCAACGCGGTAGTTGGCGGCAAGGTCGAAGCCCGAGACGCGTTCGTTGCCGGCGTTGGTCAACGGACGGATCACGCCCTTGGCGTCGACGCCGTTCAGCGAGCCGTTGGCGGTGCTGCGCTGGATGGCCTTACAGCTGTCGTTAAACGCCAGGGTCGGGTTCAGAGCCTTGTCGTAGCAACCGTTGATGACATCATCCAGGCTGGGGCTGTTGATCGTCTTGTCGATCTTGATGTCATAGTAGTCGAGGCTCAGACGCAGGCTCGGCACGAAGGCCGGTTGCCAGACAGCGCCGATGGTCCAGGTGTCGGCTTCTTCCGGACCCAGGTTCGGGTTGCCGCCCGTTTGCTGGTTGACCTGACCCGAGTTGGGCTTGGCCACATAGCCGATGGCGCCTTCCGGCACGCCGGTCAGGCGGCACAGGTTGCTGAGCGTGCCAGCCGTGTTGGCGTCAGCCGTATTGATCAGGTCCAGTTGGCACGGATCGATGGCGCGGTTGCCCAGGCCCGTGACTTGCGGATTGAACAGTTCGCCGATGTTAGGTGCGCGGGTGGCGCGTTGGTACATGACGCGGACGCGAACGTCCTCGATCGGCGACCAGTCACCGCCCAGCTTGTAGCTGCCGTATTGCGACTTGTGCCCGGCGGCCTTGAACTCGGTCTGGCGGTAGCCAGCTTCCAGGTTCATGCTGTGGATGAACGGCAGGTTCTCGATCAGCGGCACCGCGAATTCGGCGAAGGCTTCACGCATTTCGAACTGGCCGTTGCGATCCGGCACCGGCGCGCCGGTGCCCAGGATTTCGCCGTTAGCTTGCGACGCCGCGTCACCACGGGTGCCTGCGCTGGAACGACGCCATTCGGCGCCGAAGGCGACAGCGATCGGGCGCTCGCTCCACGGGCTGCTCAGTTGGTCAGGCAGGACGCCCGAGATCGAGCCCGAGGCCACGTCTTGCTTGATCGTGGTTTTGCTCATCGACGACAGGTTGATGTAGTCGATCATTTCCTTGGTGATCGTGCCTTCGGGGCCGAAGACGTTGATCGGCACGCAACCCGCGATAGCGGTGGTCGCGCCAGGCACCATGCAGTCGGTCGCCGAGACAGTGTTCAGAGCGTTACGCAGCTTTGACAGCGAGCCCCAGTTACGGCGCGTCAGCAGTTGCTGGGTTTCGCCGTGCGAAACGTAGGCGTCGTAGTTCCAGTCTGCGTTGATGTCGCCGCGCACGCCGGCCAGCAACTGGATGGTCCTGTTTTCGATGTCGACAGGACGGGTGCCCATTTCGGTGAAGCGACGGTTGATGGTCAGGTCCATCATGGTGTCGCCCGCTGCGCCGGCGACGCACTTGGTCGGGTCGATCATCAGGGCGCCGCAGAATTGCTGGCGCATGGCGTCCGGGATGAACGGGTTGCCGATCGGCACCTTATAGGTGTTGCCGAAGGTGCCGCTCGAAGCGTTGTCCAGCGAGACGTCGCTCTGGACGAAGGTCAGGTGGCTGTAGACTTCAGCCGCAGAGTTGATCTTGAAGCTGCCCAGGCCGTTGATCTGGTAGCGGCTCAGCGGCGTCTGATACAGGTTGTACGGGTTGTAGTTATAGCCGGCCGAGTTGTAGTTCGGATGATCCGAACCAATCAGGGCGCCCGTGGTAGGGTCCAGTTCGGCGCCCGACGGCAGGGCGACGCCGCCCTTGACCGGGGTCAGGTCGAAACGGCCGGGAACCGAGGTGCCCGAACCGAGCGGCTTGCCGTTCGTCGACGAGAGCGCGACTTCGCCCCACGGACGGCGGACTTGGTACAGCGGGTCGGTCTTGGTGTAGCCGAAGCTGACGACGGCGTTGCCGCGGTCGTCGGCGAAGTTGCCGCCGACGGTCAGGTCGAACTTGCGACGGACAGCGTCGTCTTCGCCCGAGAAGCCGTAGGATGTGTTGAGCTCAACGCCTTCGAAGTTGTTCTTCAGGACGAAGTTGACCACGCCGGCGACGGCGTCAGCGCCGTACACAGCCGAGGCGCCGCCCGTGACGGTGTCGACGCGCTCGACCAGGGCCAGCGGGATGGTGTTGGTGTCGACGACGCCTTCCAGGTTGAACGGCACCACGCGGCGGCCGTTGATCAGGACCAGCGTGCGGTTGGTGCCCAGACCGCGCAGGTTGATGGTCGCGCCGCCGCCCGAGCCGTTGTTGGTGGCCGAACCGACGGCCGGCACGGCGGCCGGCAGGTCTTTGACCAGCTCTTCCACAGCCACCGGCTGCGACATCGCGATCGATTCAGAGCTCATCGAGGTGATGGGGCTGGAAGCCTCATAACCCGGCTGACGGATGCGCGAGCCGGTGACGACGATGGCGCTGACTTCGGCAACTTCTTCGCCGGCCGATTGGGCGAAGGCCGGGGTTGCGGCCATGAAGCTGAGGGCGGCGCCCCCGATGATGGTCGATGCGAGCAAGGACTCGCGCACAATTCTCTTTGTCAAAAGAGACCCTCTCCTGGAACAAAACAAGCGCGCGTTCCGGCCCGTACAAGAGGGTCGCAAACGCGGCTCGCCACGAAAAAACAGGGCCATTTGGCCTGCCGTCCGGACGTTTAAGGCGAGCGCGTGTGCAAGCAAGTCAGAATTGCGTCAAAAATAGCACAATTCGGAAAAAATTACCCCTACCAGAAGAATATCCGGAAAGAATGGCAAAAAATTCGCTCATTTTCTGGAATTTATACGAACTACGTTCGACGAACCTCCATCTTTATCGTCAATGCTGCTTCCCCACGGATAGCCGCGGTCTTCGTGGCAATAGGGGCGGCGCCCCTGCCGTGCGTTTTCGACGACAAGCCGCGGGCGCAGCGGATTGGCGCCCGTGAAGACATTGTCGGTGATGATGTTGAAGGAGGGCGTCTGGTGCCGGATGACGCCGCGCTCGCCGCAGTTGCGATAGAGGAAGACGCCCGGGCGGCCGCCCAGTTCGAAACGGTTGCCGGTCACATGGTTCCGGGCCGATCCGTCGATGGCGATCATCTCCCGCCGCGTCCGGGTGCGGAACAGATTGTCTTCGATACGGTTGTCCGCGCTTTCGGAGTCCAGATAGAGGGCGGTGGAGACGCTGCGCCCCTCCAGCGTCGAACGGGTCAGGGTCAAGTTCGTGACGCCGGGGCCGACATAAAGCGGGATGGAGCCGGAACCGCGTATGGTCACCGTGTCCAGCGTGACATGGGCGGGGGCGGCGGCCTGCGCCGTTGCCGTGTGGTCCGCCGTGCGCGATGAGGCGCGCAGATCGTCATAGCGGCCGTTGGCGCCCATGCCCCAGACGCGCACGGAGCCGTGGATCAGGCAGCGTTCGATGCGGATATCGGTCGGGCGGCTCCAGCGGTCAGCAGCGAGGCGGCGCGACCAGACGGCGATGCTGGGCGAGCGGGTGCTGACCGGGGCGCCGGGGCGGCCGACCGCGCCGCCTGCGCAGTCCAGTCCTGCGCCGGACGCTTCGGCGCCCTCGATCAGGATCGGGCGCACAACGGCCTGCCCCGGCGTCAGGACCGCGCGGCAGGTGAGGCGATAGGGCGTCTGCGCATCCGCCGTCAGTTCCGCCAGTTCGGCGGCCTCGCACGGGCGGGCGGCGGGCAGGGTCCAGGTCTGCAGGCCGCCGACCAGAACCAGTCCGGCCAGCAGCGCCGCCATCAGGGCAGGGGCGTGGCCAGCGCCCGCGCCTCGGCGGCGCAGCCGGGCGCGGTCGCGCCGCGTGTCCTCAGGGCGACAAGCTCGGCGCGGGCGGCCGCCACATCAGCGGCGAATTCCGGACGGGCGGCGGCGGCGGCGGCGAAGACGGCGCGGCCCAGATCCTCGCCCGCCGCGACATCACGAGGATAGTGCATGGCGCAGACCACGCGGCTCTGGCCGATCTCATGGGCCATGCGACGGATTTCGGCGGCGTGTTCCGGGTCGATCGCGGCGAAGGCCTCGCCATAGACGACGGCGACCGTCGAACTGCCGGATGGATAGGAGGCGCTGCGGCGCCCGGCCTCGCTGACGCGCTGGCAGGCCTGACGCGCGGGATCGTCGCCGACCGGGCGGGCGCGGAAGGCGCGGGCCTTGACCGCCTCGGCGGCCGTATCCGCGTCGTGGAATAGCCGCTGCATCAGCCGGGTCAGTTCAGGCGTCGCCTGCGGATCTATCTGCACGCCCAGCGGACAGTTGAAATGCTGAAGCGCCAGCGGCGCGCGCAGTTCGGCATGGGCCGTGGCCAGAAGCCAGCGGTCGGTGTCTTCCAGCGCCGTCATGCGCGCGGACTGCGCCTTGTCTTCGAGATCGGCGGCGGAGCCGGGCGCAGGCGGCGGCGGCAGGGCGGCGGCCAACTGTTCCAGAACCGGCGCGTCCAGATAGCCGCCCGGCGCAGCGACGGGGCGCTCGGCCTGCGGCCGCAGGGCGGCGGGCGTCCCGGCGCAGGCCGTCAGCAGCAGGGCCGTCGCCGTCAGCAGCAGAAGGCGCGATGCCGTCGCCGGACGTGCGCTCATGCGCCGCCGTTCCAGCTCAACTGCACCGAGGTCACGCCGCCTTCAGCCGGGGCGGCCACGACCTGAAGGCCGGGGCCTTTTTCAGATCGGGCGGAGGCGCCGTAGGCGCGGGCTTCGCCCTGATTCATCGCCATGATCGGGTCCAGCCCGGCGCGCTCGGCGCGCTGGCGATAGAAGTCGATCACCGCATCGGGGGTGGCGTCGGTCGTGAAGGTGACGATGCCGCCGGGGCCGTCCGGGCCGGCGGCGGTCAGGGCCTGTCCGTCGGCTTGCCCGCCCGGATAGATGACGGCGAAGCCGGGCGCACCCTTGATGGCGACAGGCGCAGCGTCGCTCGCCGTGGGGGCTGCAGCATGATTCGAGGCGCCGGAGGATCCCGCGCCGACGTCGCCGGATGCGTCGGCCGTGGCGGCGAGCGCCGATTCCGCTTCAGGCCCGGCCTGACTGCGCTCATTGCACGCCGTCAGGCCGACGCTGAACGCCAAGACTACGGTTGCCACGATACGCTTCATTCAGCCTACGTCCTTAATACCTGCACGGTTAATTTCACCGTGGCCTATCCGTGCGGCGGCAGCAAGGCGGTTCAACCGGTTGGGGCGTCGACATCGTCGCCGGGCTGGCCGGTGGATTTGCGCGCCTGATCGGGGCCGCCTGCCGGGCGCGTCTGGCCTTCGGCCATTTCGCGGCCCTGTCGCGCCAGATCGGCGTTGATGGCGTCCTGATCCGGGTCGATTTCCGAGCCCGACGCCGAGCCGCCGCGCAGCGAACCCGCGCGGGTGTCCGAGCCGGAATCCGTGCCCTGAAGGGCGGTTTTCAGCGCGTCTTCGATATGGCCGCGATCAGGCTTCTCGCCCATGTCGGAGGCTTCGCGGGCGTCGGTGTTGTCGGGTGTCGGGTCGGTCATGGCGATCTCCTCTGTCACGAAGAAGAAGCGGACCGGCCGCCGGTAGGTTCCGGGATGCGGCTCATGGAAAAGGGCCGATGGATCGCTCCATCGGCCCCGTTTCCGTTCGCGGGATGGGGGGAGGGACGAACCCTCCCGACCGCTCTCTGTCGTCTTATTTGACGAACAGCTTGTTCCAGCGGCGCGGCTGGCGCTTCTTCCAGGTTTCGCGGTGATAGGCGTCCGAACCGATCAGCGGCACGACGGTCGTGGCTTCGGCATAGACCATCTGTTCGTAGGTGGTCTGGACCTTGCCCCACGAGGCGGCTTCCTGCAGCGTCGAGGACGAGCAGGCGCCGTCGCGCACGTCAGCGACCGTGATCTGCACGGCATAGCGGTGCATGTCGGCCTCGACGCCGAGGATTTCGGCGCAGACGACGGTGTCCTGGGCGAAGTTCTTCGGCACGCCGCCGCCGACCATGAACAGGCCCGTGACGCCCGCCGCGATCTTGATGTCGGTCAGTTCACGGAAGTCCGCGACCGCGTCGATCATCATGTAGGGCTTGCCCTCGGCCATGCGCTCCTTCTGGTGCTTGACCAGGCCGAAACCGGCCGAGGAGTCGACGAAGGCCGGGCAGAAGATCGGCGCGCCTTCTTCATAGGCGGTCTGGATCAGCGAGCCGGGCTTCTTGGCGTTGCCTTCCGACAGCCACTTGCCCATTTCCCAGATGAACTCGCGCGAGGAATAGCCGCGCGGCTCCAGGCGGCTGGCGATCTCATAGATCGCATTGTCGCAGGCCTGCAGTTCTTCTTCGTCGATGTAGGTGTCGTAGATGCGGTCGATGTAGTGCGAGCGCAGGATGTTGTCGTCCACCTCGCCGGCGGCCTGATAGTGTTTGTAGCCAAGGGCCTCGAAGAAATCCATGTCGACGATGGAGGCGCCGGTGGCGACCACGGCGTCGACCATGCCGAACTTCACCATGTCGCGGTAGACGTCCATGCAGCCGCCGGCCGAGGTCGAACCGGCCAGGATCAGCCACGGGGAGCAGGCCTCGTCTTCCAGGGCCATGTTGAAGATGTCGGCCGCGCGGGCGGTGTCGCGCGAGCTGAAGGACATCTTGCGCATGGAATCGATGATCGGGCGCGCGTCGAAGCTGGTGATGTCGATGTGCTCGACAGTGGTGGCCAACAGCTCCGCCTTGGCGTTGGAACGAACCGGTGCGTTCATCTCTCGGGTTTCCCTTTGGTTTGAGCGCCCGTCGTCAATAAGGAACAGCGGCCCGGACGGAGCGACGGGCCGCTGCTTGTATCAAAGCCTTGAGACATTTTTCAGTTCAAGGCGTGATGCGTTGGATCAGCGCTTGCGCTTGCGCTGACCGGCCTTGCCCTTGGGGCGCGACAGGCGGACGACCTTGCGGGCGTTCTCCTCGGCCGTGGTGCGCACGGTCGGGATGGAGCGCGGCGCCAGGCCGTACATCGAACCCATGGGGGCGTCCTCGACCACGGCGATCTCATGCTCGCCATAGCCGTTGAAGCCGGTCGTCATGGCCACGCCATAGGCGCCCAGCATGCCGATCTCGATGAAATCGCCTTCCTTGACGTCGGCAGGCAGCCAGAACGGACCGGGCATATGGTCGATGCTGTCGCAGGTCGGACCATAGAAGCGGAAGGGCTTCAGCTCCGACGACGATTCACCGTCCCGGACCAGCTTGGTCGGGAAGGGCCAGCGCGAGTGGGTGGCGTCGAACAGCGAGCCGTACGACCCGTCGTTCAGATAAAGAGCATCGCCCTTGCGCAGGTCCACGCGGCACAGCACCGACGACGATTCCGCCACAAGCGCCCGGCCGGGTTCGCACCACAGCTCGGTGGTTTCCGACACCGGCATCTCGTTGAAGCCGCGATGGATGGCGTCGGCGTATTCGCTCAGGTCCGGCGGGACCATGCCCGGATAGACCGAAGGGAAGCCGCCGCCGACATCGACGATGTCGACAAAGACGCCCGCCTTCTTGATGGCGCGGCCGACCTGCGTCATCGCCGCCTCATAGGCCGAGGGGCGCATGCACTGCGAACCGACGTGGAACGACACGCCCATCAGGCCGTCCTTGACCGCATGGCGCGTGGCCAGCAGCAGGGCCGGGGCCTGATCCGGGGTGACGCCGAACTTGCCCGTCAGCGAATAGGCGGCGCCGTCGGCCGACACGCCCATGCGCACGATCAGGTTCAGATCCTCGGCGTGGCCGGTGGCCTCAAGGATCTTGTTCAGTTCGTCGTGGCTGTCGAGCACGAAGGTACGCACGCCGTGGTCGGCATAGGCCGCACGGATGGCGCCGCGGCTCTTGACCGGGTGCATGAAGGCCAGACGCGCGTCAGGGCTGACCGACCGAACCAGTTCGATCTCGGCCAGGGACGCGACGTCGAAGGCGTTGACGCCCTGCTCGACCAGAATCTCGATGATCCAGCGCGAAGGGTTCGCCTTCACCGCATAGAAGACGTCGGCTTTTAGATTATCCTGGAACCACTGCGCCGCTACGGCAACGGAGCGAGGGCGCACGAGTGCGACCGGACGCTCCGGGGACCGCTGACGGACCAGGTCCAGGGGAAGCTGGTACGTGTGCAACTCACGTAACCCCCTGATGATTGTTAAACCCAGACCCGGCGTTAGCGGCGCAAGTAGGACCTACGGGGTCCGCCGGAACGCGCGATATGGGGTCATTGGCCTGTCATGTAAAGTGGAAAAATTGCGGCAGGGCCTCGATGCGCGGCGACGCGACGCCGCAGGAAGGGGGCGGCAACCCGCGCGCAGGCGGCGCGTTGGGCGACGGTGGGAGGCTCTGCATGAACCGTTGGCTGTTTCTGATCCAAAGGACGTCGCGCCAGCTGTGGTGGCGCGCCAGCCTCTATGCGCTTTTCGGCGTGCTGGCGGCCCTGCTGGCGGCGGTCGGCGCCCCCTATGTCCCGGAGGCGCTGGCCGACCGGCTGGGCGGATCGTCGGTCGAGGCGGTGCTGACCATTCTGGCGTCCAGCCTGCTGGCGGTGGCGACCTTTTCGCTGGGCGCCATGGTGACGGCCTACACCAGCGTGTCTTCCTCGGCGACGCCGCGCGCAGCGGCGCTGGTGACCGGCGATGAAAGCACCCAGAAGTCGCTGGCCACCTTCGTCGGCGCCTTCCTCTATTCTGTGGTCGGGGTGACGGCGATCAACGCCGAATATTACGGGCCGGGCGGCCGGGCGATCCTCTTTATATTAAGCTTGGCTGTTGTGGCGCTGGTCGCCTTTCGCCTGCTGGCCTGGGTCAGCCGCCTGACCAGTCTGGCGCGCCTGGGCCACACCATCGCCCAGGTCGAGGCGCGCACGGCCGCCGCCATGCAGGCCTATGCCCGTTCGCCCCGTCTGGGCGGCGCCGAGGGCCACGTCGCCGACGGCGTCGAGATCGGCAGCGCGGCGGCGGGCCATGTCCAGAACATCGACGTCCATCTGCTGCAGTCGCTGGCCGAGGCGCAGGACCGTCAGGTGGAAGTGCTGGTGCGCCCGGGCGCCTTCATGATGCGCGGCCAGCCTCTGGCCCGGCTGTCGGGCGGGCGCCCTGACGAAGAGGGGCTGGCGGCGTGGCGCGAGGCCTTCATTCTGGATGCCGATCGCACCTTCGATCAGGATCCTCGCTATGGGCTGATCGTGCTGGGTGAGATCGCGGCCAAGGCGCTGTCGCCCGGCATCAACGACGCGGGCACGGCCATTCAGGTCATCAGCACGGGCGCGCGCCTGCTGGATGACTGGGCTCTGACCTGTCAGGGGGCCGAGGGCGACAGCGGAAGCTGCAATCGCCTGTTCGTGCCGTTGGTGTCGGCGCGCGACATGGTCGAGGACCTTTACGCCCCCATCATCCGCTACGGCTCGTCGGATGTCTCGGTAGCGATCAAGATGCAGAAGACGCTGGCGGTGCTGTCGCAACGCGACGGCGATCTGGGCCGGGCGGCGCAGCACGCGGCGCAATGGGCGCGTGAGGCGGCGCTGAGAAAGCTGGACGATCCCGTCGATCGGGCCGCCTTCGAAGATGACACGGGGGTGTGAGACCGCGCCGCACTGGACGAAATCGACGCAGACATGCCATTAAGACTTGCCCTTGCGCTCGTCTCGCGTCATGCGGCGCCCCCTTTGTCGCAACCTCATCCATGGGTTCATGAGTTCTTCAACAGCCGCCGTCGCGTCCGTACGCGACGTCTCGAAGACCTACGGGGCCAGAAAGGCGCTCGACGGCGTGTCCGTCGAGGTCGGCGCCGGTGAAATGGTCGCCCTGATCGGTCCGTCCGGTTCGGGCAAGTCCACCCTGCTGCGCTCGATCACCGGCCTGCACCCGATCGATCCGGGCGGAAGCATCTCCGTCTTCGGCGATGTGGTTCAGCAGAACGGCCGCGTCACGGGCGCCGTGCGCCTGGCCCGCAGCCGTCTGGGCATGATCTTCCAGCAGTTCAATCTGGTGGGGCGTCTGAGCCTGTTCTCCAACGTCATGCTGGGCGCGCTGGGCCGTCTGCCGTCGTGGCGCGGCCTGTTCGGCGTCTGGCCGAGCGCGGACAAGGACAAGGCCATGGCCGCCCTGCACCGCGTCGGCGTGTCCGACTATGCGGCCCAGCGCGCCAACACCCTGTCGGGCGGCCAGCAGCAGCGCGGCGCCATCGCCCGCGCCATCGTTCAGGGCGCCAAGGCCATTCTGGCCGACGAACCCGTCGCCTCGCTGGACCCGGTGTCGGCCCGCAAGGTGATGGAGCTGCTGGTCGAGCTGAACAAGCGCGACGGCATGGGCGTCATCGTCACCCTGCACCAGGTGGACTACGCCATCCGCTACTGCGACCGCGTCGTCGCCCTGCAGAAGGGCAAGGTGGTCTACGACGGCCCGTCCACCGGGCTGGACACCAAGCGCCTGATCGAAATCTACGGTCCCGAATACGAGGACGCGTTCTGGGAAGCCAAGGCATGACCCATTCCAAACTGACCCGCCGGATGCTGGGCGCCGCCGTCGCCGCGACGCTGACCCTCGGTCTGGCCGCCTGCGGCAAGGGCGACGAAAAGGCGCCGGGCGCCGCGCCGTCGGAAATCACCTTCTCCATCCTGTCGGCGGAAGGCCAGGCCTCGGCCGGGCCGCTGTGGCAGCCGCTGCTGGACGATATGTCCAAGGCCATCGGCGTGCCGGTGAAGCCCTATTTCGGCTCGAACTACACCGTGCTGGTCGAGGCCATGCGCGGCAACCACACCCAGGTCGGCTGGTTCTCGGCCAAGCCCGAGGTTGAGGCCATCGACCGCGCCAACGCCGAGGTCATCGCCCGCACGGTCAACCGTGAAGGGCTGGATTCCTATCAGTCGACCCTGATCGTCAAAAAGGGCTCGGGCATCACGCTGGACAAGGTGCTGGCCTGCGGCAAGGTCTACAACTTCGGAATCGGCGACGCCCAGTCGACCTCGGGCACGCTGGCGCCCATGACCTTCCTGTTCAACGAGCGCGGCGTCGTCCCGGCCCAGTGCTTCAAGACGGTGCGTTCGGCCAATCACCAGGCCAACGCCTTCGGCGTCGCCACCGGCGTCATCGACGTGGCCACCTCGAACAGCGTCAACCTGATCTTCATGCGCCGCGAGAACGCCCAGCTGGCCGATCAGATCGAGGAAATCTGGACCTCGCCCCCGGTGCCCGAGAGCGGCATCGTCGTGCGTCAGGATCTGGACCCGGCCATCAAGGAAAAGATCCGCGGCTTCTTCCTGACCTATGGCCAGGGCGAGGGCGCCGAGGCCGAGCGTCAGCGCAAGGTGCTGGCGAATCTGGAATATTCCCGCTTCGCCCCGGCCGATGATTCCTATCTGAACCCGATCCGCGAAATGATCGCCGACCAGAAGCGCGCCGAGGCCGAGGCCAAGGGCGACAAGGCCGGCGCCGCCGCTGCGACCGCCGAAATTCAGCGCCTGCGCAGCCTGCGTGAGGTTCAACCTTGACCTCGGCGCCGCTTACGGCCTCGGCGGTTCCGTCTGCGCCGCGCAAGTCCGCCCTGTCCTGGGCGCTGGACATGCTGGTGTGGGGCGGGATCGCCGTCGTCCTGCTGTACAGCATCGATGCGGTCGATCTGGGCAATGTCTCGCGCCTGTTTTCGGGCAATGAGAGCACCCGGCTGTTCGTTCAGGACCTGCTGCGGCCGGACTTCTCCGACTGGAAGCTGTTCGTCGCCAAGATGTGGGAGACGGTCCAGATCGCCCTGTGGGGCACCTTCCTGGCCGTGCTGGTCGGCATTCCGCTGGGTCTGGCGGCCGCCCGCAACATGGCGCCCGTCTGGGTCGTGACGCCGGTGCGCTGGGTGATGAACCTGCTGCGTTCGGTGCCGGATCTGGTGATCGGCCTGCTGTTCGTCACCGCCGTGGGCCTCGGCCCGCTGGCGGGGGTTCTGGCCATCGCCCTGAATACGGCGGGCGTTCTGGCCAAGCTGTTTTCCGAAGCGGTCGAGTCGATCGACAAGGGCCCGGTCGAAGGCGTGCGCGCCACCGGCGCCTCCAAGCTGCACGAGATCGTCTGGGGCGTGATCCCCCAGGTGGCGCCGCTGTGGACCTCCTTCGCCCTCTACCGTTTCGAATCGAACAGCCGCTCGGCCACCGTGCTGGGCCTGATCGGGGCGGGCGGCATCGGCCAGGTGCTGTTCGACAGCATGAACGCCTTCAACTTCAAGGCCGTGTCCGCCATCGTCATCATCGTGGTCATCGCCGTGACCCTGATCGACACCCTGTCGCAGGTCATGCGCAGACGCCTGCTCTGACGGCGGCGTCATAAGGCCGCGCACAGGTTTCCACTGACTGTCACAAAGGTCTGGCCGGACCGTCACAATCTCCTGCTTTAAGCGTCGCACACTGACGACTTGGAGAAGGTCCGGCCATGATCCGCACACTGAAGTTCACGGCCTGCGCGGCCGCCCTGCTGGCCCTGGCGGCCTGCGGAAACAATGAGGGCGGCGCCGCCCCCGGCTCGCAGAAGGCCCGCACGGGCATCTGGTCGGCCGGTTCCTCGACCGTCTTCCCCTTCTCGACCCGCGTGGCGGAAACCTTCGCCCGCAACGGCGGCGGCTCGGCCCCCCGCGTTGAAGCGCTCGGCACCGGCGGCGGCATTCAGGCCTTCTGCGCCGGCGTAGGCCCCTCGACCCCGGATATCGCCAACGCCTCGCGCCCGATGAAGCAGAGCGAGTTCGACCGCTGCGTCGCCAACGGCGTCACCGACATCGTCGAGATCAAGATCGGCTATGACGGCATCGTCGTCGCCACCGCCCGCACCGGCGCCAGCTTCAACCTTGAACTGAACGACCTCTATGAGGCCCTGGCCAAGGAAACGCCGGGCGCCGACGGCCAGTTGGGCCCCAATGCGGCCAAGACCTGGAACGACGTCAACAAGGCCCTGCCGACCACCCGCATCCAGGTCTACGGGCCGCCGCCGACCTCGGGCACGCGCGACGCCTTCCTGGAGCTGGGCATGGCGCCGGGCGCCAAGCTGATCCCGGCCGTCGCCGCCATCGAAAAGCAGGACAAGACCCGCTTCGAGACCGTGGCCCACACCCTGCGCGAAGACGGCGCCTGGATCGACGCGGGCGAGAACGACAACGCCATCGTCCAGACCCTGAGCCGCACGCCCGGCTCCATCGGCGTGTTCGGCTTCTCCTTCCTGGAGCAGAACATGGACACGGTGAAGGCCGAGACCATCGACGGCGTGGCCCCCTCGGTCGCCACCATCGCCGATGGCTCCTACCCGCTGGCCCGCAGCCTCTACATCTACGTCAAGAAGGCCCACATCGGCGTGACGCCGGGCCTCGAACAGTTCGTGCAGGAGTTCATCTCGGACGGCTCCGCCGGTCGCGGCGGCTATCTGCAGGACCGCGGTCTGGTGCCGCTCCCGACCGAGGCGCTGGCCGCCGAACGCGCCAAGGCCGCCGCCATGACCTCGATGCCCCGTCCGAACTGAGGCAGGCCTAGCTGAAAATACCGCCTGCGGGAGCGCTCCTGGGGGCGGTTTTTTTGTAACGCTAGACCCTGAAATCGCGCCTAGCGGCTGGGTGTAACGTGTGAACGAATGAACTCGCGCGCGCGCAGGATAGCCTGTTCGCCAGGGTCGCCGGACTGGCCCAGCGAGCGATCGCCTAGACGATCAAGCCCATCGAAGACCCGGCGGGCCACCGCCTCCATGTCGGCTGTATCCCAGGAGGCGGGCGTCGGCGTCCATCCCCCGCGCCGAGCAAGGTCCGGATAGTCAGGCCAGACCGGGCCGCGCGCCAGTACGTCTTCCGGCAATGGAGCGGACGTCTCGCGAGGAATACCCGACAGATCCAACGCCTGGCTGGCTACCGATTGGAGCACTGCCACCTTGGGATGGTTGATGGTGTGCATAAAGGATTCCGTCGGGCCGTTCAGAGCGGCGGAAAAATCATAGCCGAGCCGTTCGGCCTGAACGGCAAGCAGCGCGGCGGCTTCGTTGTATGCGTCGAAATAGCCTAACGCGGCATAGCTGAAGGCGTTGAAGAGGCCTGCGGCTCGAACGGGAGAAAGCCCTTCGACCCAGGCGGCGCACAGCAGGGCGGAGTGATAGGGGCCGACGACGCCATCCACCGCCTGCCCCTTGCGGATGACGTAGACGCAGTCGGGGTGGAAGCCGCGAAAGAGAATCGGCGGCCAGCGACGCAACGGCGCCTGGCATCGCTCAAGGATGACGGCGAAGAGAGTCTCCAGACGAGGCTGATCCTGAATGAAGATCAGGTCGCATGTCTCCATCTCGGCGGCGACGGTCGCCACGAGGTCGGGATTGTCGCCCGCCGCCAGAGACAGGCCATGTGCCGTCACGTCGATCTGAGGTGCGAACAGGCGAATGCACTGGGCGACGCCCTGAGTCTGACAGTTGCCGAGCACGCCGATCTTCATGCTCGATCTATCGCTTCTTCATCACAGACAATGTTCTGCAGGGCCGCGTACTCCTGCGCCGCCGTTGTCGTTGGCGCAGACGGAACGATAGGTGCGGGCCGGGGCGTAGAGCCGACTATGTCGCCGAGATAGTGGCGATTGAAAACCTTCATGACCTGGGCCACGCCTTCTGGAAGGACGCTGCGCAGGTCCTGGCCAAAATAGCGCCCTCGGCTCTGGGGGCCGGTTATGATTTCGTAGCTTGGAAAATAGTCGACCCCCGGATGTTCGCGCACGATCGTCTCAGCGGCGACGCGAAGCACGGACTTGCTGTAGGTCGTGGCCGACAGAACGTGGCGGTCGCTGAACGTAGCGACCAGGGAAACGGGTGAGACAGTGAGCAACACCCGCAAGCTCGGGTTGAGAATCCGCGCAAGGTTCACGAAGCCCGTCAGGTCATCGACGATGTCCTGAACGTTGAAGTTTCGGGGTTGGATCAGATTGGGCCGAGGCGCATCTCCTGCAACGCCGGGCGCCAGGGGGAAAATGGCGCCATCCTCCAACGACGCCCAGGCTTCGGTCAGTCCCAGAGTGAAGATGAAGACGTCGGCCTGTTCGAACATGGATCGCACGCAATCCAGGTGCCGCTCGCGGTCGGCCAGCATGGCGTCCAGACTGTCGAACCCCCGAGGCTCGATCTGAGGCCGGAAGGGGTCCACGAAACGATCGCCAGAACGCCAAGCCGCTTCGGCCGGAGCAAACAGGCCGAAGGCGCGCTGGAACAATTGCAGCAGTTGGCGTGCGGTGTAGATGTTGCCGAAACGGGCCGGATAGACGCCGTAGTTCCGCTCTTCTTCGCCCGGCTCGGTGATCAGGTAGCCGAAGCCCTTGGTCTGCAAGGCCCTGGATATGTGCTGGGCGAAGCAGCTTCCGGCGGTGGCGATCTGATCTTCACGCCTGAGAGTGAACTGCGGCTTGACGACAGGGTCTACGTCATCAGCAGGAGTCTGAGCCATCGCTCGGGACCAGAAGGCGTGGCCAGGCTGCGAGCGGTAGGGATTTTGGCCTGGGCTGACCATGTCGCTTTCCTGTCAGGCTGCGACGCGCCGCCGCAGTCGCGCCACACGGCGCAGGCGGCGCCAGAAGCGGCCGCGCGCGGGTTCGGGATAGGGTTGCAGGTTCTCGATGAACTGCTCGGCTGAAGCGCGCCAGCTGAACTTCTCGGCGTAGGCGCGGACGTCCTTGCGATCCAGTTCGAGGCATTTCAGGCAGGCGGTCTTCAGGTCGTCGTCGATGAAGCCTGCGCCCGAGCCGGGGATCAGGTCGATCGGGCCATGCGCCGGATAGGCGGCGACCGGCGTGCCCGTGCCCATGGCCTCCAGGATCACCAGGCCGAAGGTGTCGGTCCAGCTGGGGAAGACGAAGACGTCGGCGTCCGCGAAGCAGCGCGCCAGATCCTCGCCGAACCGGGCGCCGAGGAATTTCGCGTCCGGATATTTCTCTTCCAGTTCGGCGCGCGCCGGGCCGTCGCCGACGATGATCTTGGTCCCCGGCAGGTCCAGTTTGAGGAAGGTCTCGATGTTCTTTTCGACCGCTACCCGGCCGACGTTCAGGAAGAAGGGGCGGGGCCAGTTCTCGGCGCCCATCTCCTTATAGATCGGCTCCAGATCGGGGCGGAACAGATCGGTATCCACGCCGCGCGTCCACGGCGAGACGTTCTTGAAGCCATGCTCGACCAGTTCGTCGCGCAGGGTCGGGGTGGCGACCATCAGCCGTCCCGACGGCTTGTGGAACCACTTCATATAGGCGTAGCCGACCTGCACCGGGATCGGGAAACGGGCCGAGACGTATTCCGGGAATTTGGTGTGATAACTGGTCGTGAACGGCAGCTTCCACTCCACGCAGATGCGGCGCGTGGCGATGCCCAGCGGCCCCTCGGTGGCGATATGGACAGCCTCGGGCTCAAAGGCGCGCAGACGTTCGCGGATCTCTTCCTCGGCGCCCAGCGCGAGACGGATCTCCGGATAGGTCGGGCAGGGAATCGTCTTGAACTGGCTGGGTTCGATGACCTCCACCTCATGACCCATGGCGCGGCACTCGGCCACGGTGCGGGTCAGGGTGCGGACGACGCCGTTGACCTGGGGCTCCCAGGCGTCGGTGACCAGAACGATGCGCATGAAGTCGAGTGGGCCCCTGGCCGTTTCGTCGAGCAGGCCCTTCTAGACGTTCCGCATGACGAAGGCGAGACGGCATGATAAAGCGGCGCCTGAACGGGGTTCACCTCTTCGCGAACGGCGTCTTGAGCCGAAGCTCATTTCCGCGTGTGGGAAATGACAGAAGATTTTGCTTTTTCTTGAATTTTATACGTCGCCTGCGGCAATGATGCGCTGCACATTCGGCCATTCTCCCCATATATGCAGAAATTCACAGGATGGATTTCATGACGCCGACCGATCTTCGCCATTGGGATGAGCTGGACCGGAACAAGTACCGGGACGAACGTGAGGTGGTGGCCGAACTGCTGGCCTCCGAACCCTTGACGCCTGACGGTCGGGCCGCGGTCCTGAACGACGCCATCGGCCTGGTCGAAAGCGCGCGCAAGAGCCAGAAGCGTCAGGGCGTGGTCGAGAGCTTCCTGCAGGAGTTCAGCCTGGGCACCCGTGAGGGTCTGGCGCTGATGTGCCTGGCCGAGGCCCTGCTGCGCACGCCCGACGCCGACACCCGCGACCGTCTGATCGCCGAAAAGATCGGTTCCGCCGACTGGGCCAGCCACATGGGCCAGTCCGATAGCCTGTTCGTCAACGCCTCGACCTGGGGCCTGATGCTGACCGGCAAGCTGGTCGACGTCGACGATGAGGCGCGCAGCGACCTGCCGAACTTCCTCAAGCGTCTGGTCGGGCGTCTGGGCGAACCGGTGATCCGTCAGGCCGTCGCCACCGCCGTCAAGATCATGGGCGAGCAGTTCGTCGTCGGCCGCACCATCGATGCGGCGTTGAAACGCTCGGACCGTGAAAACTGGCTGTGCAGCTTCGACATGCTGGGCGAGGGCGCCCGCACCGCCGCTGACGCGGAACGCTATGAAAAAATCTACGCCGACGCCATCGAGGCCGTGGGCAAGACCGCCAAGGGCGACGGACCGGAGCGCGGCCACGGCGTCTCGGTCAAGCTGTCGGCCCTGTCGCCGCGCTATCAGGCGGTGCAGGAAGACCGCGTGTGGGAAGAGCTGTATCCCCGCATCCTGCGTCTGGCGCTGATCGCCGCCAAATACGACATCAACTACACCATCGACGCCGAAGAGGCCGACCGTCTGGCCCTGTCGCTGAAGCTGCTGGAGCGGCTGGCGCGCGAACCGGCGCTGGGCGACTGGCAGGGTCTGGGCCTGGCCGTTCAGGCCTATCAGAAGCGCACGACCGAGACGGTGGCCAAGCTGGCCGAACTGGCCAAGTCGTCGGGCCGTCGCCTGATGGTGCGTCTGGTCAAGGGCGCCTATTGGGACACTGAGATCAAGCTGGCCCAGGTCAACGGCCGCACCGATTATCCGGTCTTCACGACCAAGCCCGCGACCGACCTGAACTATCTGGTCTGCGCCAAGGCGCTGATCGAGGCCTCGCCCTACATCTTCGCCCAGTTCGCGACCCACAACGCCCACACCCTGGCCGCCGTGCACCGCATGGCCGCCGATCGCGGCGTGACCATCGAGTTCCAGCGCCTGCACGGCATGGGCGAGGCCCTGTATGACGGCGCCAAGGTCGAGTGGGGCGACGTCGTCGTGCGCGCTTACGCCCCCGTCGGCGGCCACGAAGAACTGCTGCCCTATCTGGTGCGCCGCCTGCTGGAAAACGGCGCCAACTCCTCCTTCGTCCACGCCCTGCTGGACGAGCGCGTGCCTGCGGCCGACGTGGCCGCCGATCCCATCACCTCGGTCGAGGCCCAGCCTGACCGCCATCCGAAGATCCCTGTACCCATGAACATCTACGGTGACCGCCAGAACTCCCTCGGCCGCGACTATTCGCAGGCGACCGACCGCGACCGTCACGCGGCCGCCCTGGAGCGCGTCGACAGCGAGAAGCTGACCGCCGGCCCGATCATCGGCGGCAAGCTGCGCGCCGGCGTCAACGCCCAGGACGTCACCAATCCCTACGACCGCACCCGCGTCCTGGGCCACGTCTCTGAAGCCTCGGTCGAGGACGTCGACGCCGCCGTCAACACCGCCGCCAACGCCCAGGTCGCCTGGGACCGTCTGGGCGGCGCGGGCCGCGCACCCGTCCTGCGCGCCATGGCCGACGCGCTGGAAGCTGATCTGGACCGTCTGGTCGCCCTGCTGTCGCGTGAAGCGGGCAAGACGCTGAATGACGGCGTGGCCGAGGTGCGCGAAGCCGCCGACTTCTGCCGCTACTACGCCCTGCTGGCCGAGCGCGACTTCGGCGGCCGCCAGACCCTGAAGGGCCCGACCGGCGAGACGAACGAACTGGTCCTGCACGGCCGCGGCGTCTTCGGCTGCATCAGCCCGTGGAACTTCCCGCTGGCCATCTTCACCGGCCAGATCGCCGCTGCGCTCGCCGCCGGCAACGCCGTGGTGGCCAAGCCCGCCGAGCAGACGCCGCTGATCGCCGCCGAGGCCGTGCGCCTCTACTACAAGGCCGGTCTGAACCCCGACCTGCTGGCCCTGGTCCCCGGTCGTGGCGAGACGGTTGGCGCGGCCCTGACCAACCATCCGGGCATTGACGGCGTGGCCTTCACTGGCGGCACCGACACCGCCTCGGCGATCAACCGCGGTCTGGCCGCGCGTCCGGGCGCCATCATCCCCTTCATCGCTGAAACGGGCGGCTTGAACGGCATGTTCGTCGACACCACGGCGCTGAAGGAACAGATCATCGACGACGTCATCCTGTCGGCCTTCGGCTCGGCCGGTCAGCGCTGCTCGGCCCTGCGCGTCCTCTATGCGCCCAAGGATTCAGCCGACGCCCTGATCGAGGGTCTGAAGGGCGCCCTGGCCGCCCAGGTTCTCGGCGACCCGACCGACGCCAGGACCGACATCGGCCCGGTGATCGACGCCGAAAGCCGCGCCAACCTGGAAGCCCACGTCGAACGCCTGTCCAAGGAAGCCAAGATCATCGCCCGCGCCGAACTGCCGGCGGGCGCCGACAAGGGCGACCTGTTCGCCCCGGTCATCGCCGAAATCCCGACCCCGGACTTCCTTGAGCGCGAAGTCTTCGGCCCGATCCTGCACGTCTACCGCTATGAGCCGAAGGACCTGGAAAAGGTCGCAGGCAAGCTGGCGGCGCGCGGCTTCGGCCTGACGCTGGGCGTCCACAGCCGCATCGACGCCTTCGCCAAGGAAGTGATGGAACTGGTCCCGGCTGGCAACGTCTACGTCAACCGCTCGATCATCGGCGCGGTGGTCGGCGTCCAGCCCTTCGGCGGCGAAGGCCTCAGCGGCACCGGCCCCAAGGCCGGCGGCCCCAACAGCCTGATCCGCTACGCCGCCGAAAAAGCCATCAGCATCAACATCGCGGCCCAGGGCGGCGACCCGGCGCTGTTGAATCTCTAGAGCTAGGCTTGCAGCGCGCTGTCGACAGCGCGCTGCAACGCTTCTGCTGCTTCGGCGTTTGATGCCGAATTCGGCCTTCTGAGTAGGGCTCGGCGGGTGTCGGATCGGTGCTTTCTTCTCTCTGCGTGTGCTGCTAGGCCCATTCATTCGTCCAGCGTTGGTATGATGCGGACAGAGGAAGGCCAGGATGTCTGAATTCATAAAGCGGGCGAGTCAGTTCTTCCGGCAGATCAACCGACTGCCAGGCCGGACGACGCAGCTTGAACGCAAGGTGGATCGCCTGCTGAAGTTGGTCACAGAGCAGAAGCGTGAAAACCTATTGCTGCTGGACGCTTTGTGTTTCCCGCCGAGAGAGCAATGGTTGGGACAGCCTCCGCTCATCAAGGGCGAACCGGGACAAAAAGTGTTTGAGGCTGCCGTCATGTGCCGCCAGGACAGCTTCCGTCAGCCTTATTTCTCGTACTGGACCGAACGTCTCGGCGAGTCCCTGCGCTATCATCGCAAGCTTTGGGAGTTCGTGTTTATCGCCCAGGCGCTGTGGGAGCGAGGAGTCGTCACGACCGGACACAGGGGGCTGGGTTTTGGCGTTGGTACTGAGCCGCTTTCGGCTTTCTTCGCTTCTCAGGGCGTGAAGGTCACGGCGACAGATTTGATGCTCGACGGCGCCATCAGCCTGGGATGGACTGAGACCAATCAGCATGCAGACGGCAAGGAAGCGCTACGCAAGCCCGCCATCTGTCCCGATGATCTGTTCGACAGCAATGTCGAGTTCCGAGCATGCGATATGAACGCAGTGCCAGACGATCTGACGGGATATGATTTCTGCTGGTCAGCCTGCGCTCTGGAGCACCTGGGTTCAATCGAGAAGGGGCTGGCCTTTATCGAGCGGTCCGTTCAGTGCCTGAAGCCGGGCGGTTGGGCGATCCATACGACCGAGTTCAATGTCCTGTCGAACCTTGAGACAGTGGATCACATGGAAACGGTGCTGTTTCGGCGTCGTGACCTGGAGGCCCTGGCTGAGCGCCTGAGAGCACAGGGGCATTTCGTAGCACCGATCGACTGGAACCCGGGGCTGGAACCCTTGGACCGTTATTACGATATCGCGCCCTACAAGGAGCAGCCTCATCTCAAGGTCGCTCTGAGCGGTTTCGCCGCCACTTCTATCGGGTTCATTGTCCAGCGAGGGCAATAGCGGAGTTCGTGGCTGCTGTCGGGATTTTATGAACGGCAATGTCGGCCTTTCTTGATTACAGTATGCTGCAATTTTGCGTTGTTCCGAAATCGGTCCAGGAGACCGGATGCTTGAACTGTTCCGAAGCGATAATGTTGTTGTCCGAAGCGTGCCGACATCGGATACACGTCGCTGGGTGGTGACTTTTGACAACTATGGCATCGGCCATGGTTTTGATCGCCCGGGCTTCGGAGAGGAATTCCTGCGCAACAGCGGCATCTCGGCCGTGCATGTGCTGGGGGTCGGGGATGACTGGTATCAGTATCCGGAAATGATCGCCGCCATGGCCGCTGTTCGGCAGGCTGTGTCCGGCGCTGAGCGCGTTATGACCTATGGTTCGAGCATGGGCGGGTATGCGGCTCTGCGTTTTGCCGACGCGGCAGGCGCCCATGCGGTTCTGGCGATCTCGCCGCAGTATTCTGTCGACCCGCTAAAGGTTCCGTTTGAAAAGCGCTGGCTACAGGATGGCAGGCGCATTCAATGGCTGCCGGAAATTGACGGCAAGTTGCATTGCCGCGCACGGCCCGTGGTGGTGTTTGATCCTGTGGTTGACGATGGTCGGCAGGTCGCGCTCATAAGGAATGATATCGATATCTCGCCGATACGGCTTCCTTATGTGTCTCATCCAGCGACGACCTTTTTGAGCGAGATCGGTATGCTCAAGCCGCTGGTGCTGCAGGCCTTGTCCGGCGAAATTGACGCGGCGAATTTCATTCGGCAAGCACGCCGGGACCGGCGTAAGAGCAGCGTTTACATTTCAAATCTTGCTCAGGCCCAGCCTACACACAGGCCCTCTTTGGCGCTTTCCCTTGGGCGTATGTCGGTGCGTATGGCCCCGAGCAACCCTTTGGCAGGCGTCGCACTGGCGAGAATATTGTCCAGTGTCGGCGAGCATGATCAGGCTGTCAGCGAGATGGAGCGCGTTGTCGAGCTGGCCAAGGCGGAGCCGATCTATCTTATTCACTACGTCAATGTCCTGAGAGCAGCCAAACGACCCGCCGACGCATTGCCGTTCGCCAGACAGGTCGTTGAGACCTGGCCTCAAATGGCGCACCTTCATGCATGGGAAGGCGCAGTTCTGTGGGAGAGCGGCGCGCATTCCGACGCCATCGCCGCTGTCGAACGGGCGATGGCAGGCGATCCTGGATGTCTGCGCTATCGACGGACGCTCAAGACGTATCGAAAGCAGATGACCGCAATCAGAGCTGGTGTGACCCGCCCGCTGGGTTGGGTGAAGCGCTGGTCAGACGGCTGGTTGGGGATGGTTTCTCATCCGGCATCCTGGTTCCGTTGAGAGTCTATATGTCTGTTCAGCGGGCTCGATGTTGTCTCTGACTGTCAGGCCGCCGGCTTCGGCCACCCGCCCGCCCGGCTCAGGGCGCTAGGATTCGGCTTGCCGATCTTGCCGCCGATCCAGCGGGCCGTGTCGATCAACCTGTCCAGGTCATAGCCGGTCGTGAAGCCCGCGCGCTCCAGCATATAGACCAGATCCTCGGTCGCGATGTTGCCGGTGGCGCCGGGCGCGAACGGGCAGCCGCCGATGCCGCCGACTGAGGCGTCCAGGATGTCGACGCCTGCCTCGACGCCGGCATAGGCGTTGGCCAGGCCAGTGTTGCGGGTGTCGTGGAAGTGCAGGCGCAGGGTGGCGTCGGGGGCGGCCTTGCGGGCGGCCTCGACCTTTTTCGTCACGCTCCACGGATCGCCGACGCCGATGGTGTCGGCCAGGGCGATTTCGTCGACGCCCAGGGCGGCGATGCGGGCGACCAGATCGCTGACCTGTTCAACCGAGACCTCGCCGTCGAAGGGGCAACCCCAGACGCAGGACAGGGTGGCCGACAGTTTCGGCGTGGCGCCCGGCGCGCCTTCTGCATTGGCGCGGCCCGCCACGATGTCGGACAGCATCTGCACCTGTTGCTCGACGCTGAGGCCCTGGTTCTTCAGGCCGAAGCCGTCGGTGGCGGACATGGCGACGTTGACCTCGTCCACCGCCGTGCCCAGCGCACGGTCATAGCCCTTGCCGTTCAGAACAAGGCCGATGCGGCTGCGGCCCTCGGCGCGGGGCAGGGCGGCCATGACCTCTTCAGCGCCCGCCATCTGGGGCACGTATTTGGGGTGGACGAAGCTGACCGCTTCGATGCGTTTGGCTCCGGCGTCTTCCAGCCGCTGGACGAACTCGGCGCGGACGGCGGGCTCCAGCACCGTCTTTTCGTTCTGAAGGCCGTCGCGAGGACCGACTTCGACAATCTGGATGAAGCGGCTCATCGGCGCGTGTTCCCCTGGTTCATGCTTCTCTCGCCAGCACCCGCAGGGGCATAGACGGTCAGGCGGACGTCGTCGCCTGAAGAATAGTTGTGGCCGGTGACGACGCCCACCGCACGTCCGGCGGCGCCCAGATCGGCCAGGGCGCTGCGGAAGGCTTCGTCGTCATGGCGTTCGACGATGGCCGGGCGTCCCTGTGACAGGGCGCGCGCGGCGCCGGCGCCGTCGGTCAGCTGGGTGTCCTTGCCGGTCAGGAAGACGAAGCTGGGCTCGTGGAAGCCGGTGATGGCGACTGGCCCCGGATAGCGGCCCTGGGCGGGGTTCAGCCCGGCCGATTCCAGCGTCTGGACCAGCCGCGGCGCGATCGATAGCGGGCGCAGCTGGCGGATGGTCCCGGCCAGTCCGGCGTGGGCCAGTATGCCGAAGACGATGGCGATCAGCACCCCGGTGATGGCCGCGCGGTTGACCAGCAGGAAGCCGCCCACGGCGGCGGCCATGACGGCGAAGACGATGGTGACGGTGGCCCAGGTCTGGGCGGTCGAGCGGCCGAACTCGGTCAGGCCGTAGACGGTGATCAGACAGATCAGCACCGCAGCGAACAGGCCCAGCAGGGCGCCGGTCACGCGCGAGATCTTGCCGATCGGCTGGGTCAGGGCGGCGGCGGCCAGCAGGGCGATCGCCCCGAACGTCGGCAGGGTGTAGTGCCACAGCTTGGTTGGGGCCAGTTCGAACATCAGCCACGCCGGGACCAGCCAGCAGACGGCGAAACGCACCGCCGGTTCCGCCCGGCGGCGCCATCCGGTCGACAGGGCGGCGGGCAGCATCAGGGTGACGGGGAACAGTAGCAGCGGCGACAGCAGCACATACATGCCGGGGAAGCCGCCGTGGCTTTCGTGGGCGCCCGCGATCTTGGGCGCCAGATCGCCGCCGATGGCTTCACGCCAGAAGCCGCCGTCGGTGGCGATGGTGATGGCGATGGCCCACGGCCCGACCAGCAGGACCACCAGCGGCAGCCCCCAGCCCCAGCCCAGCTGACCCAGCCACTTGATGTTCCGGTCCCACAGCGACAGGGCGATGATGGTCAGCGCCACGACCAGCAGGCCGATCGGCCCCTTGATCAGGATGGACAGGCCGATGCCCGTCCAGAACAGCAGCTTGTGCAGCCGGTCCGCCTTCTCGCCCGCCCGCGTGGACATATAGATGCGCGCCAGCGCCGCCAGCGACAGCGTGGTCAGCCCCGCCAGCATGGCGTCGGTCTTGGCGATGCCCGCCTCGGTCGACAACAGGAAGGTGGCGCCCAGCATGACGCCCGCCAGAAAGCCCGCCCTCTGTCCGAACAGGGCGGCGCCCGCCCAGGCCACGGCCCAGGCCGCCAGCATGGCGCCCAGCAGCGACGGCAGGCGATAGGGCTGGATGTTGCGGTCCTCGACGTCCGAGGTCGCGGCCACGGCGGCGGCCTGCATCCAGTAGATGCCGATGGGCTTCTTCCAGCGCGGCTCGTCCTGGAAGCGGATGTCGACATAGTCGCCGCCCTCCAGCATCTGTGCGGTCGCCTGGGCGAAACGGCTCTCGTCCCGGTCCAGCGGCGGCAGCAGCAGCAGGCCGGGCAGGCCCGCGATCAGGGCCAGCAGGGCCGCGAGGACGGGGCCGCGCCAGCCGGCGATGTAGCGATCCAGGTTCGGGCGGTTCATGCTGCAGTCGTATCACGCCGGGTGCGGCGCCCGGAAGCTTCAGCTTGAAAGGGCGCCCAGCATTCGGGTCACGATCAGCCTGTGAAAGGGCGTGATGACGGCGATGTAGGCCCGCCGGACAGGTTGTGCCGGTCGACCAGGGTGGCGATGCTGACGCTCTGGTCCGCGCCGCCGGGCGAGGGTTCGACGCGGATCACCACGCGGAAGTCCAGATGGCGGTCGTCAAAGCCGACGATGATCTCATCGCCCTGTTCGGCCACGACCGGAAAGCCGCTGATCGGCGCCGTCTTCAGCCCGGCCATGCGGCCCAGACGATTGCGCAGGGCCATCAGCCGCCCGATCCAGTCAGGGGCGCGGGCCGTCATCCGCTCCAGCGCCTGACGCGCGGTCAGGGGGCCGGTTACGCCTTCGACGCCGAAACGGTCGCCCCAGTCGGCCCGGGGCAGGGCGGGGTGGGGCAGGTCAAACGGCAGTTCGCGGACGGCGGCCATCGGGGGCTTCCTTGCTTTGGCCGGACTGTCCGCCCGGCGCCGCCCTGACGCCATGAGGCGCAACGCCGCGCGTCGCCGTTTCGCCGGGGCGCGCCCTGCGCTAAAGAGCGTCGATGACCGACCGCTCAGCTTCTTCGCCCGATATCTCCGTCGTCGTGCCCGTGCATGACGAATCCGGCGCCGCCGTGCCCCTGGCGCGCGAAATCGCCGAGGCCTTCGCCGGGCGGTCCTATGAGATGATCTTCGTCAACGACGCCAGCCGGGACACGACCCTGGTCGAGCTTCAGGCGGCGATGGCTGAACTGCCGACCCTGCGGGTGCTGTCGCACGGGACTAATGCGGGGCAGAGCCGGGCGGTGCGCACCGGCGTCCTGGCCGCGCGCGGGCCGATCGTGGTGACGCTGGACGGCGACGGCCAGAACCCGCCCGCCGATGCGCCGCGTCTGGTCGACGCCCTGCTGGCCGCTCCGCCCAGCGTCGCCCTGATCGGCGGCGTGCGGGCCAAGCGTCAGGACACCAACGCCAAGCGGCAGGCGTCGCTGTGGGCCAACCGCATCCGCAAGAAGCTGCTGGGCGACGACGCCGACGATACGGGCTGCGGGCTGAAGGCATTCCGCCGCGACGTCTTTCTGCGGCTGCCCTACTTCGATCACATCCACCGCTACCTGCCCGCCCTGATGATCCGCGAGGGGTATGAGAACCGCTACCTCGACGTCGATCACCGCCACCGCGAGACGGGCCGGTCGAAATACACCAACTGGGGACGGTTGCGGGCGTCCTTCTCGGACCTGCTGGGCGTGATGTGGCTGAAGTCCCGCTCGCGGCGTCCGGGCGCGGTGACGGAGTTCTGAGGTTTAAAATTCCGCTCATCCCGGCGGACGCCGGGACCCAGTGCTTTGGCTACACCGCTGACATCTGCCGCCGAGTTTGGGGCTCCTCTTGGATCCCGGCCTCCGCCGGGATGAGCGGGGGTATGGCCGGTAGACCCTAGCTGAACGCCAGAAAAATCACCGCCACCACGGTCACGTCGAGCAGGCGGGCGGCAAGGCTGAAAACGGCGGGCATGGCGCAATCCGAAGACGGTTGAGCCCTGGCCTACGCAAGTCAGGCGCCAGTCGCGTCAGATCTCGGTCTTGCGTGAGCGCCCCGGCGACGGGCGCCGGTCGTGCCGCCCTGAATATTCCCGGCCCAGATAGGTGGTGCGCGCCGCGTCCAGCACCGGAACGCCGCCCTTCAGTCCGCGCTTCTGCCCGGACTGCCCCAGCACCTGCGCGGCGAAGGCGGCGGGCGGCGGGGGCGGAACGACGGCAGGCTTTGCCGGGGAGGCGGCAGGATCGGCCGCCTCCTGCGCCGCTTCATCCTCGGTCGCGACCATGGCGCGCGCGCGGCGGCGTTCGCGACGGCGGCGGTCGCCCTCGCGGCGGTCGTCCACGACCGGGTCGTTCAGCGGACCCGAGGCCCCGATGGGACGGATCTCGTCCGCCACGGCGGCCTCAGCCCTTGGACTGGGCGAGGCGGTCGATCTGGGCCCGCATCTCGTCCATCTGGCGGCGCATCTCGTCCAGCGCCGCGCCTTCCTTTGCCGGTTCAGCCTTGGCCTCGGCCGCCGCAGGTGCCGCGTCTGCATCGCCTTCGGGTCGGGCGTGGGCGAAGCCGGGGAACATCCGCATGGCGCGCTCGAACATGGCCATGTTCTGGCGCACCGCCTCTTCCATCAGATTGCCGCCGGGCGCGGCGGCGAAGGCGCGGGTGAAATGGCCGCGCAGCTGTTCCTGCTGGCGGGTGAAGTTGTCCAGCGACATTTCCAGATAGGACGGCAGCACCCCTTGCATGGAGTTGCCGTAAAAGCCGATCAGCTGACGCAGGAACTGCACCGGCAACAGGGCTTCGCCCCGGCTTTCTTCCTCGAAGATGATCTGGGTCAGGATCTGGCGCGTCAGATCGTCATTGGTCTTGGCGTCATAGACGACGAATTCCACGCCCTCGCGCACCATGCGGGCCAGATCGTCCAGCGTCACATAGGCGCTGGTGGCGGTGTTGTAGAGCCGCCGGTTCGCATACTTCTTGATGACGACCATGCCGTCACGGGTTTTTCCGCCCTCGGATTTCTTGTCGGTCACGCTTATTCTCGCGATGTTGCAACGCCCAAGCATCACGCATTGCGCGCGCGAAGGCGAGTCCCGTCTTTGACGCGGGCCTTCCGGTTGTGGGCGATCAGGCGTTGACCAGCACCACCCCGATCAGGATGGCGGCCCAGTGGACGCCCGCGCCGGTGACGACGAAGCCGTGCCAGATGGCGCGGCGGAACTTCACCTTCTGGCTGATGAAGACGAAGACGCCCGCCGTATAGATCAGCCCGCCCGCGACCAGCAGGCCCAGCGCCAGCGGATGCACCGTCTCGATCATCGGCTTCAGCGCGAACACCGCCACCCAGCCGAACAGGACGTAGATCACGCTCCAGAAGGCGTCGGACAGGCGCGGCGCCAGCATCTTCACGCCCGCGCCGACAATGGCCATCGTCCACACCGCCAGGGTGAAGCCCACGGACCATGCGCCCTCGAACCTGACGGCGGTGAAGGGGGTGTAGCTGCCCGCGATCATCAGGAAGATGGCCGCCTCGTCCAGCCGCCGCAGAACCGGCCGCGCCGCGCACGGATGGGTTAGATTATAGACCGTCGAAGCCGTCAGCATGGCCACCAGACACAGGGCGTAGATCGCCGTCGAAACCGCCGCGCCGACGCCCGCATAGACGCTGGCCAGCACCGCCAGCGCCACGCCGCCCGCCGCCGCCAGGGCCAGACCCACGACATGCACCCACAGATCGGCCAGCCGCTCGGCCCGCGTCTGATAGTGTTCGATCATGTCCAGATCATCCGGGGTGCAGATCCGGCGGGCGATGAGTTTCAGCACGATCACGTCTCCTTCCCCTTTTGAAAGCGTGGCCGCGCGCATCGTTCCCCCGCCGTCGTTCCCGTCATGCTGCGGCGCGGCGATGACGTTTTGCTGATTGCTGCAACGCAACAGGTGACGTGCGCCTGCGAATGCGGCACAAACGCCGCAAAGATTTCTCCAGGGAGTGAATAAAATGACCGATGTCGTCATCGTCTCCGCCGCCCGCACGCCGGTCGGCTCTTTCCTCGGCGCCCTGTCGACCCTTCCGGCGTCCAAGCTGGGCGAGGTCGCCATCAAGGCGGCGCTGGAACGCGCAGGCGTGGCGCCTGCCGATGTGGACGAGGTGATCCTGGGCCAGGTGCTGCAGGCGGGCGCAGGGCAGGGCCCGGCGCGTCAGGCCGCCATCGGCGCCGGTCTGGCCAATGAAACCCCGGCCTGGAGCATCAACCAGCTGTGCGGCTCGGGCCTGCGCGCTGTCGCTCTGGCCTATCAGCAGATCGTGCAGGGCGACGCCAGGATCGTCGTCGCCGGCGGTCAGGAAAGCATGAGCCAGTCGCCGCACACGGCCCAGCTTCGCAACGGTCAGAAGATGGGCGAACTGGGCCTCAAGGACAGCATGCTGCAGGACGGCCTGATCGACGCCTTCCACGGCTATCACATGGGCCAGACGGCCGAGAATATCGCGAACAAATGGTCGATCGACCGCGCGTCTCAGGACGCCTTCGCCGTCGCCTCCCAGAACAAGGCCGAGGCCGCGCAGAAGGCTGGCAAGTTCGCCGACGAAATCGTCCCCGTCACCATCTCGACGCGCAAGGGCGACGTGGTCGTGGATCAGGACGAATACATCCGCCACGGCGCCACGCTCGAGGCGATGGAGAAGCTGAAGCCCGCCTTCGTCAAGGACGGCACGGTGACGGCGGCCAACGCCTCGGGCATCAACGACGGCGCTGCTGCGCTGGTGCTGATGAGCGCCGATGAAGCCAGGGCGCGCGGGCTTGAGCCGCTGGCCCGCATCGCCTCCTGGGCCACGGCGGGCGTGGACCCGGCGATCATGGGCACTGGCCCGATCCCGGCCTCGAAGAAGGCGCTGGAGAAGGCGGGCTGGACCGTCGCCGACCTGGACCTGATCGAGTCCAACGAAGCCTTCGCCGCCCAGTCGCTGTGCGTGGTCAAGGAACTGGGCCTCGACCCGGCCAAGGTCAACGTCAACGGCGGCGCCATCGCCATCGGCCACCCGGTCGGCGCTTCGGGCGCGCGGATCCTGACCACCCTGCTGCACGAGATGAAGCGCTCGGGCGCCAAAAAGGGTCTGGCGACCCTGTGCATCGGCGGCGGCATGGGCGTGGCGATGTGCGTCGAGCGCTAAGCGCGACATTAGAGGCTGAAACGACAAAGGCCGGCGAGCGATCGCCGGCCTTTTTTCTTGCGCCCTTAATTTCCGCTCCTCCCGGCGGACGCCGGGACCCAGTGCTTTGGCCTCAGGCGCTGCGGCCTGGGCTTGGCTGCTTTAAGAACCGTGAAGACGGGCGCGCGTCGCTCTTACTGGATCCCGGCGTCCGCCGGGAGGAGCGGCAGGTGGGTGTTCAAAACCCCCGCCGCCAGCTGCCCAGCAGGGCGTAGCCGGTCGGGGCGCCCGCGCGGTGCTGTTCCTCGCGGCTGGCCACGGCCTCCAGCTGCAGCCACGATCCGCCGGGCAGGGCGTGCAGGCTGCGCACGCTGACGTCGATCTGCCGCCCTGACGGCGCGGCTGAGAAGCGCCGCTCCGAGAAGGTCACCGGATCGAAATAGTCCAGCGGCACATCGGCCAGATAGGCGCTGAACGACCCGCCCTCGATCCGCAGCGGCTGGGAAACCTCCCACGTCAGGCTGCGGCAGCCCAGCGCCTTGGCGAAGGACCACGCCGGGCAGGCCGACTGTAACGACGCCCGCCAGGTCGAGCTGATCGCAGGGGCCGACAGGTGCAGGAAACGTCCTTCCAGTTCGGTGCGGCCGAAACCCGCCTCGCCCGACAGGGTGAAGCCCCGCCCCAGATCCACATCCGCCCCGACCGCCGCAAAGCGCGTCCGCGACGGCAGGGCGAAATCCGATTGCGTCGGCAGATAGGCGCCCAGCGGCCCCATCCGCTCGTCCAGCGCCCCGAGACTGAACGATAGGCCGCCGCTCTCCGCACGCCAGTCCAACCCCGCGCGGGCATAGGTCGAGGCGTCGCGCTCGACCGGACGTAAGGGAGCGCGCCGGTCGCCCGACCCGCTCTCGGCGCTGAAGGTCAGGGCGCCGAACTGCATCGCCCCGCGCAGGGCGTGGTCGGCCTGGCTCAACGCCACGAAACCGTCTCCGGACCCGCTGTGGAACGGCGAGCGCGCCCCGCCCTGACCCTGCCACGCCGCGAAGGACAGCCGCCCCGCCTGAACGTCGAACAGGGCCTCGCTGCGCGGTTCATCGCCCAGCCACGGCGCGTCATAGGGGCTGTAACGGGCCACGACCGGCTCGGGCAGTTCGACCGGCACGGCGGCGGCCAGGGCCAGCCGCGCCCCGCCCGGCGCATCCAGCGACACCTGCGACTGGCGCATGGGCGTCGGCATGTCCGGCTGCCAGCTGCGGCGCGGCGCGGGGCCATAGGCGTCGGCCATGTCGATCTGGAACAGCCGCCGGTATTCGTCGTGCGCGATGGTGGTCAGCGCGCCGGTGCGGCTCACGGCGTCGCCGAACGGGCCGCCGACATGGGCGCCGGGCGCCACGGCGATGTTCACGGCCGCGCCTGCCGCCATTGGCGAGGTCGTGGCGCCCAGCGGCCGGAAGGCCTGCGCGATATCCAGCGCCCCGCGCCCGAAGATGATGTCGGTCCCCGCGTCGCCCAGGTCGGCCCCGGTCCGCAACAGGATGTCGACGGCCTCCCTGCCGGTCAGGTTGGGAAAGGCCTCCAGCAGCAGGGCCAGCGCCCCCGCCACCGCCGGTGCGGCGTAAGAGGTGCCGTCCCCGACCCAGCAGGAAGTTCCCTCGCAGTTGAACAGCACCTGCACGCCGGGCGCGGTCAGATAGGCGCCCTGCGACACCCCGGCCCTGTTGGAGAAGTCGCCCATGCGGCGCGCCTCGTCATGGGCGCCGACGACGATGATCGAACCGTTGAAGCGCGGATCGCTGGCATAGCGGCCGGGCCATTCGGGGTTGTCGCCCGCCTCATTGCCCGAGGCGATGGCGAACACCACGCCCGCATTGACGGCGCGTTGCAGGGCGGCCTCGAACTGGGACCCCAGCGGGCCTTCGCCGCCCAGCGACAGATTGATGATTCGGGCGCCGTTCTGGACGGCGTAGTCCAGCGATCGCGCCAGATCGCTGGATTTGAAACAGACCTTGTCCTCGGGCTTCTTGCAGTCGCTGACGTCCGCCCGGATCGACAGAATGGTCGCGTTGAAGGCCACGCCCACGGAGCCATAGTGGTTGAACGGCGCCGCGATCAGGCTGGCGACATTGGTTCCGTGGTTGCTCTCGCCCTTCAGCTCATTGCGGCCGGTGATGATGTCGGTGGACAGGGAAGAGACGTTCGCGCCCAGATCCTGATGGTCTGCTTTGACGCCGGTATCGACGACGCCGACCGTGACGCCGCGCCCCGTGGCGTCCTTCTGCCAGGCGGCCAGTGCGCCTGTATCGCCCACGCCCCAGTTCTGTCGGAACTCGCTCGACCCGGCGCTTGGAATAGGCGGCGGGGGCGGTGGTGGTGGAGGAGGGGGCGGAGGAGGCGGTGGAGGCGGTGGAGGCGGCGGCGGCGTCACGATCCCGCGCGCGCTTCCTCCGCCCCCGCCGCCGCAGGCCGCCAGCGGCAGGGCCAGCAGACACAGGGCGCCGATCGACACCGCCGCCTGACGCCACCGCCATCCCCTCATCGCCGCCTCCCGCGCTTCAGGATTGCATTAGGCCCCTGATGCAGGTGTTAGGCGAGCGAAAAAACGTCGTACGGTCAGTCGCGCAGCAGTTCGTTGACGCCGGTCTTGGCGCGGGTCTGGGCATCGACGCGCTTGACGATGACGGCGCAATACAGGCTGGGGCCGCCGTTCGGATCGGGCAGGGCGCCCGGCACCACGACCGAATAGGCCGGAACCTCGCCGCGGAAGATCTCGCCCGTGGCCCGGTCGACGATCTTGGTCGAGGCCGACAGATAGACGCCCATGGCCAGCACCGCGCCTTCGCGGACGATGACGCCCTCGGCCACCTCGGCGCGGGCGCCGATGAAGCAGCCGTCCTCGATGATGGTCGGGTTGGCCTGCAGCGGCTCCAGCACGCCGCCGATGCCTGCGCCGCCCGACAGGTGGACGTTCTTGCCGATCTGGGCGCACGAGCCGACCGTGGCCCAGGCGTCGACCATCGAGCCCTCATCGACGAAGGCGCCGATGTTCACGAAGGACGGCATCAGCACGACGTTCTTGCCGACATAGGCGCCGCGGCGGACGATGGCGCCGGGCACCGAGCGGAAGCCTGCGGCCTGGTAGTCGGCGGCGGTCCAGTCGCCGAACTTGTTGGGCACCTTGTCCCAGAAGGGGCCGACGCCCGCCGGTTGGTCGGCCGACAGCGGCGTGGCCGGGACGTGGCCGTCGGCGCGCATGATGATGTTGTCGTTCAGGCGGAAGGACAGCAGCACCGCCTTCTTCAGCCACTGGTGCGTCGTCCACACGCCGTCATCCCCGCGCGAGGCGACGCGCGCCTGTCCTGAGTCCAGCAGGGCCAGGGCGGTGTCGACGGCGTCGCGCACCTCGCCGCGCGTGGCGGACGAGACGTCGGCGCGGGCTTCCCAGGCGGCTTCGATCACGGATTCGAGGTGGGTCAGGTCGGTCATTGCGGGTCTCCGTCAAGTCTGGCGGCGGCCAGGAAGGGGGCCAGGGAGGCGGCCCGGTGTTGGATGTGATCGCCCTCGGCGATGAAGGCCTTGGGTCCGATCAGCACGGTGGTCATGCCCAGATCCCGCGCGGGCGCCAGATTCTTGGGCGTGTCCTCGAAGAAGCAGGCGGTGGCCGGATCGACGTCGAACCGCGCCAGCATCTTCGCAAAGGTGCGCGGGTCCGGCTTGGGGATCAGGTCGGCGTCCTCCAGTGCAAAGACGCCGTCGAACAGACCGGTCAGCTCCAGCCGCTGCATCACCCGTTCGGCATGGCCGGTCGAGCCGTTGGTGAAGACCAGACGCGGGCCTTTCAGCCGTTTCAGCGCCGCGTGCAGGTCGGCGTCGGGCGCCAGCACGTCCAGCGGCACGTCATGCACCTCGGCCAGAAAATGGTGCGGATCGATCTGATAATGCTCCATCAGACCGGCCAGAGAGGTGCCGTAGTCATGCAGGAAGGTCTTCTGCATCGACAGGGCTTCGTCGGACGGCAGGCCGGACGTGCGCACCACATACTGGTTGATGCGCTGCTCGACCAAACCCATGAAGCGGTTCTCGGCGGGGTAGAGGGTGTTGTCCAGATCGAACACCCAGGCGCGCACATGGCGCAGGTCCGCGCCGGGTTCAGCCAGGGCGCCGCCGGGCGCCGTCGCCGACGCCGGACCCGTCACTTCCTTTTGACCAGTGTGCCGGCGCCATGCTCGGTGAACAGCTCGACCAGCATGGCGTGCGGACGGCGCCCATCCAGGATGACCACGGCCTCGACCCCGGCGCGCACGGCGGCCATGGCCGTCTCCAGCTTGGGAATCATGCCGCCGGTGGCGACGCCTGTGTCGATCAGGCCTTGCGCCTCTTCCAGCGTCATCTGGCGGATGATCTCGCCGTCGGCGCCCTTGACCCCCGGCACGTCGGTCAGCAGCAGCATCCGCTTGGCGTGCAGGGCGCCCGCAACGGCCCCGGCCACGGTGTCGGCGTTGACGTTATAGGTCTGGCCGTCCTCGGCCACGCCGATGGGGGCGATGACCGGCACCCAGTCCTCGGTCTCGGAGGCGATCAGGCCCTTGATCAGCTTGGGATCGACCTTGGTTGGTTCGCCGACGAAGCCCAGATCGACCTCATGTTCGATCATGCTGTCGGGGTCGCGCTTGGTGCGGCGTGTCTTCTCGACCGTCAGCAGGCCTGCATCCTTGCCCGACAGGCCGACGCCGCGCACATCGGCTTCCTTGCCGGCGACGGTGATCCAGTGGGCGATCTCTTTGTTCACGGCGCCGGACAGGACCATTTCGGCCACCGTCATCGTGTCTCTGTCCGTCACGCGCAGACCGTCGACGAAGGCCGACTTCACGCCCGCCTTGTCCAGCATGGCGCTGATCTGCGGGCCGCCGCCGTGGACGACCACGGGGTTCACGCCCATCAGCTTCAGCAGCACCACGTCCGCGGCGAACTGCTTCGCCACGGCGCTCTCGCCCATGGCGTGGCCGCCGTATTTAATGACCACGGTCTCGCGGTCATAAACTTGGATATAGGGCAGGGCCTCGGCGAGCGTCTTCGCCGTCTCCCAGCCGCGTTCCTCGGATTGCCGGTCTGTCTCTATCATCGTGGCCGCTCGATAGCGGCGAAGAGTGCGTGAGTCACGATGAAAGGCGTATCGAGGTTCAGCGCGGCGCATCCTCAAACAGGGCGCACGCCTGGTTAAAGGCGGTGCGCAGATCATCCATCGTCTTGCGCAGGTCCGGATGGTCGCCGTGGCGAGACAACTGAATCAGGCCGTCATGAGCGCGGGCGACAGCCGCCGGAACGGGTGACGCGTCTGACTGGCGGTACAGATCGCTGGACAGGAAGGCGTCGATTTCGGTCGACGCCTGAGCATCGAGGTTGAGAGGGGTCGGGCACATCCGGCTGATTTCGGCGAAATCCCTCCGCCAGTCGCTCAGGAAGTCGGGCCACATGACGAAGCGTCGGGGCAGGCCGCGTGAGGCGCGCTCAGCGTCCAGAATATGACGCATCCACAGGCGCAGGGCATGGCTGCGTCCCATGGTGTTGCGCGACACCAGAGAGGCGGCGACTTCTGACGGCGCACGAAAAGGACTGATAACGACAGGCGCATATTCCGCCTCGATCAGGGCGCGGCGCCAGAATGGAAACAATCGGCAGATTCTCGGGTCTTTCAGCGCAATGACGGGAGCGTCGCCGAACTCCTGGTGCAACAGGTCCACAGCTGCAGCGCGCAGGCCCGTGTCTTCTTCAAGCGCACGGGTCGAAACGACGCGCCAATCGTGCCAGTTCGAGTTTTCTCGGGTCAGCATCCGGTCGTTGAAATCGGCGACGGCGCTGCTTTCCCAGAAACCACGCGGATTATCTTCAGCAGGCGGCATGAGATTCTGAGGCGCTGCGGCGCCGGCAAGGGTCAGGGCGCCTGCAACAGAGGAGGTGCCGCTGCGATGCATGCCAAGAACGATGAGCGCTGTTCTTTCAGTCATTTCCAGCCAACGTTGTTTGTCTGAAGACTGTCACTAGCGGTTCGCGTCAGCCTGTCCTAGCCTTCGCATTCGGGGCCTTACGAACTAACAGGACACGATGAATCTCTATCCCGTGATCATGTGTGGGGGCTCCGGCACCCGACTCTGGCCTGCGTCGCGTCCCTCACGACCCAAACAGTTCATTCCTCTGGCGGGCAATCGCTCGCTGTTTCAGGAAACCGCCATGCGCGTCGCGCCGCTGGTCGGCGACGGCGTGATGGTCGTGGTGGCTGGAACGCGCCACCGTGAATGGGTGATTGAGCAGCTTGAGCAATTAGGCCTGCAGGATCGCACTCATATCCTGCTGGAGCCTGAAGCGCGCGATTCGGCCGCCGCCATGGCCGCTGCCGCGGCCTGGACGCTGACGCAGGACGCCGCCGCGGTGAATGTCTTCGTCGCTTCCGACCACCATGTGCCGGACCATGAGGCTTTCCGTGAGGCCGTACGTAACGCTGCGGCTGCTGCAGGCGAAGGACGCATTGTCACCCTCGGAGTGAAGCCGACGTCGCCCTCGACCGCCTATGGTTATATTAATCCCGAGGGGCCGGGTCTGGCGCCGGTGAAGGCTTTCCGCGAGAAGCCCGATCGCGACAGCGCCGCCGAGTTCATCCGCGACGGCTATGTATGGAACAGCGGCAACTTCATCGTTTCGGCCGCCACCCTGGTCGAAGAGCTTGAGGCGCGCGCGCCAGGCGTGGCCGATGCGGCCAAGCGGGCGCTGGATGATCTGACGCCCGGCCATGTTCAGGTTTTGGGCGACGCCTTCAGGGATGCGCCGAAAATATCCATCGACTATGCAGTGATGGAGAAGACGCAACGCGCTTCGGTTCTGGCTGTTGACTTCGCCTGGTCGGACCTTGGCGCATGGGACGCTATCGCCGAAACCGGCGAGGGCGAATTCGGATCTCATATCTTCGAAGACTCTGAAGGCTGCCTGGTGCGCGCGCCCGAGGGCGTGCTGGTCGGCGTCCTGGGGGTCAGCAACCTGGCGATTGTGGCCGAGGACGACGCCATCCTGGTCTGCGACCTGGACCGCGCCCAGGATGTGAAGAGCGTGGTTGAGCGTGTGAAAACCGCCTTCCCCCAGCATTTGGATTTCCGCAAGGCTGAGCCGGAAGGGATTGAGGCTGGCGGGCGCCGCTTTGCGGACTGGTTGCGACAGTCGGCGCTGCCGCTGTGGGCTACTCTGGGCCAGGATGAGGACGGCCGCTTTGCGGAGGCGATCAGTCTGGACGGCCATGTCATGAAGGTCGCTCGCCGCGCTCGAGTCCAGGCTCGCCAGATATGGTCCTACGCCGAGGCGGGGCGTCTGGGGTGGAGCGGGCCGTGGCGGCGCACGGTCCGTCTTGGCGTTGAGCGACTGAAGGCCGACTATCTTCGCCCGGATGGTTTATGCCGCACGCTGCTGACTGCCGACGGCGCGCCGCTGGACGAGACCGCTATGTTGTACGATCAGGCGTTCGTACTGCTGGCTCTGCAGTCCGCGCGGGCCGTTTCGACTGAGGTTGAAGAAGCGGCTCTGCGGATTCGTGAGCAACTGCAGGCAGAGCGCCTGCCGCAAGGCGGCTGGCGCGAAAAGGGCGAGCGGCCCTATCAGGCGAACGCCCACATGCATCTGCTGGAAGCCTGTCTCGCCTGGGAAGAGAGCGGGGGCGATGCGGAATGGGGGGCAATGGCCGATGAGGTGGTGCGTCTGGCGCACACGCACTTCATTGATCCGGTCGATGGCTTCCTGCGCGAGTTCTTCGATGAAGAATGGCGACCGGCTTCCGGCGAGGACGGGCGGTTGATCGAGCCGGGGCATCAGTTTGAATGGGCCTGGCTTCTGGCCCGGCATGCCAGGCTGCGCGGTGATGCGGGCCTTCTTGCCCATGCGCGTCGTCTGTATGATTTCGGGCTAAAGGGCGTCAGTGACAGCCGGGTGGCCTTGGACGCCATTAATACAGATGGTCGCCCTCGCGGCGAACGCGCTCGCCTGTGGCCGCAGACGGAGTGGATGAAAGCTGCGTTGATCCTGGCTGAGAGCGCCAAAGAGGGCGATCGCCGCAGGTATGTGGCGGATGCGGCGGATGCACAGCGTGCATTGTGGCTGTACCTGACTCCGAATGGGGCGTGGCGCGACAAGCGCCTTGGGCGCAAGGGCTTCATCAATGAGGCGGCGCCAGCCAGTTCTCTTTACCACATTGTTGGCGGCTTCAGGCAGTTGCAGGCGAGCGCCCGACATCTGGATCTCAAGCTTGCAGATTTGGGTAAGCCGTTAGGCTGAGCCCTTGGCGCTCCCTCAAAATTGAAGCCCGGCCTTTTGACCGGGCTTCAAGACGCGCACCATGACGCAACCGTATTTTTAAGGTTACAGCAGGCCTGTTGTGTCGAAGCGGAAGTCGGGATGGTAAGGTCCTGGCAATTGACCGGCCCATTTCATATCGAATTCCCCACTTGAGGTAATGTCCTTAAGGTAGACTAAAATGCGCTTTTCTTCTTCGGCGATCTTGTTGTCCGGGCGAGGTGCGGCATTGTCCGGCCAGCGCCCCAGCATGGTTAGATAGGTCATGTCGCGGAATGACTGTTCGCCGTGGCGACGGAAGTGGTTCATCGCAAAGGGTAGAAGCTTTTCTACATTCGGGCAGCAGCGCGGCTCGCGGATTTCAGCCAGCAACTCTTCGACGCTTAGCGAGCGGCTTCCGCCAGAGGGGGCGGGCATGTCATCCGGGCCGAGCGTCATCGACTTCAGGATGCGCCCCGACACCGCGCAGGCTACCTCGACTCGCTCGCCCAGCGCGATGGCTGAACGCAGTCCATGCAGTTCAAAACCGCACCAGCCGCTGCGTAGTCCTTCCTTGGCGGCTGCGTCTGAGAAGCTGCTCGCGACAGCAAAGCTGATAGGCGTGTCATTGGCCGACAGGCGCAGCAGGCAGGATGCGCCGGATTGGGGTGCGGCATAGCCGAAGACGCGTCCTCCCTCGACCAGGACCTCAGATACCGCCACAGGGGCGTGGGCGTATTGCGAGCGGCTCATCACTGTTCCTTCACCCAGCGCGCGATTTCTGCATAGCAGCGCTCCCACCCATGTGGGGCCGTGCGCTGCAGGAGGTCCGACACCGACTGTCCGGCTGATCGCGTCTGGACGGCGCGTAGTTCAGCGGTGCGCAGGGCCTGAGCGAACTCGAATGGTTCGGTCGGATCGAAGAAGACGCACTGTTCGGGGAAGACTTCCGGCATGCTTGAACTGTTGGAGCAGACGGTGACCTTGCCCATGGCGCCGGCTTCCAGCACCGGCAGGCCGAAGCCTTCGAAGAAGGACGGATAGATGCAGAAGGCGCTGTTCAGCATCAGGGCCGTGCGTTCTTCATTGGAGATGAAGCCGGTGAACATGATGCGATCAGTTGCGACGCCTGCGCCGTCCAGACGCTTCATCAGGCGCTTCTTTTCATCCAGCCAGCCATCGCGACCGACGAAGACGACTTTGTAGCGCGAAGCGAAGCCCGGATCGGTCATCAGATAGTCGAAAATCAGGCTGCCGTTCTTACGCGGCTCCAGGGTGCCGATGACCACGACATACGGTTCGACGGACAACTCGGGGCGCAGTTGCAGGGCGCCGGCGCTGAGCTCGTTCGGCTCGAACTCGCAACCCAGGCGGATAACGGACATTTCGGAGCGGGGCTTGCCAAAATAGGCCTCGACGTCCGTCAGGGTGGCTTGCGACACGCAGAAAAGGTGATCGGACGTCTCCACATCCGACCGGATCCGGTTGGCGAAGTGGAAGATGTTATCGGCGTTGTGGAACTGCGGCGTCACGACCGGGCTGAGGTCGTGGATGATGGCGGCTTCCTTGCCGAAATAGCGGCGCACCGGTTTGATGTTCGGGAAGATAGCGACCATTTCGGCCGCTTCGGCCTGCGGGATCGGCGGGACGTCCCAGACCAATTGCGACAGCGCGTCCAATCCGCCAGCGCCAGAGCGTTGACGCAGAAACTTGATCATCAGATCACGCGGCAGCGGCACCGTCTCATGGGCGAAAATCCAGTCGATGCTTTGGTCTTCAAGGGCATGGCGGACCACGGCAGCCACGACGTTGGGAATGCCGGTCCAGTGCTCCTCGAACAGGGCGCCGACATCGAGCACAGCCTTGCGCGTCATGCTTGGCCTCCTCGGGCCTTGATCTGTTCAACCGTATTCCAGAAGCGTTCTGCGAAGGGGGCGAGACCGAACTGGTTACGCACCTCTTCGAATGCGGCCGACGACCTGTGGGCGTAGTCTGCCTCATCCAGCGTCACGGCCCGCTCCATCGAGGTGCAGACGTCTCCAGCCTCGACATAGTTGGTGTCCGTGCCGAACATCCGGTAGCGGGCGGCCAGGCGGATATCCAGCGGGCGCGGCTCGGACGGGATGACGACGGCGTCGTTCTCTGAGATGTAGTCGCTCATGGCGGTGTGATTGACCGTCACCGGAACCACGCCCCGGCCCATGGCCTCGATCAGCGGCAGGTTCTGCCCTTCAGCATAGGAGGTGCAGACATAATAGGTGGCTGCATCATACAGGCGATTCAACTCATTGCGGGTCAACACGGAGTCAGTCAGCCAGACGCGATCGCTGACCATGGGCGCGATCAAGCGGCCGGCGTCGGCGATCTGCTCTTCCATCAGGATGCGGTTGGCCAGACGTTTGGCGCGGTGCGGCGTCGTCATCTTCAGCAGCAACAGGGCATTCGGGCGCTTTTCCAGGAAGCGCATGAACCCGGTCAGAAGAGGCTCGATCTGCTTGCGATAATCATGGACGTTGAAGACGCTGAGGAAGATTTCAGGCCGCTCTTCTCCGTCCAGCGAGGAGAGGATGGCGGGTAGTGAGACGGCCTTGTTGCGGGCCGCATTGTCCAGCATGGGCTGAAGGCGCGGCAGGATGCTCAGCGGCTCCCAGTTGATCCCTGCCAGGTCTCGGCCGATGCGTTCCAGTTCCCGCAGATCCGGGCGATGCGAACGCGGACGGCGTGTCAGGTTCGACAGAACCGGAGAGGGCACGCGCGTGGCTGGCTTGGTGATCTGGGCGGCGACGGCGTCTGTGGCGTGCTGGGATGTGACCCATAGTTCGTCCGCGACATCCAGCATCTGGGCCTGGTCGGCGAAGGCGTGGTGGCTGAAGGCTTCGGTCGGCAGTCGCAGCCGGTCGAACTCCCAGGCGAAACAGTTGATGTTGTAGGCGCCTTTCAGCACCCGCATCCGCTCTGGCGGATAGAAGCCCAGGTGGATGTTGATCTCTGCACCGGAACGCTCGCGGATGTCCGAGATGTATTCCGGCTTGTCGATGACCGTGTAATCGACCTCCATCTCCTCGAAGGCCTGAATGAAGCCGCGCATGGCGAAGGAGTAGGAGTAGTCGGCGGCGCCCAGACCGGCCGAGGCTGCTTCCTTGTCGCCTTCGTGCACCTGGCCGCCGGGCACCGAGAGGAAGACGCGCAGCGGCGCCTTGGGCGCCTTGGGATTGGCGCCGCGGAAAATGGCGCTGTTGTCGATCCGGCGGAACAGCTTCAGTTGCAGGGTGATGTCGTCGGCGGCGGCGTGGCCCAGAGACAGGGCGGTCTCGAACTCACGCGCAGCGGTATCGAAATCGCCGCGTATCTTTGCCAGGTGACCCAGTTGCAGCGCGGCCTCTGCGCTGTTCGCGTCCAGCTCGCGCGCCTTGCTGTAAGCCTCGGCGGCGCGGGCGTGGAAACCGGCTTCTTTCAGCGCATGGCCGTACTGGATCCACACGCCGGGCTTGGCCGGTTCCATTTCGCAGATCTGGCGGCGATAGAGCACGTCCAGCGACCAGTCATTCTGGGTGCGGGCCTTTTCCGCCTGGCGCTTCAGTTCCTGGGTTGAGCGACGACGGCCGGTCAGGGGCGCGCTCAGCCCCGCCAGGCTGCGGGCGATGCCCTGGGGCATCGGTATCTTGTCACTCATCAAAGGCTCCCGAGAGGTCTGGAAAGGCGGCCAAACGACCCTAAACGCGGCAGACCAAGTCCTGTCTGCATCGTCAACCCCTTCTGTATGTAATATATCCAAGGTTTATATGATGATTTGTGCGGATCGTCGATCTGGCTGAAAGGTCGATCGTCATGGTACGGCGTATGAATGAAACGCTGGTCTGCCGGCAGGCTGGTCGTTTCTCGTGGGGGAATAGAGTTTTATGACGGCAGGTACGGCGGCCGATACGGACGCACTGGCATGGGATGTTGAAGACGTCCGAAATCTCTATCGGTTCGCTTTGCGCCGTGAGGCCGAGTCTGAAGAGACCGTTCTCGAGATGCAGACATGGTCGCCAGACCGTCTGGTGCAGACCTTCTTTTCTTCGCCTGAATTTCTGGATCCGTTGCGTACCGCCCAGCAGAGCGGCGAGCGACCGTGGGGGGGCGCAGGGAGCATACCGGATGTTGAGCTGCGCAGGTGGGCGGCGGCTCGGCTTCCATTGACGGAAGAAGGGCGGCGAGCGGTTTGCAATGCGCCGCCTTCCTGGGCCCGGATCTACTGGCTCCTCTTTAGCGACGCCCATTTCACGAAATTAGTCAGCGTTGATCTGATCGGTGGGCCGGCTCAGTTGACGCGTCTGGAAGCGGATGCGGTGATCGATGGCTGCGTGGAGCAGGTGGACGGTCATCTGATCCGAGGCTGGGCCGTGCGCCTGGACCATCTTGATGAACCCACTCAAGTCGAGGTGTGGGCGGACGGGGCGTTTTATCAGTCTGTAACTGCGGACTTGTTCCGCCGTGATATTCAGGATCGGTTCGGCGCCGGTGGTGGAAGGGCGGGTTTCCAATTCCATCTGCCCGACGATGTCACGCGCGGGCGGGGCGGCCTCATTGACATCCGAGTCATGGGCGTGGTGCTCGGGCGTGTTCACTTGCAGCGGAACGAGCCTTTGCTGGATGACATGGCGGCCGCCGCGCGTGAGTTGTCCGAGGTGCGCGCCCTGCTTGAGCGTCTTGAGGCCCGGATGCCCTGGGTCGAGGCTGGTGTGGCGCAGCCGCTTTCCAATTATGAAGCCTATGCGCCGAGCTGGCGCGACACGGGCATGGACGCCCCTCCCTCGTCTCTACGCAGTCTGGTCGTAATCGACGCTGTGGGCGCATCGGGACGCGAACTCGATGATACGCTCTGCAGTCTGTTGGCGCAGACGTCGTCGCTCGAACGCCTGTCGGTTGCTCTCGTCGTTGCCGAAGGGCAGGCGGCCTTGGCTGAGGATATGCGCAATCGTTGCAATTGGCAGGGATTGAACGGCGTATCCGTGCATCTCGTCACGGAACCAGCGCTGGCCAGACGTTTGATGGCGGCGATCGAACAGGTCGGTGAACGGGGCGATCTGTGTTTGCTGTTGCGCGCAGGGGATGAACTGGCGCCGGGCGCGCTGCGCCGTATCTGCGCGCGCATGGATCGCAACCCGCGAATTCAGGCCGTCTATTTCGATGAGGACCGGTTCCTGGACGGCGAACAGGACAAGGATCCTGCTCTGCGTCGTCGCGTGGACCCTTGCTTCAAGCCTGGCTTCGATCGCGACCTGCTGCTGCAGACGCCTTATGTAGGGCAGTGCGCCGCAGTCCGAACCGAGGTTCTGCGCGCGCATGGGCTGAACGACGCTGCAGGAGAAGAGGCCGTCGGTGAGTTGATGCTGCGGCTCAGCGCGGCTGACGGCGTGATTGATCATGTGGCCCGGGTTCTGTTGACGCGGTGGTCCCATGAGCCTTCGTCAGAGCTATGGCGTCAGGCTGTCCAAGCGCATGCGCGCGCCGATGGCGCTCAGGTCGTGGCCTATGAGGATGAGCTGGGTGTCAGGCTGCCGGGCGCTGTGCGTATCCGACGCCGACCAGAGGCGTCGAAAGCGTGCATCATCATCGCGACCAAGGATGCGCTCAATTTGCTGCGTCCCTGCGTCGACAGTCTTCTGGCGGCGCGCAAGACCAATATCACGCCGTTTGAGCTGCTGATCATCGACCACCAGAGCGAGGCGCCGGAAACCCGCGCCTATCTGACGGAGCTGGAAGCGTCGGGTTACGCGCGCATCATGCCGTACGAGGGCGAGTTCAACTGGGCCCTGATGAACAATCTTGCGGCGGCCCAGACGGATGCGGATGTTCTTGTCTTCCTCAATAACGACACCGTGGTGCGCACGCCTGACTGGCTGGATGAACTGGTCAGCCAGGCCCAGCGTCCAGAGGTCGGCGTCGTCGGATGCCGCCTGCTGTATGAGGATGGCACGATCCAGCATGCGGGTTTCGTCGCGCGCGAAGAAGTCTCTTCCTTCCTGATTCACGACGGAGTCGGGGATAGCGGCGACGACGGCGGTTATCTGGGTCGTCACGCCCTGCAGCACGCCTGTGTGGCGGTGACGGGCGCCTGTATCGCGATCCGTGCGGACGTCTTCCGCAGCCTGGGCGGCTTCGATTCCGCCAGCTTCCCGGTCGAGGGCAATGATGTCGATCTGTGCCTGCGCGCTCAGGCAGAGGGTCTTAAAGTCCTCTATGACCCATACGCGACCCTCTATCATCTGGAGTCCAAATCGCGCGGCTTCAACACGGATGCGACGCGGCGGGCGCGCGCTGAAACCGCCTCACGTCTGCTGTGGAACCGCTGGGGCGCGCGTTTCGGCCGTGACCCAGGGTTCAATGCGCATTTCGATCGTTTGTCGCGGCCCTTTTCCCGGCTTCGTCCGCCCCCGAACTGGGCGGGCTGATGTCTGGACCCGTCCTCATTCTCGGCGCCGAAGGACAGGTCGGTCGTGCGACCCTGGCTGCGTTGCAACGCGACGATCGTCCCGTCGTGGGTCTGGCTCGACGGGATCTGGACATCACGGACGGCGCCGCCATTGAGGCGGCCTTCGCCGGCATCCGCCCGTCTGTAGTGATCAATGCGGCGGCGTGGACGGCGGTAGACGCGGCCGAGGCGGCGCCGGAACAGGCCCTGGCCGTCAACGGTCATGCGCCGGGCCTGATCGCCGCTGCCGTGCGCCACAGCGGCGGCGCCCTGATTCATCTGTCGACCGACTATGTGTTTGATGGCCGCAAGGGCGCTCCCTATGTCGAGTGCGATCCGCCCGCACCCCTGTCCGCCTATGGCCGCAGCAAACAGACCGGAGAGGCTGCTGTCATAGCGTCGGGCGTGGATGGGCTGGTGGTGCGGACGTCCTGGCTTCTGTCTTCGGGCGGTTTTGTCGGTGCGATCCTGTCACGCGCCCGTGCGGGCGAGGCGTTGCGCGTCGTCCAGGATCAGTCAGGGCGTCCGACGCTTGTGGATGACCTAGCCGAGGCCCTGTGCGCGCTCAGCCTGTCCGCGCGTCTGGCGCAGCCTGCCCGGCTGTATCACTACGCGGGGGCGACGGATGCGACCTGGCTGGAGGTGGCTGAGGCCCTGACCGAGACCTGGAGCGCGCGTGTCGGCGTCGCTCGTCCGGTTCTGACGGGCATCGCCTCGACCGACTGGCCGGCCCCGGCGCGCCGGCCTCTGAACTCACGGCTCGACAGCAGCCGCATCGTGTCTGATTTCGGCCTGACCCTCCATGACTGGCGCGCCGCCGTCCCGGATCTGGTCGAGGCCTGGCTGCAAGGGAATCTGCGCTGATGAAGGGCATCATCCTGGCCGGAGGGACCGGCTCGCGCCTGCATCCCATGACCACTGCTGTCTCCAAGCAACTGATGCCTGTCTATGACAAGCCGCTGATTTACTATCCGCTGACGACCCTGATGTTGGCGGGCATCCGCGAGATTCTAGTCATCACGACGCCGCGCGACCGGTCCGCCTTTCAGGCTCAACTCGGCGATGGGGGGCAGTGGGGCCTCAACCTGTCCTTCGCCGTTCAGGACCATCCGCGCGGTTTGGCCGACGCCTATCGGCTGGGCGCGGATTTCGTGAATGGCGGGCCTTCCGCCCTGATCCTTGGCGACAACATTTTTTACGGCGAAGGGGCTGGGCGGGTCTTCGCCCAGGCTGCGGCGCCGTTGAAGTTCGGAGCGGGCGCTCGCGTGTTCGCCTATCATGTGGCCGACCCGACCCGTTATGGCGTGGTGGAGATGGACGCGCAGGGGCGCCCGCTTTCGATCGAGGAGAAGCCCTGTCAGCCTCGTTCTTCGTGGGCGGTGACGGGTCTTTATCTGTATGACGGCCGAGCGCCGGAGATCGCCGCGGCCTTGCAGCCCTCATCGCGCGGAGAGCTTGAGATCACCGACCTGAATCGCGTCTATCTGGAGCAGGGGCTCCTGGGCGTCGAGCGGCTGGGCCGGGGCTTCGCCTGGCTGGACACGGGCACGCCCGACAGCCTGCACGACGCGGCCGCCTTCGTCCGCACCCTGGAGCAGCGCCAGGGCTTCAAGATCGCCTGTCCCGAAGAGGTCGCCTGGCGCATGGGATGGATCAACGACGCGGCCCTGGAGCGACTGGCCGACGCCTATGGGGCTGCCGACTACGGCGCCTATCTGCGCAGGATCATAGCCGGGGTCTAGAGCGGCTGGCCGCGATACCGTATCGCCAGCGGCACAGTCAGCGTCATCTCATGCGAAACACCGTGTTCCCACAGGCCGTCTTCGCCCCAGCAATCCCCGTGATCGGCGCACATCAGAATCGTCGCTCCGTGAAAGCGTTCGATCAGCCCGGCGATCTGGCGGTCGACATATTCCACGCAGGCGATCTGGCGACGGCGGCACTCTGCGGAACGATCTTCGGTCTGGAACGGGACGCAGGGATTGTCGTCCCGCGACCATGGCGCGCCTTCATAGTGGTAGGGCACATGCGTCTCCCCGATATTGGCGAAGACGAACACGGGGCGCTCGCCGGCGTGTTCCAACTGTTCATCGATCCAGTTGACCTGAGCGGCGACGCCTTGATGGCCGACAAAGTGGAACGCGTCGAAGCCGCGCCTTAGCGCAGCCGAAACCGCCGTTGCTGGATCAAACCAGCCCATGGCTGCGGTGCCTATGGTGCGATGACCGGCATTGCGGAAGCCGTCTACGATATTGTCGCCGCTCAACAGGAAGCCAGGTGGCGCGGCGCCCGGATGCCCGGCGTAGTTCAACCGGAAGAGCCGCGCGAACTTCGGGTTGAAAAAAGGGGTCTGCTCCTCGGCCACGCCTGGCGTGAAACCCACGAACATCGCCGCGTGAGAGCCATAGGTGAAATGAGACGGCGCCCGCGCCCTGCGTACCGGCGCAATGCCGTTCAACGCCGGGGCGTCAGCTGTCGCGAAGGCGTCATGACGGCATGAATCCAGAGAAAGAAACAGGACGCTGTCAGGGTTCATTGAGAGTTCGGAGGAAACGACGGGTGCTGGAATAATCTTCAGATATCGCGGCTTTGGACTACGCCGTGACCCGGCGCAAGACTCCGTCCGGCCTTGCGCCTTACGCCCACGATCGGTGGGGGCCCCAATAAAGCACAAACAAGGCGATTATTGGCATTGTTTTGTAAGCAACCGAAGATTAATGAACGTCGATACTGAATCATTTGATTCGATGAAATTTGATCATCGAACAAAAGTCAATTTGTAATTTCCATATAAACGATTAATCAAATTGGGAAAATTCGCAGAAGAGAGCCGTGATATCTCTCTTGACCGTTCAGAGAATGCCGAGATACAAGCGCAAAGCCATGGACGCAGCCATTCCTCTCGGGGGGTGTGAACTGTGGCCGAGAGGCGTTCACAAAATGGCGCCGTCCACTGACAAGTTTCTTTGGGGAACCAACCGAAATGACTAAGAAGCTTCTTCTCACCGCCGCCGCCCTGGGTGCGATGGCTTTCGCCGGCGCCGCTAACGCAGGCGTTCTGTCGACCCGTTCTGAGATCGCCGGCGTGCCGGTCAACGCCGCCGTTCCGGCTAGCGGCGGCAATCCTGCCGTTCCCGCTTCGGTGTACACGATCGCTTCGGAATACACCTTCCCGGCTGCCGGCTTGGCGACCGATGTCGCGGCCCTGCCGAATACCTTCGCGTTCAACAAACTGACGAACGAGATCAACGTCGCTGGCGGCGCTTCGGGCCTGACCTTCGTTGCGACCTACGATCTGTCCGGTCCGGCCAAGTTCCAGAACGTCACGGCTGCTGAAATCACCCTGGGCAATCTGGTCGGCACGGTCACCCCGGTTCTGAGCAACGGCGGCAAGACCCTGACGGCTTACGTCACGGTTTCGAACTCGGGCACCAGCGCTGAGATCATCAACAGCGTCTTGCTGGAAAATTTCGACCTGGCCGTGACCGGCAAGGAAGCCGTTAAGGTAAGCTACAGCTTCAAGCAGGTTATCGCTGGTCAGAACGTCGAGTTGGACTCGTCGACGGCTGCGACGGTCGTGTCCTTCGGTTCGGCTTTCGATGAGTTCTTCAAGGTTCCGAGCAGCTCGGTTCTCGCCGCTCTGACGGACTTCAAGAAGTTCAAAGAAACCGGCATGACGGGCAATGTGATCGTGCCGGTCGGCGGCGCCTCCGCGACGACCCAAGACTGGGAAACCACGACGAATAATGTCTTTACGGACCTGAAAGCTTCGGCCGCCGGCGGCGTAAGCACCATCATCACTTCGGCTGAAGTGACCCTGTCGGGTCCGCAGGTCAAGGATCTGGCGGCTGCGATCGGCGGCGTCGCCCTGCCGGGCACGGCTACCGCAACCAGCGCCAAGTACACGTTGCCGGGTAATAGCCTGGACGCCAACCTGGTCCTGACGCCGGCCGCGGGTACCGTGATCTCTTCGGGCGCCTACTCGGCTGTGATCAAGCCGACCTATGCCACGGGTTGGGCTGGGCCTGCCACGGTTGAGCGTAACCTGCTCACCATCGGTCTGGACGGCACCAACTTCTACGCTCCGTGGTTCGCTCTGGACAACGGTTCGGCCAACTCCAGCCTGCGTATCGCCAACAACGGTACGGCTCCGGTGGGCCCGATCGTCGTCTCGCTGAAGGCCAACAACGGCGCGGCTGCTCCGACCGGCACCTACACCATCCCGTCGGTCGCTCCGGGCGCCTTCGTCTCGGTGCGCGGCGACCAACTGAAGTCGGCCTTCGGCACGACGGCCGCCAATGGTGACCTGCTGGTCACCATCCAAAGCCAGGCCAACGGCGTGTCCGCCAAGGTCCGCACGACTCAGTCGACGGGCCAAATCTACGAAAACTCGCTGGGCGCCACCCCGCCTGCGAACTAAGTCCAGGTTCATTCCTGAACTGGGGAAGGGAGGGCGTAAGCCCTCCCTTTTCTTTTGGAGAGAACGAGTAGGGGTCTTGCACCGGGCAGTTTATGTGACGGTGTCGTTTCGGACTCGTGTTTGGTAGACGGCGTTCGCCCTCGTCGTTACAGCCATGGGGGTGACTGTGATTTCCGCCCCTGTGAATCTTGATTGTTCTGGAGTTGCCTTGACCTCTCCATCCGATCGCATGCGTCTTGGCGAGCTTCTCGTTCAGCGCGGCCTCGTCCGCCCTGCGGATGTCGCCAACGCCTTGTCATTGCAGGCTCAGAACGGCGGCCTGATCGGTCTGAATCTGGTGCGTCTGGGCGCACTATCCGAAGCGCAGCTTCTGGACATTCTCTCTGAGCAGTTGAATCTGCCGATTCTTGCGCCCGAGGGCGCGCCCGCGCCCGAGCGCATCTCGGCTTTCCTTGAAGAAATCGGCTCCCCTCTGGCCTGGTGGGCCGAACATGAGGCGGTCGCCTGGCGCGATGCGCCTCCCGACGGCGAAGACGGCGCATCGCGTATTGTCTGCGCCGCTGTTCAGCCGCTGGATCCCGCGCTGGCCGAACGGATCAGCCAGGCGCAAAGCCTGCACCAGACGACTGGACCCATCGCCTTCTTCCTGGCGCAGCGCTCTCTGATCGAGGCTCTGACGGAGGATCTGACCCGCGACCACGCACCATCGCTGGACGCAGGTTTGGGCGGTGCGGGCGCCGACGCCGCTCGCCTGCGCGAACTGGCGCAGGAAGCGCCGGTCATCGACTTCGTCAACGCGGTCTTCGCGGAGGCCCTGACCCGCCGCGCTTCCGACGTGCACGTCGAACCTTATGAAGACCGCTTTCTGGTCCGTATGCGGATCGATGGCGTCCTGACCACGGCGCGCAGCGCGCCGCGCTCGAACTTCGACGCCGTCTGTTCGCGCATCAAGCTGCTCAGCGGCATGGACATCGGCGAGCGTCGCCTGCCCCAGGATGGGCGCCAATCGATCCGCGTCTCAGGCCAGGAGGTCGATCTGCGCGTGTCGACCCTGCCATGTTCCTGGGGCGAGTCCATCGTCCTGCGTCTGCTGGGCAAGACCAGCCGCTTGCCGCTGCTGTCCGAACTGGGCGTCAGCGCCGAACAGGAAGCCGGCTTCCTGCGTCTGGCGGAGCACCCCAACGGCGTCTTTCTGATCACCGGCCCGACGGGTTCGGGAAAGACCACCACCATCTATCGCCTGCTGACCCACCTGAACGATGGCGAGCGCAAGATCATCACGGTCGAGGATCCGGTCGAACTGGACCTGCCTGGCGTGATCCAGGTCCGCGTCCGTTCAGAGATCGGCCTGACCTTCGCGGCAGGTCTTCGCTCCATCCTGCGTCAGGACCCGGACGTCATCATGATCGGTGAAATCCGCGATCCAGAAACAGCGCGTATCGCCGTCCAGGCCGCCCTGACCGGCCACATGGTCATCTCGACGGTCCACACCAACACCGCCCTGGCCGCCATACCGCGTCTGCTGGATCTAGGGATTGAGGACTATCTTCTGGCCGATGTCATGCGCGGCGTGGCGGGGCAGCGCCTGATCCGCCGCCTGTGTGAAGACTGCGCCCGTCCCTCGACGATGGCTGAGGCTGGCGTCCACGAACAGGCGACGCCTCCACATCTGCATGCTCTGACGGCCAAAGAGGAACAGCATTGGATGGAGCCGGTCGGTTGCGCCAGGTGCGGCCTGAGCGGATTCCGAGGTCGCCTGGGCGTCTATGAACTGGCGCCGATGTCTGCGGCCATCATCGCGGGCATGCGCGCTTCGGCAGACGAGGACCAGTTGACGGCTGCTGCGCGCAGCGAAGGATTCCTCAGCTTCGCCGACGACGCCTTCCTCAAGGCGCGGCGAGGTCAGACGGCCCTGTCTGAAGTCTATCGCATCGCTGGCAGCGGTCAGTGAGGCGTGCGGCATGACCGATCAACTGACTTTTCAGTATGAGGCCGCCGGGCGGGACGGGCGGATAGTCAAGGGAATGATCGGCGCCGCTGACGAGGCGCTGGCCATGCGCCGTCTGAGCGCCGACGGTCTGACGGTCGTGCGGATACGCCCCGCCGCCGCGCCCAAGGCTGAAGGGCGCGAGCGCGGCCTGAAGGCAGGCGAGCGGGTGCTGGTGCTGCGGCAGATGGCGCTGATGCTGGAGGCGGGCGTCTCCTTGCTGGAAGCGCTGGATACGGTCGCCCAAGGCATGCAGGCGCGCAAGGGTCGCCGCCAGTTTCAGGCCGCGATCGCGGCCTTGAGGCGCGGGGAATCCTTTGGCGATGCGCTGGAGGAGCATGCGCCCGGCTTTCCCGACTATGTCTACGCCATGGCCCGCGTCGGTGAGGCGTCGGGTCGTATCGCCGAGGTGCTGAAGGAGGCCGCCGAACAGATGGCCTATGAGGACCGTCTGCAACGCGATTTCACCAACGCCATGACCTATCCGGCCTTTTTGTGTTTCGCTGGCGTGGCGGCTATCGGATTCATCTTCACGCAGGTAGTGCCGCGTTTCGGCGTCATGATCGGAGAAGACCGCGAGAATATCCCCGCCATGTCGCGCTGGGTGTTGGAGACGGGCGAGTTCGCAAACGCCAACCTTGGCCTTGTTGGGATTGCGGCTGCAGCCCTAGTTGCGGCGATCTTCTTCATCGTTTCAAACCGGGCGATCCGTGAGCGCGCCTATACGGTCGCCCATGGCCTGCCCGTTGTCGGTCCGGTGATCCGATCGCGCGAGATCGCTTCCTGGGCGCGCCTGACGGCCTTCGCCCTGAACAACGGCGTGCCGCTGCTGTCAGCCGCTGGTCTGGCGAGGGCTGCGGTGCCGATCGGCCCGTTCCGTCAGGGGCTGGATCTGCTGGACAGCGATCTACGCGCTGGCCTGACGCTGGACGCTTCCCTTGGCGCACACACCGGACTTGAGGCGATGGACCTCAGCCTGTTGCGGGCGGGCCAGAAGTCGGGGGCCATCGGCGCCATGTTCGGCTTCATGGCCGACAACTATGAAGCGCGCCTGCGCGATCGGATGAAGCGCATGACCTCGCTTCTGGAGCCGATGGCCATCGCCGTCATTTCCATCGTGGTCGGCTTTGTGGCCCTGTCGCTGGTTCTGGCCCTTTCGAGTGTTTACGAAGGCGTCGTCTGATGCGTGCGCCGACGGCGGCTCGTGGAGGATTCAGCCTGATCGAGGCTCTGGTGGCGCTGGCCATCGCCTCCATGACGCTGATGGCCATCTTCGAACTGCAGATCCAGATGGCGCGCAGTCAGCAGAGGGCGGCCGAGGCGATCGAGCAGGTCGCTTCACAGGAAAACGCCCTGGCTCTGACGCGCCAGTTGAACCCCATGGCCCAGCCCCATGGCCGGATCGAACTGCCCGATGGCGATGTCATCGTCTGGGAGGCGGAGCCTAAAACCGCGCCGCGCATCAACGCAGGGTTCCCTGCGGGTGATGGCAGCTATGAGGTCCAGCTATATCGCGTCACCGTAGGCGTAGAGCGGCGCCAGGGGCGCTCACCCGCTCCCTTGGTGTTCGACCGCATGGGGTGGCGGCGGTTGGACTTGCCGGACTGAGGCTTCAGTCCTCGTCGGAGGGAGCGTCATCCGCTTCTTTAGGCGCCGCCTCGTTGGCTGCGGTTGGCTGATCGCCCGGCGCGGAACGCTGCGCTGCGCTCGAAGCTCGGCGTCGTTCAGAAGCGCGGTTGGGCGCAGGCAGATCAAAACCGACGCCGCGCACCCCGTGGCCGATGGAGAAGGGCGTAAGCGTATAGGACCAGCCACGGCCCGTTCGGAAGGCGGCGTTGATGTCGCTGGAGAAGGCGTCGGCCATGTCCGCCATGTCTTCATCGCCGCGGATGACGTGGGGCGTGATGAGCATGACGAGTTCGGTTCGCACGCCGCTGACCTTGTTGGTCTGGAAAGCTGAGCCGATCAGGGGGATGTCCTTTACGAAAGGCACGCCTGTATTGGTTTTAGAGTAGTTGTTGCTGATCAGCCCGCCCAGAATGCCGGTCCAGCCGTCAGTGATCGAAATCTGTGTCGTGAGGCTGCGGTTCAGGATCGGGGGGCTGGCGATAGCGGAGCTGGCGGATTCTCCGACTTCAGAGATTTCCTGGCTGATGGTGATGTCGACCCGGTCGCCATAGACGACGGGCTGTAGGTCGAGGATCACCCCGGTCTGGCGATACTGCACGCTTTGCAGCACGTCCGTGCCGTTGTTATTGCCTGTTTGCGTGTTGACTGCGCGCTGGGAGGTGATGATCGGCACATCCTGGCCGACCTGGAAGCGCGCCGTTCCACCGCTGCGCGCCACCAACTGGGGCCTTTGCAGAATATTGACGCGGTTGTTTGACGCTTCAGCCGCCAGACTGGCCCGGAAGTCCGGCCCCTTGAAGGAGACGACGAGTCCTCCGCCCAGCGTCATGCTTTCGGTTGAGCCGGTCAGGATGCCGTCGCCGTGACTTTCTGTTCCGAAAAGATTGACGCCGAGTGCGGTTTTGTCCGTCAGCGTCACCTCAGCGATCATCACCTCGATCACCACCTGAGGCGCCGGGGTGTCCAGCGTGTTCAGAAGGTTACGCAGCTGGGCGAATTCATTGGCGGTGCCGGTGAAGATGATGCGGTTGCCGATGGGGTCGGTCAGAACCCGGCCGCTCATGAACTGCCCCTGTGCGCCGGGGCCCTGTCCGCCGCTCTGCGAGGTATTGTTTTGAGGGCGATTGTTTTCCGTCGCAGGCGGCGCGCCGGGAACGCCGACAGGGGCCTGAGCCTGGGACATCGTCGGACTTTGACCCATGGCCAGCTGACCCAGTGAGGCCGCATCCGTATTCTTGACCTGATAGACGAAGGTCGAGGCCTTGTCTCCGAGGGAGGCGGGCTGATCCAGTGTTTCGACCCAGTAGCGGGCGCGGGCCAGGGCCTCGGGATCTCGGGCGAAGATCAGCAGTTGGTTCGCCGCCGGGAAGGACAGAATGACGATGGCGCGGCCGGCCAGGGCCTGACGGGAGACGACATAGCCTTCGGTGGTCAGCGTCTGCTCTAGCGAGGTCGCCAACTGGTCCGTGGCCCAGAAGGACGGCTCGACACGCAGGACCTCAGTTCCGGCAAAGCGCGGTTGATCCAGTTCGCGCAGGGCCCGCACGACCTGGGCGACTTCGCGGCCGGAACCAGAGATGATCAGGCTGTTGGTCAGGGGGTCCGGCGTGATGCGTGCGCCACGCAGGTTGGGGTAGACGTCCTGCAGCAGGCTTTGCAGGGCGTTGACCTCGATGGTCTGGACGCTGAAGAACTGCACCACGCGACCGCCGGAAGTCGGGGCGATCCGCGTACGGTTGATATCTGATCCCGTTGAAGTCTCAGGTGTTGCGCCGACCGTGACGAAGCCGCCGTCGATATAGACTTCAACGCCATACTGTTTCAGCGCCTGCTGGGTCAGGCTGAACAGTGCGCGCTTGCTGATGGCGCCGCCGCTGCCGCCGGCCACCACTTCAGGGCGAGTGGCGACATCAGGAGACAGAGTGAAGGGGACCTTCAATACGCCGCCGAATACAGTGGCGGCGAACTGCGGGATGGGCTGCGGCGACAGGTTGGCGTCAATCAGATCGTCCGGCAGCAGGTCGGCGATCTGCTCGGGGGTGGCGGGTTTTCTAGAGGCTGTCGGAGAGGACGCAGGTCCGGGAATGGCCAGAGTGCTGGTCTGAACGCGATGCCGGCCTTCACGGGCTGTCGGGCCGCTGATCTGGCCGTCGAGGTCGCCGGACGATGAGCGCGCGATCGGTCGGTCGGTGACGGTTTCGAATTCTGGAAAGGCGGCGCAACCCGCCAGCAGCAGGAATGGAGCAGCAGCGACCGCGGCGCGCAGGCTGGCGCGCGACAGTGTGCACGATAAAGGTCGCCGAAAGGCGGGACGATCCGCGAACAGGTTCGACATGCCGTTCTCCTCGATACTCAACCGAACACCCGTACAACGCGTGTTTCGCGGCCCTTGGCCAGGGTGACGGCATCCGCCGTGATGGTTCTGATGCGCCAGCCTTCATTAAAGCGCGCGCCTTCGCTCAGGGCGGCGACGCCGCCACTGTCGGTTGTGACCAGGGCGCGGCGTTGCCCGGTCGCTGGGTCGCGTTCGACGCCGCGCAGGGCTGCCCGGAAGGTCGCCGAGATGTCAGGAGGCGGCGGAGGCGGCGGCGGTGGAGGAGGGGGCGGCGGCGGCGCAGGCGGCGGCGGGTCGGAACGCAGGGTCTTCAGAAAGGTCACGGCGGCCACAACGCCCTCGCCAGGGCGCGTCACGGCGCTATTGCGTGACGTTTGTCCACGCACGACTGAGGGCGGTTCTTCAGGGCGACCGGGCCAGGTGGTTCCGCTGAGGAAGCACAGGGCCAGGATCAGCGGCGGCGCCAGCCAGAATAAAGGCCTCATGGTGCTTTCTCCGCCACGGGCGGTGCATCCAGACGTACGGGAAAGGCCAGTCGCAACCACAGTTTGCCACTGGTCCACGGAGGATCAGCGTCAGGCTCCATCGGCCGAGGCGGGGTCAACTCATAGCGGAAGCTGACGACGCGGAATCCTTCAGGCCATTCGCCGAGTTGATCCAGAAAGGCGAAGGTCGTGCTCCAGCGTAGATCGGCCTGTACTTCAGCCTCCAGCCACTGGGTCGGACCGATAGTCTCGATCTTTGCGTTGGTCGTGATACGGGGGTTGGGCAGTTCGACAGCTTCAGCGGACTGAAGCAGGCGATGCTCGATCAGGACCTGAGCCACGGCGGCGTTGGCGGCCTCAAAGCCCCAGGCGTTCATGTCATCCAGCGCGATACGGTCGGCAGCGCCTTCGGCGATGCGCCGCGCAGCGTTGGCGGTCAGCCGGGCTGAGGATTGTTCACCTAGCGCATCGACATAGGCTTCGGCTTGAGCGGTGCGCGATTCCAGTGCGGCGACCGGGGCGTAAAGGGCGGCGCCAAGGGCCAGCGCGGCCAGAAGAATACGCTCGCGCGGGGTCGTGCGGCGCAGGCGCGCTTTCAGCGTTTCGACCGACGCGCGCGTCGAAGCGACTATGTCAGCGATGAAGCCCGGCAAGATTCGTCCCGTATCGTGTTGCGGCGCGATCAGGCCGCAATTCGCATCGACCCCCCATGCCCGCTGAGCTATAGCAATCGCTAAGCGTCCATAACAGCTAAGAAATCCAGAGTGGTCGATCGATGCTTCCTGTTTTGAAACGAATCCATCGCCGTTTTTCGACCGACGTTGCTGCTTCACATCAGTGGGAACGGCGTTTCGAGCGGCGCAAGGCGCGCGCGGGATATTCCATGCTCGAGATTCTGGTGGTTCTGGCCATCATCGCCCTGATTGCTGCTGTGGTCGGACCGCGTCTGTTCACACAGTTGGACAAGTCCAAGACGCAGACCGCCCGCTTGCAGATTCGCTCGCTGGAGGCGGCGCTCGAGACCATGCGCATTGATATCGGTCGCCTGCCGACCGAGCAGGAAGGTCTGGCGCTGTTGATGCAGGCCAATCCGGAGCAGGCGCCGGGCTGGTCAGGGCCCTATCTGGATAAGGACCTGCCGCCGGATCCGTGGGGCCGGCCTTACATCTATGTCGCGCCAGCGGCCGCCACGCCGGGGGCGCCTGCTGACGCGCGCGCGCGGGTCATCAGCTATGGCGCTGATGGCCAGGAGGGCGGCGAGGGCGTCAACGCTGATGTCTCGTCCGATCAACCGCGCTGATCACGCGCTGTCAGGCGGACCCGCTCAGCATCCGTTGCGGCGAGCGGGATATAGCTTGATGGAGATACTTGTGGTGCTGGCGATCTTCGCTCTCAGCGCCGCAGTTATCATGCCATCGACTTCGCGAATGCTGGACCAGACGACCGCCCATGCGGTCTTCTTTGAATTCCAGCGCCAGGTGTCCGATCTCCGGCGCGAGGCGAACCGCACCGGCGAGCCGGTACGCATCATTGATCCGGCTATGCCTGTGACCGAGGGCGATCGGGTGATCGAGCTGCGGACGTCGTGGCGTTATACTCTGGCGCCGGCCCTTGAAATTGCAGAAGGCGGGGGCTGTTCCAGCGTCAGCGCTAATTTGATTCATCAGGATCGGGTTGTCATGACCCTGAAGACCGACGACGGCGCCTGCCGCTTCATTCGCTATCAGATTACGACTGCGCGTTGAGCTAGGGGCGCATGAAACTGAAGTGTTCTATAGTTCAGCGCTGAGCGGCGGGGCCGCGTCGCGGACCTTCATCTCTACAATCAGGGTCTTGGCCGAGGCGTCTGTGCGCGGTTGAACGTCATGGAAATAGCCAGAGCTATCCAGATCAGCGATCAGCGCCGCAGCCTTGCCCAAGGCGTCATAGCTTAGAGTGAAGCTGAGGGTTTCTGCCCCAGCGTCCAGTGCTGTCGGCGTCAGTTCATGCAGGGCCAGAATGCCGATGGCGGCGCCGGCGGCGCTTAACGGTCCTGTCTGTTCTTCTATCTGGCGATAGGCGATCAGCTTCTTTTGACTGGCGTCCAGGTTCTGTACGGCGGCAGCGCGCGGCGTGGCGGCGCGGATCTGCGCCGTTTCAGCCTCTACGCGAGCCGTGTCCTTGCTCAGTTCTTGCCCCTGTCCAGCCAGAAAGGCGGCGAAGCACAGGCTGACGAAGGCGGTTGCGCCGCCTGCCGCCCAGGCTGCCTGTTCGCGGGTTAGTTCAATCGGCGCCAAGGCGAAGGCGTCGTGACCGTCGAAGGATATGGGCAGATCGGCCGGCGCGGGCGGTGCGTACGAAGCAGGCGTCGAGACGCGTTGCAGGCGCACGAACGCAGACCAGGAGGCGACATCATATCGTTCGCGCCGCCAGGCCGATGCGACCAGAGCTTTGGCTGTCCACAACTGGGCCTCATACCCGTTCTTTAAGCGCACGATGCGCCAACCGTCGCCGCGTGGCTGGGCCAGTGTCTCGGGACGGATCAGCGGGCGGGTCGGGCCATCGATGGCGGTCAGCAGGGTTTCAACACGCTCTGTGTCCCACCACCAGACACCGAAGTCGTCGCCTGCCTTCGTCAGCGCAGAGCTTGATCGGACATAAGGCGCACCCAGCCGCGCGTGTAATGCAGCAGCCTGACGGCGGCGACGGCGCGGCAGGGCCGCCGTGGCGAACAGCCCAAACGCGCATAGGTCGCGCGCCAGCAACAGAACAGGGCGTCGCAGCCACCGTCCCAGTCGTCCGCCGGGGTGGACGATATCGACCGCGCCATCGGCGCTGAGCCGCTCAACGCGGGGCGTAAGGAAGTCGAATTGCATCTGACGTGTCGGCCACGGCCCGGCGAGGGGCCTCTTTAAGTTCGGTTTGATCGATCCAGAGCGGTTGCTCAAGGTCGTTGGGGGTCAGGGTCAGGCGCGCCTGATAGGTCCAGGCGGAACGGGTGTCGTGTAGGGTCAGGATCGTGACCCCGGAGGAGTAGGTGTAGACCTGCTCATAATCGCCGTCGAAAGCGAGCCCTGTCACGTTGCTGATGTCTGTCAGTGATGTCAGGGGCCGTTGTTCGCGTGCTCGGATCAGGGCCTGGGCCTGATTTTCGTTCAGGCCGAACCAGAGGGTAAGTACGGCGGCGCTGGCGGTGTTCACATTCAGGGATGGAGCAGTGGGGTCAGCTGACAGGTATGGGCGCAGACGCCGCCACGCGTTGGCGTCGACGGCTTGGCGTGCGCCCAGGACGGACAACCATTCCGTGGGACGGATCAGGCGTCGGTTCGCCGGGCCGCCTGTATTGTAGTCGCTTCGCTCAGCGCCATTGGTCTGTCTCAGGTCGTCGTGATCGATATAGTCCAGGTAGCGCGCGATCAGCGGCTGACGTTCGCTGGACTGTACGCCCACAGCCTCAAGAAACCGCTCATGAACCTGTCCGAACAGCATGGCGGTGTTGAGCGTGCCTGCCTGATCCTGAATCTGCAGAACCAAGGGGCCATCTATATCCATGATATAGCGGCGGTTATCGGCGAGGACCTTCTCGACAGGCAGGCCGGAGGCATTGGACGGTTGCTCATCCCTGTCCATGTCCAGAACACCGCGCACGTCATTGACGCCGAAGCCATAGGCGCGCGTTGGTTCTGTAGCGGCCATGAAGGCCAGGGCGGCTTCGGCCGTCATGGCGCGTTGCAAGAAGCGGACGCGTGCGCGTGCGGACGCCGCCTCTGCTGTCAGACTCGCCAGGGCGGTGATGGCGACCAGGAAGATCAGCGTAACTACGCCCGTCACAGCCAGGACGGCGGGCAAGGCGAAGCCGCGCCGCGCTTCAGGCTTAGAAGTCGACATCAGGCCTCGCCCAGCGACCCGGCAGGCCGCTTGACGCCGACTCGACGATGTCGACCGGGCCGGCTTTCAGGCGCATGAAAAATTGGCGGCTGCGCATGCCTTCCATGCGGGTGGCCAGAGCCTTGGGCGCTTCATACGTCGGCCCCCATACTTCACCGTTTTCAGAATAGGCGAAGAAGGCCTCGACGCCCTTGGGCAGGGTCAGCAGTGTGACCGTGCGATCGCCAGCCTGACACATCAGCGTCGGTTCCCCCTGGGTTCTGAAACTCAGAGTCAGCCGCCCGGCCCAGCCTTGAGGCGCGCATCCCGTCGCCCGTTCCATAACCACATCGGCTTCCAGGCGATCTGGAGCGGCGAATATGGGGTGATCGACGCCGTCGATTATCGAGGCGGGAGGGCGCACCGAGATGCTGCGGATGATGCTGCGCAGGTCGCTGATGGCCACATCGGCGTCGGCGACCGACATGGCGCGACGACCTAATGAGAAGCCCGTATCGCCGGCCTTGATGCCGATTGAAAAGATCACAGCCAGCGCCATTCCGCCGATCGCCAGAACGACCAGGGCCTCAATCAGGGAAAAGCCGGAACGGCGTGCGGTCATCATGACCGTCTCTTGATAAGGCCTGGGGACGCCCCTGCCAATCTCACAAAACATTGCTTCGGCTTGGCGCAAAGGGTGACGACTGGTATGTTTGTTGCTGTTTGTGGGGGAAGAATGCGCGGACTTGCTCCAGTGCTGATCGCGGGAGGATTGGGGGTCGCCGGATGGGCGGGCCTGACCGGTCACGTCCCCTTTGGCCAGGCGCAGGCCCAACCCGGCGCTGTTCGGCCGATTCCAGCCTATGTCCCTGCTACAGCGGCGTCGCACGAGACCGAGACAGACGCTGAGCGGCGTGCTCGCCTCAATATCCGCCTGCAGGCCATGGTCAAGGAAGGCAAGGGCATGAGGCTGACGGACGCAGCGCCGCCTTCGCCGGTGCGGCCTGCTGTGCGGCGTGCTCCGATTGCATCAGAGGCGCTCTCTTCGGCGAGCAAAATCGAACCTGCGGCCTCTTTTGCACCGCCTCCGCTGAATCCGTCCGTTACGGCGCCAGCGCGCCGTGGCGCGGGCGGCTATACGCGACCGACCCTCGACCTGAAGACGCCGGCGCGTGTTCCAGATAACGACGTCGAATGCCTGACGCAGGCCGTCTATTATGAGGCGCGCAATGAGAGCGAGTCCGGTCAGGCGGCTGTGGCCGAGGTGGTGCTGAACCGGTCGCGCCACAGAGCCTATCCGAAAGATGTCTGCGAAGTCGTCTACCAGCGCAACAGTCGTACTTGTCAGTTCACCTTCACCTGTGACGGCTCGATCGGGCGTCGGCCGGTGAACGCCGTTGCTTGGGCGCGGGCCGAACGCATAGCGCGTGAGGTCTATGAAGGGCGTAACGCCAGTCAGTTGCCAAGGAATTCGGTAAACTATCACGCCAACTACGTTCGCCCGTCGTGGGGGCAGCGTTTGGAGCGTGTTCGCCAGATCGGTGCTCATATCTTCTATGGCGCGCCCCTGAATGGGGGCGCTGAGCCGGGGGCTTGGGAGCGTGAGCCCACGCCGCGCCTGCTCTTCGTTCGCAATGAGGCGCTGGATCGCGCCTATGCCCTGTTGTCAGCGAAGGCTGACGAGCCGGCGGCGGCGGTCGCCTCTTCTGGCGCTGTCGGGTCGTGAGCGCCCAGGTCGTTCTTTTGCGGACCCCGCGCTATGGGGACGCCCGCGGCTGGTTTTCGGAAACGTGGTCGCGCTCGCGTTTCGCTGCGGCCGGAATCAACTGCGACTTCGTTCAGGACAATCATTCCCGTTCGGAAGCCAAAGGCGTCGTGCGCGGTCTGCATTTTCAACGTCCGCCCTATGCCCAGGCCAAACTGGTGCGTTGTCTTCGCGGCGCCATCCTGGACGTGGTCGTCGACCTTCGCATCGGCTCGCCCGACTTCGGTCGCTACCATGCGGTTGAACTGACGGCGGACAGCGGCGACCAGTTGTTCGTGCCGCCGACCTTCGCCCACGGCTTCGTCACGCTTCGGCCGGGAACCGAGGTCGCCTATAAGGTTTCCGCGCCCTATTCGCCTGACCATGAAGGCGGCCTGGCCTGGGACGACCCGGATCTGGCCATCCCTTGGCCGATTACGTCTGAGGAAGCGATTCTGACGGACCGCGACCGGGCCTGGCCGCGGCTACGAGACTTGGCTTCGCCATTCCTCGGCGAAGGACGCTCGACAATTTCGGTCGCCGACCTGGCTGCGCTCAGGGCCTGACGGCGCGAAGCCGGCCGCTTCTTCAGTTTTGCAGGACTCGGGGAGACGCCTGTGCGGATATTGCTGACCGGCGGAGCCGGTTTTATCGGCTCAGCCCTGGTGCGTGAACTGTTGGGGCGTGGGTTTCAGGTTCTGGTCGTCGACAGCCTGACCTATGCTGGCGTCGCTGCCTCGCTGGATGAGGTTGCGGATTGTCCCGGTTTCCGTTTCCTGAAGGCCGACATCTGCGATGCAAAGGCCATGGCGGAGGCCTTCAGCGATTTCCGGCCGGACAGGGTCGCTCATCTGGCGGCTGAGACGCACGTTGACCGTTCGATCGATGGACCCTCTGTTTTCATCCGCACCAATATCGTCGGAACGCAGGTCCTGCTCGATCAGGCGCTGAGCTATTGGCGCGGTCTGGATGAGATGCGACGCCAACGCTTCCGCTTTCTGCATGTTTCTACCGATGAGGTGTTCGGTTCTCTGGGGGCGCAAGGGCGCTTTGATGAGACGACGCCCTATGATCCGCGTTCGCCATACTCTGCGTCCAAGGCGGCCTCTGATCATCTGGTGCGGGCTTGGGGGCATACATTCGGTCTGCCGGTGGTTATCAGCAACTGCTCAAATAACTATGGCCCACGTCAGTTTCCCGAAAAACTGATCCCGACGTTAATCCTGCGGGCTCTGTCGGGGCAGGAGCTGCCGATTTACGGGGATGGTCTCAATGTGCGGGATTGGCTGTTCGTTGAAGATCATGCACGCGCTCTGGCCATGATGCTTGAGGGAGCGTCGCCTGGGCGGACTTATTGCGTGGGGGGCGACGCCGAGCGCACAAACTTGCAGATCGCCGGGATGGTCTGCGCTGCGCTTGATAAGTTGCGCCCGCGCGCTGACGGACGCTCCCATGTCTCGGCCATCTGTAGGGTCGAGGATCGGCCCGGTCATGATCGCCGCTACGCTGTCAACGCAGAGCTGATCAAGCGCGAACTGGGCTGGCGTCCGCATAGCGATATCGATAACGCCATCGCTTTGACTGTGGCCTGGTATCTTGAAAACGAAGCATGGTGGGCGCCGCTGATCGCAGGCAACCTGAAAAGACGAGGTTTGACGGAAGCCTAAGGCTATTCGGCGCACGTGACTACGCAAGGGCTCGGCGTCGGACGCTGACATTGCGGCTATGCCCTTTGGATTGACCGCAGCCCAAGTTCGCGCAGCCGCCTCCAGAGGGGCGATGAGCATGCCGGCATAGCGATCTGACAGCACGCACCGCACCGCGTCACGGCCAGGGGAAGGACGGTGCGGCAAGGTCGGCTGTGAAAATTGGCAAACGACGACGGCGGTATGTTCAGGTGTTTGTCTTGACGCAAAAAAGAGGCGCGCCTGCCGGTCACAGCAGGCGCGCCCTGAGGAGAGAGCCGTTTACAGGGAGAGGGGTCTAGAAGCGGGCCTTGGCCCCCACCTGGAAGTAGCGGCCCATGGAATCGTACAGGGCGGTGCCCTGCAGGACGAAGGGCGGCTGGCGGTCGAACAGGTTGTTGACGTTGGCGGTGACGCTGATGCGTTCGTCCAGCTTCAGCTCCACGCCCAGGTCGACATAGGTGCGGCTGCTGACCTTGTTGTTGGTGATGTTCATGAAGCGGTTGAAGTCGCCGCCGTCGACGTAGCGCATGCGCAGGTCGACGTTCAGTTCATCGCTCAGATAGGAGACGCTGCCCGTTCCGCGCCATTGCGGCGTGGCGAAGGACAGGTTGTCGCCCACGTTGCCGACGCGGTCGGCCGGGCCGGTGCCTGCGTCGAAGGTCAGCTTTTCGACATAGCTGGCCAGGGCGCGGAACTGCAGCGTTCCGTTGATGGCCTGCGGCTGCACCCGATAGGCGAACTCCATGTCGACGCCCTGGATGTCGAAGGTCTGGAAGTTCAGGGCGGTCGAATAGATGGTGTTGACCGAGCCGGTGGTCTGGCCCGGTGCGGGCGGATCGCGGTGGATGGCGGCGCACAGGGAGGCGTTGCCGGCGCGGCACTGATTCAGGATTTCCTGGGCGCCGATGGTGCCGATGACGTCGTCGATCTCGATCTTGTAGAAGTCCAGCGATGAGCTGAAGCCCGGCAGGAAGCGCGGCGTATAGGTCAGGCCGACCGAGAAGGTGTCGGCGATTTCCGGTCCCAGATCCGGGTTGCCCCCGGCGTACAGGTTGACCTGATAGGTCTGGCCGTTCTGGAACGGGTCGGAAATGGTCGACAGATAGGTGGTCCGCGTCGAGAACAATTCGCTGATGCTGGGCGCGCGGATATCGCGTGACGAGACGACGCGCAGCAACAGATCTTCGAACAGGCGGCTGGTGGCGCCCATCTTCCACGACCAGATGCCGCCGGCGGTGCTGTAGTCGCTGTAGCGGGCGGCGCCGTTGATATCCAGCGTCGCATTCTGCGCGTTCAGCAGGGGCACGGCGACCTCGACGAAGCCCTCCTTCACGTCATAGCGGCCGTCCAGGGTGGCGTAGTTGAGCGGGCTGAGGGCGCCCGCCTGCGAGTAGGGGTCGGTGTTGCGCGTATACAGGCTCTGGCGGTGCATCTCGGCGCCCAGGGCCACGGACACGGGACCGGCCCAGGTCGAGAAGGGATCGCCGCGCAGGCTGAAACCCGCTGCATCCAGCTTGCCGCCCGTCTGACCCGAACCGGAGGCGAAGGCATAGGCGATGGCCTCGTCGGACATGTTGCCGACGCCGAACAGGTTCAGCGGACGACAGGCGCTGTTCGGATTGGTCAGGGCGTCGCGGCAGACAATCTGTCCCGAGCCGTTGTCGACGGCGTCGATGGCGCGGTTGAAGTTGGCGGCGATACGCTCATTGTGGATTGCGTTCGGGTTCCTCACCTCGCCGTGGGTGTAATAGGCGCTGTAGCGCCACGGCTTGCCCATGGCGTCGAAGCTGCCGTCGATGCCGATCGAGCCTTCATAAACCTCGCGCTCATAGTCGATGCCCAGATAGCCGCGCTCGCCTACATCGGCCAGAAGACGGCCCATGCGGAAGCCGGTCTCGCCCGCCGCCAGTAGCTGGTTGCGGATGTCCTGCGACAGGAAGGCGTTGTCGGCCTTGATCAACAGGCCCGCGCCCGCGCTGCCGGGAATGGCTTCGGGGAACATGGGATAGTCCCCCTGGGTCATCGAATAGCTGGCGTCGAACCAGACCGTCGCCCGCTCGGTCAGGGCGTAGGTGGCGCGGCCGAACAGATTGTAGCGCTCAAAGGGGGCGCTGACCGCCAGGTGGTCCAACTGGTTGCGCGCGCCGATGCCGTCATAGGGGCGCAGGCTGCCGTCAGGGTTGAACACCTGGCCGGCCAGGGCGCCGCTGGTGATCATGCCGCCCGGCATATAGTTCTTGGCCTTCAGGCCGTTGACCAGGGTCAGAGAGCCGTCCGGATTGGCGACGGCGCTGGTGTCCAGGCTGGGGCGCTTGCGCGTCTCGCGGCCGAAGGCGCCATGATCCTTCACATATTCGGCGGAGACCATGTAGTGGCCGCGACCGTTGTTGAAATCGGCTCCATAGGCGCCGTTGATGCGGTGGCGTTCGCCGTCGCCGCGCGACGAGATGCCGGTGGTGGCGCTCAGTTCGCCGCCGCTGAACTCATCGTCCAGGATGATGTTGACCACGCCCGCCACGGCGCCCGATCCCCAGGCGGCCGAGGCGCCGCCGGTGACGACTTCGGCGCGTTTGACCAGGTTCATCGGCACGCTGTTCAGGTCGCTGCTGCCGGAGAAGCGACGGCCGTTCAGCAGGGTCAGGGTGCGGTTGGCGCCCAGGCCGCGCAGGTCGACCGTAAAGGTGCCGGACGTGGTGTTGCCCATGGTCGTCGAGGGCGTCGTCGTCGGACGTATCGACGGCAGGTCGTTCAGAACCTCGGCGACGTTGCCGCGCGCGCCGATGCGCAGTTCCGTCTCGCCGATGACCGTGGTCGGGGTCGGGGCGCTGAAGCCCGCGCGATCGATGCGCGAGCCGGTGACGACGATTTCATTGACGGTGGTCGGTTCGGACGTGTCCGCGTTGCTGTTTCTGGAGACGACGTCCTGCGCCATGACCAGACCGGGCGCGCAAAGCCCCGCCAGCAGGGCGGTGGTCGCCAGCCATGTTGATTTCGCCCGAATGGGTCCTGTCGTTTTCATCTTCACTCCCCCGGTGTGTTTTTTGTGCAGCGCCGCATGGGGGCGGGCCGCTTGGAGGAGAGGCTTGGAGGCTGGACGGAAAAAGTCCAGCAAAAAATGTCCCAATCAGGACTGATATTTCAAATCGGGCCTAATTTTGGCCTGAACCTTGACCAAATTGCATCCGTTCAGATCGGTCGAGCGATTTGAATCATGGCGCTTTTCCGGAGCTGGCCGGAAGATCGTTGCCGCGCAGGGCCATCATCTCATTGAAAAGTTCTTCGTCCGCACTGGAGCACAGGGCCAGAACGCTGGCCTTCTCATGCCCGTCCGCAACAACAAAGGCGTGACCCATCTGTGAGTCGAGATAGATGGACTGATTTTTTTCAAGTACGACCGGGTCGTAGAATTCGGTATGGACTTCAATCGCGCCTTCCAGAACATAGATGTATTCTTCGCCTGCGTGACGAATAAGCTTGCCGAAATCTTTCACGGACTTGGCGCGAATGTGGGTGACGATCGGGATCATGCGTTTCTTACGCAGTTCCGGGCACAGATAGTGGTAGACGTAGTTGTCCGTTTCGACCCGGATCGCATTGTCGAAACTGCCCAGGCTGCGGCGGGCGGTGACGGCGACGGGGTCGGCGGCCTTTCCCTCTGAAAACAGTTCGGACATCGGCATCCCCAGCCTTTGGCTGAGTTGCAGAAGCTTGTCGTAGGTCAGGGTCAGCCGGTCATGTTCGACCTTGGACAGGGTCGATACCGGAATGCCGGAATGCTGGCTCATCTCCTTGAGCGTCCAGTCGTTTTTTGCACGAATGGCCCGCATGATTCCGCCGAGGGTGGGGTGCGTCGTATTCGAGGACATCGCCGTGTCTGTCTTTCCGCCGCCCATGAAAACATGGGTTGACAATTTTCTGATCAGGATCACGTAATCCTGCCCAGAGTGTGCTGTTGGCTGATTTTATCGGTTGAAGGCGGCTTTGCAAGAATGACGCGAAACGCGCGCGGGGAGCGATGCGAAAGACGTCACGGGGAGGAAACGATGAAATTACGCAGGATTTTCCTGTCGGCGGCCTTGTTGCTGGCCTCCGCCTCAATGGCGGGCGCCCAGGGTCAGAACCCGCCTGCTGCTGCGGCGGGGCCGTCGGCGCCGGTCGCTGCAACGCCTGCGCGACCGGTTCTGGACCGGGCGGATCTGGAGTCGTGGCTGGACGGCTACATGCCCTACGCCCTGCGGCGCGGCGATATCCCGGGCGCCACCGTGGCGGTGGTCAAGGACGGTCAGGTGCTGCTGCTGCGCGGCTATGGCGTTTCTGATGTGAAAACCGGCGCCCCGGTGGATCCGAACACGACGTTGTTCCGACCGGGCTCCATCTCCAAGCTGTTCGTCTGGACGGCGGTGATGCAACTGGTCGAACAGGGCAGGCTGGATCTGGACCGCGACGTCAACGAATACCTCGATTTCGAGATTCCGGCGCCGGACGGCAAGCCGCTGACCCTGCGTAACATCATGACGCACCGGTCGGGCCTGGAGGAGAGCATCCGGGGTCTGATCCGCACGCATGGCGATGGTCTTCCGACCACGGAAGAAGCGCTGAAGGCGTGGATTCCCGAGCGAATCTTCGCGCCCGGCACGACCCCGGCCTATTCCAATTATGCGACCTCGCTGGCGGGCTACATCGTCCAGCGCGTCTCGGGCATGCCGTTCGAGGACTATATCGAGCGCAACGTCTATGCGCCGATCGGCATGACGAAGAGCACCTTCCGGCAGCCGCTGCCGCCTGCCTTGGCGCCGCACATGTCGAAGGGCTATCCGCGCGCCTCGGCGCCGGCGGCCAACTATGAATATGTCGGACTGGCCTCGGCGGGCAGCATGGCCACGACGGCCGACGACATGGCCCGCTTCATGATCGCCCATCTGGACGAAGAGGGCGGCGCCCTGCTGCGTCCGGACACCAAGCGGGCGATGCATCGGACCATCACGCGCGCCTTTCCGGGGCTGAACGGCATGGCGCTGGGCTTCTATCAGGAAGACGTCAACGGCCATAAGGTCGTGGCGCACGGCGGCGCGACGCGGGTGTTCCGGTCGAACCTGTGGCTGTTCATCGACGACGGCGTCGGCATCTTCGTCTCGCTGAATGCCGGGGGCGTCAACAACAGCGCGGGCGCCGTGCAGACGGGCCTGTTTGAAGGCTTCGCCGACCGCTATTTCCCCTCCGACGCGCCGTCGCCCAAGCCGCTGGATGCGGCGACCGCACGCGCCCATGCGCAGGAGATTTCGGGCTATTATCTGCCGTCGCGCCGGGCCGATTCCAGCTTCCTGCGCTTCGCCTATCTGCTGCAGCAGTTTCAGGTGAAGGCGGGCGCCGACGGCCGGCCGGTGATCGCCGCCGCCAAAAGCATTGGCGGCGCGCCGATGCAGCTGGTCGAGATCGAGCCCTATCTCTGGCAGGACCAGCTGAGCAAGGCGCGCATGAGCGCCGTGGTCGAGAACGGCAAGGTCAAACAGCTCGGCTTCAACAACAGCCCCTTCGCCGTCTTCGTGCCCGCGCCCTGGTATCTGACGCGCGGCCTGATGTTCCCGCTGCTGATGGGCGCCATGGGCGTTCTGGCCCTGGCCGCCCTGTCATGGCCCGTCGCCGCCATCGCCCGCAAACGCTATGGCGTCCCGATGAAGCTGGAGGGCCGCGACCGCGTGGCCTACCGCGTCGTCCGGGGCCTGTCGTGGGTGTCGCTGGCGACCTTGCTGGGCTGGTGCGTGATCCTGCCGTCCATGCTGTCCAAGATGGACATGATCAACGGCGGCGCGGACGGCGTGGTGCGCCTGCTTCAGGTCGGCAGCGTCATCGGCTTCATCGGCTTTGCGGCCGCGGCCGTGTGGAATGCGGTGCTGGTCTGGCGCGGCGGACGGGGCTGGGGAAGCCGGGTCTGGAGCCTGCTCATGCTGGCCGCCGGAGCCATCATCCTGATGATCGCCTTCAACTACCACCTGTTCGCCTTCAGCCTGAATTACTGAAGAGTATCTGGAGTTTATCGTAATGGCTGGAAGCCTTCGCCTGTCCGTCAAAGAGGACAACCTGCCGCTGAAGCGCCCCTTCCGCATCTCGGGCTATGAGTTCACCCATACCTCGCGGATCGTGGTGACGCTGGACGACGGCGTGCATCAGGGCCGGGGCGAGGGCAACGGCGCCTATTATCTGGGCGACGATGTGCCCGCCATGCTGGCCGCCGTGGCCAGCGTGAAGGAGGCGATCGAGGCGGGCGCCGACCGTCAGGCGCTGCAGACGCTGTTGCCGCACTGCGGCGCGCGCAATGCGCTTGATGCGGCGCTGTGGGATCTGGAGGCCGCGCGCACCGGTCTTCCGGCGTGGAAGACGGCGGGCGTGGGCGCGCCCAAACCTCTGCTGACCACGCTGACGCTGGGCGCAGGCGACCCCGCCGCCATGGCCGAGCAGGCGTCCGGCGAATACCGTCAGGCCCGCGCTATCAAGATCAAGCTGACCGGCGAACTGGCGCTGGATCTGGCGCGGGTCGACGCCGTGCGCGCCGCCCGGCCCGACGTCTGGATCGGCGTCGACGCCAATCAGGGCTTCGGCATCGACGAGCTGCCGCCGCTGATCGAAGGCCTGCTGGCGGCGGACGTGCAACTGCTGGAGCAGCCGCTGAAGCGCGGGCGCGAGGCGGATCTGGATGGTTTCCGTTCGCCCATTCCGTTGGCGGCGGATGAAAGCGCCCTGTGTCTGGCCGACGTGCAGGGACTGGTCGGGCGGTTCGACACGGTCAACATCAAGCTGGACAAGTGCGGCGGCCTGACCGAGGCGCTGGCCATCGCCCGCGAGGCCAAGTCGCGCGGCCTGGGCGTCATGGTCGGCAATATGATGGGCTCCAGCCTGGCGACCGCCCCGGCCTTCCTGGTCGGCCAACTGTGCGACATCGTCGATCTGGACGGGCCGGTCTTCCTGGCTCAGGACGAGACGCCGTCGGTCCAGTACATCGACGGCTACATCCACTGCGACACCGGCTGGGGCGGCTCCAACCATGGCGGATAGGCCGCAGGGGCCCGCCCCTGATCGACGCGGACTGCTGAAGGGGGCGGCGGCCGCCGCCGTCTTCACCGGCGCGCCGATGATCAGCACGGGCGCCTATGCTCTGGACGGCGGGACGACGACCTATTCGCGACGGGCTGTGGATCTGGTGCAGGGCGCCATGGTCATCGACATGCTGGCGCCGCTGAAGCTGGACTTCAGGCCGGAATATTTCGCCAGTCCGCTGAGCGCGCAGGACGAGGCGGACTTCCGCGCCTCGGGCATCACCGGCTTTCACAACGCCCTCGGTTTCGGCGATCCGAACGCCTATGAGACGGCGCTGGCCTATTTCGCGGCGTGGCAGGGGTTCGCCGGGCGCAACGCCCATGTCTTCTCGCTGGTCGATCGGGCCGCGGATCTGGATCGGGCCAAGGCGGACGGCAAATGCGCCGTCATCATGGGCGTTCAGAACTCGGACCACTTCCGCACCGTGGCGGATGTGAAGCTGTTCCATCAGCTGGGCCAGCGCTGTTCGCAGCTGACCTATAACAGCCAGAACCGACTCGGTTCGGGCAGCACCGAGCGGGTGGACGGCGGCCTGACCGATTATGGGCTGCAGATCATGGAGGCCATGAATGCGGTCGGCATGATGATCGACGTCTCGCACTGCGGCGATCGTACGACGCTGGACGCTATCGCCCACTCGACCCGGCCCGTCGCCATCACCCACAGCAACTGCCGGGCCCTGGTCGATCACCCGCGCGTCAAGACCGACGAGGCCATCCGCGCCATGGCGGCCCGGGGCGGCGTCATGGGCATAACCGGGGTGCGGATGTTCGTCCGCGACCGTGAGCCGGTCGGCGTGGCCCATGTGGCGGACCATATCGACCATGTGGTGCGGCTGACGGGCATCGAGCACGTCGGCATCGGCTCGGACGCCGATCTGAACGGCTATGACGACATGCCCGCCGATCAGTATGAGGCGCTGAAGGCGGGCTATAAATCCAGCTACGCCTTCCGCGACAAGATCGACACCGACGGCTTCGACCATCCGCGCAAGGTCTATGACCTGACCGAGGAACTGATCCGTCGCCGCTATTCCGACGACAACATCAGGGCGGTTCTGGGCGGCAACTTCCGGCGCCTGCTGGCCGACATCATCGGCTGAAGCCCCCAGTGACGGATAAGAACCACATGACACAGTCGATCTGGGCGCGCCTGAGAGGCGCTGCGGCGACGCCGTTTCTGACGGCCCGCGGAGAGGCGCTATGAGCGGCGCCGCGTCGGCGACGGCCGGCTGGTTCCAGCGTCTCATCCTGCCGGGCCTCGCCTTCAAGGCGGCGGTGATCGGCGGCGGCTACGCCACCGGCCGCGAACTGGTCGAGTTCTTCATGCCGGGCGGCCCGTGGGGCGGGCTGGGCGGCATAATGGTCGCCATGCTGGTCTGGAGCGTCGTCTGCGCCATGACCTTTGTCTTCGCCCGCATGACAGGGGCGGGCGATTATCGCAGCTTCTTCCGCGCCCTGCTGGGACGCGGCTGGGTGGTGTTCGAGGTCGCCTATTTCGTCTTCATCGTTCTGGTGCTGGCCGTGTTCGGCGCGGCGGCGGGCGAGATCGGCGTGTCCATGTTCGGATGGCCGCCGCTGGCGGGCACGCTTCTGCTGATCGTCGGGGTGGTGGGGTTCGCCGCCTTCGGCAATGCGGTGGTGGAGGCGCTGTTCAAATACGTCTCCTTCCTGCTCTACGCCGTCTATGCGATCTTTCTGGTCCTGTGTCTGGCGGGGTTCGGCGATCAGATCGCCGCGACCTTCACCGGCCCGGCGGTAGCGCCTGCCAAGGCGGGCGCCCACTGGGCGATGAGCGGCCTCAGCTACGCCAGCTATAATGTCATCGGCGCGGTGGTGATCCTGCCGGTCGTGCGGCACATGACCAGCCGCCGCGATGCGGTGGTGGCGGGCCTGATCGCCGGGCCGCTGGCCATGGCGCCGGCGCTGTTGTTCTTCGTCTGCATGATGGCCTTCTATCCGGGCATCGGCGCCGAGAAGCTGCCGTCGGACTTCATGCTGGCCCAGCTGAACCTGCCGATCTTCCGGGCGCTGTTTCAGCTGATGATCTTTGCGGCCCTGCTGGAAAGCGGCGTGGGCTTCCTGCACGCGATCAATGAGCGGGTGTCGGGCGCATGGGCGGCGCGGCGCGATACGCCGTTCCCCGCCGTGCTGCGCGGCGGCATTTCGGGCGTCTTCCTGATCGGCGCCATCTTCCTGGCGGCCAAGGTCGGGCTGATCGACCTGATCGCCTCGGGCTATGGCGCCTTCGGCTACATCATGCTGGCGATCTTCGTCCTGCCGTTGATGACGCTGGGCCTGTGGCGGGTGATCCGCAAATGAGCCGGGCGGATGTTTTTGTTCAGAAGAAATCAAGCGCGTCCCGGCGGGATGCAGGACGGGGAACGACGATGCAGGTGGTCAGGATGATGAAGGCGGCGGGCGTGCTGGCGTTCAGCGCGCTGGCGCTGTCGGCCGCTCCCGTTTCGGCGCAGGCGCCGGCTCCGTCGGCGCCTGCTGTCGGCGTTGCGGCGCCCCCGGCCGAGCGTGCCATGACCAAGGCGGACGTCGACGCATGGCTGGACGGCTTCATGCCCTACGCCCTGCGACGCGGCGATGCGGCGGGTGCGGTGGTGGTCGTCGTGCGCGACGGGCAGGTGCTGACCCAGCGCGGTTTCGGCTATTCCGACGTGGCCGGGCGGCGTCCTGTCGACCCTGAAACGACCCTGTTCAAACAGGCGTCCGTCTCCAAGCTGATGACCTGGACCGCCGTCATGCAGATGGTCCAGCAGGGTAAGATCGACCTGGACGCGGACATAAACACCTATCTGGATTTCCGCATTCCGCCGCGCGACGGCCAGCCGATCACCATGCGCAACCTGATGACCCACACGGCGGGCTTTGATGAGGTTCAGCGCGGCCTGAACAGCTATGATCAGAAGGACATGCCGCCCCTGGGCGAGGCGATGAAGCGCCAGATTCCCGACCGCATCTATGCGCCGGGGACCACGCCCGCCTATTCGAACTATGGCACGGCGCTGGCGGGCTATGTGGTCGAGCGCGTCTCGGGCGAGCCGTACAACACCTATGTCGCGCGCCACATCTACGCCCCGACAGGCATGACGCATTCGACGATGGACCAGAAGCTGCCCGCGCGGCTGGAGCCTCTGCTGGCCAGCGGCTATCAGCGCGGGTCCGGCGCTGCCGGGCTTCCGGAACTGAGCGCCTTTGCGCCCGCGGGCGGCATGACGGCGTCCGGCGCGGACATGGGCCGCTTCATGCTGGCCCATCTGGATCATGGCGGGCCGCTGATGGATGCGGCCACGTCGCAGCTGATGCAGACCAGCATCACGCGCCTGATGCCGCCGCTGAACGGCATGGCGCTGGGCTTCTATGAGCAGAATACGAACGGTCGGCGGGTGCTGTCGCACGCGGGCGACAGCGTCCAGTTCCACAGCCAGCTGTGGATTCTGCCGGATGAGAAGACCGGCATCTATATGTCGATGAACGCGGCCGGCTCCGACAAGCTGTCCGCCGCGATCCGGACCCATCTGTTCGAGGCCTTCGCCGACCGCTACTTCCCCGGCGCCCCGCAGGACGGCCGCGTCGATGAGGCGACTGCGCGCGAGCACGCCCGGATGATGGTCGGCACCTACAACAAGACGCGCAGGCTGGAGAACAGCTTCCTCAAGGCGATGGAGCTGGCGGGCCAGTACAAGGTCAGCCTGAACGCCCAGGGCGGCCTCGTCTTCAAGGCGGCGCAGACTCTGGGCGGCGGAAACCGCGAATGGGTCGAGATCGAGCCTTTCGTCTGGCGCGAGGTCGGCGGCAAGATGCGTCTGGCGGCCGAGGTCAAGGACGGCAAGGTCGTGCGCATCGGCATCGATTCCTCCTCGCCCTATATGCTGTTCGACCGGGCGCCCTGGTACAGCTCGACCGCCTGGCTGGCGCCCGCCTTCCTGGCGAGCATGGGCGTGCTGGTTCTGACGGCGGCGTCCTGGCCCTTCATGGCTGTGGTGCGGCGCCGCTACGGCGCGCGGCTGGAGCGCACCGGCGCGCGCCGGACGGCCTATCGTCTGACGCGGCTGCTGTCGCTGCTGGGCGCGGGGCTGATGGTGGGCTGGATGGTGTTCGTCAGCGCCCTGGTGTCCAGTTTTGCGCGCCTGAACGGCGAACTCGACGGCGTCCTGATCGCCCTGCAGATCGTCACGCCGCTGATCCTGCTCGCGCTGGTCGCCACGGCGCTGTGGAATGTCTGGCTGACGTGGACCGGGCCGCGCGCGGTGCTGGGGCGGCTGTGGAGCGTGGTGGTGGCGGCCGCTGCGGTCGTGCTGCTGTGGATCGCCGTCGTCTTCCATCTGATCGGCTTCGGCACGGCCTTCTGAGCATGGGGCGGTCTGGAAGAATGCAATTCTCCAATCAGAAAATTATATCCCAATTGGGATTGCAAGGGCGCTTTGCGGCGCTCATGATCGGGCGAGATTTGGTTCTTTCAGGTGTAGCTCCGTGAACATTCAGACCCCCCTCGACGTCAGCGCCGGTTCGCTGAGCCTGCCGCAGCCCTATCTGCTGTTTCTGGCGGACACGACCGAGCCGGGCTTCGCCAAGACGGCCTTCGGCCTGCGCGACTGGGCGCCTGAAAAGTGCGTCGGCGAATACGCCCTCAGCGCCGGAACGGTCAGCGCGGGCCTGACCGTCATGACCCCGGCCGAAGCCAAGGCTCAGGGCGCAGGGGCCCTGCTGATCGGCGTGGCCAACGGCGGCGGCATCATCTCCTCGACCTGGATCCCGGCGCTGATCGAGGCGCTGGAAGCCGGGCTGGATATCGTCAGCGGCATGCATATGCGCCTGCACGAAATCCCCGAGCTGGCGGAAGCCGCCCGCCGTCTGGGCCGTCGTCTGATCGACGTGCGCGACCCGCCGCGCGGCCTGAAGATCGCCACCGGCAAGAAGCGCTCGGGCCATCGTCTGCTGACGGTCGGAACGGACTGCGCCCTGGGCAAGAAATATACGGCGCTGGCCATCGCCAGGGCGTTCGCCGCGCGCGGCGTGGATGCGGACTTCCGCGCCACCGGCCAGACCGGCATCATGATCGCAGGCGGCGGCGTGCCGATGGACGCCGTCATCTCGGACTTCGAAGCGGGCGCCGCCGAAATGATCAGCCCCGAGGCCGCGCCCGGCCACTGGGACGTGATCGAGGGGCAGGGCTCCCTGTCGCATCCCTCCTATGCGGCGGTGTCGCTGGGCCTGCTGCACGGCAGCCAGCCGGACGTCATCGTGGTGTGCCATGAACCGGGCCGCTCGCACGTTCTGGGCAACCCCGACTACGCCCTGCCGACCATTGAAGAGACGATCGAGCTGAACCTGCTGATGGGCCGTCGCACCAATCCGAACATCCGTTGCGCGGGCGTCTCCTTCAACACGGCGCATATGGACGAAGCCTCAGCCGTCGCCCTGATGAAGAGCGAATCTGAGCGTCTGGGCCTGCCGGTCGCCGACCCGGTGCGTGGAGGCGAACTGTTCGATCGCCTTGTGGACGCCTGCCTGTCATGAGGACAGGCGGGCCGCGCCCGGCCCGCGAAGATCAGTAAACAAGAGTGCTGCGTCGGCGACCCGCCGCGCCAAGGGAGGATGAAGATGAAGAAACTGGCGGTTCTGTATGGTGCGGTCGCCGTGCTCCTGTGCGCAGGCGCATCGTCGGCCTACGCCTCTGCGCCCGAGTATGACATCGTCATCCGCAACGGCCGCGTGCTGGACGGAGCGGGCAATCCGTGGGTCCACGCCGATGTGGCGGTCAAGGACGGCCGCGTGGTCAGCGTCGGTCAGGTGACGGGCAGCGGCGCGCGCGAAGTGGACGCCACGGGCCGCTATGTCTCGCCGGGCTTCATCGACATGATGGACCAGTCGGGCCGTGTCCTGCTCAAGAGCGGCGAGGCCGAGAACAAGCTGCGTCAGGGCGTCACGACCGTGATCGCGGGCGAGGGCGGCACTCCCGTCCCCGCCGCCGACATCCCCGGCTATTTCCAGCAGCTGGAGCAGCAGGGCATCTCGATCAACTTCGGCACCTATTATTCGTCGACGCAGGCGCGGGTGAAGGTGATGGGCGACGGCGCGGGTTCGCCCACCGAGGCCCAGCTGAACGAGATGAAGAACGAGGTCCGCACGGCGATGCAGGCTGGCGCCTTCGGCCTGACCAGCGCCCTGATCTATCCGCCCAGCAGCTTCCAGAGCACTTCCGATCTGGTGACGCTGGCCGGTGTTTCGGCCCAGTGCGGCGGCTTCTACGCCACCCATATGCGCGATGAGAGCGGCGATCTGGTCCAGGCCGTCGAAGAAGCCATCGAGATCGGCGAGAAAAGCGGCGCCAAGGTCGAGATCTTCCACCTGAAGGCCGCCTATGCGCCGGGCTGGGGCCAGCTGATGCCGCAGGCCGTTGCGACCATCAATGCGGCGCGCGCGCGCGGCGTCGACGTGGCGGCGGACCTCTATCCCTATACGGCGGGCGGCACGGGTCTTGAGATCATCGCCCCCAGCTGGGTCTGGGCCGACGGCATCGAAAAGGGACTGGAGCGCCTGCGCGATCCGGCCCTGCGCGAGCGGATGAAGGCCGAGGTCGAGGCGGGCTCGATGCCGGGCTGGTCCAATCTGGTCCACGCCTCGGGCGGGTTCGGCAACGTCCGGCTGGCCAACGGCTTCAGCGAGAAATACGCCCCCTACCACGGCAAGAGTCTGGCCGAGATCGGCGCGGCGCTGAACCGCCACCCGGCGGACGCGGCGTGGGACATCCTGTTGGAAGGACTGCCGAACCGTTCGGTCGCCCTCTATTTCATGATGAGCGAGCCGGACATCGAGACGGCCCTGCAACAGCCCTGGGTCAGCATCGGCAGCGACGCCGCGGCGTCTGAAAGCCTGGGGGCGATGGACGCTCTGGGTCTGCCGCACCCGCGCGCCTACGGCACCTTCCCGCGCATCATTGCTGAATATGTGAAGCGCCGCCCGGTGCTGTCGCTGGAAGACGCGGTGCGCAAGATGACGGGCTGGCCCGCCCAGCGGATGGGCCTGAGCGATCGCGGCCTGATCCGTGAAGGGATGCGCGCCGACATCGTCGTCTTCGACCTGGACACGCTGGACGACGTGGCGGGCTGGGATAATCCGACCGACGTGCCGACCGGCATCGAGACGGTCATCGTCAACGGCGTCGTCACCCTGGCCGACGGCGCCCACAGCGGCGCCCGCGCCGGAAACGTCCTGCGCCATCAGTGCGTGATCCCCGGCGCCTGATCAGAAGCAAGTTCTGATTGTCTGCAATATCGCCCGGCGGTTGATCAACCGTCGGGCGATAAATATATGCAGATCAGATACGCCTGTGCATTAAGACGCTACGGTTAGACAGTATTGAGTGTGAAGGTCTGTAAAGAGCCGCTAGAAATTTTCCGGTGTTCGCAACCAATGAGGCGATTTCTGTTCGCGCTGAATATCGTGAATTTTCGAATATGAACCTACGCGGGTACGGATCAACGCCTGCGTGACGTGGGCGGGAACAACCAGGATACTCGCTGGGATGTTCACCGGCGTCGGGACAGGGGGGCCTGACGACGCCAGGATCAGTCGGAAGCGGGTAGGGAATCCTGCATTAAAAGGAAGGGCGATCCTTACGGGTCGCCCTTCCTAGCCGATGGAGGCGATGACGCGGTTCAGGACAGATTCAGAAAGAACACATTGTAGCCGAACGTCACGATTGAGCGGGCTATAGCGAAAGCAAGGAGCGTCAAGGGCAAGCTCGGCCGCGCCTTCAGTTGAAACCGCTACGCGGCGGCTCGGCCAGGCGAGGAATCCCTTCCATCGGCGTTAGGTATTCGCGCCAGACGTAGTGCGTGCGTTCCCGGATAAGCTCCATCTCGCAACTGGCGGCCATGACTGTACGGATCGTGCCTGGCCTCCAATAGGTGTCCACTGCACCGCACGCTGCGTCGACATAGGCCCGCCACAGTCGCTCACCCTCACGGATTTCCGCTATTAGGGCCTCTGAATCTCTTTCGCCGTTCTCCCGCAGGACCGCATAGGCGGTGTCCGTGTACAGGCGCAGGTTCTCCTCGAGGGCCCTGACATCGCGCCCAGCGCAGACGTTCTGCTCCATCGTCGAGCCCGCGTTGGCGCAGTCGACATCTGACTCATCATCCTGAACCGTCGCTGAACTGAGCGACAGCGCAGCGAATAAAGCCAACAGCACCGCCATCGCGATCTCCTTGAATTAACTAGGCGCCGATAGTGGCATCCCCGGTGGATGCTGACCATTCGAGAAAGTGGCGGCCCCGCAGCCCTTACAGTAACGGAGCCTCCCTGTACGGAAGCGGAATCTATGGTGAGTCGCCTCAACTGATAGAGGAGACGATAGAGAACGATCGCAGCCCAAAGGAGAGCCTATGCAGAACTCCAGCTCTCGTCCGAAATCAGACGTTCCGGACATCAGAAACGAGCTAAATGAAGACCAGTCGCAAATTGGGTGATCGCTCATGACGCAATGGGGGGAGTCGCGCGGGCGAGCGGCTAACCAGGAAATCTGGTCAGTTTCTAGCCAACATTAGCTGGGCGGTATCTCTTAAGTCTTTGAAAGAGATGGTGGACGCGACAGGGATTGAACCTGTGACCCCTACGATGTCAACGTAGTGCTCTCCCGCTGAGCTACGCGTCCGCCTGTTCTGCGGCCCCTCGGCGGTTGAGCCGGTGGGCGGGAAGGCGGCGTCTATAACCCGCAGTTTGCGGGGGCTGCAAGGGGCTTTGACGCCTTTCCTCGACTTTTCTTTCGCTTAGGCCGCGATCATGCGTTCGACCTCGTTCACCAGGTCGCGCAGGTGGACGGGTTTGGACAGGACTTTGGCCTGGGGCGAGGCCTGGGCGGCGCTGAGGGCGACGGCGGCGAAGCCGGTGATGAACATGATGCGCAGGCCCGGCTGGCGGGCGGCGGCGACGCGGGCGACCTCGATGCCGTCAGCGCCCGGCATGACGATGTCGGTCAGCAGCAGGTCGTAGGGGCCCTGGTCCAGGGCGTCGATGGCGTCGTCGCCGTTCTCGCAGGCCACGACCTCATGATCGGCCCGCTCCAGGGCGCGGGTCAGGAAGCCGCGAAGAGAGCCGTCGTCTTCGGCCAGAAGGATGCGCGCCATGATGAAATCGAAACCGTTGGAAACAGCCCGGACCATAGGTCGCGCGGGGTAAACCGGCGATGAAGAGGCCGTTCGGCGGCTTGGAGCGCGCCTTTCGGGACGAAGCAGGCTATGGCCGGGGCATGGACGCGCCTCAGCCGCCCTTCTGGATCATTCCGGCCGACGCCGGACGAGCGACGCCGCTGGTGTTCGCCTCGCCGCATTCGGGCGACGTCTATCCGGCGGACATGCAGACGACGGCCTCCCTGCGGGCGGTGCGCAGCGCCGAGGACGCGGCCGTGGATCAGTTGATCGATTGCGGGCCGGGGCAGGGGGCGGACCTGATCGCGGCGCGCATCGGCCGGGCCTATGTCGACCTGAACCGGGCGCCGGACGAGTGGGATGCGGCCCTGATCCTGGATGCGCCCTCGCCGCGTTCGACCGCCAAGGCGCTGGCGGGTTATGGCGTGGTGGCGCGGCTGGCGGGGGACGGGACGCCGCTTTATGGGCGCAGGCTGACGCTGGCTGAGGCGCAGGCGCGGGTGGCGCAGGTTCACGCCCCCTATCATGCGGCGCTGGCGCAGATGATGCAGGCCGCGCGGGCGCGGTTCGGGCGGGCGGTGCTGATCGACTGGCACTCCATGCCGGTGCGGGCCACGAACGGGGCGGTGGATGTGGTGCTGGGCGACCGGCACGGGACAAGCTGCGAGGCCCTGCTGACGCGGCGGCTGCGGCGACTGTTCGAGGCGCAGGGGCTGACGGTCGGGCTGAACCGGCCCTATGCGGGCGGCTATGCGACCCAGACTTGGGGACGGCCGGACGAAGGCTTTCAGGCGGTGCAGATCGAGCTGAGCCGGGGCCTGTACTGGGATGAGGCGGCGCGCGCGCCCTCGGCGGGCTGGAAGCGGTGCCGCTCGGCCCTGCATCGGGTCATTGCGGAGTTGTGCGCCGACTGGCGCGCCTGATCGCCGCCGCCGGGCTGATCTCAGGGCAAAAAAAGAGCCGCGCCAAACGGCGCGGCTTTGGAAAGTCTATAGGGAGGAAACGCCCAGGAAGGGCAAGACGCTCGAAAGCGTCGAAAACCAAGCTAGTTTGCAGCGCACAAAAACACAAGCCCCGATTCAATCTTATACAATCACGGGGTGTTACGAAGTTCGTCTCATCTTGCCAAAACGCTGGAATGCGGGTGTTGCGGCCGGATTTCGCAGTTGCGAGATGATTAGCCCCGTTCAAGCAGACGGCGAGCCTGCCGGATAGCGCTGGCGGCGGGCGAGGCCAGCTGGCGCCAGGCGAGCAACGCGAACACCGAAACAGCGCCCAGCAGCAGCCACAGCGGCCCGAACAGCCATGCCGCGGCGGCCAGGGCGAAATAATAGCCGCGAACGCCCTGATTGAAGTTGGTCAGGGCAGGGTTCAGCACCCGCGCCACGGCCCGGCCATAGGCGACGCGATCGGCTTCCTCGTGGATTTCAGGCGCTGCGCCGATCAGGGCGACGGTGTAGTTCAACTGGCGCAGCGCCCAGATGAAGTCGAGGAAGCCGCGCGCCAGACACACCAGCACCAGGGCCAGCTTGGCCTCCATCAGGCGCGGGGCCACGGCCTCGGCGCCGACGGCGGCGAAACCGCGCATGGCCGCCTCGCCCCCGAACAGCACCCCCGCCACGGCGGCGATCAACAGCAGATTGGTCGAGGCGAAAAAGGAGCCGGAGTTGATCGAATGGCCCAGCAGCTGGCTGTCGATGAGCCGCATCTCGCGATGGGTCATGGCGCGCATCCAGGCGTCGCGCACCGACAGCATGTCCATGTTGAGCGAACCGCTGCGCCGCGCGGTCACGCGGATCAGCGGGCCATAGCCCAGCCAGGCTATGACAAAGACGAACAGGGCGATCCAATCGAACAGACTCATGCCTGATTGACGCCACGTCGGCCCGCGCAAGGCAAGCGTGATCGCCGCGACGCTTGCCGTAAAGCCGCGCAAAGCTTATCACGCGCGTCAATTCTCTCCCCGTTCGCACCTGCAACAAGAGCGTACCATGAACATCGACGCCATCCCGGTCGGCCCCAACGCGCCGTGGGACATCAACGTCATCATCGAGATTCCGCAGGGCGGCCTGCCGGTGAAATATGAGATGGACAAGGAATCGGGCGCCCTGTTCGTCGACCGCTTCCTGCACACCGCCATGTACTATCCGGGCAACTACGGCTTTGTGCCGCACACCCTGTCGGACGACGGCGACCCCTGCGACGTGATCGTGCTGAACCCGACGCCGGTGGTTCCGGGCTGCGTCATCCGCTCGCGCCCGATCGGCGTGCTGAAGATGGTCGATGAGGCCGGCGGCGACGAAAAGATCCTGGCCGTGCCGGTCGACAAGCTGAACCCTTATTACACCGAGGTCTCCAGCTACCGTCAGCTGCCCGCCATCCTGATCGAGCAGATCGAGCACTTCTTCACCCGCTACAAGGATCTGGAGAAGGGCAAGTCGGTCACGGTCAACGGCTGGGGCGACGCGGGCGAAGCCGCCGAGCTGATCGCCGCCGGCATGGCCGCCCACCAGGCCAAGCTGGCCGCCAAGGGCGAAGCCGCCGCCTGATCGGCGCGCGTGTCTGAATATGAAGAGGCCCCGCTGGAAACGGCGGGGTTTTTTTGTGCGTGGGGCTTTGCTTGAGCGCAATATAGGCGCGACGCCTCTCCCTCCCCGTCCCGGGGAGGGTGGTCGCGAAGCGACCGGGTGGGGGCGTCAGGGCGATGCAGGCGCGGGGCTTTGTCTGTCGCCTTTCTCGCCGCCCTCATTCTCGGGCTTGACCCGAGAATCCAGCCCGCAACGCTTGAACCTGCGTGAGGGGACATGAAGTCGCCGTCGTGTCTGCTGGATTCTCGGGTCAAGCCCGAGAATGACGCGTGTGAGGAGCGGGGTGAGCGTGCAGGCAGGCGCGTTCCCTATCGCCTCGCCGCCCCCACCCGGCCTCGGCCTGACGGCCTCAGCCACCCTCCCCGGGACGGGGAGGGAGAGGGTCAGCCCTTCTTCCGAAACGCCGCGATCGTCTCGACCGTCCGGCGCACCTGCGCTTCTATCCCCGCCCAGTCCTTGGCCTCGATGGCGGCCTTGGTCATCAGCTTCGACCCCATGCCCGCCGCGACGATGCCTGCGCCGAACCAGTCGCGGATGGAGGCTTCGTCGGGCTCGACCCCGCCGGTCGGCATGATCTTGGTCCACGGCATCGGCCCCAGCACCGCCCGGACGAAATCCGCCCCGCCGACCGAGGCGCCGGGGAACAGTTTGACGATCTCGCAGCCCAACCCTTGAGCCTCGGAAATATCGCGCACCGAACCACAGCCCGGCGCATAGGCGACCATCCGGCGGTTGCAGACCTGCGCCACCTCGGGAACCAGACACGGGCTGACCACGAACCGCGCACCCGACGCCAGATAAAGCGCCGCCGTCGCCGCATCCAGAATCGAGCCGACGCCCAGCAGGATATCCGGGTCCGTCCGCGCGAATTCCTTCGACAGGGCCGTGAACGTCTCCCACGCAAAGTCGCCGCGGTTGGTGAACTCCACCGCCCGGGCCCCGCCGCGCGCGCAGGCGCGGATGACTTCGGCGCAGACCTCGACATCGGGGTGGTAGAAGACAGGCACCACCCCCTGCGTCTCGATGGCGGTCAGCACGGCGAGGCGGTCGTGACGCATGAAAACTCCTTACGGCCTGACAATCGAAGCCTATTCGGCGGTCGCCAGTTCCACCAGCCGCTTCACCATGGCGCTGTCCGCATCGGCCAGAGGGTCCAGCACGGTGAAGTGGTCGGCGCCGTCGACGATTTCGACCCGGGTGTCGGCGCCTTTGCCGCCCCAGACAGCGGCCATTTCGCGGCTCTGACGCACGAACTCATTGCTTTCGTCCCCGCCGACCCAGCAGTCCAGCGCCGTGCCGCCCGGCGTCGCTCCGTTCGGCGCGGGCCAGTGGATCGGCGACAGGGCGCGCGCGACCGGAACGTCCAGCCCCAACGCCTCATTCAGCGAGGTATGGATCAGCGGCTCCAGATCGAACACGCCCGAGATCGCCAGCGCCGCCCGCGCGCGGCCTTCCGACAGCATCCCCGTCGCCATATGGCCGCCGACCGAATGGCCGAACACCAGCGGGCGCTTGCCGGTTCGCGCGCGCACGGCCTCGGTCGCCGCGCGCATCTGGCCGATGATCTTTCCGACCGACACGCCGGGCGCCAGATCATAGCCCGGCACGGCGACGCTGATCCCGTGTTCCAGCAGGGCGGGCGCGACCCAGGCGAACCAGCCCCGGTCCAGCGCCTGCCAATAGCCGCCGTGCATGAAGACGGCGACCGGGGCGCCGGGACCGGCGTCGAACCACTCCATCTTCTGTCGTTCGGACGGGCCGTATTCGATCGTCTCAGGCCGCCGGGCGTCGATCACCCGCAGCGAATCCTTGCGCCAGCGGTCCAGAATGGCGGGGTGTCCCGGCACCCGGGCGCGATTGTTATAGGCCGCTTCATAGGCCGCAGCCCGTTCGTTATGCGTCGCCTCGGGCGACAAAGCCTTACCCATGTCGTCTCCATCCGCTAGAGACCTCCGCTTGAACGGGAGGCTTGAAGGCCATGATGACCGCCATTTTCGTCTTCATCAAATGCGAGTTGGGCTACGCCAACGATGTTGCGGCCGATCTGGTCGATAATGTCGAGAATGTGAGCGAGGTCTATTCGACATCGGGCCAGCACGACCTGCTGGCCAAGTTCCAGCTGCCCAAGGACGCCGACATCGGCACCTTCGTGACCAAGCAGGTGCAGACGCGCCCGCACATCCGCGACACCTTCACCGTCATCACCTTCTCACCCTTCATGCCGTCGAAGAAGTAAGACGCACGCCCCTTCTCCCTCCCCGTCCCGCGGAGGGTGGTCGCGCAGCGACCGGGTGGGGAGGGCAGGGCGATCCTGAGCGCATCATATTTCCGGACGCGCCTGGCTGCTGTCCTGCGCGCCGTCCGCCGCCCGCGCCTGTCTCGCCGCGCTGCCCCCACCCGGCCTCGCCCTTTGGGCTCAGCCACCCTCCCCGGGACGGGGAGGGAGAAAGCCTGTTCCGTTTTTAAAAAGGACCGGCTAGCGTCTCTCTCAGGCAAGAACGCGAGGGAGGGCGCCCATGGCCGATCTGGAGACGTTCCGCGCTGAGACGCGCGACTGGCTGGAGGCGAACTGTCCGCCCGAGTGCCGAGGCGCCGGTGCGGGCGAGGCCGACATGGTCTGGGGCGGGCGCAACGCCGTCTTCCCGACCCCTGCGCACAAGCTCTGGCTGGACCGCATGGCCGAACGCGGCTGGACCGCGCCGGAATGGCCGCGCGAATACGGCGGCGGCGGGCTGAACCGCGAAGAGGCCAAGGTGCTGGCCGCCGAAATGCGCCGCATCAAGGCGCGGCCGCCCCTGTTCAGCTTCGGCGTCTGGATGCTGGGCCCGGCGCTTCTGGCTTTCGGCACGGAAGAACAGAAGCAGCGCTTCCTGCCGCCCATCGTGCGCGGCGAAATCCGCTGGTGTCAGGGCTATTCCGAGCCGGGCGCGGGATCCGACCTCGCCTCCGTCCAGACCCGCGCCGTGGATCAGGGCGACCACTGGATCGTCAACGGCCAGAAGATCTGGACTTCCTACGCCGACAAGGCCGACTGGATCTTCTGTCTGGTCCGCACCGACCCCGAGGCGCCCAAGCATCTGGGCATCAGCTTCGTCCTGTTCGACATGGCGACGCCGGGCGTGACGACGCGGCCCATCACCCTGATCAGCGGCAAGTCCCCCTTCTGCGAGACCTTCTTCGACGACGTGCGGGTCGAGAAAGAGAATCTGATCGGCACGCTGAACCGCGGCTGGGACGTGGCCAAGGCCCTGCTGGCGCATGAGCGGACCATGATCGGCGCCATGGGCGACACCGGCGTCGGCCGCCCGCTGGGACAGGTCGCGGCCGATACCCTCGGGCTGGACGAGGCCGGACGGCTGGACGAACCGCTCCTGCGCGCCCGCATCGCCGACTATGACATCGACGCCGCCGCCTTCCGTCTGGCGATGGAGCGGGCGGGCGATCAGATGAAGGCGAAACAGGCCCACCCGGCGATCGCCTCCATGCTGAAGTACTACGGCTCGGAACTGAACAAACGCCGTCATGAACTGGCCATGGCGGCAGGCGGATCGGAGGCGCTGGAATGGGAGGGCGACCGCTCGAACGACGGTCAGGCCGCCCGCGACTGGCTGCGCACCAAGGCCAACTCCATCGAAGGCGGCACCAGCGAAGTCCAGCTGAACATCATCGCCAAACATCTGCTGCACTTGCCGGGGGCGTAACGCCCAGCCCGCCTTCACGGCCGCCGTCATCCTCGGGCTTGACCCGAGGATCGAGGGATAGGCCGGACTGGACGACGCCCGCTCGCCACCACGCCCGATACCCGGATCAAGTCCGGGCATGACGAAGAGAAAGTAGGATTGATGCCCCTGATCCTGACCGAAGAGCAGACCCTGCTTCAGGACGCCGCCGACGGCTTCCTGAACGAAAACGCCCCCATCGCTCACCTGCGGAAACTGCGCGACAGCCGCGACCCTGACGGCGTCTCACGCGACCTGTGGCGGGCGTTCGGCGAGATGGGCTTTTCCGGCGTCGTCATCCCTGAGGAAGACGGCGGCTCGGGCCTCGGCTCCGTCGAGGCGGGCGTCATCGCCGAAAGTCTGGGCCGCACCCTGACGCCCTCGCCCTTCATGGGCTCGTCCGTGCTGGCGGCGACGGTGCTGAAGGCGGCGGGATCGCAGACGCAGAAGCAATGGCTGGGCCGCATCGCGGCGGGCGAGGCCATCCTCAGCCTCGCCGTTGACGAAGGGCCCAAGCACGCGCCGGCCAAGATCGCCACGCGCGCCGAACGCTCGGGCAACGGTTTCAAACTGAACGGCGCCAAGGGCTTCGTGCTGGACGGCCACATCGCCGACGCCCTGATCGTCGCGGCGCGAATTCAGCAAGAGGGGGCGGATGACGGCCTGACCCTGTTCCTGATCGATCCGGCGACGCCGGGCGTCTCAGTCGAGCGCACCGTCATGGTCGACGCCCACAACGCCGCTCGCGTGACCCTGAGCGAGGTTCAGGTCGACGCCGACGCCGTCATCGGCGCTGTAGGCGAGGGCCAGGGCCCGCTGGACGCCGCCCTGACGCTGGGCCGCGCCTGCGCCGCGTCGTCGCTGGTCGGGGCGGGGGATCAGGCGTTCAGGGTGACGCTGGACTATCTGAAAACCCGCAAGCAATTCGGCAAGCTGATCGGCGAGTTTCAGGCTCTTCAGCACCGCGCCGCCCATCTGTTCACCGAGCTGGAACTGGCCAAGGCGGCCACGCTGGCCGCGCTTCAGGCCATCGACGCGGGCCGCCCTGACGCCGAACAGGCCGCCGGAATCGCCAAGGCCAAGGCCGGCCGCGTCGCCGAACTGGCGGTGCAGGAGGCGGTCCAGATGCACGGCGGCGTCGGCATGACGGACGAGTTCGACGTCGGCCTGTTCATGAAGCGCGTCCGCGTCCTGAACGAACTGCTCGGCGACGCCCATTTCCACGCCGAACGCCTGGCTCGCGCGCAAGGATTCTGACGCTTCCCGTTTGATCCAGGGCAAAGCCGTGAGGCTCGGGGTGACGGTTGGGCGAGGATCGCTTACACCTCCCGGTAAGGGAGAAACGACATGACGCGATCCAACGCGCCCGCCTATCAGACAGGCTTCGCCAACCACTTCGCCACCGAGGCGGTGGACGGCGCCCTACCCGTCGGCCGCAACTCGCCGCAGCGCCCCGCGCTGGGCCTCTATGCCGAACAGCTGTCGGGCACGGCCTTCACCGCCCCGCGCGACCACAATCTGCGCAGCTGGCTGTATCGCCTGCGGCCCTCGGCCCAGCACGGGCCGTATCAGCCGTTCGAGCAGGGCCGGGTGCGCTCCGGTCCCTTCACCGAGACGCCGCCCAATCCCAATCGGATGCGCTGGGATCCGCTGCCCATGCCGGACCAGCCGACCGACTGGGTCGAGGGGCTGACCACCTATGGCGGCAACGGTTGCGCCGATTCCGGGACGGGGGTGGGCGTCCACCTCTATGTCGCCAACCGTTCGATGGTCGACCGCGTCTTCTATTCGGCCGACGGCGAACTGCTGATCGTGCCGCAGCAGGGGACGCAGCGTTTTGTCACCGAGATGGGGGTGATCGAGGCGGCGCCCGGCCACATCCTCGTCATCCCGCGCGGCGTGCGTTTCCGCGTCGAGATCGACGGTGAGGCGCGCGGCTATGTCTGCGAGAACTACGGCGCGCCCTTCCGCCTGCCGGACCTCGGCCCCATCGGCTCCAACGGTCTGGCCAATCCGCGCGATTTCGAGACGCCGGTCGCATGGTTCGAGGACGTGGATCGCCCGACTGAGTGCGTTCAGAAGTACGGCGGCAAGCTGTGGGCCACGACCTTCGACCACAGTCCGCTGGACGTCGTGGCCTGGCACGGCAACTACGCCCCCTGCCGCTATGACACGGCGCGGTTCAACACCATCGGCACGGTCAGCTTCGACCACCCGGACCCGTCGATCTTCACTGTTCTGACCTCGCCCAGCGATACCCCCGGCACAGCAAACTGCGACTTCGTCATCTTCCCGCCGCGCTGGATGGTGGCCGAGGACACCTTCCGTCCGCCGTGGTTCCACCGCAACGTCATGAGCGAGTTCATGGGACTGATCTTTGGCGAATACGACGCCAAGGCGGGCGGTTTCGCCCCGGGCGGCGCCAGCCTGCACAACCGCATGAGCGGCCACGGCCCCGATCAGGCCAGCTGGGACGGCGCGACCAAGGCGGATCTCAAGCCGCACAGGATCGAAAACACCCTGGCCTTCATGTTCGAGACGCGGATGCCGATCCGCACGACGCAATGGGCCGAGCAGACGCCGTTGATGCAACTCGACTACGACGACTGCTGGACCGGTTTTGAAAAGGGCAAGGTCGGGTGAGGTTCGGGCCGTCCGGCGCGGCGGGCCTGTTCGCCCTGCTGGCGCTGGGCGCCTGCGCGCCCTCGGCGACCGAGGCGCCCGCCGCATCGAGCGAGGCGGCGGCCTGCGCCGCGCGCGGCGGGGTGATGCGTCCGGTCGGTCGGGCGCAGTCGGTGCGGTGCATCGTCCGCCATGCCGATGCGGGCCGGGCCTGCACTGATGCGGCCCACTGTCAGGGCGAGTGTCTGGCCGCCCCCGGCGCAGAACCTGATCCCGCGGGCGTCGTGCACGGCGTCTGCTCGACCGACAGCAACCGTTTCGGCTGCCGCACCGTCATCCGCGACGGCAAGGCGCGACCGACGATCTGTGTCGATTGAGGTCCCCATACTTCGTCCGCCGGGATGAGCGGAAAACAAGGGTTAAGCCTGAACGCCAATCATGAAAAAAGCCCCCGTCGCGTGCGCGGCGGGGGCCTTTTCTGTTCGGAAGGCGCGGCCCTTAGTGGGGCTTGGGCGCATCCTTGGCGGCGTCCTTGATGGCGTCCGCGCGCTCGCCCGCAGCCTTCTGGGCGTTGTCGGCTTCGGTCTTCAGGGCGTCGGCCTGATGTTCGGCGTCGGCCTTGACGGCGTCAGCCTGAGCCTGGGCCTGGGCGACGGTGGCGTCGGCCTGGGCGTTCAGTTGGTCGGCCGCGGCGTCGCCCTGGGCTTCGACCGCATCGGCGCGGCTGTCCGCAGCCTTTTCGGTCGGGCTCTGGCAGGCGGCGAGGCCGGCGACGGCGAACAGGGCGGCGGCGGTAAGGGCGATCTTCTTCATGGGAAGTCCTTCTCCAAGTGCATCTGAGGCTCGAATAACGCCGCGCTTCACTTAGGGTTCACGTCGCCGTGAACTTTTTTCATACTTTTGCCGTGAACGCCGCTCGTGCTGCGCCCAGCAGGGCGGCCTGTTTATGCAGGATCACGCGCGTCGGAATGGCGGCCATATAGTCGCGGAACCGCCCCTTGTTCTCGAACCGCTGTCGGAACGGGCTGGCCTGAACGAAGGGCAGGATGCGCGGAATGATGCCCCCCGCCACATAGACCCCGCCGCGCGCCCCGGCGATCAGGGCGATATCCCCCGCCACGGCCCCCAGCATGGCGCAGAAGCGGTTCAGGGTGACGGCGCAGGCGCTGTTCGCATCGGCCATCGCCTCCGCCGTGATCTGCGCCGGATCGTCGATCTCGGTCGCGCGGCCGTCGATCTGCGCCAGCGCCTGATGCAGGTTCACCAGCCCCGGCCCGCAGACCAGCCGCTCGATCGAGACGCGGCCAAAGCGGCGGCGCAGGATGCGCAGCACCTCGTCCTCGACCTCGTCGCCGGGGGCGAAACAGGCGTGGCCGCCCTCGCCGGGCAGGGCCATTTCACGCCCCTGAGCATCGCGCGCCAGAATGGACACGCCGAACCCCGTCCCCGGCCCGACCAGGGCGATGGCGGCGTGCGGATCGCCTGCGTCCGGCCCGCCCAGCGAGGCCAGATCCTCCCCCGTCAGCCCCGGCGCGCCCCAGGCCAGCGCCTCGAAATCGTTGAACAGCCGCACCGGGTTCAGCCCCAGCGTCTGAAGCTCGCCCTCCGACACCCGCCAGGGCGAGTTGGTCAGGTCGATGGCGCCGTCCGTCACCGGCCCGGCCACGGCGATGACGCCGCCGGTCGGCCTGACCGGACAGCCGTCCAGATAGGCCCGCACCCCGTCCAGAAAGGTCGGATGCGCTTCGGCCGGAAAGCGCTGGAAATGCTCCAGCACCGGGCGGCCGTCGACCTTGCGCGCCAGGGCGAAGCGGGCGTTGGTGCCGCCCACGTCGCCGACCAGAAACAGGGGCTGGGTCATCGGCTGCTCCCTCAGGCGTCCACGGCGCGGTCGACAAGGTTCGGATCGGGCGGGCCGTCGTCCTCGCCGCCTGATCCGACGGGCAGGGCGAAACAGACGCTGGCGCCGTCCTCGGCCGCCCCGACCATGTGGCGGAAGGCGCCGAACAGTTCGCGGCCATAACCCCATGACGATCCCTCGGCATGGGCGCGCGATCGCACCGCCGCCGGACGCGCGCCCAGATCGCCGACGCCGACCGTGGTCAGCACCCCGGCCTCGGGGTCCAGCCGGATCAGGTCGCCGTCGCGCACATGGGCCAGAGGGCCGCCCGCCAGCGCCTCGGGGCTGACGTGGATGGCGGCGGGCGTCTTGCCGCTGGCGCCCGACATGCGGCCGTCGGTGACGAAGGCGACCTTGAAGCCCTTGTCCTGCAGCACGCCGAGCGCGGGCGACAGGCTGTGCAGTTCCGGCATCCCGTTGGCGCGCGGCCCCTGAAAGCGCAGCACCACCACGACATCGCGGTTCAGCTTGCCGTCCTTGAAGGCCTGCAGCGCGTCTTCCTGCGTCTCGAACACGGCGGCGGGCGCCTCGACGATGCGGTTCTCAGGCTTCACCGCCGAAATCTTGATCACCGCCCGGCCGAGGTCGCCCTGCACCAGCCGCAGCCCCCCCTCGCGGTCGAACGGGTCCGAGGCGGGGCGCAGGATGGACAGGTCGAGGCTCTCGTTATCCGTGTCGCGCCAGACCAGTGCGCCGTCCTCCAGCCGAGGCTCCTTGAAATAAGCCTCGAGCCCCCGGCCCATGATGGTCGTCACATCGGGATGCAGGTTTCCGGCCTTGACCAGTTCGCGGATGACGAAGGCCACCCCGCCCGCCGCCTGAAAGGCGTTCACATCGGCCGACCCGTTCGGATAGACTCGCGCCAGCAGAGGCGTGACCGAGGACAGCTGATCCATGTCGGTCCAGTCGATCAGCACCCCCGCCGCCCGCGCCATAGCCACCAGATGGATGGCGTGGTTGGTTGATCCCCCGGTGGCCAGCAGGGCGACGATCATGTTGACGATGGTCTTCTCCGACACGATGTCGGCCATCCGGCCGCGCCCCTCGCGCGCCAGTTCGATCGCCCGCTTGGCCGCCGCCGCCGTCAGGGCGTCGCGCAGGCCGGTGTCCGGGTGGACGAAGGCCGTCGAGGGCATGTGCAGCCCGGCGACCTCCATCATCATCTGGTTGGAGTTGGCCGTGCCGTAGAAGGTGCAGGTGCCGGGCGAGTGGTAGCTGGCGATCTCGCTCTTCAGCAGTTCGGCGCGGTCGATCAGCCCTTGGGCGTATTCGGCGCGGACGCGAGCCTTCTCGGCGTTGGGAAGGCCGCTGGGCATCGGCCCGGCCGGGGCGAAGACGACGGGCAGATGGCCGAACGCCAGCGCCCCCATGAACAGACCCGGCACGATCTTGTCGCACACCCCCAGCATCAGGGCGGCGTCGAAGGCGTCGTGTGTCAGGGCCACCCCGGTCGACATGGCGATGACGTCGCGGCTGAACAGGCTCAGCTCCATGCCGGGGCGGCCTTGGGTGACGCCGTCGCACATGGCCGGGGTTCCGCCCGCCACCTGGGCCGTGGCGCCGATCTCGCGCGCGGCCTGTCGGATGATCTCGGGGAAACGCTCGAACGGCTGATGCGCCGACAGCATGTCGTTATAGGCGGTGACGACGCCGAGGTTGGGCTGGGCGCCGGTCATGGCCGTCAGCTTGTCCGTCACCGTCTGCCCGGCGAAGGCATGGGCCCAGTTGGCGCAGGACAGCTTGGCCCGCCCGGACCCTGATCCCGTCGCCGCGTCCATCCGGCGTAGATAGTCGGCGCGGGTCTTGCGGCTGCGTTCGATAATGCGGGCGGTGACTTCCGCCACCACGGGATTGAGCGCCATCACCCGACCTCCGCCCAGAACACTTCAAGGGGTGCGTTCGCCGCGATCAGGGCGGCGATGGGGCTGACGGCCGGATCGCCCGCCGCCTCACGCTCGAACACGGCGCGCTTCCTGGCCCCGGTCAGGGCCAGCACCACGCACCGCGCCGAGACCAGCCACGGCAGGTTGAGCGTCAGCCGTTCCTGCGGCGGCGCCGCGCCGTCGCGCCCGGCGGGCACGCCGTAGACGGCGGGCTTCAGGCTCGGCGTCAGAAGGGTGGTCAGCGTCGGACTGCCGGGGAACATCGACGCGATATGCCCGTCCTCGCCCATGCCGAGCAGGACGGCGTCGAGGCGATTATTCTCCAATTCGGCGCTCAGGTTGTGGGTCGCGAGCGCCGCCGCACGATCCACGGTCACGGCGGAGCGGAACAGGGGCAGGAACTCTGCGCCCTTGGCTTCATGTCTCAGCAGGGTGCGCTTGAGCAGGGCCGCGTTCGAGTCGGGTGACGTCTCCGGCACATAGCGTTCGTCCACCGGGATGACGAAGGTGTGCTGCCAGTGGGGATAGGAACGCAGTCTGGACAGGCGCTGATAGATCGGCTCCGGCGTAGAGCCTCCGGCGCCTGCGAATACCGCCCAGCCGTTCTGCGCGGGGTCGCGCAGGCCTTCTTCAAGCGCCGACGCCAGTCGGTACGCGGCGGCGTCCGCCCATACGTCGATGGTGGGAAAGGTCTCGATCATGCCGACACGCTCCTTCTCCCCTCGGGGGAGAAGGTGGGCCGCAGCGCTGCCCGGATGAGGGGGGCGCCGGATGGGGACGCCACATCAAAGGTCGAGCGGGTAGACACAGCCCCCTCATCCGTCTCGCTCCGCGAGCCACCTTCTCCCACAAGGGGAGAAGGAAGAATGCTTGTGTTTCTCATCGCACGTTCCACTTCCGCCCCGTGCGCGACAGCAGCACGTCCGCCGCCTCCGGCCCCCAGCTGCCGGCCGGATAATCCAGCGGCCGACACTCGCGGCAGGCCCAGGCGTCCGCCACCTCATCCACCCATTTCCACGCCTGCTCCGCCTCGTCCCGCCGCACGAACAGGGTGGAGTCTCCGTGCAGGGCGTCCAGCAGCAGCCGCTCATAGGCGATGCGACGGCGCGGCGAGGCGCCGTCCCTGCCGTCTTGCCCCCACGACAGGCTCATCCGGATCGGCTGAAGCTGCATCCGCTGTTCCAGACCCGGCTTCTTGGTCATCACCGACAGGGCGATGTCCTCGTCCGGCTGAAGCTCGATCACCAGCCGGTTGTCATAGATGTCGCCCCGCTCTCCGTGGCCGAAGATGGAGTGGGGCACCGGCTTGAACTGGATGACGATCTCGGTGCGCTTGGCGGCCAGCCGCTTGCCGGTTCGCAGGAAGAAGGGCACGCCCGCCCAGCGCCAGTTGTCGATATCGGCGCGGATGGCGACGAAGGTTTCGGTGTCCGATGCCTGGCCGCGTTCGGTCTGATAGCTGTCGGCCGGGCGGCCATCGACCTCTCCGGCCGTATACTGGCCGCGCACGGTCACGCGCTCGGCGTCCTCGGCCATGATCGGGCGAAGCGAGCGTAGCACCTTCACCTTCTCATTGCGCACCGAGTCCGGGTCCAGGTGGCTGGGCGGCTCCATCGCCACCAGACACAGCAGCTGCAGCATATGGTTCTGCACCATGTCGCGCAGGGCGCCGTATTCGTCATAATAGGGCCAGCGGTCGCCGACGCCGACCGTTTCTCCGACCGTGATCTGCACATGGTCGATGGTCAGGCTGTTCCACAAAGGCTCGAAGATGGCGTTGCCGAAGCGCAGGGCGATCAGGTTCTGCACCGTCTCCTTGCCGAGGTAGTGGTCGATGCGGAACACCTGCCGCTCTTCAAAGGCGTCGGCCACGGCGTCGTCGATTTCGCGGAAGCTCTCCAGATCGCGCCCGACCGGCTTCTCCAGCACGATGCGGTCGTCAGGTCCTGCCAGACCGGCCGTCTTCATCGCCGTGACGATGCGGCCGTACAGCGACGGCGACACCGCCAGAAAGGCCGTGATCGCGCCCTCGCCACAGCGCGCCTTCAGCGGCTTCAGACTCTCGGCGTCGGTGGCGTCGACGGCCATGTAGGCCAGCCGTTCAGACAGTCGGCGCCAGCTGTCTTCGCTCCAGGCGCTGTCGGCCTCGGCGCGGGGCTGAACCGCCATGCGCACGCGATCCAGATAGGCCTCGGTCGTCTCCTCGGTGCGGGCGGCGGCGATGATCTTCAGCCCGTCCGGCAGCAGGCCGTCGTGATCCAGGAAATACAGCGACGGCAGCAACATCCGCATGGCGAGGTCGCCCCCGCCTCCGAACAGTATCAGCGCCGCCATTCAGGTCTCCTTCGCTTGAGGCCGACCCGCACAGCGGGCCGTCAGCCTTTGCCGTCGGCCTTTATCGTGGCCGGTTCCGCCCGCCGGGCCAAGACGTCCAGCACGTCCTGAAACACCATGTCACGCGCGTGCAGAAGCACCAGCAGGTGATAGATCAAATCCGCCGCCTCGCTGGCGAGTTCCGCATTATCTCCCGCCGCCCCGGCCAGAGCCGTCTCGACGCCCTCTTCGCCGACCTTTTGCGCGGCGCGTTTGGAGCCTTGCGCGATCAGGCGGGCGGTCCAGCTGTCGTTGGGATCAGCCTGGGCGCGGACATGGATGGTGCGCTCCAGCCGGCCGACGCGGCCCAGCCCCGGCGCGTCCTCGTTTCCGAAACAGCTGACGCGGTTCAGATGGCAGGCGTTTCCGACCGGGCGCACCTTCACCACCACGGCGTCGCCGTCGCAGTCGGCCGTCACCGAGACGACGTTGAGGAAATCCCCTGACGTCTCGCCCTTGCGCCACCGCCCGCCGCGCGAGCGCGAGAAGAAGGTCGCTTGCCCGCTGTCCAGCGTCTCGCGCAGCGCCGCCTCGTCCATATAGGCCAGCGTCAGCACCTGAAGCGTGTCGGCGTCCTGCACCACGGCCGGGATCAGTCCGCCGCCTTTGGCGAAGTCGATCTGGGAGAGGTCGAAGCTCATCTTCCTTCTCCCCTCGTGGGAGAAGGTGGGCGCCGGAGGCGCTCGGATGAGGGGGCTGTGTCCACACGCGAGACGGGGGAGGGCGAAGCCGACGCCCCCCTCATCCGTCTCGCTGCGCGAGCCACCTTCTCCCACGAGGGGAGAAGGAAACCGATGGTCGTCATATCCTCACCTCCACGCCCTGCGCATCCAGATACCGCTTCAGCTCCGGCACTGTGATCGCGCCCGAGTGAAACACGCTGGCCGCCAACGCGCCCGACACATCCGCCTCCACGAACACGTCGCGGAAATGCTCCACCGCGCCCGCTCCGCCGGACGCCACCAGCGGAATGGTCAACCGCCGCCTCGCCTCGGCCAACTGAGCCACGTCATATCCTTTCCGCACCCCGTCCTGATCGATGCAGTTCAGCACGATCTCGCCGGCGCCCAGCCCTTGCGCCTCGACAATCCACTCCATCGTCAGCCGCCCGGCGCCGCGCCGCGCGTTCGGATCGCCGGTGTATTGATGCACCCGCCATTCGCCGTCCTGAAAGGCGCTGTCGACGCCCACGACGACGCACTGGCGCCCCAGCCGCGCGGCCATCTCGCCGATCAGTTCGGGCCGCTCCAGCGCGGGCGAGTTGATCGACACCTTGTCCGCTCCGTGGTCGAGGCACCGCGCCGCCTGTTCCACCGTGCGGATGCCGCCCGCGACGCAGAAGGGAATGTCCAGCAGCCGGGCGATATCCTGCACCCAGCCATAGTCCAGCGTCCGCCCCTCGGGGCTGGCTGTGATGTCGTAGAAGACCAGTTCGTCGGCGCCCTGATCGCGATAGCGCGCGGCCAGTTCGGCGGCGTCGCCCATGTCGACGTGCCCCTCGAACCGCACGCCCTTGACCACGCGGCCGTCCTTCACGTCGAGGCAGGGGATGATGCGCCGGGCGGTCATGCCGCGACCGCCTTCAGCGCCTCGGCCACAGTGAAGCGGCCTTCATAGATGGCCCGCCCGACGATGGCGCCGTCGCAGCCGATGGCGCGCGCGGCGGTCAGGTCGTCCAGCGCCGCCACCCCGCCCGAGGCCTGAATCTTCAGCTCCGGCCGCCGCGCCCGCGCCTCGCCCAGCAGGTCGAGGTTCGGCCCGGTCAGGGCGCCGTCGCGGCCCACGTCTGTCATCAGCACATGGGTCAGCAGATCGGACGGATAGCGGTTCAGCACGCTCCACAGATCGACGCCCGCCGACTGGGTCCAGCCCTTCAGCGCCGGGACCGGAACCCCGTCCTCATATTTCACATCCAGCGCCAGGGTGATGCGCTCGGACCCGAAACGATCCAGCCAGGCCAGCACCTCGTCCGGCTTGGTTACCGCCAGCGATCCGACCACGACGCGGCTGACGCCCGCCGCCAGCAGACGCTCGACATCGGCTTCAGAACGCACGCCGCCGCCCGACTGGATCTTCACGGCGACGCTGGCCGCCATCTCGCCGATCAGGCCGTGCTGCATGGCGCGCCCGGCCTCGGCGCCGTCCAGATCGACAACGTGGACCCATTGCGCGCCCTCAGCCGCAAAGGCCGCCAGACGCGCGGGCGGAGACTCGTCATAGCGGGTCACCTGATCGAACCGCCCGTGCATCAGCCGCACGCAGACGCCGTCCTTCAGGTCGATGGCGGGATAGACGATCACGCGGGCAGCTCCAGAAAGTTCTTCAGAATACGCGCGCCGAGCGCGGCCGAGCGTTCCGGGTGGAACTGGCAGCCCCAGCGGTTGGCGCTGTTGACCATGGCGGGCACAGGCGCGCCGTAGTCGGCGGCGGCCAGCGTCGCCGGACCATCGGGACAGACATAGCCGTGGACGAAATAGGCCCAGTCGCCGTCGCGCACCCCGTCCAGCAGCGGGTCGTCGCGACGGGTCGTCAGACGGCTCCACCCCATGTGGGGCGACGGGCGCGACGGGGCGGGAAGGATGGCCTCGACCCGGCCGGGGATCAGCCCCAGCAGGCCGACGTCGCCGTCCTCCGCGCTGGTCTCGAACAGCAGCTGCTGGCCCAGACAGACGCCCAGCAAGGGGCGCTGAAAACGATGCAGCGGTTCGATCAGGCCCAGCGCCTTCAGCCGCTGCATGGCGTAACCGGCCGCGCCGACGCCGGGCAGGATGATCCGCTCGGCCTCGGCCACATCGGCGGGATCGTCGGTGATCCGCACCCGCGCGCCCAGCCGCTCCAGCGCGAACCGCACCGAGGCGACATTGCCCGAGCCGTAACCGATCAGGGTGACGTTCATCGCCCTTCTCCTCAGCCGTATCTTCCTTCTCCCCTCGTGGGAGAAGGTGGGCGCCGGAGGCGCTCGGATGAGGGGGCTGGGTCCGCCCGCGCGACGATGGAGGATGAGGCAGGCCGCCCCCTCATCCGTCTCGATTCGCGAGCCACCTTCTCCCACGAGGGGAGAAGGAAAGCAGCGGGCGCCATCACAACACCCCCTTGGTGCTGGGCACCACATCGCCCTCGACCCGGATCGCCTGTCGCAGGGCGCGGCCCAGCGCCTTGAACACGGCCTCGGTCTTGTGGTGGTCGTCGTCGCCGGTGACGCGGACATGGACCGCCGCGCCCAGATTCTCGGCCAGCGACCGCACGACGTGCGCTGTCAGATCGGTGCGGTAATCGCCCAGCATCGGCGTGGCGAACGTCCCCTCGAATACCGGATAGGGCCGCCCCGACAGGTCGATCGACACCGCCGCCTCCGCCTCGTCCATCGGCAGGACGAAGCCGTAGCGGCCGATGCCGCGCCGCTCGCCCAGCGCCTGTTTCAGCGCCTGACCCAGCGCAATGGCGCAGTCCTCGATCGTGTGGTGCGGGTCGATATGCAGGTCGCCCTCGCACGCCAGCCGGATGGAGAATCCGCCGTGTGCCGCCACCTGTTCGATCATGTGGTCGAAGAAACCGACGCCGGTCTCGATCTTCACCGGCCCGGCGCTGTCCAGATCGACGGCGCAGACGATGCGCGTCTCCTTGGTGTCGCGGATGGCCTGACCCGTGCGATTGCGCCGTGCGCCGGGGCTGGCGGCGCCCAGCGCGGTCAGCAGGCGGTCGTTGACCTCAGGCTTCAGCGAAACGGGCAGGCGCAGCCGCTCGCCCGCCGGATCGGCGACCAGACCATAACGGCGCAGGGCATCCGCCGCGTCCGCCGGGTCGGAGGGTCTGGCGATGATGACCGGCCCGACCCCGGCCTCCAGCGCCATGATGCGCGACAGGGCCTTGGCGACGCGGGCGCGCTCGCGGCGTACGGCGCTGATGCGTTCGGCCGTCTCCATCATCCGCGACGGGTCCAGCGCCTGCATCGCCAGCCGTACCGAGACCTCGGGCAGGGCGTAGGGCTCCAACACTGCGGCCAGCCGCGCCAGCGTCTGCCCTTGCGCGACCGCCGCCCCGACCCGCGCCCCGGCCAGCCCATAGGCCAGCGACAGGCTGCGCAACACGACCAGATTGGCGTGGTCCTTCACCAAGGCGGCGGCCGACGGGGCGTCAGCGAACTCGACCAGCCCCTCGTCCACGACCAGTAGGGCAGGGGCGACGCGCTCGGCCATCTCGGCCACGGCCTCGGGCGAGCCGAGGGCTCGGATCACCACGGCGGCGGTGTCAGCGCCGTCGGCCGGGCGGGCGTAGAGGGCGGCCAGTTGCGTATAGGGCGCCGCGTCGGGCGCCTGCACCTTCAGCCCGTCCCGCGCGGCCAGGCGCCAGACCAGTTCCAGCCCGTGCGTCAGCCCGCGCGTCGGCAGCACCTGATCGGCGCCCACGCCATAGAGGGCGGCCATGCGGACAGTTAGGGCGGTCGGCTTGGCCGGATAGCGCTCCAGACCGTCGCCGCCGGAGACGAGCGGCGGATAGGGGGCGGGCAGCGTCATGACCCTTCTCCTGCGCCACATTGTCCTTCTCCCCTCGGGGGAGAAGGTGGCTCGCGTAGCGAGACGGATGAGGGGGCGGTGTCCGCGCACGCGACGGAAGAGGGCGAAGCCAGCACACCCCTCATCCGAGCGCCTCCGGCGCCCACCTTCTCCCACAAAGGGAGAAGGAAGAGATTCTGTGTCATCCTGCGCTCCTCAGATCGGCGGCTCTGGCGTGGGCCTCAAGGCCTTCCAGCCGAGCCAGTGCGGCGGCGACCGGGGCCAGGGCGGCGGCGCCCTGTTGGGTGACGGTCTGGACCGACATGGTCGTCATGAAGCTGGCGGTGGTGACGCCGCCCAGCGTCCGCGCCGCGCCGTCGGTCGGCAGGACGTGGCTCGGTCCCGCCGCATAGTCGCCTAGCGTTTCCGCCGCCCAGCGCCCGACGAAGACAGCGCCCGCCGCGTTGATCCGCTCGACCAACTTCTCGGCTTCCTGCGTCTGGATCGACAGGTGTTCGGGACCATAGAGGTTCGCGACGTCGCACGCCTCGGTCCTGTCGCGCACGCGGATGGCGCGGGCCTCGGCCAGCGAGGCGCGGGCGATGGCGGCGCGCGGCAGGCTGTCGACCTGGCGTTCGACCTCGGCGATGATCTCGCTCAGGGCCGTGCCGCTGTCGGAGACAAGGATGACCTGGGCGTCGGCGTCATGCTCGGCCTGACTGAGCAGGTCGGCGGCGACGATCTCGAAATCGGCGTCGCGGTCGGCGATGACCAGCAGTTCCGACGGTCCCGCAGGCAGGTCGCAGGCCGGACCGCCGGGCAGGGACGAGGCGTAACGCTTGGCCTCGGCCACATAGGCGTTTCCGGGGCCGAACAGCTTGTCGACCGGCGCGATGACGCCGTCTTCCAGTTCGGCGCCGAAGGTCAGGGCGGCGATGGCCTGCGCCCCGCCCAGCAGCCACAGGTCGTCCAGCCCAGCCTCGGCGGCGGCGGCGATCATGGCGGGGTGGACCGAGCCGTCCTTCGACGGCGGCGTCACGGCGACGCGCCGCCCGACCCCGGCCACGCCCGCCGGTATGGCCAGCATCAGCAGCGATGAAAACAGCGGCGCCGTCCCGCCCGGCGCATAAAGCCCGGCCGAGCCGATGGGCCGCCAGACCAGCTTGGACTTCACGCCGGGCGTCGTCTCGATGAAGGGCGTATCTTCGGGCCGGGTCGCCTGATGGAAGACCCGCACATTGTCGGCGGCGACGCGCAGGGCGCGGGCGGCGGCGGGCGGCAGGTCGTTGCGGGCCTTCGCGGCGGCGGCCTCGGTGATCGCGATACGGCGCGGCGGGGCGCCGTCCAGACGGGTCGCCCAGTCGCTCACGGCCTCGCCGCCGCGCGCCTGCACGTCGTCGAAAATCTCGCGCACCACGCTGGTGACGAAGCCCTCGGTGCGGCGCTGCGGGCGGGCCAGCGCCGCCTTGCGTCCGGCGGCGTCCAGTTGGTTCCAGTCGATACGCTTCATCACATCATCTTCTCGATGGGCAGGACCAGTATGGCCGAGGCCCCTTCGGCCTTCAGCTTCTCCAGCGTCTCCCAGAAGACCGCCTCCTGACACACGGCGTGGACGGCCACGGCGTCGTCACGTCCCGACAGCGGCATGACGGTCGGCGACCCTGCCCCGGGCAACAGGGCGGTGATCCGGTCCAGCGCCGCGCGCGGCGCGTTCAGCATCACGTATTTGGCGCCCTGCGAGGACACCACGCCCGCCATCCGCTCGACGATGGAGTCCAGCAGGTGCTGAAGCCCGGCCTCCGGCGGCGTCGGCGCCTTGATCAGCACGGCCTGACTGTCCAGCACCGTCTCGCGCGCGCTCAGGCCGTTGGCCTCCAGCGTCGCCCCGGTCGAGACCAGATCGCAGATGGCGGCGGCCAGCTTCAGCCGCGGGGCCACCTCGACCGCGCCGCGCATGGTGACGATGTCGGCGTCGACTCCCGCCTCATCCAGAAAACGGCGCAGGATCCTGGGGTAGGAGGTCGCGATCCTTAAGCCCTGCAACGACGACGGCCCGGCGTAGTCCAGCCCCGGCGGCGTCGCGATCTTCAGCGTGCAGCGACCGAAGCCCAGCGGCATGACGACCTCTGCGTTCGGCCCGCCGTTCTTCACCTCTTCCAGCACATTCTCGCCGACGATGCCCAGATCGCAGACTCCGTCCGCCACGAAGGTCGGGATGTCGTCGTCACGCACCCGCAGCAGGTCGATCGGATAGTTCTCGATCCGATACAGCAGGTCGTTGTTGCCCTTGACCACGCGCAGGCCCGCGTCGCGGACCAGATCGAGGCTGCGTTCGGCCAGACGGCCGGATTTCTGGACGGCGATGCGCAGCCGCCCCTGAACCGTGCTCATGATGTCAACTCAGGCTTTCAGTCTGTCCAGCACCAGACGATAGCCCTGGTGCGGCATGTCCTTCAGGGAGCGCGCGACGCGCACGACAGTGGTCGGGCTGGCCGGCGCCTCGGCGGCGATCTCGCGATAGGTCTTGTCCCCGGCGTCCAGCATCCGCGCCACCTGCCACCGCTCGGCCATGGCGCGCAGCTCGGCCGGGGTGCACAGGTCGGCCAGAAAGGCGTCCGCCTCCTCCCGCGTTTTCAGCGAGAGCAGGGCGTCCAGCAGTGCGGTCCTGGCGGCGTCGGTGCTCATGGTGCGTTCCATTATGCTGTAACGATGGAACGGTCAACCCGCTTTCCGGTCTGTCGTGCTCAGAATGGATGCAAAGACGGTGGCGCTTCGCATCCGGCGTCTCTATCTGCGCAGGCATGAGCAAGGTTCTGATCATTGGCGCGGGACACGCGGGGGGCTCGGCGGCGGCGCTGCTGAGGCAGTATGGGTATGAGGGCGAGATCGTCCTGGCGGGGCAGGAGGCGGCGCCGCCCTATCAGCGGCCGCCCCTGTCGAAAGCATGGCTGAAGGGCGAGGCGGGTCTGGAAGACCTGCTGCTGCGTCCCGAGAGTTTCTACGCCGAGCAGAACATCGCGCTGCGCACCGGCGTCACGGCGACCGCCATCGACGCAGGCGCTAAGACCGTGACCTTCGCCGATGGGGCGGTCGAGGCTTACGACACGCTGATCCTGGCCACCGGCTCGACGGCGCGCAAACTGGCCATTCCCGGCGCGGACCGGTTCGATCTGCTGGAGTTGCGCACCCTGACCGACGCCGAACGGCTGAAGGCGGTTCTCGCCCCCGGCAAGCGGCTGGCGGTGGTCGGCGGCGGCTATGTGGGGCTGGAGGCGGCGGCCTCGGCCCGCGCTCTCGGCGCCGAGGCGGTGGTGATCGAGCGCATGGACCGGGTGCTGGCCCGCGTGGCGTCGCAGCCCCTGTCGGCCTTCTTCACCGACCTGCACAAGAAGCATGGCGTCGAGATCCTGACCGACGCCGAAGTGGCGGGGTTCGAGGATGGGGGCGTGCGTCTGGCGGACGGCGATCTGATCGCGGCGGATGCGGTGCTGGTCGGCGTCGGCGCCTTCGCGTGCGAGGCTCTGGCGCGCACGGCCGGACTGGCGTGCGAAAACGGCGTGGTGGTCGATGCGACGGCCCGCACCCATGACCCGGACATCTACGCCATCGGCGATGTGACGCGGCGGCCGATCCCGGTCCACGGCGGCGTCATGCACCGGCTGGAGAGCGTGCCCAACGCCCTTGAACAGGCCAAGCAGGCGGCCTCGGCCATCGTCGGCCGCGCGGCCCCGGCGCCGGAGGTTCCGTGGTTCTGGTCCGACCAGTACGACGTCAAGCTGCAGATCGCGGGCGTGCCCTTCGACGCCGACCGCCAGCTGGTGCGCGGCGATCCGGCCGGGGGCGCCTTCTCGGTCTTCCACCTCAGCGGCGAGCGCATCGTCTGCGTCGAGGCGGTCAACGCCCCGGCTGACTTCATGGGCGGGCGCCTGCTGATCGGCAAGGCGACGCCGGTGGACGACGCCCTGCTGGCCGACCCGGCCGTGTCGATCAAGGCGGTGGCGAAGGCCTGAGGCCCTCAGTCGCCTGCGTCGTCCAGCATGGCGACGAAGGCGGGCGTCGGCTGCTCGATCAGGCCGCGCGGCGTGCGCTCGACGAAGCAGGCGGCCAGACCCATGGCCTCGGCGAACTCCGGCCCTTCAAGCGGACCCAGCACCGTCAGGGCGGTGGCCAGGGCGTCGGCGCGCATGGCCGAGGCGTCGAACACCGTGACCTGCGCCAGACCGTTGCCGACCGGCCGTCCGGTCGCGCCGTCCAGCGTATGCGGATAAAGCCGCCCCTCATGGCTGAAGGAACGGCGCCAGTCGCCCGACGTCGCCACGGCCAGATCGAACAGGGCGGCGATGGTGCGCGACGCAGGCGATGCGGGGACGGCCTCGATCTCGACCCACCAGGGCTGGGCGTCCGGCTTGACGCCGCGCCCCTTCAGTTCGCCGCCGATCTCGACCAGATGCGAGGTCGCGCCCATGGCGTCCAGCCGGGCCGAAACCCGGTCGACCGCATGGCCCTTGGCGATGCCGGAAAAGTCCAGCTTCATGCCTCCGATCTGGATCGCGGCGCGCGCCTCGCGGTTCAGACGCAGCCTGTTCCATCCCGACACGGCCAGCGCCGCCTCGACCTCTGCGTCCGAGGGCAGGGGCAGCAGCACCGGGCGCGGCCCCGGCGGCCCGAAGCCCCATAGATCAACCAGGGCGCCCAGCGTCGGATCGACCGCGCCGTTGACCTCATCGGCCATATCCAGCGCGGCGGTCAACAGGCTCCAGAAATCCTCAGACAAACCCACCGGCCCGGCGGGGGCGGCGTTGAAGCGGCTGATCTCGCTGTCAGCCCGCCACGGGCTGAAGGCGGCGATGACGCGGGCCAGTTCCTCTTCGACGGCGCTCTGGAAATCGTCCTGAGCAAAGCCCGACGCCGCGACCGGCGGCGGGACCAGACGCACCGACCAGCCCGTGCCCATTGTCTTGCCCGACAGCGACCAGATCAGATCGCTGGGCGGCCGTTCGGGCGCGCCGGTCATGGGCGGGATCAGGACGCGGTCGTCCCGTCGGCTGTCGTCCGGCCCTCCGATCAGGATCGGCGAGGGGGCGGAGGCGGATCGTTTCATGGGCGGCGCAACGGTCTGGCTGAAAGAGGCGAAGGCCCCTTATGACCGGGATCGCTCAGCGCGTCACGGCGACGCGCACGGCGCCCAGTTCGGACGCGCCGGTTCCTTCGGCCGTATTGGCCGCGCCCCAGCGGAAGGGCACGCGCACGGACTCGCGACCGCCCATCTCGCGCGCCGCCTCGACCACCAGCGTATACTGTCCCGCAGGCAGGGTGCGCAGACGCGCGCCCGGCACGCTCACGGCATGGCGCCCGGGCGCCTTGGTTGGGCCGGAGACGCCGTCGGCGGGCAGGCTCATCGCCCGGCCGCCCTTGCGCCACCAGGCGCGCAGGTCCTTAAGCCAGTCTGTGCCGTCGCCCTGGCTGTTGCGGCTGCCGGGATGATACCAGACGGCCAGCGTCTGCACGGCGCTCTGGTCCGGCTTCTCGATCCAGACGGCGACATAGGGGCGGTGATAGGCCGAGGTGTTGATGCGCGGCAGTTCGATCGACACCGACAGGTCGGCGGCCATGGCGGGGGCGGCGGCCGCCGTCAGACCTGCTGCGGTCAGAATCAGGGGAAGCGGACGCATGAGGCGGCTCCTCAATGGACGAAGAACAGGGCCAGCACGACCGGGATCAGCACCCCCAGACCGACCAGCGGCCAGGTCAGGGGCCGTCGCCAGCCGTGCAGCCACAACAGGCCCAGCCCGGTCAAAGTGAAGACGATGCAGGCCACGGCGAAGACGTCGATGAACCAGAACCAGACCGGGCCGGCGTTGCGCCCCTTGTGCAGGTCGTTCAGCCAGGCGATCCCCCCGCGCGTGGTCTTTTCATACAGGGCCTCGCCCGTCGTCCGGTCGATGGTCAGCCAGGCGTCGCCGCCGGGCATGGGCAGGGCGACATAGATTTCCTGCGCCGTCGTCTCGGTCGGCTTTCCGTTGATGCGGATGCTCAGGGCCTCGTCCGCCCAGCGCGCCACGGCGTCGGGGGCGGGGTCGGTCGTCTCCTGTGGAAACTGCGCCAGACGCGCCAGCAGCGGGGCGGGCAGGACGGCGGTCTGTTCGCGCACCACGGGCTCGGCCGGAATCTGCGCGGCATGGTTCAGGGTGACGCCGGTCGCGGCGAACAGCAGCAGGCCGACCATGCTGACCGCCGCCGATATCCAGTGCCAGCTCTGCAACTGCCTCAGCCAGAAGGCGCGCGCGGGCGGCCGTGTGGCCTTGGGTTTCGGCCGGGCGGCAGGCTTTGAAGGGGGAGCGGCGGCGTCGGTCACGCCGACGGCCTTGCCATAGAATGCAAATGACTTGCAACCGCGGCTGTCGCGCCTTGCGTCGTTCAGGCGGCGCGGGCGGGCGGATCGTGCGCCAGGACCAGACGGATGGCGTTCAGCAGGGCTTCGGGCTGGATCGGCTTCTGCGCCACCCCGTTCATGCCCGCCGCCAGATAGTCCGCCTCGTCGCGCGGATCGGCGTTGGCCGTCAGCGCCAGGATCGGCAGGGCGGCGGCGGGACCGGGCAGGGCGCGGATGGCGCGGGTGGCGGCGACGCCGTCCAGCACCGGCATCTTCACATCCATCAGGATCAGGTCGAACCGCGCCGCCGCCGCGCGCTCGATCGCCTGACGGCCGTTCTCGGCGGTTTCGTGCGTGCAGCCGAACAGCTCCAGCACCTGGCCCGCGACAAAGCGGTTGGCGGCGTTGTCGTCCACGACCAGCACATGCAGCGTCGCATGGCTGGTCGCATCGGCCATGGCGGCAGGGCGGCGAAGGCCGTCCGCCTGGGCCAGCGGCAGTTGCAGGTCGAAGCGGAAGCGCGCTCCGCCCCGGGGCGAGCGTTCGATGCTCAGACGCCCCTCCATGCGGTCGACGATCTGACGGCAAATGGCCAGACCCAGTCCGGCCCCGGCGCCGTGTCGTTCCGCCTCGCCCGTGTTGAAGGGTTCGAAGATGGCGCGGGCGGCGTCTTCGCTGACGCCCGGGCCGCTGTCGTCGACCGTGGCCGACAGGCGCACCTGTCCGTCTTCCAGCGCGGTGGTCAGGCGCACGTCGACAGCGCCCTCCTGCGTGAATTTCAGGGCGTTGCCGATCAGGTTGTTCAGCAACTGCTTCAGCCGCATCTCGTCGCCGATGATCCACCGGGCGGCGTTCAGGTCGCCATGGACGCGCAGGTCCAGCGCCTTTTCCTCGGCGCGGGGGCTCCACAGGGCCGACAGGTCCGCCATCACCGCCTGAAGGTCCAGCGGAGCGGGCTCCAGAGTCAGCATCCCGGCCTCGGCCCGCGACATGTCCAGCGCGTCTGTCAGCAGACGCAGCAGGCTGCCGCCGGAATCCAGAATGGTGCGGACGTGGGGGCGCAGATCCTCCTGCGTCAACTGGCGCTCCATCAGGGCGGCCACCCCCAGCACCCCGTTCAGCGGCGTGCGGATTTCATGGCTCATGACGGCCAGAAACTCGGACTTGGCCCGGCTGGAGGCTCGGGCCTCGGCCTCGGCGCGGACCAGGTTCTGGGCCAGTTCGGCCATGGCCTCGGCGCGGCGCCTGTGAATCTCCACCCCGGCCTGAAGCACATGCAGACCCGCGCCGACCCCGACATAGCGGCCGCGCGACACGACGATGAAGCCTTTCAGCAGGGCGCCCAGCCCCGCCGCGTCCATCGAGGCGAACAACACATCGGCCGAGGCGCCGGCCTCGACCACCATCGGATGGGGGTCCATCAGGGCCGAGACGGGGCGGCGCACATAGAGGGCGCGGCCGAACTCGGCGGCCATTTTCAGGGTGAAGGCGTTGCGCTCGATCAGGCCGACGGGCCGTCCGTCGGCGTCGGCCACGGCGATGACCAGGGTTTCGGGCTCGGCCTCGAAACGGGCCAGGGCGTCCGCCCCCGGCGCGTCCGGCGCCATGGGCGCCGAGGCGTCCACGAAGTCTCCGATCCTGGCCATATCCAGCCGCCCCCTGCGCTTTGCCGCAACAGGGTTAGGCCAGGGCGCTTAACAGGCGATTTGCCGGAAGTGAACGTTTTGAAAGGTTAATTTGACGAATGATCCGGCAACGGATCGTCAAACCCGCGCCAGCAGCTCGGCCGCGAAGGTTGACAGGCTGTCGTCGCGGGCGCCCATCACCACCACTCGGTCGCCGGGACGGGCGATCTCGACGATGCGGTCGCCGCAGTCGGCGCGGGTCTCCAGCGCCTGCGCCTGACGGCCCGCCGCGCGCACGCCTGACGCAATGTCCTCACTGCCGACGCTGCGGTCGGTGGTGCCGCCGTAATAGACCGGCTCGGGCATCAGCAGCACGTCGTCCGGCCGCATCAGTCCGGCGAAGCCCTCGATGAACTCCTGCTTCATCAGCTTCAGCGGGCCGAAGCCGTGCGGCTGGAACAGGATCAGCAACCGCCCGTCAAAGGCGTGCAGGGTCTTCAGCGTGGCGGCGATCTTGTCCGGGTTGTGGGCGAAGTCGTCGATTATGGTGACGCCGTCTTTCGTCCCCACAACCTCCAGCCGCCGCCGGATGCCGCTGAAGGTCTCCAGCGCCGCGACCGCCTGATCCATGCCGACGCCCAGCGCCCTGACTGCGCCCAGCGCCGCCAGGGCATTGGCGACATTGTGCGCGCCCGGCACGTTCAGCCTCGCCGCCCGCGCCGCCTCGCCGCGCACGCGCAGTTCGAAGGTCATGCCGGTCGGCAGGGGCTCAAGCTCATGCGCCGACAGGTCCGCCTCTTCCTCGCCCAGCGCGAAGGTGATCGCCTTGCCGGGCGCCAATGTCTGGGCCAACGCCGCCGTCTCGGGGTTGTCGAGGTTCAGCACCGCCGTCGTTGATCGCCCGACGAAGCCGCCGAACAGGTCGCGCAACTCCTCCATCGACTTGTGGTCCAGCGAGATGTTGGAGACGACCGCCACCGTCGGATCATAGCGGGCGATGGAGCCGTCGCTCTCGTCCACTTCAGCAACGAACAGGTCTGGTCCGCCGACCAGGGCGCTGGCGAAAGGCTGATCGGGCGTGGCGAAGTTCTTCATCACCGCCCCGTTGACCACGGTCGGCGCGCGCCCGGCCTGATCCAGAATCCAGGCGACCATGCCGGTGATGGTCGACTTGCCGCTGGTGCCCGCCACGCCGATCGAGTTCGGGGCCGCATTGAACAGTTCGCTCAGCAACTGGGGCCGGGTCTTGATGACGGCGCCGATGCGCTTGGCAGCCCCGATGTCGGGCACCGTATCCTCGACCGCGCCGGTGGCGACGACCACCTGATCCTTGCTGACCACGCCTGATCCGTTCTGCGGGTGCAGGGCGACGCCGTGGGCGCGCAGCCAGTCGAACTTGTCGGGCGTGCGGCCCTGATCCAGCGCCCGGTCCGACCCCGCGATGCGGTTCCCCTGCGCCTGAACGATCATGGCCAGCGGCATCATGCCGGAGCCGCCGACGCCGCAGAAGAAATAGTCTTTGTTCATCGGCTTGATTTCAATGCGGGAAAGCGGGGAATGTCCGGCCTGACTAGCACGCGAGACGCTCAAGGCCACCCCGTCCATGCAGACCAGACCCTTCCGAATCGGCGTCGTCAACGCCAGCTCCCGCCTCGATCCCGCGCGGGGCGAGGCGATCCGGGCCTGGGCGGCGGCGAACTGGCCGGACGGCGAGATCGAACTGGTGCTGCATCCGGCCCTGCATGAGGTCCATGGCCATTTCGGCGGCGACGACGCCACCCGCGCCCGCGCCTTCGTCGAGACGGCCAACGATCCCGACATCGACGCCGTCTGGTTCGCGCGCGGCGGCTACGGCGCCTGCCGCATCGCCGAGGCGGTGATCCCTGAACTGACCGCCCATGCCTACGCCAAGCGTTACCTCGGCTATTCGGATGCGGGCAGCCTTCTGGCGGCGCTGTATCGCGCAGGCTTTCCTCATGTGGCGCACGGGCCGATGGCCTCGGACGGATCGCGCAACGACGCCACGGGGCGCCGCGCCGTGAACTGGCTGCGCACCGGCGACCCGGCCTCGCTGGAGCCGTCCCTGTTGAGCGACCCGCGCCCGGCGGCGGCCTTCAACCTGACCATCCTCAATGAACTGGTCGGTACGGCGATTGAGCCGGACCTGTCAGGCCACGTCCTGATGCTGGAAGAGGTGTCAGAGGCCCTTTATCGCGTCGACCGGATGATGTTCCACCTGACGGGGCAGGCCTCGATCCGCCGGGTGGCGGGCATCCGTCTGGGCCGGGTGTCGGACGTCACCGTCAACGATCCCGACTTCGGCATGACGGCCGAGGAGATCGCGCGCCACTGGTGCGTGCGGGCGGGCATTCCCTATCTGGGCGCGGCCGATATCGGCCACGACCCGGCCAACAAGATCGTCCCGTTCGGCCCTCGTCGCTGACCATTCTCGTCATCCCGGCCGTAGCGAAGCGCAGAGCCGGGACCGCCATGAGCGCCGCCGTCGATGTGTGCGGGGGGGCCGGATAGCGGCTGCATGGCTTCCGGGATGACAAAAGGGGGAGAGGGCCTCAGCCTTTCAGGATCAGCCCGTCCGGCCGCGCCTCAAAGGCCGACAGCCGCCCCAGATAGCTCATCCCCAGCAGGGCGGCGGGCATGTCGCGGTCGATGACCAGCGCTTCGACCGAGGTCATCTCCACCCCCGCCACCGACAGGGATGTCAGCAGCACCCGCGCGGCCGGAACCTGACCCGAGGCGGTGTTCAGCGTCTGGTTGAAGTCATGCGGTTTCAGCCGCACGCCCAGCCGTTCGGCGTCGGCGCGGCTCAGCGTCACCACGCTGGCGCCGGTGTCGACCAGCATCCGCATCGGCCGTCCCTCGACGGTCGCCTCGGCCCAGTAATGGCCGTCGGCCGCGCGCGTCACCGACGGCGCCTCTTTCATGGCCACGGCGGCATAGGCCTGCGCCGGGCCTTCCCACCACATCAGGGCGCCGATGCAGGCCGACGCCGACGCCAGGGCGGCGGCGAAAACAACAAGAGAGCGCGGGTCAAAGCGGATCATGCAGCGGACTATGGCGCCTTGATCTTCCCATGCGGTGAAGCGACGTGGCGAACGAAAGGTTGACGACGCCCGCCCTTCGCAAGACGGCCTTCATTCGCCCCCGTCGCTCATTCCCCCAGCAGGCGTGGATCGATCCGTCCCTTGCGCCCCGGCAGGTCGGTCATGACGGCGGCGCGGGCTTCGTCGGTCATCCGGCTCCAGGTCGCGATTTCCTGCAGGGTGCGGAAACAGCCCAGACACAGGCCCGAGGCGCCGTCGACGGTGCAGACCATGACGCACGGACTGGCGACCGGTCGGGGCGGCGTGCGCGGCGGGGGAGGGGCTTCGCTCATGGTTCGTGACGCTATCGCAACATTGAGTCCGGGAACGGACTATAATTCTTGACTTTTTCCACAGGGCGGCTATCTTCATCCTCGACGCGAAACGACTGACAGGGTGAGAGTCCCAAAAAGCACGACGTGTCTTCTTTCATCGTTCAACGAAAGGAGACGCCAAAAATGAACGAAAACAAAGAGCGCAATCTCCAGCACGCCATGATGTCCTTCGCCCTTTTCGGCGGGATGCTGGTGAACACGAAACAGATGAACGGCGCCGCCGACCGCGTGGTCAGCCACCCGTCCAACTTCGTGCCCATAACGATCAAACGGCCGCGCGCGTAGTCGCGAGACTGGATGATCCAGCCAGAAGCCCCGGTCAGAACGACCGGGGTTTTTCAATTCCGCCCTTGCCATCACGCCGCCCTGTGGCCGACATCCTGGCCTCTATTTCAGAAGAGGAAGCGCGGCATGGGTCTGATCGTTGAAGAGCGCAAGGGCGCGGTCATGGTCTGGACGCTGGACCGGCCCGACCGCCTGAACGCCCTGCCGGACCTTGAGGACGGCGACGCCTTCGCCGCCGCCTGCGCCGCCGTCAACGCCGACCCCTCGATCCGCTGCGTGGTGCTGACCGGCGCCGGGCGCGCCTTCTCGGCGGGCGGCGACCTGAAGGCGATGAAGGGCCGTCGCGACCTGTTCGAGGGTTCCGGCGCCGCCATCCGCGAACGCTATCGCCGCGTCGTCCATCGCATCGTGCGCGCTCTCTACGGGCTGGAGGTTCCGCTGGTGACGGCGGTCAACGGTCCGGCCATGGGGCTGGGCTGCGACATCGCCGGGCTGGGCGACATCCGCATCGCCTCGGACCGCGCCAGCTTCGGCGTGCCCTTCATGAAGCTGGGCATCATTCCCGGCGACGGCGGCTCGTGGCTGCTGCCGCGCAACATCGGTTACAACCGCGCCGCTGAACTGCTGTTCACGGCCCGCAGCATCGACGCCGCCACGGCCGACCAATGGGGGCTGGTCAACCGCGTCGTTCCGCATGAGACGCTGATGGACGAGGCGATGCAGACGGCGGGCCAGATCGCCGCCCAACCGCCCCAGGCCCTGCGCATGGCCAAGACCCTGCTGCGTCAGGGGCGCGACATGAACTTCGACCAGATGCTTGAACTGTCCGCCGCCATGCAGGCTCTGGCCCACCTGACCGACGACCACATCGAAGGCGTTACGGCGGTGCTGGAAAAACGGCCCGGAGCGTTCTCGGGACAGTAGCCTCTCAAAGCCCTCCCCCTCGATAGGGGAGGGTTGGGTGGGGGGGGCGGCAGGCCGTTTCCGAAGCGAACGCGCGAGACGCCGCCTCAACCGCCCGCACAGCCCCATCACCATGAAGCTGGAAGAGACAAAGGGACCTCGTCGCGGTCCCTTTTTTGCATTCCCAGTCCGCCGCACCTGCCTCCAACCCCTGCGTTGACAGCCGCGCATTTCCCATGTCAGTTTTCAAACGCAACTAACTAAGGGCCATCATTATGAATCCTGCGACCATGACCGGACTGGAACTGCTGACTGCTGCGTCGGAGGGAAAAATACCGCCTGCGCCGATCGGCAAAACCATGGGCCTGTCGACCATGAAGGTCGCGGAAGGCCATGTGACGCTCCACGCCCGCGCTGACGAAAGGCATCTGAATCCGCTGGGCGGCGTGCACGGCGGTTTCGCCGCGACCGTGCTGGATTCCGTGACCGGATGCGCCGTGCACACCCTGCTGCCGGCCGGAGGATTTTACGCGACCGTGGATCTGAACGTGAAGATGCTGCGACCCATACCGCGCGACGAAGAGCTGATCGCAGAAGCCCGTGTGGTGCATTTTTCCCGATCGCTCGGCGTTGCGGACGGGACCCTGAAAGACGCAGACGGAAATCTCATCGCCACCGCGTCTGCGACCTGCTTCATAAAGCAACCCAAAGCCTAAGGCTGCGCGGCGCGAAACGAATGCGCCCATCAAAAAAGGGGCCCCGTGCGAGGCCCCTTTTCCGTTTCCATTCCGCAAGGGCCTATTGGCGCGCAGGCGTCTTCATGGCGCGCGAGGCGGGCACGCCGGTGGTGTTGGTCTCGCGTTTGGCGCCGGCCGTTTCGCCTGGCTTCATGAACTTGACCAGCACCCGCTGGCCGATCAGCAGCGGGGCGTCGTCGACGGCGACCACCACCTCGACCACGCGCTCGTCGGTGCGCTGCGAGGGGTCGTCCGAGGCCAGTTTGCGGGCGCCGAAGACGGCGGCGCGGCGCAGCACCTTGCCGACATAGACCTTGGTCGGATCGCCCTCGGGGGTGATCTCCACGGCCTGATCGACGGTGATGTTGGGAATGTCGGCCTCGACGATCTCGGCGCGGGCGATGCGCGGGGCGTCCGGCTCCAGATCGAACATGTTCGACACGTTCAGGGTCGAAGCGCCCGCGCCCGGATTGGCGTAACGGCGCACGATGCGGCCGTCGGACGGCGCGCGGATGACCGTCAGTTCGACATTATAGGCGGCCTCGTCGCGACGGGCGCGGGCGCTCTGGACGGCCGACTGCTGCGAGCCCAGCCGGGCCTGCGCCTGGGCGATGGCGTCGCGGGCCTGATCCATGCGCTGGGCGGCGACGAAGTTGGTGGCGACCAGCTTGGCCAGACGGTCATGCTCGCGCTGGGCGGCGGTGATGTCGACGTTGATCAGGCGCAGCTGGCTCTCGGCCTCGGCCAGATTGGCGGCGGCCGTCTGCAGGGCCAGACGGGGTTCATCGTCTTCCTGACGGGCCAGAATCTGGCCGGCGGCGACGCGGTCGCCCTCCTGCACCAGAACCTCGCGCACCACGCCTCCGCGTCGGGCGGCGATCTGGATGATGCCGCCTTCGATGTCGACCTTGCCGTTGGCGATGGCGGCGTAGGGGCTCTCCACCTTCTTCGAGGCGGCCTGCGCCAGTTCCGCCTTCTTGGCCGCGCTGGCGCTCTGGAACATGGAGAAGCCGACGATCAGCACGATCAGCAGCACTAGGCCGATCCAGAGCCATTTGTTTTTCAGGAATGCAGGCATGGGAGTCCTCAAAAGGATCGGTGTCAGTGCGAGGCCAGGATGGCGTCGGGGTCGGGGATGCGGCGCTGGTCGTCGATGATGACGCCGTCTTCGATGTGGATGACCCGGTCGGCCCAGGCTTCCAGGCGCGGGTCGTGGGTCACGCAGATGACGGCGGCCCCGTATTCGGTGGCGGCCCGGCGCAGCAGGCGGATGACCACCTGGCCGTTCTCGCCGTCCAGCGCCGAGGTCGGCTCGTCCGCGAACAGGATCTGCGGGTCCTTGGCCAGGGCGCGGGCGATGGCGACGCGCTGCTTCTCGCCGCCGGACAGGGCCGCCGGGCGCTGGTGCAGGCGATGGCCCAGGCCGACCTCTTCCAGCGCCAGGGTGGCGCGTTTACGGGCCTGTTCGGGCGTCAGGCCCTGAAACTTCAGCACCGTCGTCACCTGTTGCAGGGCGCTGAGGGCCGGGAACAGGTTGAAGCCCTGAAAGATGAAGCCGCAGTGATCCAGCCGGAATTTGTCGATCCGGCCGGGCGACAGCTTCCACAGGTCATCGACGTCCAGCGCGTCGACCCGGCCCTCTTCGGGCTTCAGCAGGCCCGACAGGGCGGCGATCAGCGTCGACTTGCCCGAACCGGACGGCCCCATGACCATGGTCAGGTCGCCGTGGCGCGCGTCGAAATCCACGCCCTTCAGAACCTCGACGAAGTTCTTGCCGGACTTGAAGCGCTTGATCAGCCCCTTGGCCTCGATGGCGAACTCGCCATGCTTGCCGTGAACCTTGGTGTGTCCAAAAGCCATGGTGTTCATCGCAGCAGATCCGCAGGCTGGCTCTTCTTCAGGATGCCCATCGACAGGAAGCCGGACACCATGGCGATGGCGATCAGGCCCCCGCCGACCACCAGCAGCAACAGCGGGGGCAGGGCGATGATGACCGCCTTCGACAGGGCGAACAGCGACAGCAGCCACGTCAGGCCGATGGCGGCGGCCACGCCGACCACCCCGACCCAGAAGCTCAGCTCCATGACGATGCGGCGCAGGGATCCCATCCCGACGCCCAGCGCTCGCAGCGAGGCGAACTCCTTGATGTTGGCCATGATGGCGCCGCGCAGGGTCTGCCAGGTGATGGCCACGCCGATGATGACGCCCAGCACCACGCAGCCGCCGATGATGATGACCAGAATGCCTTCCTCGAACATGGCGCCCGCATTGGCGTCGGCCAGATCCTGACGGGTCCAGGCCTTCCACTGGCCGTTGCCCATGGCGTTCAGCTGGGCGGTGACGATTTCAACGCGGGCCGGGTCCTTGATCTTGATCATCAGCGGGCCGACGCGCGGCCCGGTGTCGGCCTGACCCAGCATCCGCAGGGTGTCGCGCGACATGACGACGCCGGGCTGCATCATGTTGGGATAGCCGCGGGTGACGCCGACGACTGTGACGGTCTGGCCGTTGTAAAGAGCCTTGTCGCCCAGCTTGACGCCCAGCGGCGTCAGCGCCGTCTCATCGACCGCAACGGTGAAGGGCTGGCGCAGGGCGTCGACCAGTTCGCGCGAATAGTCGGTGGGAATGGTGACCGAGCCGGGCGTGGTGTCGATGATGCTGGACTGCACATATTTCAGGCGCGGGGCGCCCTGTTTGGCGTTGTCGGCCTGGCTGCGGGTGGGGTCGACTTCCTTGATCGACTGGAAGCTGCCCCCGGCGCCGTCCAGCGGTTGCACCTCGACCACCTCGGGATGGTTGTAGGCCAGGGGGATGAAGCGACGCGGCACGCCGGACGGCCCGCTGATCAGGCTCTTGGCCCCCGGTTGCAGGATCATGATGTCGGCGCTCGACCGCTCGATCTGGGCGGTGAAGCCCTTGCCGATGCCGATGAAGACCCCGGTCATGGCCAGCACCAGCAACCCCGAAAGGGCCAGCGCCATGACGGCGGCCATATAGCGGCGCCACTCGAAGAGCAGCGTGGACAGCGCGAGCGACATACGCGTTCATATTCCCCTGACTTGCACGGTTATCTGACCGCGCACCGGCCCGTGGCCAAGTTAAATCGGGGTAAGGCTTGGCGGGGCGATCGCGCTTCGCTCACGCAATGGTCAGCGCAGGCGATAAGGCGTCGCGCACCTCCGGGGGTTGTGGCCCCTGTGCTTCCGGCGTTAGTGACCTGGCCAAAGAAAGACGAAGCAGGAGGCTTCGTCGCCGGAGAAAAACATGCTGCCTCGCCATTTTTCGTCCAAGAAATTTTCCCGCGCCGTTTCTGACCGCGCTTCTCTGGCCGCCTCTCTGGCGGCGATCGGCATGGTTGCAGCGCTCGCCAGCGCCCCCGCCACCAGCGCCCGCGCCGATGAAGGCATGTGGACCTTCGACAGCTTCCCCATCCAGACGGTGAACCAGAAATACGGCACGCGCATCGACCAGCCGTGGCTGGATCGCGTCCGCAACGCCGCCGTGCGCCTGCAGGGCTGCTCGGCCTCGTTCGTGTCGGGCGAAGGCCTGATCCTGACCAACCACCACTGCGTCATCTCCTGCGTGCAGGATCTGTCGACGGCTCAGAACGACTACGTCAAGAACGGCTGGATGCCCGCCACGCGCGAGGAAGAGAAGACCTGCCCCGGTCAGACGGCCGAGGTCCTGACCGACATCACCGACGTGACCGAGCGCGTTCTGGGCGCCGGTTCGGGTCTGGAAGGCGCCGCCTTCGTCGCCGCCCGCTCGGCCGAGATCGACGCCATCCAGAAGGAAGCCTGCGGCGACGACCGCAAGCTGACCTGTCAGGTCATCAGCTTCTATCGCGGCGGCAAATACGCCCTGTACAAGTTCCGCAAATACGAAGACGTGCGTCTGGTCTTCGCGCCCGAGTTTCAGGCGGCCTTCTTCGGCGGCGACCCGGACAACTTCAACTTCCCGCGCTACGCCCTCGATGCCGCCTTCCTGCGCGCCTATGAGGACGGCAAGCCGGTCGCCACGCCGAACCATCTGAAGTGGAATCCCAACGCCCCTGTCGACGGCGAAGTCACCTTCGTGGCGGGCAACCCCGGCTCGACCTCGCGCCTGCTGACCATGAGCCAGCTGGAGCGTCTGCGCGACCAGCAGATTCCCCTCACCCTGATCCAGGGCGCCGAGCTGCGCGGCCGCCTGATCGAATATTCGACCACGGGCGAGGAAGAAAAGCGCGTCGCCCTCGACCCGATCTTCGGTCTGGAGAACAGCTTCAAGGTCTACTACGGCCAGCAGGGCGCCCTGACCGACCCGGCCTTCATGGGCAAGAAGCGTCAGGAAGAGGCTGAACTGCGCCAGCGCGTCGCCGCCGATCCGGCCGTGGCCGAACGCATCGGCGACCCGTGGGCCGATCTGGAAAAGGTGCAGGCGACCGCCCGCGACCTCTATCTGCCCTATCGCCAGCTTGAGGCGAACGCGGGCGGCGGCTCGACCCTTTATTCCTACGCCCGCGCCATCGTCCGCGCGTCCAAGGAACGCGCCAAGCCGGTCGCCGAGCGCCGCGCCGGATACGCCGACAGCGACATCGCCGCCCTGGGCCGCCGTCTGGCCTCCGAGGCGCCGATCCCGGTCGGCGTCGAAGAGATCCAGCTGTCGCACTGGATGCTGAAGACGCGCGAATATCTGACGGTCGACAGCGCCGATGTGAAGGCCATGCTGGGCGCCGAAAGCCCCGAAGTCATCGCCGCCCGCCTGTCGCAGAGCCGCCTCATCGACCCGGCTTTCCGCGCCCAGGCCCTGGCCATGACGCCGGAACAGCTGGCTGCCTCGGGCGATCCGATGATCGCCTTCGTCCTGGCCAATGATGACGCGGCGCAAGCCGTCCGCACCCAATGGGACGCGGGCGTCAACGCCCCGACCGCCCGCGCCGCCGAAAAGGTCGCCCAGGCCCGCTTCGCCGTCTATGGCGAGAACCAGTATCCGGACGCCACTTTCAGCCTGCGCCTGTCCTACGGTCAGGTGAAGGGCTGGAGCTATCGCGGCGTCACCGTGCCGTCCTTCACCCACATGGGCGGCCTGTGGGACCGCGCCACCGGCGCCGAGCCGTTCAACGCCGCCGACCGCTTCGTCGCGGCCAAGGACCGGATCAACAAGGATGTCGTCTATGACTTCGTCTCGACCAACGACATCATCGGCGGCAACTCCGGCTCGCCGGTGATCAACGCCAGGGGCGAAGTGATCGGCGCCGCCTTCGACGGCAACATCCACTCGCTGGGCGGCTCGTTCGGCTATGACGGCGAGCTGAACCGCACGGTGTCGGTTTCGACCGCCGCCGTCACCGAGGCCCTGCGCAACGTCTACAACCAGCCGCGCCTGCTGCGCGAACTGGGCGTGCGCCGCTAAGGCTTGCGCGCGGCGTCCACGCCAGACGCCGCGCCTCTCCCTCCCCTTCATGGGGAGGGTGGTCGCGCAGCGACCGGGTGGGGAGGGGCAGGCGATCCTGAACTCCACTTCCGGCTTTGGCCCTGCGCCCGAACGGCCCCGCCGCCCCACCCGGTTTCGCCCTGTCGGGCTCAACCACCCTCCCCATGAAGGGGAGGGAGAAAACAATACGCCCCCGTCTGACGCATCGGCCTGCTAGCTTCCATCGTGTCGATTTCAGACTATTCAGACGAATTGGACTCTGTTTTTCCTCGCCGGAGTCTGAACTCAGGAGCCTTCCATGCGTCACATGCTGTTCGCCTCGGCCGTCGTTCTGGCCTTCGCCGCCGCCTCATCCGTCGCGTCCTCGACCAAGGCGGAGGAGGGCATGTGGACCTATGACAACTTCCCCATCGCCCGCGCCAATCAGACGCTGGGCACGTCCATCGATCAGGGCTGGCTGGACCGTGTGCGCCTGTCGTCGGTGAAGTTCGGCGGCTGTTCGGCGGGCGTCATCTCGGCCGAGGGGCTGGTGATGACCAACAACCACTGCGTCGCCTCCTGCGTCGCCAATCTGTCGACGCCGCAGCTTCAGTATAATGAGACCGGTTTCACCCCCCGCAGCCGCGAGGAAGAGCTGCAGTGCCCGGGCGCCTCGGCGGAAATCCTGACCGACATCACCGACGTCACCCAGCGGGTCCAGAAGGCGGGCGCTGGCCTCGACGGTCAGGCCTACACCCAGGCGCGCGAGGCCGAGGCGGGCCGCATCGAAACCGAAACCTGCGGCGACGACGCCAGGATCCGCTGTCAGGTCGTCAGCCTGTATCGCGGCGGTCAGTTCAAGCTCTACAAGTTCCGCAAATACTCCGACGTGCGTCTGGCCTGGGCGCCGGAAGACCGCGCCGCGACCTTCGGCGGCGATCTGGACAACTTCTCCTTCCCGCGCTTCGCCATCGATGCCGCCTTCATCCGCCTGTACGAAGACGGAAAGCCCGCCGCGACCCCGACCCATTTCACCTGGAATCCGAACAAGCCGACCGAGGGCGAGCCTGTCTTCGTCACCGGCAACCCCGGCTCGACCCAGCGCCTGCTGACGCAGGCCCAGCTGATGACCATCCGCGACGTGGTCCTGCCGCTGGATCAGCTGATCGCCTCCGAACTGCGCGGCCGTCTGATCCGCTATTCCGAAGAGGGCGCCGATCAGGCTTTCATCGCCATGGACCCGCTGTCGGGCGTCGAGAACACCTATAAGCGCGGCCGCGGGCGCATGGCCGCCCTGATCGACCCGGCCTTCATGGACCAGCTGGCCGGTCAGGAAACCGTCTTCCGCCGCCGCGTGGCCGAGAGCGAGCAACTGTCGGGCGAGGTCGGCGACCCGTGGGCCGTTCTGGCCGACGTCCAGCCGATCGCGCGCGAGCTTTACCCGGCCATGGCCCTGCTGGAAGGCGGCACCGGCATGGGCACCACAGCGGTCGCGGGCGGTTCGCCCCTGTTCCAATGGGCGCGGGCCATCGTGCGCGGGGCGCAGGAGCGCGCCAAGCCGTCCGACCAGCGTCTGGCCGAGCTCGCCGACAGCCGCCTGCCGGGCGTGCAGTCCGCCCTGTTCGCGGCGCGTCCGACCTATCCGGAACTGGAGCAGATCCGTCTGGAATGGTGGTTGTCGCGGACCCGCGAATGGCTGACGGTCGACAGCCCCTATGTCCGCACCCTGCTGGGCAAGGAAAGCCCCGAGGCCCTGTCCGCCCGCCTGATCGAAGGCACGAAACTGGCCGATCCCGCCGTGCGCCGCGCCCTGTGGGAAGGCGGCCTGCCCGCCGTTCAGGCCTCGACCGACCCGCTGATCCAGTATGTTCTGGCCATCGACGCCGACGCCCGCGCCGTGCGCGCCGACTGGGAGAACCGGGTGCAGGCGCCGACCGACCGCGCCTCCGAACAACTGGCCGCCGCCCGCTTCGCCGTCTTCGGCGACGCCGTCTATCCGGACGCCACCGGCACCCTGCGCCTGACCTACGGCCGGGTTGAAGGGACCGACGTGCCGGGCCAGCGCATCCCCGCCTTCACCACCTTCGCGGGCCTGTGGGACCGTGCGACGGGGGCTGAACCGTTCAACGTCGCGCCCAAAGTGCTGGCCGCCAAGGACCGCATCGACCCGAACGCCGTGATGAACATGGCCGTCTCGTCCGACACCATCGGCGGCTCGTCCGGCTCCCCCGCCGTCAATGCGAAGGGCGAGATCATCGGCGCCAACTTCGACTCCACCGTCCTGACCCAGCGCAACGCCTATGGCTATGACCGCAACGTCAACCGCAGCGTCATCGTCACCACCCAGGCCGTGACCACGGCCCTGCGCGACGTCTACGGCATGGACCACCTGATCCGCGAACTGGGCGTCAAATGAGCGAAACGACCTTCCGGCCTGCCGCGCCGGATGACATTCCGGCGCTGCATCGCCTGATCGAAAGCGCCTATCGCGGCGACAGCGCCAAGTCGGGCTGGACCCATGAAGCCGATCTTCTGGGCGGCCAGCGCACGGATGAAGCCGAACTGCGGGACATCCTGACCGACGGAGCGCGGGCGCTGTTGCTGGCCGAGGTCGACGGCGCCCTGACCGGCTGCGTTCAGGTCGCCGATCAGGGGCAGGGCCTGTCCTATCTGGGCCTGCTGACTGTCGATCCGGCGCGTCAGGCGGGCGGTCTGGGACGCCTGCTGATCGACGCCGCCGAGGCCGAAGCCGCCGCCCGCTTCGCCGCCACGCGCATGGAGATGACCGTCATCCGCCAACGCGCCGAGCTGATCGCCTGGTACGAACGCCGCGGCTATCGCCTGACCGGCGAAACCCGCCCCTTCCCGCTCGACGACGAACGCTTCGGCCTGCCCCGCACGCGCGAACTGGAGTTCGTGGTGCTTGAGAAGATGCTCTGATCCCCTTCTCCCCTTGTGGGAGAAGGTGGTCCGTCAGGACCGGATGAGGGGTGTTCGCGCGACGGCATGAAAAAGGGGCGCAGGCTGCAGGGGCTGAACTTCAACCCGCGCCGCCGACACCCCTCATCCGTCAGGCTTCGCCTGCCACCTTCTCCCACAAGGAGAGAAGGGGAATTACAGGTCCTGCATCTGCTTGCGGGCGGCGCTGAAATACTGCCAGCCGGTCCACAGGGTGACGATGGCGGCCAGCCAGATCAGGGCGTCAGAGAACAGCTGGAAATGGGGCAGGTAGTCGAACGGCAGGCCCCAGCCGTCCCAGTTGCGGGCGAACAGCTGGCAGCCCAGCGCGACCATCTGCAGCGTCGTCTTCCACTTGGCGGCCAGGGTGACGGGCAGGGTGATGCGGCCCGCCATCGTCTCGCGCAGGGCCGAAACGGCGAACTCGCGGAACAGGATCAGGCCGCACGGAATGATGATCTGCTGCACCGAGCCGCTCGTCAGCACGCCCAGCACGGCGCCGGTGACCAAGATCTTGTCGGCGATCGGGTCCAGGATGGCGCCCCAGCGCGTCTCGGCCTTCCAGCGGCGAGCCAGATAGCCGTCGATCCAGTCCGTCGAGGCGGCGAGGACGAAGATCCAGAACCCCGTCCGATACATGGCGAACTGGTCGTCAGGGCTCAGCCAGGCAGAGACGAAGGGGAAGCCGCTGGTCGCGCCCGCCAGCAGCAGGAACATGACGATCCCGGCCGCCAGCCGCAGGCTGGTCAGGATGTTGGGGATGGCTTTGTAGGCAGGGGCCATGACGTCTTCCGTTGCAACACGCCGGGTGTGCCACGGTTCGCGGCCAGAGGCGAGGGCGGGCTGAGCGGCGAGGGCGCCCTCAGTCCAGCCGCTCGAACCGCCCCGGCCCTGTCAGCTTGGACAGGATGCCCAGCGCAATGCCGAAATGCAGGCCGCTGAGCTTCAGTTCACCCGCCGCCTCCTTCTCCGCGATCCAGGGGAAGGTGCGCAGATTGTCCAGCGACAGGCGCACCACGGCTTCTTCGGCCGCGCACTCGACCTGTTCGGCGGGCAGGGCCTCGACCGCGCGGCGCACGCTGGGGGCGGCCTGCTCGACCCAGGGGGCGACGAAGTCCTGACAGTTGGCCGGGGCGCCGTTCAGCATGGCGTTCACGCCGCCGCAGGAGGCGTGACCCATGACGACGACGTGTTTGACCTTCAGCACATTGACGCCGAATTCCAGCGCCGCCGAGACGCCGTGCAGCTTGCCGTCCGGCTCATAGGGCGGGACCAGATTGGCGACGTTGCGCACCACGAACAGCTCGCCCGGCGCCGTGTCGAAGATCAGGGCAGGGTCGGCGCGGCTGTCGGAACAGGCCACGACCAGGGTGTGCGGCTTCTGACCATTGGCGGCCAGGGCTTCGTATTCGGCGCGTTCGGACGGCCACCGGTTCTGGCGGAAGCGGTGATAGCCCTTGGTCAATTCGTTGGTCATGAAGCGCTTCCTAGACCCGCGACGGTTGGTCGCTCAACCCGAAATCGGCGTCCCTCACGACTTGTGAAAGAAGCCGTGGATGCGCTCGGCCAGCGCCTGGCTGACGCCGTCCACCTTGACCAGATCGGCGACCGAGGCGCGGCTGACCCCCTTGGCCGAGCCGAAGGCGTGAAGCAGCGCCTTCTTGCGCCCCGGCCCGACGCCCTCGATCTCGTCCAGCGGATTCTTCTTGATGTCCATGGATCGGCGCTTGGCGTGGGCGCCGTTGGCGAAGCGGTGCGCCTCGTCCCGCAGGCGCTGGATGTAGTAGAGGGCCGGGCTCTTCAGCGGCAGCATGAAGGGCGGCTTGCCGGGCATGAAGAAATGCTCCTTGCCCGCGTCGCGGTCCGGTCCCTTGGCCACGCCGACCACGGCGATGTCGTCGACGCCCAGATCGGCCATGACGGCCAGCACCTCGGCCAGCTGGCCCGCCCCGCCGTCGACCAGCAGCAGGTCGGGGCGCTCGACCGCCTCTCCGGCCTCCTCGTCCTTGACCATCTTGCCAAAGCGGCGGCGCATGACCTCGCGCATCATGCCGTAGTCATCGCCGGGCGTCAGGTCGTCGCCCCGGATGTTGAACTTGCGGTACTGGTTCTTGCGGAAGCCCTCAGGCCCCGCGACGATCATGCCACCGACAGCGTTGGTTCCCTGAATGTGGGCGTTGTCATAGACCTCGATCCGCTCGGGCCGGGCGTCCAGACCGAAGGCCTCGCACACCTCGTCCAGAATCTTCGACTGGGCCGAGTTCTCGGCCAGCTTGCGGCCCAGCGCCTCGCGGGCGTTGGTCAGGGCGTGGTCGACCAGACTGGCCTTGCCGCCGCGCTGGGGCCGGGCGATCTCGACCCTGTGCTCGGCCTTCATGCTGAAGGCTTCCTCCAGCAGCTCCAGCTCATGCGGGCGGACGTTGGACAGGATCAGGCGCGGGACAGGCTTGTCCTCATAGAACTGACCCAGAAAGGCGGCGAGGATTTCCGGATCGCTGTCGCTCTTGTCCACGCGCGGGAAATAGGCGCGGCCGCCCCAGTTCTGGCCCGCGCGATAGAAGAAGACCTGAACGCAGGCCTGACCGCCCTCGGCGTGCAGGGCGAAGACGTCGGCCTCGGCCACGCCCTCGGCGTTGACGCTGTTCTCCATGGCGATGGCCGACAGGGCGCGGATGCGGTCGCGCACCCGGGCGGCGGTCTCGAAGTCGAGGTCGTCGGAGGCGGCCTGCATCTCCTGCGACAGGCGGCCGATGACGGCGCGCGACTTGCCGCGCAGGAAGGCCTCGGCCTCATTGACCAGACCGCCGTAGTCCTCCAGCGAGATCAGGCCGGTGCACGGCGCCGAGCAGCGCTTGATCTGGTGCAGCATGCAGGGGCGGGTGCGCGTCTCGTAAACGCTGTCCGAGCAGGACCGCAGCAGGAAGGCCTTCTGCAGGGTGTTCAGGGTGTTGTTCACCGCCCAGGTCGAGGCGAAGGGGCCGAAATAGTCGCCCGGAATCGTATGGGCGCCGCGATGCTTCCTGACCTGGGGCGCGCGGTGGTCGCGACGGATCATCAGTTCGGCGAAGGACTTGTCATCGCGCAGCAGGACGTTGAAGCGCGGCTTCAGCTTCTTGATGAAGTTGGATTCGAGCAGCAGGGCCTCGGTCTCGGACGCCGTGACCACCAGCTCCATCGCGCGGGTCAGCGACACCATCAGCCCGATGCGCTGGGTGTGGAAGCGGCCTTGCGCATATTGCACTACGCGCTTCTTCAGCGACTTGGCCTTGCCGACATAGAGGCAGGCGCCGTCCTCGCCGTACATGCGATAGACGCCGGGCTTGTCGGGCGCGCGCCGGGCCTCGTCCGCGATCAGTTCAGCGGCCTGAAGCGGAAGGGCGTTCGCCTGAGAATCGGGCGTCTCCGGAATGTCGGGCGTCGGGTCGGTCATCAGCCGGGATATAGGCTCAGCCGCGCCGGACCAGAAGCACTCCGCCGATCACCAGCAGCACCCCGGCGATACGGGTCAGGCTGATCGGCTGCTGCGGCACGCCCATGACGCCGAAGTGGTCGAGGATCAGGCTCAGCGCCAGCTGGCCCGCCACCATCAGAGTGATGGTCAGCGCCACGCCGATCTTGGGCACGCCCCAGGCGGCCGCCACCACGAAGACGCAACCGTAAAGCCCGCCCAGCCACGCCCAGGCGGGCAGGGCCTTCATCGCCTGCACGTCCGGCCGCGCCTGCAGGACCAGCGCCGTCACGCCCAGCGCCACCGCCCCAACGAAGAAGGAGACGAAGGCTGCATTGACCGGCGACCCGACCGCGCTGGCCAGCCGCGCATTGGTCGGCCCCTGCAGGGCGGTGGCGGCGCCGCCCAGGATCATGGCCAGCAGGGCGAGGATGGGAAGCTGCATCGGTGGTCTCACCAGTTCGGATCAGGCGCGGCGCCGCCGAAGATCTCGGCCAGACGATCGCGGGTGGCGCGGGTCGTGTCTTCGGGCAGGGCGTCGGGGTGAAACCAGCCGATCTCGGCGATCTCGCCATGACTGGTCCGTTCGGTCATGTCGAAGGCGTCGATGCGGAAGACCAGCACATGATCCCCCGGAAAGAATCGCTCATTGGAATGGACCGACAGCAGGCGCGGCTCGCCCCTGACGATCAGCCCGGCCTCTTCGCGCAGTTCGCGGATGACGGCGGCATGGGTCGTCTCGCCCCGGTCCACCCCGCCGCCGGGCAGCCACCAGCCCTCCAGATAGGTGTGCTTGACCAGCAGCACCCTGCCCTCGCCATCGACCGCCGCGCCGCGCACGCCCAGCGTCATGCCCCGGCTCATCCGCGACACGATGAAGAACAGCGGCCGGGTGAGGGGTTCGATACGGATGCGCCAGTTTGCCATGCGCGAACGATAGGCCGCGGCCGGGCGGCTTGAACAGGGGCGCGCTTGCCCCTATTCGGAGGCGGAACAGGAGACCCATCATGCTGGCCATCGCCACCATCTTCGCCTTCATCGCCGTTGTCGCCGCCTTCAACTATTTCGAGTTCGGCCGGGTTGACTGATCGGGCGCCCGATGCGGGCGGGTTCGACTGGCGCGCAGCCGGGGACCACGTCCGCGTCGTCCTGAAGGATGTGACGGTCGACGTCAGCGTCGGCCTGCATCCGTGGGAGCGCCATCCCGAGCGCCCCACGCGCCTGCTGGTCAATGTCGAGATGTTCGCCGGATGGCCGCTGCGCCATGGCGACTTCATCGATTATGACAGCGTGCGCGACCATATCCGCAACTGGGCCGGGCGGCCGCATGTCGACCTGCTGGAGACGCTGGTTGAAGAGGTCATCGCCGCCTGCTTCGCCCTGCCTGCGGTCGAGGCCTGTCGCGTGCGGGTCGAAAAGCCCCTGATCTTCGCCGAGGCGGCGGGGGCGGGCGTCGAAATCTTCCGCAGAAGGCCGGGCTGAATGAGCGCGGCCGCTGAGCGTGTGGTCCTGATTACCGGCGCCGCGCGGCGTGTGGGCGCGGCGCTGGCGCGCGGGCTGGCGGCCGACGGCTGGCGCGTCGCCATCCATCATCGCGGCGGGGCCGATGAGGCGCAGGCGCTGGCGCAGGCCATCGGCGATGCAGGCGGGCAGGCCGACACCTTCGCCGCCGATCTGGCGATCCCGGCGCAGCGCGAGGGGCTGATTCCGACGGTGGTCGAGCGGTTTGGCCGGATCGACGCCCTGATCAACAACGCCTCCCTGTTCCGCTATGACACCCTGCAGAGCCTGACCGAGGCGTCGTGGCGCGATCATGTGGACGCCAATCTGACGGCGCCGGTCTTTCTGATCCGCGACTTCGCCGCCGCTGTCGAACAGGCGCAGGGGCAGGGCTGCGTCGTCAATATTCTGGACCACAAGATCGACACGCCGAACCCGGACTTCTTCGCCTATACGGCGGGCAAGGTGGGGCTGGCCGGTCTGACGCCGACGCTGGCGCTGGCGCTGGCGCCGCGCGTGCGGCTAAACGGGGTGGCGCCGGGCTTGATCCTGCGCAGCGGCGATCAGACCGACGCTGAGTATGAGGCCGCATGGCGCGATACGCCGCTGGGGCGCGGGGCCGGGGTGGACGATGTGCTGGGGGCGGTGCGCTTCATCCTGTCGGCGCCGGCGCTGACGGGGCAGGTCATCACCCTGGACGGCGGCGAAAGCCTGATCCGGCGCGGCCGCGACGTGGCCTTTGATCCGGGACTGAAGGTGTGAAGCCCGCCTTTCAGGGCCCGTCGTCTTTACTTCGCCATCGTGCGGGTGTTGATGCGCGGACCCTTGGCGGCCCCTATATGCGGCGGCCGACGCCGTTGACCCCTTAGAGCCCATGCCCGCTGTCCGTTTCACTCGCCGCTTTTCGATGGCGCACCGGCTGATCGCCGATGCGGGGTCGAGGTGCGCCGTGCCGCACGGCCACAATGAGTTCGTGACGGTGACGCTGGAGCCGACGGCCGAGATCGCCTTCGGCGCCGCCAACCACGCCGCCTCGTTCGAGCGGCTGAAGACGCGCTGGCACGGCTTTGTCGACCGCAGTCTGGACCACGCCTTCCAGCTGAACCGCGCCGATCCCCTGCTGGGCTGGTTCCGCGAGCATGAGCCGCACCGCCTGAACCAGGTGCTGACGGTGGACGGCGATCCTACGACCGAGGCTCTGGTCATCGCCCTGTGGCGCAAGCTGGAGGCCATTGTCGCGGCCGAAGACCTGCCCTTCCGGCTGGCCGAACTGGCCATCGAGGAGACGCCGACCAACACCGTTCTGGCGCGCGGCCTGACGGCGGCGGAGCGGGCGTGGGAGCTGGGCGCCTGGTGCGACCGGGCCGATTTCAGCATCAATGATCTTCTGCCGCCGGAGACCTGGTCTTGAGCGCCGTCGTCACCCCCCTGCCGTCCGTCGAACCGCGCCGTCTGGGCCTGAAGGTCATGGTGCGCGCCCTGAAGGTGGAGGCCTCCATCGGCTTCTACGATCATGAGCATGGCAGGCTGCAGCCGCTGGTGGTGGACGTCGATCTGGATCTGGGCGCCGCGCCGGTCGAGCGTCTGGCCGATACGCTGGACTATGACGGCGTCGCCCGCATCGTGCGCGAGCTGGCGGCGGGGCCGCACATCGCCCTGATCGAGACCTTCGCCGAGCGCACAGCCGTCGCCTGCCTGAGCGATCCGCGCGTGCTGAGCGTGGTGGTGCGGGTTGAAAAGCCCGGCGCCATTCCCGATGCGGCGGCCGCCGCCTGCGAAGTCGCCTATTCCCGCTGAGGCCGGTTGCGCGCAGGCCTGCCTGCCGCCATCATCTTCGTTCTGACAAGAGGTTCCGATGGTCCAGTCCGGCGATTACAGCAGAACCGGCGCCGAGGCGGCGTCGGCCGACCTGACCGGTCTTTACGCCGGTTACGCCCTGATCCTTCTGGCGGCGCCGACCTTCGGCGTGGCGGCGCTGATCGGCCTGCTGCGCGTGTGGGGGCGACCGGCGCCGGCGGACCCGCTGTTGCGCAGCCACTTCGAGTTCCAGAAGCGGACGCTGATCGCGGCGCTGCTGGCCATCATCATCGGCGCCCTGCTGGTGCTGGTGAATGTGGGCATCTTCGTGCTGTTCATCATGGTGATCTGGACCATTGTGCGCGGGGCGCTGGGGCTGAAGGCCCTGCTGGAAGGGCGAGCCATCGCCAATCCGCGCCGCCTGTTTTACTGAATGGAGAGACGCATGACGGGCTTTAAAGACCTCGCCGCCGACCGACGTTTCCAGCAGGTGTTCGCGACCGACGACGGCGCGGAACATCCCGTCTGGGCCGAGTATGCGGTGCGCGGCCAGTCCCGCGTCATCCTGCATGTCGAGGCGCACCCGGCCCTGCGCGGCACGGGCGCGGCGGGGCGTTTCATGCAGGCGCTGGCCGAATATGCGCGGGCCGAGGGGCTGACCCTGATCCCGCACTGCAGCTATGCCGTGGCGTGGCTGAAGCGGCATCCCGAGTACGCGGACGTGGTGGGAGCGTAGCGGCGCGTTTGCTGGATCCTCGGGTCAAGCCCGAGGATGACGGCGTTGAAGGAAGAGGCGGCGCGAAGCGCCCAGGCCGCGTCGAGAAGGCGCACAAAATGCGCTCAGGCAGCGAGCCGCCGCGCGGCGAGGGATAGAGCCCTTAAATCAAGGATGCGCTGAAGCAGCAAGCCGCCGCGCGGCGAGCGATAGCGCCCTTAAATCAAGAATGACTCTTGGCCACGATGGCCTTCATCGTTTCGGCCTTGGAGGGCAGGTCGGCGACGAGGCGGGCGGCCAGTTCGCGGGCGCCGACCGGATAGGCGTCGCCGCCGTCGGCGATTTCGCGGGCCATGTCGGCGGCCTTGCACAGGGCGACCTCAAGCGCCTCGACCTGTTCGATGGCCAGGGCGCGGGCTTCGGCCTGAAGGCGTTTGACGCGCTCGGCGGTGGTTTCGGGCGCGCGCATCAGGTCATAGACCTCGGCTTCCGGCGAGGAGACCAGGCGCAGGGCGGCGCGGGCGTCGGTGTCATTGCTGGACTTGGTCATCGAGTCTCTCCTGAGCGCACCATGCCGCATTTTGGCCCCAAGGTCGCATCCCATTTTGCGGCCAAGCTCGAAGCCGCGCGGCCATGTTGCCCGTAAGCCTCATGAATCGGAGATGAAGGGCGGGGTAGCCCCGCGACCCCTCATCCGACCTCGCTCCGTTCGGCCGTCTTCTCCCACAAGGGGAGAAGGAAAGGGTCAGCGCCCCTTTCTGAACGCCTCCGCCTTCTCGGCCGCCGCCTCCTTGCGCCAGCGCTTCGGGGCTGACTTGTCGACCTCCTCGCCCGCGCCCGTCAGGGCTTCGTTGGCGAATTCGAGGTCGAGGAGCTTCATCTTCTTGATCTCGTCGCGCAGGCGGGCGGCCTCCTCGAACTCGAGGTTGGCGGCGGCCTCGCGCATCTTGCCTTCCAGATCCTTGAGGGCGGCCTGGAAGTTGGAGCCGACGAAGGGCCTGGCCTCCTCGGCGACGCCGGGGCGGGTCAGGCGGTCCAGGTCGCGGGACTCGTAGGGGCTCTCGAGGATCTCCTTGATGTCGCGCTTGACCGTCGCGGGCGTGATGCCGTGTTCGAGGTTGTAGGCCTGCTGCTTCTCGCGGCGGCGGTCGGTCTCGGCGATGGCGCGCTCCATCGAGCCGGTCATGCGGTCGGCATAGAGGATGACGCGGCCGTCGACGTTGCGCGCCGCGCGGCCGATGGTCTGGATCAGGGAGGTCTCCGAGCGCAGGAAGCCCTCCTTGTCCGCGTCGAGGATGGCGACCAGGCCGCACTCGGGGATGTCGAGGCCCTCGCGCAGCAGGTTGATGCCGATCAGCACGTCGAATGAACCGAGGCGCAGGTCGCGCAGGATCTCGATCCGCTCCAGGGTGTCGACGTCGGAGTGCATGTAGCGGACGCGCACCCCCTGTTCGTGCATGTATTCGGTCAGGTCTTCGGCCATCTTCTTGGTCAGGGTGGTGACCAGGGAACGGTAGCCGGCGCGGGCGGTGGCCTTCACCTCGTCGATGACGTCGTCGACCTGGTTGCGGGTGGCGCCGGAGACGGGACGGATCTCGACCGGGGGGTCGATCAGGCCGGTGGGGCGGATGACCTGTTCGGTGAAGACGCCGCCGGTCTTGTCCAGCTCCCAGGCGCCGGGGGTGGCCGAGACGAAGACGGTCTGGGGCCGCATGGCGTCCCATTCCTCGAACTTCAGCGGGCGGTTGTCGATGGCGGAGGGGAGGCGGAAGCCGTACTCGGCCAGGGTCGACTTGCGGCGGTAGTCGCCGCGGAACATGGCGCCGATCTGGCCGACGGTGACGTGGCTCTCGTCAACGAACAGCAGGGCGTTGTCGGGGATGTATTCGAAGAAGGTGGGCGGCGGCTCGCCCGGCGCGCGGCCGGTCAGCCAGCGGCTGTAGTTCTCGATGCCGGCGCAGGAGCCGGTGGCCTCCATCATCTCCAGATCGAAGCGGGTGCGTTGTTCGAGGCGCTGGGCCTCCAGCAGCTTGCCGTTCTCGACCATCCAGTCGAGCGTCTCCTTCAGCTCGGCCTTGATGCCGTTGACGGCCTGATTGAGCGTCGGGCGCGGGGTGACGTAGTGGCTGGCGGCGTAGACGGTGACCTCGTCCAGCGCATTGGTCTTCTTGCCGGTTAAGGGATCGAACTCGTCGATGGCCTCGATCTCGTCGCCGAACAGGCTGATGCGCCAGGCGCGGTCCTCGAGGTGGACGGGGAAGATCTCCAGCGTGTCGCCGCGCTTGCGGAACATGCCGCGCTCGAAATGGACGTCGTTGCGCTTGTATTGCAGGGCGATCAGGTCAGCGCGCAGCTTGGCCTCGTCGATCTGGTCGCCGACCTTTAGGCCGAAGGTCATGGCGGTGTAGGTCTCGACCGAGCCGATGCCGTAGATGCAGCTGACCGAGGCCACGACGATGACGTCGTCCCGCTCCAGGATCGCGCGGGTGGCGGCGTGGCGCATCCGGTCGATCTGCTCGTTAATCGAGCTGTCCTTCTCGATGTAGGTGTCGGTGCGCGGGACGTAGGCCTCGGGCTGGTAGTAGTCGTAGTAGCTGACGAAATACTCGACCGCATTGTCGGGGAAGAAGGCCTTGAACTCGGAATAGAGCTGGGCCGCCAGCGTCTTGTTGTGGGCCAGGATCAGGGCCGGGCGCTGGGTCTGTTCGATCACCTTGGCCATGGTGAAGGTCTTGCCCGAGCCGGTGACGCCCAGCAGCACCTGTTCGCGATCGCCTTCGTCCGCCTGGGCCACAAGCTCGGCGATGGCCGAGGGCTGGTCCCCGGCGGGCTGGTATTTCGTCTCCAGCCGGAAGGGGATGCGCTTCTTGTTGGTCGGCCGGTCGGGGCGGTGAGGGACCCAGTCGGCGGGGGCGGCGGGGGCTTCTTCAGGCGTCAGGCGCGGGCCGTTTACGGGCGCGAAGGCGGGCGCGCGGCCGTGATCGAAAGCGACCGGCGCCTCGGCCATGCCGGGATTGGGCGTGTGGATGGGCTTGGTCGGTTTCGCGGGAGAACGGGCCATGAACATCAAGGTAATGCGCCGCAGGGCCTCGCGCCAGTAAGAGAAGCGCCTTTACTGAAGTGACTGTAGGGCCTCGCGTAGCGGTTGCGTGTGGCTGTTGCGGCTGGGAGCGCGATGTTATTGGGGAGTATTTTTGCTCACTCCCTCCCTGAAATGCACAACTTTACATTGAAATCGTATAATATTTTTAATTGACGTGGCGATTTTGCGTCAAAAATGCCTCACAATTACCAGTAACGCTGATTTTCCGTAAGAATTGAGTTGATGATGTGATGTACGAATCCTAGCCATAACGCAGGCCAAGCAACGCTGAAATCGTGCGCTGGTATGCGTCTCTGAGCTTTCAGATCGACGTAATGTTAAATTGTAATTGTTAGGTGCGGAGAAGCATATGCGTACTCGCAAGCATTATTTGCTTTGTACAACCATGGCCGTAGGAATGGCCGCTGTATCCATGGCCCTGTTTGCCCCGGCGACGGCAAGCGCTCAAACTGAAGAAGGCAGGGCTCAGGAAGCCACTCAGGTTGAAGAGATCGTTGTCGTTGGTTCGCGCATTCGTCGTGATAATTACAACGCGCCGTCGCCCACTCAGGCTATAACCCGTGAGGAAGCGACGCTGCAGGGCTTCGCCTCGACCACCGAGGCGCTGCAGAGCACAGCCGTTACCGGCGGCTCATCGCAGATCAATAACTCCTTCGGCGGTTATGTCACCGACGGCGGCCCCGGCGCCAACACCATCGGCCTGCGCGGCATGGGACCGAGCCGCACCTTGGTCCTGCTGAACGGCCGCCGCGTTTCACCGGCCGGCTCGCAGGGCTCGGTCGGCGCTGCTGACCTGAACGTTCTTCCGACCGCCATGATCGACCGGGTTGAAGTGCTGCGTGACGGCGCCTCTTCGGTCTATGGCTCGGACGCCATTGCAGGTGTCGTCAACATCGAGACCCGCAAGAACTTCGAAGGTCTGACCTTTGAAGCCCAGCGCAATGAGTCGCTGGAAGCCAACGGCAACGGCGGTTCGACCCGTTTCTCGCTGACGGCGGGCGCCCGGGGCGACCGCTGGCGGGCGTCGGGCTCGATCGAGCGTTATGAGCGCGACGAACTGACCCTGCGCGATCGTGAATTCACGCGTTGCCAGACGGACGGCTATCGTAACGGTCGTGACTTTATCGATCCGCTGACCGGCAAGTCGAAGTGCTATCCGATCACGACGACGGGCTCGAACGGGTCGTCGATCAACACCATCGGCACCGGCGCGCTGACGTCGGATCAGTTGATGTCGGACCTGGTCGGCGTCGATCTTCGTCCTGGCATCATCTATGCGCCCGGCATGACGGCGGGTTCGATCGCCAACGGCACCTATATTGATCGCTGGCGTCCGAATTCGTCAGTGACGACGGGGCTCGCCGGCTTTGAAGGCGTCGGCGGCGCCTACCTGGATAACCGTGATGATCCGCAGGGTCTGGTCGCGCAGAACGTCAACATCCGCGACACCTTTGACGATCGGATGCTGAACCAGTCGCTGATTTCTCCGGTTGAGATCACGACGATCTATGGTGAAGCTGGATATCAGCTGCAAGCTTTGGGCAATGCCGAGCTGTACGGCGAATTCCTGCTGAATAACCGTAAGTCGTCGCAGACGGGCTATCGTCAGTTGGCGCTTGACTACGCCAAGGGCAGCCCGCTGATCCCGGATAACCTCGGCTGGAGCACTTTTTCTGGTGACCAGGGCCTGAGCAAGGGCAAGCCGGTGGGCGTTCGCGCCTTCATCGGTTTCGGTAATGACACCTCCACCCAGGAAGTGCGCTTCAACCGCAATGTTGTCGGCATCAAGGGCGATTTCTTCGTTCCTGAGTGGCGCTACGACCTGTCGGCCAGCTATTCCAAGTCGCGTTCGGAATACACCAGCCAGCAGTTCCTGACGGATCGTCTGGCGGAAACGCTGGATGTCGTTAAGCTCGGCGACGGGACCTTCCAGTGCCGTGAACTGGCGTCGAACCCGGGCTGCGTTGCGGCTCCGGCCCTGACAACTCAGGTCATCGGCGGCCAACTGCCCAAGGAGTGGGTCGACTACGTCTTCCGTCCGATCCGCGGCATCACCGAGTTTGAAGAAAAAATCGTCAGCCTGGGTCTGGATGGTCCGCTGTTCGACTTGCCAGCTGGCAAGGTGATGGCCTTCTTCGGCGCTGAATGGCGTGATTCCGAGATCGACGATACGCCTGCTCTCGATTCGCAGCGCGGCAACACCTACAACTATTCCACCGCCGCCATCACGCGCGGAACGGACTCGGTGTGGGAAGTCTTCGGCGAAATCGAAGCGCCGCTGCTGCGTGACCAGCCCTTCGCCAAGGAACTGACCCTGAACGCCTCGGTGCGTTACACGGACTATGATTCCTATGGTGACGACACGACTTACAAGGTCGGTCTGGTCTATCGTCCGATCGACTGGATGACGCTGCGCGGCACCTATGGCACCTCCTACCGCGCTCCGGCGCTGTTCGAGCAGTTCGTCGGCGCCACCACCGGCTATCTGTCGGCCGGCGCAGATGTCTGCAACGACTACACCGGCGAAGACGTCACCGCGAACCGCGCCGCCAACTGTAAGGCCGATGGCCTGCCGTCGGGCTTCAATTCGAAGCAGAGCATTACGGTCGTCAGCAAGGGCGGGGCTGAAGCCAATCTGGCGGCTGAAACCTCGACCAATATGACGATCGGTCTGGTGCTGCAGCCGCCGTTGCCGCTGAGCTGGGGCGACCTGGCGTTCGCCGTCGATTACTATGAGATCGAAGTGAAGAACGGCGTGGCGCAATACGGTGCGACCAACATCATGGAGCGCTGCTACGACTCCAGCGCCGCGGACTTCAATGCGGGCGTTGGCTTCTGCTCGCTGCTGGAGCGCGACAAGGACAACTTCACGCTGACCGTCCAGAACGGTTACGTCAACCTGGCGACGGATATCGTCAAGGGCCTGGACTACACGCTCCGTTATCGTAAGGACGTGGGCCCCGGCACGGCGTTGTTTAACCTGGCGATCACTCAGTACACGGAAATCTCGAGCAAGCTGTTCGCTGATGATCCGCTGGAAGAGTATAAGGGCATGGTCAACAATCCGGAATTCACCGGAACCGCTGATCTGTCCTACGCTTGGGACAAGTGGCGCGTCCGTTATGGCGTCGAGTGGATCAAGGGCATGGATAGCTATGCCTATTATGAGGAAGATCCGGTGACCAGCCAGTACGACCTGGCGGTTGATGACTACTTCCAGCACAACGCCTCGGTCCAATACACGGCTGATGGCTGGACGGTTACGGCCGGTATCCGCAACCTGCTGAACGAAGATCCCCCCGTGGTGTCTTCCGGCGTGCACAACCGGGTCGGCAACGCCCCGCTGTACTCGGGTTACGACTACCTCGGCCGGACGGCCTTCGTGAACCTCACGAAGTCCTTCTAAGGTCTGACCTGATTTTAGGTTGAGGAGAGGGCGGCGGGCTTCGGTTCGCCGCCCTTTCTGCGTCTGAGGCCGACGTTTCCGGCTTGTGCGCGGGCTGCGCCGCCGCCAAGGTCCGCCCACATGAGTATGCTTCGCGACGTCTTCATCACCGGAACCGGCGCTGTCTTGCCCGGAGAGCGGATCGGCAATGACCGGATGGAGGACTTCATCGGGCGCATCGGCGGGCGGGCGTCCGCCGTGGGGCGGCGCGCCCTGCGCTGGAACGGGATCGAGGGGCGGCATTACGCCCTGAACGCAGATGGGGCGCCGTTGCATTCCAATGCTTCCATGTGCGCGGACGCCGTGCGGGCGGCGCTGGATGAGGCGGGGTTGAGCCTCGGCGATCTGCAGCATCTGGGCGCGGCGGCGACGCAGGGCGACTATCTGGTGCCCGGCCACGCCAGCGCGGTTCAGGCCGAACTGGGCGCCGGGCCGCTGGAGGCGTTCAGCTATCAGTCGGTCTGCGCCAGCGCCCTGATGGCGGCCAAGGGGGCGTGGCTGAGCGTGCGCGCGGGCGAGGCGGACGTCGCCGCCGCCTGTGCGGGAGAGTTTTCATCGCGCTGGTTCCGGCCTGCCTTCTATGAGGGCACGGCGCTGGTGGACGAGAAGGGGCGGGCGCGGATCGAGGCGGACTTCCTGCGCTTCACCCTGTCGGACGGGGCGGGGGCCGTGGTGATGGAGCCGAAGCCGAAGCCCGACGGCCTGAGCCTGAAGGTCGAGTGGATCGACATGACCTCGCTGGCCGGGCGCTTCGATCCCTGCATGTGGGCCGGATCGACGCCGGAAACGCGCGCCGACATGACCAGCGCCTGGAGCCACGCGGGCCCGGCGGCTGCACATGCGGCGGGGGCGGTGGCCCTGTTGCAGGACTTCGAACTGTTGAAGATCGTCATCCGCGCCTGGATCGGCGTCTGGCTGGAGAAGGTGGACGCCGGGCGCATCGTGCCCGATCAGGTCGATCATCTGCTGTGTCATTATTCCGCGCGGTCGCTGCGCGAGGAGATCGTCGGTCTGCTGGAAAGCACCGCCGCCATGATCCCGGAAGAGAAGTGGTTCACGACGTTGGCCGACAGCGGCAATGTCGGTTCGGCCTCGATCTGGGTCATGCTGGACGCCTTCCTGAAGTCGGGACGCGGCAAGCGTGGAGATAAGGTGCTGTGCATCGTGCCCGAGAGCGGGCGGGCGATGATCGGCTTCATGATGCTGGAGATTGTGTGATGGCGGAACAACTGGCCGAGGCGGCGGTCGCCGACACCCTACGGAAGCTGGCGGTGGTCTTCGCCGATTTCGAGCAGCGGCTGGAGGCGACGCCGCTGATCCGCAAGCTGACGCGGGGGCGGTTCGAGATCGCCGACTACCACGCCTTCCTGATCAACCTGCGCCAGCAGGTGAAGGACGGGGCGCTGTGGATGAGCCGGGCGGCGTCAAACGTCGGCGAGAACCATCTGGAACTGCGCTCGACACTGATGCGCCATGCGGTGACGGAGCATCGCGACTTCCGTCTGCTGGAGGCCGACTTCGTTGCGGCGGGCGGGGCGCTGGAGGACATCCAGTCGGCGCCGAAGAATGTGGGGTCCGAGGCTCTGTCGGCGTGGATGTTCCATGAGGCGTCGAAGCCTGATCCGTTCGGCCTGCTGGGCGCCATGTTCATCATCGAGGGGCTGGGCTCGATCAAGGCGCGGCCGTGGGGCCTGAAGGTGCAGGAGCGGCTGGCGCTGCCCGACGAGGCGGTGCGCTTCCTGCTGTATCACGGCGACAACGACGCCGAGCACATGAAGGAGTTCGAGGAGATGCTGGGCATGGTGCTGCCCGATCCCTTCATCGCCGAACGCATCGTCACGACGGCCCGCGTCACCGCCCGCCTCTACGCCCTGCAGATCGAGGAGATCGCGGCGTGAGATACTACAAGCCGGGGGAGGATCCGTTCGACCCCGCGCGGTTCGATCCCAAGGATCCCGATCCGTGGATGGCGCTGTATCTGGACCACAGCCTGCCGATCGACGACGGAGCCAAACGCGATCTGTTGCTGGGGGCGCGGTCGCGGTCGCGGCGCTGGCTGTTCCCGGTGGCGCGGCCGCTGGTGTTCCTGTTCTTCTGCCTGGTGAAGGTGCTGCGGGTCATCTCGCCGAAATACCCGAACCTGAACGGCCTGTTGCACAAGACCATCCACTGGGGCCTGCGGACCTTTGTGACGCCCGAGGGCAACCGGGTGATCCTGCGCCACTTCCACGTCGGGTCCGAACTGACCGCCTTCGTGCGCGAGAATGCGGGCGTGGGCGACAAGGTGACGAAGTGGCCGCTGACGCCGACGCGGCTGAAGGACATCGAGCCGGACCTGTTCCTTCAGCACGACCTGAACATCTTCAACTTCGTCATCGAGATGAACGCCGCCTTGCGCGCCGAGGGGCGGGAGCTGATGCCGCCCGAGCGCATCGACTTCTCCATGATCTCGGACGAATTCCCGCCCTTCGAAGAGTTTCCGCGCAAGTGGCATAACTTCGTCGACGTGCAGACGGCGGTGGAGTTCTACACCCCCATCTATGCGCTGATGCTGCCGCGCGACGACTTCGTGCGGGCGTCCAGTTCGTTGCAGCTGGACGAGGTGATGGCCATCTATATCGCCCGCATCCTGGGCACGAGCTACCACATGGCCTTCGTCAAGAACGGCCATCCGCTGGTGGCGCTGTCGACGCTGCAGGCGGGCTATCGGCTGATGATGCACGGGCTGGATTCGGAGGCCATGCACGGCTGGCTGCGGGTGATGAAGGCGCGCCAGGCGGCGGGCCTGCCGCTGGACCCGGCCAACTCGGGCGCGCCGAAGTAAAAGCCCTCCTCCTCCTCGATGGGGGAGGGTTGGGTGGGGGTGTAGGCAGGTGGCGCCCTGTAGAGCGCAGTGAGGCGCCGCATCTCCTGTGCCTGATCGGCGCGGCCGCGTGTTCACCCCCATCCCCGGCCCTTCCCCCATTGAGGGGAAGGGAGGCGCCATCCTGTTTTGCGCTGGCGCGCGGCGCGGCGGCTGCTAGCGTGGCCGGTATGAAATCGGCGCGCTCTTTTCTGACCTCTCTCAGCACGATGGTGCTGCTGTCGCTTGTGCTGGGCCTGCTGGCCGGGGCGGCGGCGCAGGCCTGGGGCCTGCCGGGCGGCCATGTCACGGCGGACTTCATTCAGGCGCTGGGCCAGCTGTGGCTGAATGCGCTGAGGATGACGATCATCCCGCTGGTGTTCAGCCTGCTGGTGACGGGCATCGCCTCCATCGCGGACGCGGCGCGGACCGGGCGGCTGGCGCTGAAGGCGGTGTCGTGGTTCGGGGGGCTGATCGTCTTTGCGACCATCTATGCGGTGGCGGCGGCCTATGGGCTGCACGCCCTGTGGCCCATCGACCCGGAAGGCGCGCGCCTGCTGCTGGCCATCAAGCCGGAGGGCGCCGAGGGCGTCGGCGCGGGCGCGCCGTTCAGCGAGTTCGTCAAGACCATCGCCCCGTCCAACCCGATCCGCGCGGCGGCCGAGGACGCCATTCTGGGCATGGTGGTGTTCGCGGTCTTCTTCGGCTTTGCGGCGTCGGGACTGCCGGAGCGGCTGCGGGTTCCGCTGATCACCTTCTTCGAGGCGGTGGGCGAGACGATGATCGTCATCGTCCGCTGGGTGCTGAAGGCGGCGCCGCTGGGCGTCTTCGCCCTGTCGATCGGGGTGGGGCTGACGGCGGGGGCCAGCGCGGCGGGGGTGCTGCTGCACTATGTGGCGCTGATCTCCATCGCCTGCATCGGCATTGGCCTGATCTTCTATCCGTTGGCGGTCATCTTCGGCCGGGTGAGCCTGGGCCGGTTCGCGCGGGCGGCGGCCCCGGCGCAGGTCGTGGCCTTCTCGACCCAGTCTTCGCTGGCCAGCCTGCCGGTCATGGTCGAGCGCGCGGTCGACGAACTGGGCGTCAGGCGGGCCACGGCGGGGCTGGTCCTGCCGCTGGCGGTGGCGGTGTTCCGCATCACCAGTCCGGTCGCCAATCTGGGCGTGGCCATCTATTGCGCCCATCTGTTCGGACTGGAGCCTTCGGCGGGCCAGTTGTTCGCCGCCATGCTGACGGCGGTGCTGATCTCGATCGGCACGGTAGGGTTGCCGGGTCAGGCCAGCTTCTTCGCCTCCATCGCCCCGATCTGCATCGCGATGGGGGTGCCGCTGGAGCTGCTGCCCCTGTTGCTGGCGGTGGAAGTCGTGCCCGACATCTTCCGCACCCTGGGCAACGTCACCGCCAATCTGGCCGTGGTCCGCATCGTTCAGGGCGGAGAGGCTGAGGATGCAGGCGAGGCGCCGGACGTCGCCGGGGCGAAGCTGTAGCGGGCGGTCAGGCGCTGGACCGAGGGGGAGGGCAGCAGGCCGTAGTGGCGGCGCTCGGTGCGGATTTCGATCTGCAGCGCGCCGTCCGGCGCCGTGGAGATGACGCCAAGGGCGCGGGTCTGCGTCAGGCTTTCATACTGAGGACGTACGCTGCTGAAGCCGATCCACAGGCGGCCGTCGGCGCAGCCGGCGATGCGAGAGCCGTTGGCCGACCCGTTGGGGTCCAGGGCGATGGCGCGGCCGTCCACGGGGATCTGCGCCGCGCCGTGGGCGTCCTTCGCCTGCCAGCCTTCGCCGTCGCGAGTGAAGGCGACAGAGGCGTCATGCGTCCCATCGGCGGCCATGAGTTCGGTCAGGCCCAGTTGCTGGCCCAGCACCTGTTGCAGGACGGCGGGTCTGGCTTCGGTCGTGGCGTCGTGGCCGTCGGAGCGCCAGACGCCAGCAAGGGCGGGGCAGTCGCCGGGCGGCGCCGTGATGGCGGGCGGGCCCGAGCCGCGCCACTGTGTCGGCAGGCCGCCCGTGTGCGAAACGCAGGCGCCCAGAAGCAGGGCGCCGGACAGAAGCGAGACGGGCAGGGCGGATGAGGGGCGGATGCGGCTCATTCCTCCATCGCCTCGAACATGGCTTCGGCCTCGTCAAAAGTGTCGTAGTCGAGGCGTTCGGGCGGGCGCAGGATGACGAAACGGCTCAGTGTCCGCGTGTCGTTTTCCGCCTGACGGTCCCATTGCCAGAAGCTGCGGTCGATGCGGCTCTGCAGCAGGGTCCACTCGCCGTCATCGGCGGGCGGGCGCGGCGATTCGACGGTCATCCGTGGTCAGCTCCCCTGAGGTTCGGGCCCAGCAAAGCCTGTGCGGGGGCGGCTGTCAAAATTTCGCCCTGAATTCTTTCGCCCGCAGCGGGAGAGGCGAACGCGGCGCCAATGAAAAGGGGTTGCGGACCCGGCGGCCCGCAACCCCTTCTTCATCTGGTGGTCTCGCAAGGCGGGACGGGGTCGTTCAGTTCCCCTTCGCGCCCGAGGTGTGGGCCGGGCCGCGGAAGACGGCGTTCAGGAACAGGGGCTTCAGCCCTTCCAGGAAGGCGCGCATGGTCACGTCCTGAGTGAAGGCGACAACCTGGCCGCGGCCGACTTCGGACGCCATGGCGACGGGTTTATAGGCCAGTTGGCGGCGGTTCTCGGCCCACAGCTGGCCGGACGCCAGAACCTGATCCGGCCCGGCCAGACGCACGACATTGGTCCCCTGAGCGCGGGCCAGCGGGGCGTAGATGTCCGAGCCGCGCACCATGACGCTGAGGGTCGGGGCGACGCCTGCGCCCAGCCAGTGTTCGTTGTCGACCACGGCGCTGGCCAGAACGCCGGCGACTGGATCGGGCGCGCCGCCGTGGTGGCCGGTCATGGCCAGGTATTCGGCGTCGGTGGCGATCTCGCTGCCGCCGCCCTTCTTGTCCTTTTCCTTGTCGCCATCGGCGGAGACGGCGCCTTCGCGGCGGCTGTCCAGCAGGCCCGCGTCAGGGTCGGTCAGCAGACGGCTGGCGCCGCCGACGCCGATCAGGACGCCGCCCGACTGGACCCAGGCGCGCAGATTGGCGACGCCGCGGGCGCCCAGCGCCTGTTCGTAATCGCGGCCCGACGGCAGGATCAGCACCTGGTAACGGGACAGGTCGGCGCTGGCCAGACGGCGGGTGCGGACGGCCGTGACCGGCCAGCCGTATTCGCGTTCCAGCACATGACGGATGGAACCGGCCGATTCCGGCTCGGTCGGGTCGTCCCAGGCCATGGCGACGCGCGGGCCGGTGATGACGGAGGCGCGGTCCGAGCCGATGCTGGGCCCGCTGGAGACCCACGACGTGGCCAGCGGCGTCACCCGCGCGCCGCTGCCGGCGGCCAGACGGCGGACGCGCTCGTCCAGATCATCGGGCGAACCGGCGCGCGGCACGATGAAGGAGCCCGCCGGATAGGCGTTGCCGTCCAGGGTGAAGGGCGCCTCGATCGAGCGGACCGGCAGCTTGTCCGTCAGGGCGGCGGTCAGGAAACGCATCCCCGCCGTGCCCGGATGGATGGCGTAGCCATAGGTCGCATCGCCCTGAGCCACGGCGGCCGGGCGGATCAGCTCGGGCCCGACGGCGGCCGTCTGCACCGAGGGGGCGCCGGTGCAGCGCTGGCTGGGCACATTGAACAGCAGGGGCAGGGACCAGCCGGTCAGGTCATAGATCTCATCGCCCAGACCGCGCGCGCGGCGGGCTTCCTGTTCGGCCAGGAATTTCGGGTCCAGAGGCACGTCCTTGGCCAGCAGGGTCTCGGCCATGCGGCGCTGGGGCTGGGACAGGTTCACGATATAATCGCCCGCCTGATAGCTCTGACCGCAGGCGGAGAAGGATGCGGCAGCGCGTCCGACCTCCAGCCCCGAACGGACCAGCAGGCCCGCCAGCTTGTCGGCGGCGGCCGGGTCGGCGGCGGCGGAGCGCGACAGGACATAGGCGCCGCGCCCGCCCGAAATCCCGTCGCGGTGGAAGGCGTAGAAGTCGCTGAGCAGCTTTTCGCGGTCGCGAGCGGCGGTCTCGATGGTCGACAGGGTGGCGGTGAGGTGGCCCTTGACCGTGTCGGCGTAGGTCAGCATCTCGCCCGACGACCGGCGCGCCAGAAGGCCGCGCGACGAGCCCTGCTCATAGGTCATGGAGACGGCTCCGAAATAGGCGGGCCAGCCGTCGCCATAGCCCGGATAGAAGGCGTCGAACGTCTCACGCGTGAAATAGTCCAGCCCGGCCTGATCGAAACGGGCGGCGTTGTTGCGGCCGAACCGCTCGCGCGCCTCAAGAATGGCCGGATAGATCCACGGGTTCAGCGGCTGGGCTTCGGGCGGGAAGAAGAAGCTGGAGTCGGTGCCCATCTCGTGGGAATCGACCACCACCTGCGGGCGCCATTCGCGGATCAGGGCCGAGTGGCCCTGCGTTTCCGGCTGGGACTGGATGAACCAGTCGCGGTTCAGGTCGAACAGATTGTGGTTGTAGCGGCCCGACGGCCACGGCTCGGCCCGCTCGGCCGACAGGGGGTCGCCGTTGGGCTGGGCGCCCAGGCCCGCCTCGAAGCTGTTGATGAAGCGTTCGCGCCCGTCGGGGTTCTGGGTCGGGACGAAGACGACCACGACGTTTTCGAGCCAGCCTTGAGCCTCGGCGTCGAGGCCGTCGGTCAGGCGGCGCGCGGCCATGATGGCGGCGTCGGCGGGGCTGATCTCATTGCCGTGGACCGAATAGGCCATCCAGACGATGGCCGGGGTGTCGTTGATCAGGGCGCGGGCCTGCTCGGGGCTGGTCCTGCGCGGATCGGCCAGGGCGTTGGTCGCGGCCTTGATGGCGTCCAGCCGGGCGATGTTGCGCGGCGATCCGACGGCGGCCCAGAACAGGGGGCGGCCTTCCCACGTCTGGGCGTAGTCGCCCATGACCATGCGGTCGGGATTGGCGGTGCGCAGCGCCTCGAAATAGCGGCGCACATCGGCCGAGCGGGTGATGCGCTCGCCATTCTCGTGGCCGACGACGGCCAGAAGCTCGGGCGGATTCTGTTGCGCCAGTGCGGGCGCAGCGGCGGCCAAGGACAGGCTGAGCGCCAGCAGGGAACAGGCGGCGCGGCGACGATAAGACATAAGATTACTCCCCCTACAGACCGAAGACATTAGCCGCGCAGGCGGCGCGAAGGAAGCGACGAGCGTAAAACCGCAGGATCATCACGCGACCTCATCGCGCGGCGCCGTCATGTCCGAAAACCGCGAGACAGGGCGGCGTCGAGGGCGCAGGGTGCGGGCATGGAAAACGTCAGCGACAGTCTGGATCAGGAGGCCTGTTATCGGGCGGTCCTGACGCGCGACCCGCGCTTCGACGGGCGCTTCTTCACCTGCGTCAAGTCCACCGGAATCTATTGCCGCCCGGTCTGCCCGGCGCGGACGCCGAGGCGTGAGAACATGCGCTTCGTCGCCAGCGCGGCGGCGGCCGAGGAGGCGGGCTTTCGCGCCTGCCTGCGCTGTCGCCCGGAGACGGCGCCCGACATGGGCGCGTGGCGTGGGACGTCCAATACGGTCAGCCGGGCGCTGAACCTGATCGAGGCGGGGGCTCTCGATGAGGGCGACGTCGACGCCCTGGCCGCGCGGCTGGGCGTGGGCGAGCGGCACCTGCGCCGCCTGTTTCGCCAGCATCTGGGCGCCGCCCCGGTCAGCGTGGCCCAGACGCGCCGCGTCCTGCTGGCCAAGGCCCTGATCCACCAGACCGACCTGCCGATGGCTGAAGTAGCGATGGCGTCCGGCTTCGGCAGCGTGCGGCGCTTTAACGAGACATTTCAGGCCCTGTATGGACGGCCGCCGTCGGCGCTGCGCGCGCGGGCCGAGCGCCCTTGGGACGGCGGGGTCAGACTGAGCCTGCCCTATCGCCCGCCTTATGAGGTCGAGGCCATGCTGACCGCCCTGAAGGCGAAAGGCGAGACGGTCGATGGCGGCGTCTGGCGCCGCGTTCTGGCGCCGGCGACGGACGGAGCGACGGGCGAGGTCACGGCCCGGTTCGAGGCGGGCGACCGGCTGGCGGTCACGGCGGCGCTGGATGATCTGAAGGCTTTGCCGGGGGTGCTGGCGCGGGTGCGGCGGCTGTTCGATCTGTCGGCCGACCCCGAGGCGATTCGGCGCGATCTGTCGGCGGACCGTCTGCTGGCGCCGCTGGTCGAGGCGCGGCCGGGGCTGCGTCTGCCGGGCGACTGGCGCGATGAGGCGGCCGACATGGCCAGCGACCGGCTGGAAGACGAACGGCTTGCGGGGCGGGCCGAGCAATGGCGGCCCTGGCGGGCCTATGGCGTGCTGCACCTGCGCGAGGCAGGCGTAGACGGCGCGCAAATCATGGAGAACGACGATGAAAAAGACGCAGCCTGAAGCCTTTACGCTGGATCGCATCGCTACGCCGGTGGGCGAGGTGCTGCTGGTGACGGACGCGGACGGCGCCGTGCGCGCCTTCGACTTCACCGACTATGAGGCGCGGATGATCAAGCTGCTGGCCCGCCACTACGGCGAGGTTCAACTGACGCCGGGACGGGCGCCGGAGGCGGTGCGGACCGCCATCGCCGCCTATTTCGATGGTGATCTGACAGCGCTGGACGGGCTTGAGGTGAAGACCGGCGGCACGGAATTCCAGCGTGCGGTCTGGGCGGCGCTGCGGACCATTCCCGCGGGGCGGACCTGGAGCTACGGTCAACTGGCGCAGGCCATCGGCAAGCCCGCCGCCGTGCGCGCCGTAGGCCTGGCCAACGGCGCTAATCCGATCGGCGTCATCGTGCCCTGCCACCGGGTCGTCGGCGCCAATGGAACCCTGACCGGCTATGCGGGCGGGTTGGAGCGCAAACGCTGGCTGCTGGCGCACGAAGCGTCACGGAACGGTGCTGAGGATGGAACCTGGCAGGGGACTTTCGCGCTGGATTGATAGCGACATTCATTCGAGCGCTCATTTATGGAGTCTGGCGCCCGATCATGCTGTTTCGGAAGCCTCGTCCCCTAAAAAACGCCCTTTAACTAATCGCAACGCGTCAACGTCGATAATTATTAATTCGGCCCCAAAATCTGAATTGATGAAGATCATTGTTTCTGATCTAAAGCGCCCCCAATTCTCGAATTATTAAAAATAACGCCTCCGACTTAGGGAAGATAACTGGCGAAATTCGAGAGAGAGGGGAGCATCACTTTGGATTCGCTAGCGATTAACGTCCAAATCGGCCAAAATGTAAAACTGGCGCGTAAGGGCGCTGGCCTTGACGTGGCTCAACTTGCCGCGCTGCTCGACATAAGCGCTGATCAGATTGAGCGCATAGAAGCAGGGACGCATCGCGCCACGGCCGAGTTGCTGTGGTTGATGGCGCGGGCGATGGGGGTATCGGCCTCTGTATTTTTTACAGAGTTCGGCCAAACACCTAAAATGTAACATCGGTACTGGACAGGACTCGTTTTTCGTTAGAGTCTCCTTTTGACGACAGCTTTCGCAGCCTATCGTCTGCGAATGTCGTCTCAGAGGGGGGAAGACATGACGCCCGAAACAGACTTTGAGAGTGGCTTTCAAGAACTCTCCAGGCCGCTGGTCGAGAACCAGCTTGAAGATGCGCGGGATGTATTAGAAGAAAAACTTCTTCAGCATACGCCCACCACGAATCGTGAGGCGGCATTACTGCTCGACCTTGCGCTTGCGAACATTGAGATCGGCGGGCGATGCGATGGCCTTGATGTTGAGGCCGTGCGGACGGTGCGTTCTTACCTGTCGCCAGAACCCAACTGACTATGCCTTCTGGTGAAGGACCTTGGCTGGATGATGAAACGGTTCAATGGGGCCGTCGTCGACGCCGCAGGTGGCGATGACTTTATAAGCCGTAGCGGAAGGGCTGGCGGGCAAGGCCGGCACGGATCCGGCCGTCGCGCGCATGAAGATGTCCCGGAGGCGATCAACCGGGCGTGAGGCCGGCGTGGCGGCGTTGACATCGGCTCGCCGGGCTTTTTGGGTTCAGGCCATGACGACGCTGCGGCGCAAGGCCCTGATTGATTCCCTCTGGTATGTGATTCCGCTGGCGATCGCGGTCGTTCTGAACGCTGTCGTGAGGCCGTTCATGGCAGAGCGTCTGGGCGGCGAGATGATCCGCCGGGGCGCCAGCGTCCGGGGATCGGATACATGGTGGACGTTCGACGCCGCCACCCGCGCCGCCCATCCGTGGCAGACCGGCTTTCTGGAGATGTCGCACGGGGCGGTGGCCTTTGCGACGATGGGGGTGATCGCAGTCCTGTTTGTCTGGCGTTGTTTCGCTCGGCCGCGAGGCTAGGCGGCGCCGTCCAGGAACAGGCGGCAGGCCGGGTTGTCGGTTTCGTCGACGTAGGGGTAGCCCAGTTCGTCTAGCGCCGCGTTGAGGGCCGCCTGTTGGTCCGGGGGGACGCTGACGCCCGCCAGCACCCGGCCCGCGTCGTCGCCGTGGTTGCGATAGTGGAACAGCGTCAGGGCCCAGGCGGGCTGAAGGCTGTTGAGGAAGCGCAGGAAGGCGCCCGGCCGTTCGGGGAACTCAAAACGCAGCAGCCGCTCGTGCGGCAGGCCGATGGTGCGCCCGCCGACCATGTGGCGGACGTGCAGTTTGGCCGTCTCATTGTCGCTCATGTCCACGACGGAATAGCCGTCGGCGGTCAGATGCCTGAGCAGGCTTTCACGCTCGGCGGCGCCGTCGCGCAGGGCCACGCCGACGAAGATCTGGGCCGTGCCGTCGCCGGACCAGCGGTAGTTGAATTCGGTGATCGAGCGGCCGTCGAGGCTTTGCAGGAAGCGATGATAGTCGTCGCGCCGGTCGGGCATGGCGACGGCGAACAGGGCCTCGGCGCCCTCGCCGATCTCGGCCCGCTCGGCGACGTGGCGCAGGCGGTCGAAGTTGACGTTGGCGCCCGAGTTGATCGCGACCAGCGCGCCTGATCCGGGGTTGCGCGCGGCCCACGCCTTGAGGCCCGCCAGGGCCACGGCGCCCGACGGCTCGGCCACCGCGCGCACGTCGTCGAAGATGTCCTTGACCGCCGCGCAGATGGCGTCGGTGTCGACCAGAACGATCTCGTCCAGCAGGTCGCGGCACAGGCGGAAGGTCTCGGACCCGGCGCGGCGCACCGCCACGCCGTCGGCGAACAGGCCGACCTGATCCAGATCGACCACGCGCCCGGCCTCGATGGCGCTTTTCATCGTCGGGGCCTCGGCGGGTTCGACCCCGATCAGCCGCGTCTCGGGCCGCAGGAAACGGACGATGGCCGCCACCCCCGCGGCCAGCCCGCCGCCGCCGATGGGGATGAAGACGGCGTCGATGGGATCGGGGTGCTGGCGCAGGATCTCCAGCCCGACCGTGCCCTGTCCCGCGATGACGTCGGGGTCGTCGAACGGGTGGACGAAGGTGGCGCCGGTTTGTTTTTCCAGCGTGCGGGCGTGGGCGTAGGCGTCATCGAAGCTTTCGCCGTGCAGCACGACCTGACCGCCCAGCCCTTGAACCGCCGCCACCTTGATGCCCGGCGTGGTGGTCGGCATGACGATGGTCGCCGCCGCCCCGCGTCTGGCCGCCGCCAGCGCCACTCCCTGCGCATGATTGCCGGCCGAGGCGCAGATGACCCCGCGCGCCAGTTCGGCCTGCGTCATGGCCGCGATCCGGTTGTAGGCGCCGCGGATCTTGAACGAGAAGACCGGCTGTAGATCCTCGCGCTTCAGCAGGGCGGGCCGCCCGATCCGCGCCGACAGCCGCTTCAGCGGGTCGAGCGGGGTCTGCTCGGCCACGTCATAGACGCGGGCGGTCAGGATGCGGCGGACGGTGTCTTGCACGATTATCTCGATAAGCGACGGAGGTGCGGGATTGAATGACCTCCCGTCTAGGTCAGATCGCGCATGAAGGGCAACAGATTGCCTGTTGCGGCGCATCATGCGCCCGTGCGTCTGAAGTATTTACCCGGGTAAAATAAGCGTCTATATCACCCGGATAAATATGGAGTCTTCTGATGCACCTGACCGAACGCAAGGCGCTGGTCGCCGCCTATAAGGAGCGCCCCGTCATCGCCGGGGTGTTCGCCGTCATCTGTTCCGCCACGGGCCGCAGCTGGGTGGGCCAGAGCCGCCACATCGACACCCAGCAGAACAGCCTGTGGTTCTCGCTGAAGACCGGCGGCAGTCCGTTCGCCTCCCTACAGGCGGAATGGAAGGCGCACGGCCCCGACAGCTTCCGCTTTGAGCAGTTGGACCGTCTGTCGCCTGAACTGTCGGACATGGCCCGCAAGGACGAGCTGAAGAAACGCGCGGCGCTGTGGACGGCGCGGCTGGGCGCCGAGGCGCTGTAGATCGGGCTTGCGATGTAACCTGTAGGTGATATGTAACCTGTAGGTATCACGGGAGGCGCCGATGGACGACGACCTGAAACGGGCGAAGGCGAATGAGCGGCGTCGGGTAAGGCGACTGCAGATGGTTGCGGCGCTGGGCGGCGTCGGCGTCACGGCGGGGGTTCTCGGCGTTGGGGTGGGGAAGAGCGGCGAGGGCTGGATGACGGTCGTCGGCATCGTGCTGGCGCTGGCAGGGCTGGGCGTCGTTATCGCCTCCTTTTCTCTGGCAGGTCGCTTTATGCCGGACGGCGACACCATCCGTGTCGAGAACGCCAGAGGCGGCTATCGCGACAGCGTTCAGAAGAAGCGCGCCGTGTCGATGGCGTTCATGCCGTTTGCGTCGCTCTTTCTTGTCTATCAGGGCACGATCTCGGCGTGGGCGATTGCTGGCGGTCAGGCGAACGCCGAGCACTGGCTCATGGCAAGACTGTCGCCGATAGTTTCGGCGGTGCTGCTGTTGATGGTCGCCGGTCTGGATAATCCCGGCGACAAGAAGATGAAGCGGTTGCTGGAGGACGAACTGACGCTGTCGTTCCGGCGCAGCGCTCTGAACGCGGCCCTCGGCGTCGCCATGATCGGCCTCTTGGTCGTCTTCGCCCTCGGCCTTTGGAAGCCGCAGGCGGCGGTGGCGGCCATGCCGGGGCTGATGTTCGTCACGGCCTCGGCGGCGGGGCTGCGTTACTGGCAGCTGGATCGGCGGGCCGCCGGTGGCTGATCCGCGTCTGGTCGTGAAGCTGAAGGCCGTGCGCACGGCGGCGGGTCTGACGCAGCAGGAACTGGCCGACCGGGCCGGGCTGTCGCGCAAGACCGTGAACACGGTGGAGAATGGGGTCTTCACCCCGTCGGTGCTGGTCGCCCTGACGCTGGCGCAGGCGCTGGGCGTGCCGCTGGACGCCCTGTTCACCCTGGAAGACTGAGCCGATTTCCCTTGCGCCGTGTGCGGAACAGCCTACATTGCGCCTGCTTATGCTAACTTTGAGCATAAGTCGGGGCCGCGCAGACGGTCGTTGAGGGAGTAGGGATGATGGCGGACGGCGCTTTCGGTCTGTCGCAGGAACTGGCGGAAGAAACCGCCCCGGTGTGGGACAAGGTCAAGGACCACGTCACCCCGCTGGAGTGGCCCGAGCAGGCGCGGCTGATCAGCGAGATCAACCGGCTGAAGCGCGAGCGCGACGCGGTCATCCTGGCCCATAACTATATGACGCCCGAGATTTTTCACGGGGTCGGCGACTATGTCGGCGACAGCCTGGGGCTGGCCAAGGAGGCCGCCAATTCGAAGGCCAGGGTGATCGTTCAGGCGGGCGTTCACTTCATGGCCGAGACGTCCAAGATCCTGTCGCCGGACAAGACGGTGCTGATCCCCGACCTGCGCGCGGGTTGTTCGCTGGCGTCCTCGATCACGGGGGCGGACGTGCGGCTGATCAAGGAGCGGCATCCGGGCCTGCCGGTCGTCACCTATGTGAACACCACGGCCGATGTGAAGGCCGAGACCGACATCTGCTGCACCAGCGCCAACGCCGTCCAGGTCGTCGAATGGGCGGCCAAGGAATGGGGCGTCGACAAGGTCATCCTGATCCCCGACGAATATCTGGCGCGCAATGTGGCGGCGCAGACGACGGTGGGCATCATCGCCTGGGCGGGACACTGCGAGGTGCACAAGCGCTTCACCACGCAGGACATCGCCGACATGCGCGACGCCTGGCCGGACGCCGAGGTGCTGGCTCACCCCGAATGCCCCGAAGAGATCCTGCGCGCCGCCGACTTCGCCGGTTCGACCGCGGCCATGACGGAGTATGTTGAAAAGCGTCGGCCCAAGCGGGTGGTGCTGATCACCGAATGCTCGATGGCCTCCAACATCAAGGGCGACGTGCCCGAGGTGGAGTTCGTCGGGCCGTGCAACCTGTGCCCGCACATGAAGCGCATCACGCTGGAGAACATCCGCGACTGCCTGCTGCACATGCAGTTCGAGGTGACGGTTCCCGAAGACATGCTGGAGAAGGCGCGCCTGGCGGTGCAGCGGATGATCGACCTGCCGCCGCCGTCGAAGCCGGCGCGCTATGACCTGGTCAAGGCGCGGCATCATGTCGATGTGGAGCTGATCTGACGGCCCAGCGCCGCCGCGGCCCGTTGCGGGGCCGTCGCCGCGCGCCCAGTTCGAATCCATGAGCGACACAGACAACACCCTTCCCCCCGGCGGCCGCAGGCCCGGACCCTGGGACCCGCGTCCGGAAGAGGCGGCCCCTGCGCCCGCGCGCGCGACGCCGCGCTACAGCGCGCGCCATGAAACGCCGCAGGAGGACAAGGGCCAGCATCCGGTCTGGGCGGTGGTCTCGACCCTGCTTATGGCGGGGTTCCTGTGGTTTCTGACCGGCAGCTGGGTCGTGGCGGGGGCGGTGCTGTTCGGCCTGTTCGTGCACGAGTACGGCCATGTGCTGGCGATGAACCGGGTCGGCATGGGGCCGGCGCGCATCTACATCATTCCCTTCCTGGGCGGACTGGCGAAGGGCCAGCGCGAGCCGAAGAGCGAGTGGCACGGGGTGCTGGTGTCGCTGGCGGGGCCGGCGTTCGGGCTGCTGGCCATGATCCCCTTCGTGGGGGGCGGACTGGCGATGCAGTCGCAGGAATGGCTGATGGGAGCTTTCTTCATCGCCATGATCAATCTGCTGAACCTGCTGCCCGCGCCGCCGCTGGACGGGTCAAAGGCGCTGGGGCCGGTGCTGTCGCGGGTGCATCCGCGGCTGGAGCAGGTCGCGCTGCTGCTGATCGGCGGTCTGGCCGTGTGGTGGGGCGTGTCGACGGGGCGGTTCATCCTGGCGGTCTTTCTGGGGTTGGCGGTGTTCGGCCATCTGAAGCGGGGCGTCTGGCGTGCGGCGTGGGGACAGTTGAGCTGGCCCGAGGCGAGGCGCAGTCTGGCGCTTTATCTGCTGACGGCTGTTGTCTGCGCGGCGGCGGCGATCGGCGCCCTGCTGCCGCTGACGGGCGGGGCGGTCGAACCGGCGCTGGAGATGGGACTGCGTTTCTTCGGCGTGGGGGGCCGTTAGGCGAATGGCGCGCATCCGGCATGACGGGCCTCTGATCATCGGCGGCGGACTGGCGGGCCTGTCGGCGGCGCTGGAGGCCGAAGCGGCGGGCGCGCGGGTGCTGGTGGTGACGCCCGAGCCGTTGTTGAGCGCCTGCTCCTCCGCCTGGGCGCAGGGTGGGATGGCGGCGGCCCTGTCGCCGCAGGACAGCGCGGCCCTGCACGCCAGAGACACCGAGGGCGCGGGCGCCGGTCTGGTCGAGGCCGAGGCGGCGCGCGCCCTGACGGAGCGGGGACGTGAAACGGTCGAGTGGCTGGCGGCGCTGGGCGCGCCCTTCGACCGGGATGACGGCGGCGGCTTTTCCGTCAGTCTGGAGGCGGCGCACAGCCTGCCGCGCGTGGCGCGGGTGGGCGGCGACGGCGCGGGGCGGGCGATCCTGTCGGCCGTGGTCGCCGCCGCGCGGGCGACGAAGGCCATTGAGATATGGGAAGACGGGCGGCTGCGCGGCCTGATCCGCGATGTCGACGGTCGGGTGCGCGGCGCGGTGATCGAGCGGCGCGGGGGCCGTTTGGACGAGGTGTTTGCGTCTGCCGTGGTGCTGGCGACCGGGGGGATCGGCGGCCTGTTCGAGGCGACGACCAATCCGTCGGCCCTGCGCGGCGAGGGGCTGGCGCTGGCCTGGCAGGCCGGGGCCGAGATTCTGGACCCCGAGTTCGTGCAGTTCCACCCCACAGCCATCGACGTGGGGCTGGACCCGGCGCCGCTGGCGACCGAGGCCCTGCGCGGCGAAGGGGCGCGGTTGGTTGATGGGCAGGGCGGCTTCCTGCTGGGCGACCATCCCGACGCCGATCTGGCGCCGAGGGACATTGTGGCGCGGGCGGTGCAAGCGGCGCGGGTCGAGGGGCGCGGCGCCTTTCTTGATGCGACCAAGGCGGTGGGCGAGGCCTTTCCGCATGAGTTTCCGGCCGTCTTCGCCGCCTGTATGCGAGCCGGGCTGGACCCGCGTGTCAGCCCGATTCCGGTGGCGGCGGCGGCCCACTATCACATGGGCGGGATCGTCGCCGACGACGAGAGCCGCACGAGCGTCCCCGGCCTGTTCGCCATCGGCGAGTGCGCGGCGACGGGGGTGCATGGGGCCAACCGGCTGGCGTCCAACTCCCTGCTGGAGGCGGGCGCCTTCGGGCGGCGCGCGGGGCGGGCGGCGGCGGCTGAGGCCCAGCCCGAGCGGCGGCCGCTGGCGGCGGTGCAGGCGATGACGGATCTGCCGCCCGAGACGCTGGCGACCCTGCGCGCGGCCATGACGCGCCATGCGGGCGTGGTGCGGGACGAGGCGGGACTGACGGCGCTGCTGGCCCTGATCGACGAGCTGGCGAAGGCCTATCCGGCGCCGTCCTGTCTGACGGCGGCGCGGCTGGTCGCCGAGGGGGCGCTGAACCGGCGCGAGAGCCGGGGCGGCCACTATCGCCGCGACTTCCCCGACAGCCTGCCGAGGGCCGAGCATACGCGGATGCGTGGGCCGGTTGAACTTAACGCCTCACGCTCAGGCGCCGCCGCCGCCGTCATTCCCGGGCTTGTCCCGGGGATCGAGAAACTCTCAGCGTGAATGTCGGACGCCGCCGCTTTGAACATCGGCCTCGGCGCGTCTGGATTCCCGGGACAGGCCCGGGAATGACGAAGACAAGAAGACAGTAAGAAGGACGTTTCCGTGACCCGAACCCTGCCGGACCTGCTGATCGAGCCCGTGGTGCGCATGGCGCTGGCCGAGGATCTAGGCCGCACAGGCGATGTGACGGCGCAGGCCTGCATCCCCGAGGACGCCCGCTTCAAGGCCGTGTTTTCAGCGCGTCAGGCCGGGGTGATGGCGGGCGGGGCGGTGGTGCGGATCGCCGTCCACGCGCTGGACCCGCAGGCGACGGTGACGGTCAAGGTCGCGGACGGCGAGGCGTTCGAGGCAGGGACGGTTCTGGTCACGGTCGAGGCCAACGCGCGGGCTCTGCTGTCGGCCGAGCGGACGGCGCTGAACCTGCTGGGCCGGATGTGCGGCATCGCCACCCTGACGCGGACCTATGTGCAGGCGGTCGCGGGGACGCACGCGCGCATCGCTGATACGCGCAAGACCACGCCGGGCCTGCGCGCGCTGGAGAAGCACGCGGTGGCGTGCGGCGGCGGGCTGAACCATCGCTTCGGGCTGGATGACGCCATCCTGATCAAGGACAACCACGTCGCCGTCTGCGGCGGGGCGGGCGAGGCGGTGCGTCGCGCCAAAGCCTTCGCCCCGCACCTGATGAAGGTCGAGGTCGAGGTCGACGGGCTGGATCAGCTGGACGAGGTGCTGGCCGAGCGGCCGGACGTCATCATGCTGGACAACTTCAGCCTGTCGGACATGGCCGAGGCGGTGCGGCGCGTGCGCGCGGCCGCCGCGCCGGTGGTGCTGGAGGCGTCAGGCGGGGTGAACCTGAACACGGTCGCGGGCATCGCGGCGACGGGTGTGGACGTCATCTCCGTGGGCGCCCTGACTCACTCGGTTCCGCAGCTGGATATCGGGCTGGACGAGGCCTGACGCGGGGTCAGGCCTCGGCGGCGATGGCGATCGGAGCGGCCGGAGCCGCGGCCGCGGTCTTGACCGTGGCGGGCTGGGCGGCGGCAGCGCGCGGCGCGGCGGCGACGGGCGCGGTTTGAGCCGGGCGGGCGGCCGCAGGCGCGGTTGAAGCGGGCTGAGGCGTCGCCGGGGTCTTGTCGCCGGCGGCGACGGCTTCGCGCGCCAGCACGGCGGTATAGGCGACGGCGCCCGGGACGTTGCGCGCGGCCTCGACGGGGTCGAGGCTGGCCTGCACCAGACGGGGCGCGGCCTCGGCCGGGCCGGACGGGCGCGGGTTGTAGGCGAAGGCCTGACTGGCGCCGGTGCGGCCGCCGAAGCGGTAGAAGAGGTGATCGCCGACCTGATTCACGCGGATCAGATTGTTGCGCCATGACGGCGAGACGGCGGTGGTGTGGAAGTGGGTGGCGTTGCCGACGGCGCCGAAGACGTGGCCGGACAGGGCCTTGGTCGCCACTTCGCGGGCGCGGTTCCAGGCGCTGCGGTTGACGGCGCCGCGCATGGCGCCGTTGCAGGTGAAGCTGAACTGGCAGCCCGAACCGCGGTTGGCGCCCTGATAGACGACGCCGCAGACGGTCTTGGGGAATGCGGGGTGACGGGCGCGGTTCAGCACCACCTGGGCCACGGCCTTCATGCCGTCGCGGCCCTCGCCGCGCGCTTCATAATAGACGGCTTGCGTCAGGCATTCGAGGTCGCGCGACTGGTCCAGCGCGCCGTCGAGGCGGAAGGGGCGTGCGGCGGAGACGCGGGTCGCGCCGTTACCGTCGCGGCGCAGGCCGTCCTTGCCCTGAAGCTGTTCCAGACGGGCGGTCAGCAGCTCCGACTGGCGGTCGCGCTGCGCGGACCCGGCGACGGAATAGGGGTCGTGGCGGTGGGCGATGGCCAGGGCGCTGGCGTCCAGTCCGCCGGCCGCTTCGGCCAGGGCTTCCTGGGTATAGCCCCCGGCGCCTGCGCCCTGCAGGCGCTCGGCCTGATTGCGCACGGTCGAGGCCTGGGCGGCCAGACCGCCCAGATAGGCCCCTCCGACAGCGAGGCCGACAACGCCGCCGAACGCCGCCGCAGCCGTCGTCGGGCGCAGGCGGAATGAGCGGGCGGCGTGCATCAGCGCGCGCGTCTGCGAGGAGAAAGACAAAGGCGTAGTCCTGTACAACAGGGCGAGGATGCCGCCCCCGTAGATCCGAACCCCGGCGACAAGGACGCGTCGCGCTTGAGCGGGTTCGGGTGAACGCCGACTGACGCCGGCCCTCGAAGGCGGGCCTTTATCCATCTGTTTATGGCCTCATTGTGACTGATTCGCCAGAAACATAATTCTTCGAGCATAGGGAAAAGCGCTTAAAGTCTTTATTTCTGATCGTTTAAATCGTGACGAAATTGCGGTTCAGATCATCTTGCGATGACTGTATTGATATGCTGTGCGAAGATTGGCGCTGACCGGCTCGGGGGGTGAATAAGCTATTGGGCGGGGTGCGACATCTTGGATGACAGAGTCGCGCCACAGATGGGAACCGGGCGTCGATTCCCGCGTTGCAAGCTCTGCTATTTCAAGGAGTTGAGCCTATGACCCGCACTGCTATCCGCCTCGCCCTGATGGGGCTGGCCGGCGCCGGGGCCGTCGCACTGACCGCCTGCGGCCATACCGTCGAACAGAAGGCCGCCACCGGCGCGGTCGCCGGGGCCGTGGTCGGCGGACCGGTCGGCGCCGCCGTCGGCGGTGCGGCGGGCGCGGCCGTCGGACACGCGCAGAAACCGGACTGAGCCGCCCCGGTCGCGCCCGTCGCCTGCGGCCTGATCGGGGGCGAAACGGGCCAGAACGGCGTCAAAACCCATGAAATCAGGCTGTGGAGCTTGATTTCGGCGTGAAATTCGGCTTTGCCCTCCCGCCGGGCCGAGCGTGTCGGAACACGTCCTGCGCTCCGGCTTGCGGCCGTCGCCCTGGCGATCGGCCCTTTTCGTTATCTTCATCCCCTGTAAAGGACACCCGCCTCTCAGCATGCGCGACCTCAAGAACACCGGCTTTAACGACCGCCTGTCCGCCCAGAAAGACGCCAAACAAGCCCTGCTGGCCCGGTTCAAGCCGAAGCCGACGGTTCAGGATCCCGAGTTCGAGAAACTGGCCGAAAAGCGCGCCGCCGAGAAGGAGGCCATCCGCCAGCAGCACGAACTGGCCAAGGCCGAGGTGCGCCGCGAGAAGGCCGAGAAGGAAGCCGCCCGTCTGGCCGCCGAAATGGCCGCTCAGGAAGAGGTGGACGCCGCCAAGCGCGCGGCCCGCAAGGAGCGCAAGCAACTGACCAAGGAAGAGCAGAAGGCGGCGCGCGACGCCCGCTACGCCGCCCGCAAGGCGCGCCAGCGCTGAGGTCAGGCCGCCTTTTTCTCCGGTGGAGAAGGGGCGGCGACAGCAGGATCAGACGAAGGGCTGGGCGGCGATGGCTGCGCAGCCCTTTTGTTTTGGCCCCGCCCGCGTCGGGTGAAGGGTGATTTTCGTCCCGGCCCGGATGAAGGCGGGCAAGGGCGCCCATGATAGGATTGTTTATCGCAACGCTCGTGCGGCCAGGGCGTTGTAGAGGCGAAGAGTCCTGCGACGGGTCGCCGCCTGCCCCTTGGAACAGGCGTCCGGCGACCTAAGTGCAAGGGCGATCTTCACACAGCACTGCAAACGGGAGCCGTCATGAACGCCATCGACACCGGCCTTAAATCCAAGGAACGCGAAGCGGTCGCGCGCGAACTGTCCAAGGTTCTGGCCGACAGCTACGCCCTTTATCTGAAGACGCACGGTTACCACTGGAACGTGCGCGGGCCGGAATTCTTCAGCCTGCATAATCTGCTGGAAGAGCAGTATCGCGATATCTGGGGCGCGCTGGACGACATCGCCGAACGCATCCGCGCCCTGGGCGAACTGGCCCCGCAAAGCGCGTCGGCCTTCGCCAACCTGACCTCGATCAAGGATGGTGATCCTGAGAAGGATTCCACCGCCATGCTGCAGGAACTGGTCAAGGACCACGGCGTCGTCCTGGCCACCGCCCGCGCCGCCCTTGAGGCCGCCGATGAGGCGGGCGACGAGGCCTCGGTCGATCTGATGACCGAGCGGCTGACGGCGCATGAAAAGGCCGCCTGGATGCTGCGCTCGACGCTGGGCGAGCGATAGGCGCTGCCGGTTCCGCCTCACGGAACGGTAATCTTCGCGTCTGAAAAGCGCCGGATTGAGCGGTCAAGCAGATCAGTGATTTCCGGCGCGGCCCTGCGCCGCTATACGGACGCGGAATGAACGCCAGCCGCCTGCATCTGCTGAAGACGACCGGACGCCGGGCCATGGCCGCGGCGCCCGCCGCCATGGCCGTGACGCTGGCGGCCATGGGCGTGGCGATGTCGGCCAGCTCCAGCCCGCGTCCCGATATCGACCGCACGGCCGAGGCCCTGGCCCGCGCCACCGGCGGCGATCTGGGCGCGCAGGGCATGGCGGCGGTGATGGCGCGGCTGGACGCCGGGCAACTGGCGATCGCGCGACGCCATGATCCGGCGCTGGGCCTGCCTGAGCTTTACGGCCTGACGCCGGGATGGGAGAGCCTGACGCTGGGCGGCAAGCCCTCTCTGGATCAGGGCGCGGTCGGTCTGGCGGCCCAGCAACTGAACGCGGCCATGCCCGACGCCATCGGGGCGCTGCAGCCTGCCCAGCCCTTTGTCTTCCGCCCCGCGGACGAGGCGTCGCGTCGCCGCGCCCTGCGCTGCCTGACGCAGGCGGTCTATTATGAGGCTGCGCTGGAGCCGACCGAGGGGCAGGAAGGCGTGGCCCAGGTCGTGCTGAACCGGGTGCGCGATCCGAACTATCCGGCCAGCGTCTGCGGCGTCGTCTATCAGGGCGCCGAGCGGACCACGGGCTGCCAGTTCAGCTTCACCTGCGATGGGTCGCTGGCGCGCGGGCCGGTGGGCTGGGCGTGGGATCGGGCCGAACGGGTCGCGGCGCGCGCCCTGGGCGGCCATGTGGCGATGCGCGTGGGCACGGCCACCCATTACCACGCCGACTATGTGCATCCGTGGTGGGCGCCGACCCTGTCCAAGATCACTCAGGTCGGGGCGCACATCTTCTATCGCTGGAAGGGTGCGGCCGGAGAAAGCGCCGCCTTCGCCCAGACCTATGCGGGCCGCGAGCCGGGCATCGACGAGGCCCGCTTCGCCCGCGCCCGCCTGCCGGAAGCCGATGAACTGCTGGCTACAGCCGCCGACAGCGTCGAGGCGGCGCTGGACGGCGCCCGCTCAGGCGAGTTGCGGACGGTCGAGATCGACGGCCAGACCCGCGTGGTCGGCATCGCCAGCCTGGGCGGCCGTCGTCAGGCCGGCAAGGACGAGATCGCCGCCATCAACGCCCGGCTGAAAGCCTTTGAAACCGGCGCCGCGCCCAGCGTGATGGTGACGGCTCCGCCGCCTGCCGGCGTAACGCCGATGGCCGTCGAAGAGGTCGGCAAGCCGAAGGGGTGAGGGGGCAGGCGGAGGCGCGTTGAAGCGCCTTCTGGACCTTACCAGGCGCCGATCTTCTCGGCTTCCTTGTGGCTGATGGGGTGGTGGGCGGCCTTGTGGTCTTCTTCGGCGAGGAAGCGGGCGGCTTCGAGGGCGGCCATGCAGCCCATGCCCGCCGCGGTGACGGCCTGGCGGTAGACGTCGTCGGTGACGTCGCCGGCGGCCCAGACGCCCTCGATGGCGGTGGCGGCCGTGCCGGGTTTGACGACCAGATAGCCGCCCGACTTGATTTCAAGCTGACCGGCGAACAGTTCGGACGAGGGCGCGTGGCCGATGGCGATGAAGACGCCGTCGGCGGGGATTTCGCTGATGTCGCCGGACTTGACGTTCTTCAGGCGCACGCCGGTGACGTTGCGGGCCACGCCGTCGACGACGCCGACGATTTCCTCGACCGCCGAATCCCAGATCACGCGGACCTTGGGATGGGCGAACAGGCGGTCCTGAAGGATCTTCTCGGCGCGGAACTCGTCGCGGCGGTGAACCACGGTGACGGTCTCGGCGAAGTTGGTCAGGAACAGGGCTTCCTCGACGGCGGTGTTGCCGCCGCCGACCACGACCACCTGCTTGCCGCGATAGAAGAAGCCGTCGCAGGTGGCGCAGGCTGAGACGCCGAAGCCCTGATAGGCGGCCTCGGAATCCAGACCCAGCCATTTGGCCTGGGCGCCGGTGGAGATGATGACCGTCTCGGCCAGCAGTTCAGTCCCTGAATCCAGCGTCAGGCGGAAGGGGCGCTGGGACAGGTCGGCCCTGGTGACGATGTCGTGGATGACCTCTGTGCCGACGTGCTCGGCCTGGGCCTGCATCTGCTGCATCAGCCAGGGGCCCTGAATGGTCTCGGCGAAGCCGGGATAGTTCTCGACGTCCGTGGTGATGGTCAGCTGGCCGCCGGGCTGCAGGCCGGCGATGATCACCGGGTTCAGCGAGGCGCGGGCGGCGTAGATGGCGGCGGTCCAGCCGGCGGGGCCGGAACCGATGATGGCGACGCGGACGGTGCGAGCTTGGGCGTTGGCTTGGGTCATGGGCCTATTTAGGCGCTGATTCCGCAAAGCGCGATGCCGCTGCGACATTTCGGAAGATGCTCCGGCGGCGCGTTGCGGATGCGCCGCCGGAACATAGGCGCGAAGGGATCAGGCCAGGGCTTCCTGACGGGCGTCCAGGGCGCGGTTCCTGCGCAGTTTTTCCAGCCTGTCGGCGACGCTGGACAGGAAGGCCTGACGCCGCGCGGCGGCTTCGGCCGGGTCGGAGCCGTCGCGCATGACGCGGCCGTTGAACAGGGCGGCGTCTTCGCGGATGCGGGCGACAAGGGCGGTCAGATGCCCCTTGCCCTTGTGCTGGTCCATGACCTTGGCGTGGGCGTCGGCTTCCCGCAGGCGGCGGGTCAGGGCTTCATCGACATCCTGCCCCAACTCGGCGCGGCCAGCCATGCGGCTGAAATCCTGGGTGTAGAGGCGGATGAAGTTTTCAACGATCAATTCAGCGCGTCCTTTCCGTGACGGAGCGAGGAGAGATCAAGACGCAGCCCGCCGCCCGGCGTTTCCGCCGTCGGTTCGTGCGCTGCATTTTGTCTTGAGCGTTCCATATGGGGACGATGGCGCCGTTTCGCCACCTTTACGGCCCGGCGGCGGTTTTCAGCGCGCCTGCATGGCCGCCAGAACGGCGCGGGCGGCGCGGTCCGTCTCGTTCAGCGGCGCATAGGTCCACGGCGTCAGGGCGCCGTCGAAGGGGCGGGCGGCGCCGCGGGCCTGAAGGTCGGCGTGCAGGCGGGCGAACTTGCCCGGCGCCTTTTTGGCGACCATGGGCAGGATGTGGACGGGCTTGCCGGTCGAGGCGGCCTCGGCGGCCATGTTGGCGCTGTCCTCGGTGACGAGGATGTGGTCGGCGCCGTCCAGCATGGCGAACAGGGGGTTGTCGCCCGTACCGTCCCAGATCCAGCCGGGCAGGGCCGACAGGTGGTCGGTCATCACGGCCCTAGCCGCCTGCGGCGTGCGGCGCGAATAGGTCAGCAGCAGGGCGCCGTTGGCGGCGGCGACGGCCTCGGCGATCCGGTCGGCCAGATGGGCGGCGTGGGCGGGCGGCAGGTCGAAGGCGGCGGAGGCCCCGCCCACCATCACCGTCACGCGCGGATGGGGCAGGAGGGCGATGCGCGCGGCGAAGGCGGGCGCGGCCTCGGCCAGACGCTGCGGCGTGATGCGGTGGGGGCTGCCGGTGATGGACAGGACGTTGGGGCCGCTGAGGCCGTCATGGGCGGGGGCGACGATCAGGTCATAACGGTCGTTGCGCCAGCGCGGGTCCTGGGTCTGGACGACGAAGGTCTGGCCGCCGCTCCAGTCGCGCACGCGGGCCGACAGGGGCAGGCTGGCACGGCCGGTGGCGATCCACAGGTCGGGCCATTGGGTCACGGCGCGAGGATCGAACGACCCCGGCGCCAGCATGGCGGGAGTCTTCAGGCTAGAAGGCCAGCGGTCGAAGGCGGGGCGCCAGCGGACGGTGTTTACGGCGATATCGGCGGGGGTCAGGCGGGCGACGGCCTCGGCCAGCCCAAGGGCCTGGTTCTGGATGCCGGTGCGGCCGTCGGACACGACCCAGATGGAAAGAGGGCGCGCGGCTGTGCCGCGCGCCCTGCCTTCAGCCTCGATGTCGGCGGAGGTTACTTCCACTCGACCTTGAGGATCTCATAGGCCTTCACCCCGCCGGGCGTGTTGACCTCGACCACGTCGCCGACCTCTTTCGAGATCAGGGCGCGGGCGATCGGCGAGGCGATGGAGATCTTGCCCTGCTTCACGTCGGCTTCGTGTTCGCCGACGATCTGATAGACGCCCTCTTCCTCGGTGTCCTCGTCGACGAAGGTGACGGTGGCGCCGAACTTGACCTGGTCGCCGGACAGTTTGGACACGTCGATCACCTGGGCGCGGGACAGCTTGTCCTCGATCTCGGCGATCGAGCCCTCGATCCAGCCCTGTCGCTCCTTGGCGGCGTGGTATTCGGCGTTTTCAGACAGATCGCCATGTTCGCGGGCTTCCGCGATGGCGGCGATCACGCTGGGTCGTTCCACCGATTTCAATTGCTTGAGTTGATCGTCGAGGGAGCGATATCCCTCGGCCGTCATCGGCACTTTTTCCATTGTGTCGTGAGTTTCTTGCTACGCCCGAAGACAGGTGAGAGACGTTCCGGTACCGCTGCGGCCACGGGGGCGTTGCGTGACCGGCCAAGGAAGGTAGGGCGCCCGACGCCCAAACTCAAGATAGCGAAACACTGTCATCCTGCGCGGCGCAAGCGCGCAGGCGTTTCCCGACGCCGCGGCTCAGGACGCCGGAGGCTGAACCGGCGGGCGGATCGAGGCGGACGGATCACGGCGCAGGCGGTCGCGGCCGAACGCCCGTCGCAGCGCGCTGAGGGCGATAAAGCCCAGACAGGCCAGCGCCATAAGCATGAAGACGCCGGACACCACCGCGACCCCGGTCGCGATGAAGGCGATGACGAAACAGACGGCCGCAAACAGGGCCGCGATCACTTGGGCGACAGACAGGCGCATGAAAGTGTTAACGCGCCGCAGGCCCGGCGGTTGCCGTCATTATGCGTTGGCCGGTCAGGCGTAGGCGTATTCGCCGCCGCGCTCCAGCGCCCGCTGATAGGCGGGGCGGGCGTGGATGGCGCTGAGGAAGCGGTCGATGTTGGGATAGGCGGCGCGGTCGATAGAGCGGCTGGCGGCGGCTTCCAGCGGAAAGCTCATCATGATGTCGGCGGCGCTGAAATCCGGGCCGGCGAACCAGCCGGTGGCGGCCAGTTCGGCCTCCTGCCAGTCGGCGTGGGTCTTCAGCTGGGGGTCGATGAAGCTGCTCTGGGTCTTTGCCGCCACGGCGTTGACGACAGGGCGCACCAGACCCGGCGCCCGTCTGGGCAGCTGGCTGAACACCAGCTTCATCAGCAGGGGCGGCATGGCGGACCCTTCCGCATAGTGCAGCCAATAGGCGAACCGCCGCCCGTCCGCCGTGCCCCGCGCCGGACGCAGGCGGCCCTGCGGGTCATGGGCGTCCAGCAGATGCTCGAATACCGCACCTGTCTCGGCGACGCGGATGTCGCCGTCGTCCAGCACGGGCGACTTGCCCAGCGGATGAACGGCCCTGAGCGCGGCGGGCGCCAGCAGGGTGGCCGGGTCGCGCTGATAGCGCCGGATCTCATAGTCGAGACCCAGTTCCTCCAGAAGCCACAGCACCCGCTGGGAGCGGGAATCGTTCAGGTGGTGAACGGTGATCATGGCCGGTGTCCTTCGCGCGCGCCGCCGCGTGGGCGGTCACGGCCGGATGCTGGAGCGCAGGTTTTAGCGTGCGCGGCGGCGTGAACGACGGCGCGAGGAGGGGGCGGCCTTCACCGCAGGCGCGTCTTCGCTGGCGCCGGGGCGGTTCTTCCACAGCTGCCACGCAAGGGCGGCCAGGGCGATCTTGCCCGCGTGGCGGCCGACGACGGTGCGGCCGCGGCGGGACAACAGGACGCTGCCGACAAGGGCAGGAATGCTGGGCAGGAACATGGGCGGCGTCTCCTTGGGAGAGGGGGATGTCTTCCCCTGAACGAGCCAGACGCCGCCCGGTTCACTGGCCTTTACCGTTTCGGCATCAGGGCCTCGGCGGCCAGCACCGAACCTTCGACCCCCAGGGTGACGGCGGGCTCGGGCGTGATGCGGAACAGGCCCGAGTGGTGGCCCGGCGCGTTCTTGACCTGATCGGCCGGGGTGCCGCCGACGCGGAAGTAGACGCCCTTCACCCCCAGTTCGGGGGTGACGAACTCGGCGAAGTCCTCGGCGCCCATGCCGGTGCGCGGATTGTCGATCAGCACCCCTTCGCCCAGGGCGGCGGTCAGGGCCTCGCGGACGCGTGCGGCGGTCTCGGCGTCGTTAATGGTGGGCGGGGTGTTCTCCAGCGGCGAGCGGACGACGGTCGGCAGCCTATCCTCGGGCACGCCCAGGGCGCGGGCGGTGTTGGCCGAGATGCGGTCGATGCCGTCCAGCAGCTTGGCGCGCGCCTCGGGGCTGTCGGCGCGGACGGTCAGCTGCATGTCGACGCGGTCGGAAATGATGTTGTGCTTGATGCCGCCCTTGATGGCGCCGACCGTGACCACGGCGCCTTCCAGCGGGCTGATCTCGCGGCTGCGCAGGGATTGCAGCGCCACCACGATGTGCGAGGCGACGAAGATGGGGTCGACCCCCATGTGCGGCGAGGCGCCGTGGGTGGCGACGCCGTGGACGGCGATGTCCACGCTGTCCGCGCTGGACGAGGTGATGCCCAGCGGCACGCCGATGCGGCCCGTCGGCGTGTCGGACGAGACGTGGAAGGCCAGGGCGTAGTCCGGCTTGGGGAAGCGCGAATAGAGGCCGTCCTGCACCATGGCGCGGGCGCCGAAGATACGCTCCTCGGCCGGTTGGGCGACCAGGACCAGGGTGCCGGACCAGTTGGCCTTGCGCGCCTGCATCTGCCGGGCCGTGCCGATCAGGGCGGTGATGTGAACATCATGACCGCAGGCGTGCATGACGGGCTTCTCTACGCCGTCGCTGTCGACCTGACGGGCGGTGGAGGCGTTGGACAGGCCCGACTGTTCCTCGACCGGCAGGCCGTCCATGTCGGCGCGGATCATGACCGTGGGCCCGGCGCCGTTGCGCAGGACGGCGACCACGCCGGTGCCGCCGACGCCGGTGGTGACGTCATAGCCGAGCGCGCGCAGCTCCTGCGCCATGCGGGCCGAGGTCTGGACTTCGAGGCCGGACAGTTCGGGATTGCGGTGGAAATGGTCGAACAGGGCGCCGAGGTTGGCGTCGTAGTCCGCCTTGACCGCGGCCTTCAGCGCGGCGGCGTCATTGGCGTTCTGGGCGATGGCGGGCGCGGAACCGGCGGCCAGAACGGCGGCCAGAATGGCGGTGAGCGTGGTTTTCTTCATGGTGATGTCCCCTCCGTTGTCAGATGCGACCTTAGCCGCTGGGGGGGAGGGGGCAACCGGGGAAGGGTGTTCATTTATCCGCCGTCATCCTCGGGCTTGACCCGAGGATCCAGCCGTCCGTCTGCGTGGCGTTGGAAAGGATGCGCGCGTCGCTGCCCTGGATCCTCGGGTCAAGCCCGAGGATGACGGCGGGAGGTGTAGGGCGAGAGGCGGGAGGCAGAGGAGGGCGGCACGTAGAGGGCGGCAGGGCGACGTGCGTGAAGCGACCCCTCCACCGCTTCGCGGTCCCCCTCCCCATGGAATGGGGAGGAAAGGAAAAGGCCCCCGACCATTGCTCGGCGGGGGCCTTTCTTCAGTTCGAAGCCTGATCTCAGTTGTAGGACTGGATCGGGCGGACATCCAGTTCGCCGTGGCGGACGGCGGCGATGGCCTGGGCGGCAGCCAGGGAGCCGGACGCCGTGGTGTAGTAGGGGATCTTCATCATCAGCGCCGTGCGGCGGATCGAGAAGCTGTCGGCCAGGGCCTGCTTGCCGTCCGTGGTGTTGAAGACCAGCTGGACCTCGCCGTTCTTCATGGCGTCGACGATGTTCGGACGGCCTTCCAGCACCTTCTTGACCAGACCGACCTCAAGGCCCTGTTCGGTCAGATAGGTGTGGGTGCCGCCGGTGGCGATGACAGCGAAGCCCTGCGTCAGCAGGGTCTTCACCGCCTCGACGATGAAGGGCTTGTCGGCGTCGCGCACCGAGACGAAGGCCGTGCCCTCGGTCGGCAGGATGGTGCCGCCGCCGGTCTGGGACTTGGCGAAGGCGCGGGCGAAGGCGGGAGCCAGATCGGCCTCGCCCTCACGCTTCCAGTCCAGGCCCATGACCTCGCCGGTCGAGCGCATTTCCGGGCCCAGGATGGTGTCGACCCCGGCGAAGCGCGCGAACGGGAAGACGGCTTCCTTGACCGCGATGTGGTCCAGATCCTTGTCGACCAGACCGAAGGACGACAGCGGAACCCCGGCCATGACCTTGGCGGCGATGGCGGCGACCGGCTGGCCGATGGTCTTGGCCACGAAGGGCGCCGTGCGGCTGGCGCGTGGGTTCACTTCGAGGACGAAGATGCGCGGGTTCTCGCTGTGCGGCTCCTCGATGGCGAACTGCACGTTCATCAGGCCGCGCACCTTCAGGGCCTTGGCCATGGCGGTGGTCTGGCGCTTCAGCTCGGCCACGGTTTCCGGGCGCAGGGAGAAGGGCGGCATGGAGCAGGCGCTGTCGCCCGAGTGGACGCCGGCTTCCTCGATATGCTCAAGCACGCCCGCGACGAAGACGGTTTCGTCGTCGCACAGGGCGTCGACGTCCACCTCGGTGGCGCGGTTCAGATAGTGGTCGATCAGCACGGGATCGTCGCCCGAGACGCGCATGGCCTCGCCGACGTAGCGGTCCAGACCTTCACGATCGTGGACGATCATCATGCCGCGGCCGCCCAGCACATAGGACGGGCGCAGGACGATCGGATAGCCGACCTCCTCGGCCTTGACGGCGGCTTCCTCGGCCGAGCGGGCCAGGGCGTTGGGCGGCTGTTGCAGGCCGATGGCCTGAAGCATCTGCTGGAAGCGCTCGCGGTCCTCGGCCAGGTCGATGCTGTCGACGCTGGTGCCCAGGATCGGCACGCCGTCTTCCTGAAGCGCATGGGCCAGCTTCAGCGGGGTCTGGCCGCCGAACTGGACGACCACGCCGATCAGTTCGCCCTTGGAGCGTTCGACGTCGATCAGCTCCAGCACGTCTTCGGCCGTCAGCGGCTCGAAATACAGGCGGTCGGAGGTGTCGTAGTCGGTCGAGACCGTCTCGGGGTTGCAGTTGACCATGATGCTCTCGACGCCGATGTCGTCGAAGGCGAAGGCCGCGTGGCAGCAGCAGTAGTCGAACTCGATGCCCTGACCGATGCGGTTCGGACCGCCGCCCAGAATGACGGCCTTCTTGCGATCCGACACCTCGGCCTCGCAGGCCGGAACCTGACCGAGCGCGCCGGTCTCATAGGTCGAATACATATAGGCGGTGGCGGAGGCGAACTCGGCGGCGCAGGTGTCGATGCGCTTGAACACCGGGCGCACGGCCAGCGCGCGGCGGGCCTTGCGGACCTCGCCCTCGGTCTTGCCGGTCAGGGCGCCCAGACGGGCGTCGGAGAAGCCCTTGGCCTTCAGCTTGCGGAAGTCGGTCGCGTCGGTGGGCAGGCCCTGAACGCGGACGTGGCCTTCGGTGCGGATCAGGTCGGCGATCTGGCGCAGGAACCACGGCTCATAGGCGCAGGCGGCCTGAACCTCTTCCACCGTCAGGCCGTGGCGGAAGGCCTGGGCGATGACGCGGATGCGGTCCGGCGTCGGCAGGCCGAGCGCGCGGATGACGGCGGCCTTGATCGCGGCGTCGTCCTCGGCGCCGGCCACGCCGTCGATCTCAATGTCGTCGAAGCCGTTCAGGCCCGTTTCCAGCCCGCGCAGGGCCTTCTGCATGGATTCCTGGAAGGTGCGGCCGATGGCCATGACCTCGCCGACCGACTTCATCGCCGTGGTCAGCGACGGCTCCGAGCCCGGATATTTCTCGAAGGCGAAGCGCGGGATCTTGGTGACGACATAGTCGATGGCCGGCTCGAAGCTGGCCGGGGTCACCATGGTGATGTCGTTCTTCAGCTCGTCCAGCGTATAGCCGACGGCCAGCTTGGCGGCGATCTTGGCGATCGGGAAGCCGGTGGCCTTGGACGCCAGCGCCGAGGAGCGCGACACGCGCGGGTTCATCTCGATGACGACCAGACGACCGTCCTTGGGGTTGACCGCGAACTGGACGTTCGAGCCGCCCGTCTCGACTCCGATCTCGCGCAGCACGGCGATCGAGGCCGCGCGCATCATCTGATATTCCTTGTCCGTCAGGGTCATGGCCGGGGCGACGGTGATGCTGTCGCCGGTGTGGACGCCCATCGGGTCGATGTTCTCGATCGAGCAGATGATGATGCAGTTGTCCGCATGATCGCGGACGACCTCCATCTCATATTCCTTCCAGCCCAGCACCGACTCTTCGATCAGCACTTCGGTGGTCGGCGACAGGTCCAGGCCCCGCTCCACGATCTCGTGGAATTCCTCGACGTTGTAGGCGATGCCGCCGCCGGTGCCCGCGAGCGTGAAGGACGGGCGGATGATGGCGGGCAGGCCCACGAAGGCCAGGGCGTCGTCGGCTTCTTCAATGTGGTGGATGGCGCGCGAGCGGGGCGATTCCAGACCCAGCTTGTCCATCGCGTCGCGGAATTTCTGACGGTCCTCGGCCTTGTCGATGACCTCGGCCTTGGCGCCGATCATCTCGACGCCGTGTCGGGCCAGGGCGCCCGAAGCGTTCAAAGCCAGGGCCGTGTTCAGCGCCGTCTGGCCGCCCATGGTGGGCAAGAGGGCGTCCGGCTTCTCCTTGGCGATGATCTTCTCGACCATCTCGGGCGTGATCGGCTCGATATAGGTGGCGTCGGCCACCTCCGGGTCGGTCATGATGGTGGCGGGGTTCGAGTTGACCAGGATGACCCGGTAGCCCTCGGCCTTCAGCGCCTTACAGGCCTGAACGCCCGAATAGTCGAACTCGCACGCCTGGCCGATGACGATCGGACCGGCGCCGATGATCAGGATGGACTTGATGTCTGTGCGCTTGGGCATCGGCGTTCGTCTCAGTTCGTCACGACCGCGCACTCCCAGCCGTCGTAGTCGAGCTGGAAGGCCGCGGCCCAGGTTTGCATCATGGCCGACACAGGCGAAAACGACGCCTCGTCGACCGGCATGGTGGTCTCCAGGACGGTCATGTCGCCCTGGCCCCGCGTCAGGAAGCCCGCACGGCGGGCCACCTCGCACAGGTCGCCGTGCGCCTCTTCCTCGCCGTAGAAGTAGAACAGCGTATGGCGCGGGGTGATCCCGCTGTCGCCCTGCTCAATGAGCGCGGCGCGCACCATGGCGTCCTTTTCTTCATGACTGGTCAGGGCGGCGGTCTCCACGCGCGCAGACGGACGGGCGCGAGCGCGCTCGCGGCCGATCCGTTCGGGTTGTCGGTTAAGCGGCCCGTTTAGAGAGGGAGGGGCCGGTGAGCAAGGGCCAGAATGGGGCGGGCGCGATTTCTTGGGGGGCGACGCAGAGCAGCCAAGGGGGGAGGGTTCCCGGATGAAGTCGGCCAAGGGCCGTCGCGCGGCGGCTGACGCCGACTGATGGGACAAACCCCTCACCCTTTCGCGCCAGAACGACGGCTACGCCGCCGTGCGCTCAAGCCCTCTCCCGCCGGGAGAGGGTGGCCTATTGATCGATGGCGGCGATCCAGTCGGGGAGTTCGCCGATGCGGCTGAGGCTGACGTAGCGGGGCTCGCCTTCGGGGGCGTCGGCCAGTTCGTGGGCCCAGGTGATGTGGTAGGGGATGTGCGCCGCCCACGCCCCCGCCTCGATGGCGGGCAGGACGTCGGACTTCATGGAGTTGCCGGCCATCACCGCCTCGGCCGCGCCCGAGCCGTGGCGGGCGAAGACGCGGTCATAGGTCGAGCGGTCCTTCTCCGACACGATCTCGACGGCGGCGAACAGTTCGCCCAGACCCGAGGCCGCCAGCTTGCGCTCCTGGTCCATCAGGTCGCCCTTGGTCACGAGCACGAGGCGGTAGTTCTCTGCCAGTTCGGCCAGGGTCTCGTCGACGCCGGGCAGGGTCTCGACGGGGTGGGTCAGCATCTCGCGACCGGCGGCCAGGATCTCGCGCACGATGTGGGGCGGGGCCGAGCCGTCGCACAGCTCCATCGCCGTCTCCAGCATCGACAGGGTGAAGCCCTTCACCCCGTAGCCGTAGAGACGCAGGTTGCGGCGCTCGACGGCGGCCAGACGCTCCATCATCACCGGCTCTTCGGCGTGGTCGGCCAGAAGTTCGGAGAAGCGCTTCTGGCTCAGGCGGAAGATGGTCTCATTGTGCCAGAGGGTGTCGTCGGCATCGAGGCCGACCGTGGTGACGGGCATGGGGGAACTCCAGAACTTCTGGCCGGGGGCATTAGCATGGTTCCCTGTGCCGCTCATCCCGCCGGACGCCGGGATTCAGTAAGAGCCTCTTCCGCTGCGGCCGGGCGAAAGCAGGTGACGCCCTCAGGGTGCGCCTGAAGCCAAAAGACTGGATCCCCGCGTCCGCCGGGATGAGCGGAGGGAAGGGGGCGGTGTGGAAAGAATCTTCATGGCGACGGCTGCGACATTTCGGTCTATGCGGCGGGCATGAGCCAAGTCGACATCCTGCCTGAACCCTCGCACCGCATCGGCTGGGGCCTGGCCGCCCTCGTGGTGGCGGGCAATATGATCGGATCGGGCGTCTATCTGCTGCCCGCCACCCTGGCGCCGACCGGCAGCAGCAGCATCATCGGCTGGATCGTCTGCGGCATCGGTGCGGTGACGCTGGCGCTGGTGTTCGGCGGGCTGGGGCGGATGCAGCCGGAGGCCGACGGCCTGTCGGATTTCGCCCGGCGCGGGCTGGGGCGGTTTCTGGGCTATCAGACGGGGCTGGCCTATTGGGCGGCCTGCCTGACCGGCAACGTCGCCGTGGCGGTGGCGGGGACCGGCTATCTGGCCTTCTTCTTTCCGGCGCTGAAGGAGCCGATGTGGGGGGCGCTCAGTAATCTGGCGCTGATCTGGCTGACCACGGCGGCCTATGCGGCCGGGTCGAAGACGGCGGCGCGGTTCGGGGCGATCACCCTGGTGCTGGGGCTGATCCCGATCGCTCTGGCCATCATCGCCGGGGCCATCGCCTTCAGTGGCGACACCTTCACCGCGTCGTGGAGCCCGGCGGGAGAGCCGCTGATGAAGACGGTTCCGGCGTCGCTGGCCGTGATCTTCTGGGCCTTTCTGGGCGTCGAGAGCGCGGCGGCCCTGTCCAGTCAGGTGAAGAATCCGGCGACCGATGTGGGGCGCGCCTCGCTGGGCGGGGTGCTGCTGGCCTTCGTCGTCTATGTGGCGGCCAGCGTGGCGGTGTTCGGCGTCATTCCGGCCGACGTTCTGGCCCATTCGACCAGCCCCTATGCCGATCTGGTGGCGCGGGTCATGGGGGCCTCGGTGGCCGGGCTGGTGGCGGCCTGCGCCGTCATCAAGGCGACCGGCACCATCGCGGGCTGGACCATGATGGGCGGAGAGACGGCGCGCGCCTCGGCCGAGGCGGGCTGGCTGCCGCGCTGGTTCGGCGGGGCCAAGAAGGGCAAGACGCCCCTGTCCAACCCCCTGATCAACGGCGCCATCATGAGCGCCATGGTGATCGCCAGCGCCCAGCCGACGCTGGGCCAGCAGTTCGGCGTGCTGATCGGCGTGACCTCGGTGCTGACGCTGTGCCTTTACGCCCTGTGTTCGGTCACGCTGTGGAAGCTGACGCGCAAGCTGGGCTGGCGGATGCTGGCCTGCGGCGGGGCGATGTTCTCGGCCTTTGCGGTCGCGGCGGCGGCGGGGGGCTATATCTGGCCCAGCGTCGGTTTCTTCGCCGTCACCAGCCTGGCCTGGCTGTGGGTTCGCAAGGGGCAGGGGCGCTTCCAGAACACTTAATCAGGTGACGTGTTGACCCGGACCCTGCATCTCTTTAGTCACGCCGCCGTTTGTCCGCCCGTATTCACTGCTAGGAGCCCTGCGCCATGACGACTCACATCCTGTCCGGCGCCACAGGCGTCCTCGTGCTCGCAGATGGAACGGTCCTGTCGGGGATCGGCGTCGGCGCGACCGGTTCGGCCGTCGGCGAGGTGGTCTTCAACACCGCCATGTCGGGCTATCAGGAAATCCTGACCGACCCTTCGTACATGAGCCAGATCCTGGCCTTCACCTTCCCGCACATCGGCAACGTCGGCGTGAATCTGGAAGACGTCGAACAGATCGGCGAGGCGCCCGAGCGCGCCGCCCGGGGCGTCATTCTGCGCGACGTGCCGACCGAGCCGGCCAACTGGCGCGCCACGGGCGGGCTGGACGGCTGGATGAAGTCGCGCGGCGTCATCGGTCTGGCGGGGGTGGACACCCGCGCCCTGACCCAGCTGATCCGTGAAAAGGGCGCGCCCCACGCCGTCATCGCCCATGATCCCGACGGCCAGTTCGATCTGGAGGCCCTGACGGCGCAGGCGCGCGACTGGAAGGGTCTGGTCGGGCTGGATCTGGCCAAGGACGCCTCGACCACCCAGGCCTTTGAATGGACCGAGGGCGCCTGGGACTGGCCCAACGGCTATGTTCAGGCCGAGGCCGGCGACCGTTCGGTGGTGGTCGTCGACTATGGCGTCAAGCGCAACATCCTGCGCGCCCTGGCCTCGACCGGGGTGAAGATCACGGTGGTGCCCGCCTCGACCACGGCGCAAGAGATTCTGGCGCGCAATCCCGACGGCGTCGTCCTGTCCAACGGCCCGGGCGATCCGGCCGCGACCGGCCAATACGCCGTGCCTGAGATCAAGAAGCTGCTGGACAGCGGCAAGCCGCTGATGGGCATCTGCCTGGGCCACCAGATGCTGGCCATCGCCCTGGGCGCCAAGACGCTGAAGATGGAACAGGGCCACCATGGCGCCAACCATCCGGTCAAGGATCTGACCACGGACAAGGTCGAGATCGTCTCGATGAACCACGAGTTCGCCGTCGACCGCGACAGCCTGCCCGAAGGCGTGGTTGAAACACATGTGTCGCTGTTTGATGGTACGAACTGCGGCATCGCGCTGAAGGGCAAGCCCGTGTTCAGCGTGCAGCATCACCCGGAAGCCTCGTCGGGCCCGACCGACAGCCTCTATCTGTTCAAGCGTTTCGTGGATTCCATGAGGGCGTAAATGGCTTCACCGGCGGCGAAATCGGCCTATCTGGGTTGGGTCGCCGCCGCGATCGCAGGCGAGAGGGGGGCCTCTGCGACCTTTGCGGCGGACGAACAGGATCTGATTCTAGGGTACGCCACCGGCTATGAGGCGGCGGACATAGCGATTTTCGTCCGTTCGCTGCGTGCGGTCTACGCCGGGCCGGTGGTGCTGGTCACGGATCAGCAGCCGGAGCTTCTGGCCTTTCTGGCCGAACATGGGGTGGACAGCGTTCCCCCGGCAGTCGCCTGCGCCGGGGCGTGGCGCCCGCATCCGGTGATGCAGCGTTTCGCCGCCTTCGACGTGGTGATGAGCCAGCGTCCATGGGCGCGCCATGTGCTGATGACCGATGTGCGCGATGTGGTGTTTCAGGCGCCGCCGTTTGATCCGCCGCCCGCCGGGCCTGAGTTCTATGTCGAATATGACGGCGGGCTGAAGGGCCACGCCTTCAACATGAAATATCTGCGCGGGGTCGGCGGCGAGGACGTGGCGCGGGCGCTGGCCGACAGGCCGTGCGTCTGCGTCGGCACCGTCATGGGGCCGCGTGACTGCATGATCCGCTTCTGCCGCACCCTGCTGATGCTGGCGGCCATTCCGCGCTCGGAAATCGGCGGGGCGTTCGGCGCCGATCAGGCGGCCTGCAACATCGCCCTGCATCTAGGACTGGTCGAAGGGGAGGCGAGGGCCAACTACGGCCGGATCGCCACCGTGGGTCTGACGCCCGGCGACAGCCTGTCGCTGAAGGACGGCTCCATCGTCAATCCGGACGGCGGGGTCAGCGCCATCGTGCACCAGTACGACCGCCACCCGACCCTGATGGCCGCCATGCATGACCGCTGGGCGCCCGATTTCGAGACGCGCGAGCGCCGTCGCGGCAAGAGCCTGTCCGACCGCGGGCGCAAGCTGAAGGAATCGCTGGCGCGGCGCCTGCCCGAGTTGCGCTGAGGCTTAAGGCCCCCGTCTTCAGGGCAGGGGGACGGCCTGCGCGCGGCGCAGTTCGGCGGCCTTGCCGATGGCGGCGAGGGCGGCGTGCAGCCAGTAGTCGGCGTCTTCGCTGCGGTTCTCCTGCCGTCGCAACTGCCCGCGGCGGCGGCGCAGGGCGGCGTTGTTCAGCAGGCGGGCGTGCAGCGCGCGCGGCTGGGACAGGGGAACAGCGGGAGAGCCGGGGACGGCGACGGCGTCGGGGCCTTTGGGCTCCACCGCCGGGCGGGCGATGGCGATGAACATGACGAAACCAATCCGGGCGATGCCCGTCTGCGACCGGCGCCGCACGCAATCCGCGGCGACGCCGTCAGGAACACAGCCCCTGTTTCAGAGGCTTTGAATCAATCCACAAGCCTTGTGGACAGTTCCGCTGTTACGCGAAAATATTGTTCGCAATCAGATGGTTATCGTCGCATTGTCGACAATATGGTTAATGGCGGATTAACTTTTGGGCGCGTCGGCGGACGCAGGTTCGGCCGGGCGGCGGCGGTTGGAGCGGCCCTGTGACGGCTCGACGCGCTGGTCGAAGGCGCGTCCGGCCCGGGCTTCGTTCTCGCCGGTCTGGAACAGTTCGGTCATGTGGGCCTGGGTGAAGTCCAGGGTATTGGCCTCGGCGTCGTCGGGTATGGCGGCGACCGACAGGCTCATGTTGTGGCGGTGCGCGAACTGGGTGATGGCGGTCAGGTCGGCGCGCTGCAGGGCCTTCATCATGGTGTCGAAACTGCGGGTGGCGATGCTGACCGCCGAGATGCGGGCGACCTCGAAACGGGGATCCCACTTGCCGTTGACGACGATCCAGACGCGGGCGTTGCCCAGCGGACGGTTTTCAGGCGTGTCGAGCAGCAGGGCCTGCGGCACGACCAGGAAGCTGGAGACGGTGCCGCCGTCGACGTGCAGTTCCTGAATGCGGCGGCCCTGATGCTCGACGTCCAGCAGGACGGGCGGGAAGGCGCCGGGAATGCTGGCCGAGGCGATCAGCACATTGACGAACAGCAGGCGCGAGGCGTCGTCGTTGCGCTGGGCGATGGCGCCCATGTCCCAGACGACCTGGGTCTGGGTGTCCAGACTGGTGGTCGAGACATAGAGGCGGCGGCCCTTGCGATGCTCGTCGGCGATGGCCGCCAGCAGCTCGGGCGAGATGTTGTTCAGCACCAGATTGGTCAGGGGCTCGGGCTTGAACACCCCGGGCAGCATCAGGGCGTAGAGGCCGCGCGTCTTCAGCAGTTCATCGGTCTGGCCGCCGGTATAGGCGTGCTCCAGCGCCGGATCGAAGCGCTGGCCCGCAAAGACGAAGGGGGCGATCAGGGCGCCGGTCGACACCCCCGTCACGACCTCGAAGTCGGGCCGGGTTCCGGCCTGGCTCCAGCCGACCATGACGCCCGCCCCATAGGCGCCGTTGGCCCCGCCGCCGGACAGGGCCAGAATATCGAAGCTGCCGTCGCGGGCGGCGTTCTGGGCGTTGATCGTCTCGCGCACGAAGCGGGAGCGCTCGTCCTCGGTGCGGAAGTCATAGCGCCACGGCGGGCTGGCGGCGGCCAGATCGGCGGCCTGGAAGTCCGGGCGCGGAATGGTCTGGCAGGCGCCCAGCGTCAGGAAGACGGCGGGCAGCAGCATCAGGATCAGCAGGCGAAGATGGCGCATGGTCTCAACGGCTCCGGCTAGGCTGGGACGACTTAAAGCCCAGACGTAGCGCTGCGGAAAGGGCTGCGCTGGCGTGGTGGTCGCCGCTGTTCTAGGGTAGGTGACCCTCCCTCCTGTGAAAGAGGGGGTTTGTAGGGGTCTATTTTGCGGTTCGACGAGCGCTTCATCGAGGAACTGAAGGCGCGCCTTCGGCCGTCCGACGTGATCGGGCGGACGGTGAAGCTCAAGCGTCAGGGACGCGAGTTCGTCGGCCTGAGCCCCTTCTCGAAGGAGAAGTCGCCCAGCTTCTTCGTCAATGACGACAAGGGCTTCTTCCACGACTTCAGCTCGGGCAAGCACGGCGACATCATCAGCTTCCTGCAGGAGACGGAGCGGCTCAGCTTCGTCGAGGCGGTCAGCCGACTGGCGGGCGAGGCGGGGATGCAGTTGCCCGCCGAAGACCCTCAGGCCGCCGAGCGCGAGCAGAAGCGTCAGGGTCTGGCCGACTGGATGGACCTGGCCCAGAAATGGTTCGCCGCCAATCTGCGCCGCAGCGTCGGCAAGGCGGCGCGCGACTATCTGGAGAAGCGCGGCCTGCCGGAGGACCAGTGGGAGCGCTTCGGCCTCGGCTATGCGCCCAACGACCGCGAGGGGCTGAAGCAGGCGCTGGTCCAGCGCGGGGCGCGGCCGGGCGATCTGGTCGAGGCGGGGCTGCTGATCGCGCCGGAAGGGGGCGGCCAGCCCTATGACCGTTTCCGCGACCGGCTGATGTTCTCCATTCTGGACGCGCGCGGCCGCATCGTCAGCTTCGGTGGGCGGGCGATGAACCCGGATGACCGGGCGAAATATCTGAACGGGCCGGAGACGTCGCTGTTTCACAAGGGCTCGACCCTTTACGGCCTGCCCGAAGCGCGGCGGATCATGGGCGCCGAGAGCCGGGGCGAGCAGGGCATCATCGTCGTCGAAGGCTATATGGACGTCATCGCCTGCCACCGGGCCGGGCTGCCGGCCGTGGCGCCGATGGGCACGGCCCTGACCGAAGAGCAGATGGAGCGTCTGTGGCGCGTCTCGTCCGAGCCGGTGTTGAGCTTCGACGGCGACGCGGCGGGCCTGCGCGCCGCCTATCGTTCGATCGAGCGGGCGCTGCCGCTGCTGAAGCCGGGCAAGTCGTTCCGCTTCGCCCTGCTGGAGGGGGGGCAGGACCCGGACGACATCCTGCGCGATCGCGGGGCGCCGGCGCTGCGTCAGGCGATGGCGACGACGCGGCCCTTCGCCGAGGTGCTGTTCCGCCGCGAGGTCGAGGCCGAACCGCTGGACACGCCCGAGCGCAAGGCGGGGCTGAAGGGGCGGCTGCGTCAGGCGGCCAACGCCGTGCAGGACAAGGATCTGGCCGAACAGTATCGCCGCGACCTGTTCGACCGCTTCGACGCCCTGTTCCCGCGTCAGCAACAGCAGCGGCCTCCCCAGCCGGGCGGACGGACCGGGCCGGGCGGGCGCTGGCGCGGGCCGCCGCCGCTGCAGGGGCAGACGGTCGAGGGGGCGCAGGCCATGCAGGCCCTGTTCCGGTCGGTCGAGCCGATCGCCGCCGCGCTCGCTCACGGAGCGCTGGACGACCCGGAGCGGCTGGACGATCACATGGAGGCGGTGGCGCGCTATGGCTTCGGCGATCCGGCGCTGGACGGACTGGCGCAGGAGATGGTGCGGCTGCGTTTCTCGGGCCGGACCCTTGACTCCGCCGCCCTGCGCCGCCATCTGGCCCAATCGGGTCATGACGCCATGTTGCGCGAGGTCGAGAAGGCGGCGGCGAAGTCCGGCGCGCCATTCCTGGCTACAGACAAGCCCCTCGGCGAGGCGAGGACCCGGTGGTCGCAGGCGTTCGACGCTCTGACCCGCGCAGCGGCGTTGGACGAGGCGCTCGCTTCAGCAAAGTCGGAGGCCCACAAGGCTTTCGACACCTCGGCTTTCGCTCTGGTGAAGGCCGAGCGCGATGCGTTGCGACGGGCCATCAAGACCGGAACGATTTGGGAAGACTCGACTTCTTCGTCGTGAACGAAGTTGTCGGGCGTTGTATTTTCGCCGCAGGGGACTGATCACCCCCCGCCGGCCGTGGAGACAGACTGAATGAGCGCGCAGACCGAGACGCAGGACGCCGAAACCAACACCGACGGGCCCCTGCTCGATCTCACCGACGCCGGAGTGAAGAAATTCATCCGTCAGGCGAAGACGCGCGGCTATGTGACGATGGAGGAGCTGAACAAGGTCCTGCCGTCCGAGGAAGTCACGCCCGACCAGATCGAAGACATTCTGGCCATGCTGTCGGAGATGGGCGTCAACGTCGTCGAAGCCGAAGAGGACGCCGCCGAGGCGACCGGCACCGACGTGGCCGCCGCCGCCGAGACCTCGGTCGCCGAGACGCCCGCCAAGTCCGCCTATGACCGCACCGACGACCCCGTGCGGATGTACTTACGCGAAATGGGCACGGTCGAGCTGCTGAGCCGCGAGGGCGAAATCGCCATCGCCAAGCGCATCGAGGCGGGCCGCGACGCCATGATCTCGGGGCTGTGCGAAAGCGCCCTGACGTTCGAGGCCATCATGGTGTGGCGCGACGAACTGGCCAACAATCGCATTCTTCTGCGTGAAGTGATCGATCTGGACGCCACCTACGGCATCCTGAACCCCTCGTCCCTGCCGCATAACCAGCCCGCCCCGGCCCAGCCGACCGGCGAGCCGGACGGCGACGGCGAAGAGGACGACGACGAGGACTTCGACGACGGCGGCGCCATGTCGATCTCGGCGCTGGAAGCCGAGCTGCGCGACGGCGTCATGGAGGTGCTGGACGCCATCGCCACGGACTTCAGCGACTTCCGCAAGCTGCAGGACAAGCTGGTCGAGGCGCGCCTGAAGGGCGAGGTCCTGACCGCCAAGGACCAGAAGACCTATGAGGCCCTGTCGACGGCGATCTCGGACCGCCTGAAGACGATGAAGCTGAACAACGCCCGGATCGAGGCGCTGGTCGACCAGCTGTATGCCATCAACAAGCGTCTGATCGGTCAGGAAGGCCGCCTGCTGCGTCTGGCCGACGGCTACGGCATTTCGCGCCCGGAATTCCTGAAGGCCTATTTCGGCTCGGAGACGGACCCGAACTGGGCCGAGCGCATCAAGGAAATGGGCGTCCGCTGGACCAAGTTCAGCGAGAATGAATCCGCCCAGATCGCCGACATCCGCGGCCGGATCGCCAGCGTGGCTTCTGAGGCCGGGGTGCCGATCGACGACTATCGCCGCATCGTCCAGATGGTGCAGAAGGGCGAGCGCGAGGCCCGTCAGGCCAAGAAGGAAATGGTCGAGGCCAACCTGCGCCTGGTCATCTCCATCGCCAAGAAATACACCAACCGCGGCCTGCAGTTCCTGGACCTGATCCAGGAGGGCAACATCGGCCTGATGAAGGCGGTCGACAAGTTCGAGTACCGCCGCGGCTACAAGTTCTCGACCTACGCCACCTGGTGGATCCGTCAGGCCATCACCCGCTCGATTGCCGACCAGGCCCGCACCATCCGCATCCCGGTGCACATGATCGAGACGATCAACAAGATCGTCCGCACCCAGCGCCAGATGCTGCACGAGATCGGCCGCGAGGCGACCCCGGAAGAACTGGCCGAACGTCTGGCCATGCCGCTGGAAAAGGTCCGCAAGGTTCTGAAGATCGCCAAGGAGCCGATCAGCCTCGAAACGCCGATCGGCGACGAGGAAGACAGCCATCTGGGCGACTTCATCGAGGACAAGAACGCCGTCCTGCCGATCGACGCCGCCATCCAGTCGAACCTGCGCGAAACGACGACCCGCGTGCTGGCCTCGCTGACCCCGCGCGAAGAACGCGTCCTGCGGATGCGCTTCGGCATCGGCATGAACACCGACCACACCCTTGAAGAAGTCGGCCAGCAGTTCTCGGTTACGCGCGAGCGCATCCGTCAGATCGAGGCCAAGGCCCTGCGCAAGCTGAAGCACCCCTCGCGGTCGCGGAAGCTGCGGAGCTTCCTGGACAGCTGATCCGGGGCTCGGACGACAAAAAGCAAAGGGCGGCTCCGACGGGGCCGCCCTTTTTCTTTTTGGGAAAGGGGTACGCTTCATTTCCCGTTTCTCGCCGTCATCCTCGGGCTTGACCCGAGGATCGGGTTATCTGCCTGCTCGACATCAGTAAGAATGAGCGCGCCTTGCGCTCGATCCTCGGGTCAAGCCCGAGGATGACGGCAGGGAGAGGGAGCGAGGATAGAGGGGCGGGAAAGCGGACCGAGGGAAAGGCCCTATTTCTTCTCGTCAAAGATGGTTTCGAAGCCGCCCCACATCATGCGCTGGCCGTCGAAGGGCATGTCCATGTTCGCCATGGCCGGGTCGTCCTGCATTCTGGCCCAGGCGTCGTCGGCGGTCTTCTTGTCGGGCCAGATCAGCCAGGAGAAGACGACGACCTCGCCCTCTTCCAGCTTCACCGCCATGGGGAAGCTGGTGACCTTGCCGTCGGGCACGTCGACGCCCCAGTTCTCGACATGGGCCCGGGCGCCGTAGCTCTTGAACAGCGGCCATGAAACGCGGGCGGACTCGATGTAGCGCGCCTTGTTCTCGGCCTTTACGGGGGTCAGGAAGCCTGTGACGTAGCTCATCGTGGTTCTCCTTTGAGGGTTGGCCCTATCGCTCGCCGCGCGGCGGCTCGCTGTTTGAGGGACGGGGGCGGATCGTCGGGGCAGGCACAGCCTCAGTCTTGGTGGAAAGCGACAATTCAGGCCGTATCTGGTCTCAGGCCGCGTCGGGTCGAGAAGGCGGAGCCTTCTGACCGCGGCCCGCTAAGAAGCCTTGGACGCCGCATCAGCGGCGGCGTCCAGGGCGGCGATGTCGATCTTGTGCATCGTCATCATGGCCTCGAAGGCCGCCCGGGTGCGGGCGGGGTCGGGATCATCGTAGAAGGCCATCAGGCGGCGCGGCGTGATCTGCCAGTTCACCCCCCAGCGGTCCTTGCACCAGCCGCAGGCGCTTTCGGTTCCGCCATGGCCGACGATGGCGTCCCACAGGCGGTCGGTTTCAGTCTGATCCTCCGTCAGGATCATGAAGGACACGGCCTGGGTCTGGGGGAAGGCCGGGCCGCCGTTCAGGCCGACGTAGCGTCGTCCGGCCAGGGTGAACTCGACCAGCAGTTCGGACCCGGCGGGGCTGGAGGGATTGTCGGCGGGGCTGGCGATGACGCGGTCGATGCGGCTGTCGGGCAGGCCCAGCGAGACATAGAATTCGGCCGCCTTCTTCGCCTGACCCAGATCGTACCAGATGCAGGGGATGATCTTGTTGCTCATGGCTCAGCCTCCGCCGATCTGGGCGGCGAAAGCCTCTGGCCCCTGGGCGACGGCCTCGGGGTCCATCCACATGACCTCCCAGATGTGGCCGTCGGGATCGGCGTAGCTACGGCCGTACATGAAGCCGTAGTCCTGGGCCGGATTGGGGTCGGTCTGGCCGCCCGCAGCGCCCGCGCGGTCGATCACGGCGTCGACGCCCTCGCGGCTGTCCTCCGACACGCAGATCAGCATCTGGGCCGTCCTGTGCGCATCGGGGATGGCGCGGTCGGTGAAGCTGGAGAACTTCTCATGCGTCAGCAGCATGACGTGGATGGTGTCGGAAAAGACCATGCAGGCCGCCGTCTCATCCGAGAAGCGCGGGTTCATGGTTGCGCCGACCGCCTCATGGAAGGCGACTGAACGCGGCAGGTCGGCGACCGGCAGGTTGATGAAGATCAGCTTGGGCATCGGCGGGTTCCTCCCTTTGCGCGGCCCTCCCTCCCCGGACGGCCTGCCCTATGATGTTGGTCGTTCTGCGCCTCGATGTTATGTTAGTCAACTATGAAGTTAGAAAAAGTAACCACAAAGTCTGAAGCCCGGTCCCGGCGCTATCACGACGCCTGCGGTGCGGCGCACGGGCTGGACCTTGTGGGCGAGCGCTGGGCCTTGCTGGTCATCAGAGAACTCATGATGGGGCCGCGCCGTTTCAGCGACCTGCGAAAAGACCTGTGCGGCCTGTCGGCCAATGTGCTGACCCAGCGGCTGGAGGGGCTGGAGGCCTCGGGCGTGGTCCGTCGCCGCAAGCTGCCGCCGCCCGCCTCGGTCCAGGTCTATGAGCTGACCGACTGGGGCTATGAGATCGAGCCGGTCTTCATGGTGCTGGGCCGCTGGGCCGCGCGTTCGCCCCAGCACGACCCGACCCTGCCGATCAGCGCCGTCTCCATCATGCAGTCGTTCAGGACGATGTTCGACGCGACGCGCGCGCAGGGCGCCGAGATGCGGCTGGGCTTTGCGCTGGACGAGGACCGGATGGTGGTCAGCGTGACGGGCGGCGTCATCGACGCCATGCGCGGCGAAGTCGAGGGCTGCGATGTCGTGGTGCGCGCGCCCGCGCAGGTCGTGGCCGCTGCCGTCTACGGCAAGGTTCCGCTGGCGGCTCTGGAAGCCGAGGGGGCCATGACGATCGAGGGCGACCGGGCGACGTTCGAGCGGTTCGTCGACTTCTTCCACCTGCCTGAGAAGGCGGGATAGGGGGCTTGGATCAGGATAGCCAGTAGCGTGCCGGCTATCTGGTCAACCGTGCTGCCGATGGCTGTGATGGTCGAGAAATCGCTGCTGCTGCTGTGACCTGCTGGACTGCCTCACGTAGTCGGCCGCCATCCGTAGCGTCACGGCGTGCGCCGCCTAAATCGCGTTGAAGGCCGAAGAGTGGACGGTGATTTCCTCAACCATGCGGACGGATACGCCAAGGCTGCGCTCCTTCAGCAGGTCGCAGAGCGTGTCGCCATCGACCAAGTCGATTGCGGGAGCACCGTCGCGGGTCGCCTCTCTTCGAGCTTCGCTTGTGAATGTGCCGGTCGTGATGATTAAGCCTTTGTCCGCGCGGCCGACCATGGCGCCTCTGAAGTCGCGGACCGTCGATGCGCCGACGGACCCTTGCCAGCGTTTGCACTGAAAGATGACCTGAAACGACAACAGGTTCATGCGCAGGACGCCGGTCCCGTCTATTCCGCCATCGCCGGTTTTGCCGGTCACTTCGACGCGGGTGAAGCCGGATTCACGCAAGAGGCGTTGGCAAAGCCGCTCGAACGCGGAGGGATCCAACTGGAGCAAGACGGAAAGAAGCTGATCCTTCCAGTCTTCTTGCGAAACTTCCTGTAGCACCTGTGGCGGGTCGAGCTTTTCCGTGACCGTGTTCGCACGTTGCGCAGCGTAAGCCTTCTGCACCTGCTTGGGGATGGCTGCGATCTCGGACGCCGTCATGGCGGCGCCTGCTGGAGTCAGACTCCAGACGCCCCTTTGGCTATTGGTTACGGCCCCGCCAAGCTTGAGCCAGCTTCGCGCGAAACCAAGGCGCTGATCGACGACCAACTGGTTCCACTTGCCGTGCCTGAGATTCAAAATCTCGTCGGAAAGGCCCATGTGCTCGGAAATGTCTTCAAGCATTTCGGCATTGGTCAGCGAGCGCCCATGGGCCTTAAGCCGATCAACGATCGGCTGCATGAAGGCTTCAAAAGGCGGTGCATCCGAAGGCGGCGAGGGCATCTCAAGTATTTTGGCGGATTGTTGATTTTTGAAACGCGTAGATCGATTCGGCCCCACCGCGGCCCTTATTCGTGTATAGGGAGCGCCTTCCCCGACGCCCGGCAGGCTGCGACGCCTCGCCGGGCGCGGCCGTTTAACGGTCGCCTCATCTGATTTTCCAGGCCCTTCATGCCCTTTCCCGCGATCCATCCCGCGCTTGACCGCGCCCTGCTGAACAAGGGCTATGCCGAGCCCACGCCGGTCCAGGCGGCCGTGCTGGAAGGCCATGGCGAAGGCGACCTGCTGGTTTCGGCCCAGACCGGATCGGGCAAGACGGTGGCCTTCGGTCTGGCGGCGGCGCCGACCCTGTTGGGCGAGGACGAGCGGTTCGGTCAGCCGGATACGCCGCTGATGCTGGCCATCGCCCCGACGCGCGAACTGGCGCTGCAGGTCGCGGCCGAGCTGGAGTGGCTGTACGCCGAGGCGGGCGCCAAGATCGTCACCTGCGTCGGCGGCATGGACGCGCGCAAGGAAGCCCGCGCCCTGAACCACGGCGCCCACGTCGTCGTCGGCACGCCGGGCCGTCTGAAGGACCACATCGACCGCGGGGCGCTGGATCTGTCGGCCGCCCGCGTCGTCGTGCTGGATGAAGCCGACGAAATGCTGGACATGGGCTTCCGCGAGGATCTGGAATACATCCTCGACCAGGCGCCGGAAGAGCGCCGCACCCTGCTGTTCTCGGCCACCATCGCCCGCGACATCGCGATCATGGCCAAGCGCTATCAGAAGGATGCGGTGCGCATCGACACCGTCGACCGCAGCCAGCCGCACAACGACATCGAATACCGCGCCATGCGGATCGCGCCGAACGAGATCGAGCGCGCCGTGGTCAACGTCCTGCGCTATTTCGAGGCGCCGGGGGTGCTGGTTTTCTGCTCGACGCGGGATTCGGTGCGTCACCTGCAGGCGGCGCTGGTCGAGCGCGGCTTCGCCTCGGTGTCGCTGTCCGGCGAAATGGGCCAGCGCGAGCGTAATGAGGCGCTGCAGGCGCTGCGCGACCGCCGCGCCCGCGTCTGCGTCGCCACCGACGTGGCCGCACGCGGTCTGGACCTGCCCGATCTGGGGCTGGTGATCCACGCCGAACTGCCGATCAATAAGGCGACCATGCTGCACCGTTCGGGCCGCACCGGGCGCGCGGGCAAGAAGGGGATTTCGGTCCTGCTGGTTCCGCACAGCCGTCGCCGCAAGGCCGAGATGCTGCTGGGCTCGGCCGGGGTCGAGGCCGTCTGGTCGGGCGCTCCAACCGCCGATGAAATCCGCGCTCAGGACGAGCAGCGCCTGCTGGCCGCCCCCGTCTTCGCCGAGGAAGGCGCGGACGAGGATGCGGGTTTGGTCGAAAAGCTGGTCAAGGAGCGCACGCCGGACGATCTGGCCCGCGCCCTGCTGGTGCTGCTGCGCAAGAACCTGCCCGCGCCGGAAGACCTGACCGATCCGGGCGAAGGCCCGCAGCGCCGTCAGCGCAAGGATCGCGATGCGGCGGGCGGCGATGACTACGCCCCCGCGCCGTGGCCGGGCGATCGCCTGCAGCCGGACGAGGTCAGCTGGTTCCGTCTGGACATCGGCCGCAACCGCAACGCCGATCCCAAATGGCTGATCCCGCTGATCTGCCGCATCGGCGGCATCACCAAGCAACAGATCGGCTCGATCCGCACCTTCCCCGAAGAGACGCGCTTTGAGGTCGCCCTGACCCACGCCGACGCCTTCCGCGCCGCCGCGGCGCAGAGCCGTGAAGAGGCGAAGATCACCCCGTCCGAGGCGCCGACGCCCGGTTCGATGAAGGGCGCCCGCAACCGCAACTTCGAGCGCGACGGCGAGGCTCGCCCCTTCGCCAAGAAGCCCTTCCGCCGCGACGAGGACGGTCAGGGCCGCCCGCCGTTCAAGAAGAAGCCGTGGAGCCCGGACGGCGACGCGGGCCGCAGCGCCGATGGCGAGCGTCCCTTCAAGAAGAAGCCCTATGCGCCCCGCACCGATGCGGCGCCGGGCGAGGGCGGCTTCGCCAAGAAGCCGGGCTTCAAGGACAAGGGCGACAAGAAGCCCTTCACGCCCAAGGCGGGCTTCAAGGGCAAGCCGGACTTCAAGGCGGGCGGCAAGCCGTTCGCCAAGGGGCCGAAGGGCAAGCGGGCCTGATCGCGTTGCGTCATCCCGGCCGAAGCCTCGCGTCGCGAGGCGCAGAGCCGGGACCGCCCAGTAGGCCGACGTCCGTGTTCTTAAGCGGTCCCGGATAACGGCTGCGCCGTTTCCGGGATGACGAGGGCGCCGCCGCCCTTGCTCCCGGCGCGATCCGGGGGCAGGCTGGGGCCATGAGCATCGAGCAACCCCAAGGGCGGTACGCCTCGTTCGAGGCCTTCTACCCCTATTACATCCATGAGCACTCCAACCGGACGTGTCGGCGCATCCATGTGGTCGGCACCGGGCTGGTGATCGCGGCCTTCGTGGCCTTTGTGGCGACGCGCAACGCCTGGTGGCTGCTGGCCATGCCGCTGGTCGGTTACGGCTTCGCATGGGTGGGGCATTTCTTTTTCGAGAAGAACCGGCCCGCAACGTTCAAATATCCGCTGTGGAGCCTGATGGGCGACTTCCGCCTGTTCTTCGAGACGGTCAGCGGCAAACGGAAGTTCTGATCCGGCTTTTCCTCCCCATGCATGGGGAGGTGGCGCGGCGCCGAAGGCGACGTGACGGAGGGGGCGGCTCGACGGCAGACGCTTGCGTCGCCCCCTCCACCGCTTCGCGGTCCCCCTCCCCATTTCATGGGGAGGAAAGATTAGCGCGCAACGAAAAAGGGCGGCCGGTTCGATCCGGCCGCCCTTTTTGTCGTCAGGCTGGAAGCCTTAGTTCGAGGCCGTTTCCCACGCCGGGGGGCAGCCGTCGAAATCGCCGGCGTCGGCGATGGTCAGGGTCTTCATGTTCAGGTTCATGGCCGGGCGCATCGAGGCGCGGCCGTGGCCGGTGTAGAGGTCGATCTTGGCGCCCTTGATCGCGCCGCCGGTGTCGGAGGCGTACCAGTAGCCGTCGTGGACCTCGCCGTTGTCCAGGCGCAGGCCGACCGTCTCACGGATGAACAGTTTGGTGCGGCGGGGGATGACGCGCGGGTCGACTGCGACGGTGCGCATCGGAATCGGACGGCAGCCCAGAGAATCGTTGCCGGTCGCTCCGCCGCCGCCTGCGTGATAGAGGCGGGCCGAGGCGCGCCAGTCGGGATCGCCGGCCATCAACTCAAGCTGTTCGGCCGACAGGTCCGCCGTTTCGGCGGTTTCGATGGAACCATTGGCCGTCGCGGCGGCTTCTACGATTGCGGCGTCGCGGGCGACGGCCGTTTCGTAAGGGACAGGCTCTCCGGACCCGGAGAAGGCCATGGTCCACAGCATGGCAAGCGCGGCGGCCGTGCTCAACATCGATCAAACTTCATGCAGCACCGGTCCCGACACGCTCCGGCCCGGCGGTTTCTGACGATGAATTGCGGCGCAATTGCGGCGAATGAGATCTGATGCGGTATCGGCAGTGGATAAGGCGCAAATGAGGCCAGTCTATCTCAGGTTGAGCTGAGACTATCTCGACTATATGATATCAGTATTGATCGAATTCAAGTTCTATACTTGAGGGGGTGTCTGCGCCGTTAACGACTTGATCGTCGCCGCTAACACTTTATTGGCAAGAAAAGCTGGCTGTGACACCAAGATAACGGCGGCGTGATCGGGACTCCGGCTGTCGCGAAGGGCGGGTAGAGGCAGGCGCGGGAATGAGATAAGCCATCGTTTCCCCTTCTGAAATTTCCCACGGCGCCGTCTCATGAACCGACAAGTCAAACGCCTGATGATTTCCGCCTCCGCCCTGATGCTGGTCGCAGCGCCCGCTGTTCAGGTCGAGGCCTGGGGCAGTTCTGGCCACCGGGTGATCGGCGTGGCGGCGATGCGCCACCTGCCGGGCGACCTGCCGTCCTTCCTGCGCACGGCCGGGGCCGCCGCCGACGTCGGCGAATATTCGCGCGAACCGGATCGCTGGAAGGGCGCGGGCCAGCCGCACGACCGCGAGCGCGACACCGCCCACTTCGTCGACATGGACGATCAGGGCCGGGTGATGGACGCGCGCGGCATGACCATGGCCGACCTGCCGCGCCTGAAATCGGAATACGACGCCGCCTTGATCCGCGCGGGTCTGGACGTGGATAAGGCGGGATACCTGCCCTACGCCATCATGGACGCCTGGCAGAATCTGGAGCGCGACTTCGCCTATTGGCGCGTGCTGAGCGCCGCAGAGGCGCGCGAGCCGGATCTGGCCAAGCAGGCCTGGTACCGCGCCGACCGCGAACGCCGCGAGCAGCTGATCCTGCGCGACATCGGGGTGCTGAGCCACTTCGTCGGCGACGCGGCCCAGCCGCACCATACGACCATCCACTTCAACGGCTGGGCGGGCGAGACGAACCCCGAGGGCTTCACCAAGTCGCGCCGCACGCATGGCGATTTCGAGGGCGCTTTTACCAGCCGGACGCTGCGCCTTGAGGCGGTGGAGGCGGCCATGACGCCGCCGAACGTCGAGGGCTTCGACCTGCGCGCCCGCACGGCTTCGCACCTGAATGCGACGCTGGCGACGGTGATCCCCTTCTATCGGATGGAGAAGTCGGGCGCGTTCAAGGACACGGACCCGCGCGGGGCCGTCTTCGTCAATGAGCGGCTGGCGGCCGGGGCCTCGGAACTGCGCGACTTCGTGTCGGCCGCCTGGCGCGTGTCGGCCAGCAGCAGCATCGGCTGGCCTGCGGTGAAGGTCGCCGAGGTCGAGGCGGGCCGCGTCGATCCGTGGACCTCGATGGTGGGCGACGACTGATCACGGCTGATGTCTTTTCGGGATGGGAGCGGGCTGAGAGCGCGATCCTGGGCTGTCATGGGCAGCGTGCATATTTCGCTGCCTGCCGGTGAGCAGGGCTGGAGGACAACAGCCCTCTCATTAGAAGAGAATCAGGCGGCGTCGTGGAAGATGAGGCCCAGCGTCATGCGTCTGCCCGCGCGCACCGTGCTGACGCCGTGGCGCATCTGGACGCGGTAGTCGCCGCGCGTTCCGGCGACCGGGCGTTCGCGCACCGCGAAGATGACCGCCTGCCCCTGTTTCAGCGGCGCGACATGGGCCTGTGACTGCGAGCGGGGCTTCTGCTCGACCATAACGAACTCGCCGCCTTCGAACTCGGACGGGTCGCTCAGCAGGATGGCGGCCTGCAGCGGGAAGACCAGTTCGCCGTACAGGTCCTGATGCAGCCGGTTGTAGTCGCCGGGGCCGTAGCGCAGCATCAGCGAGGTCGGCCGCGTCTGTCCCGCCGCGCGGCAGCGGGCGGTCAGGTCTTCCAGTTGCGCGGGAAAGCCCGGTCGTCCCATGCGCCTCGCCCAGTCGTCCGCGATCGGCGCCAGGCCTTCGTAGAGATGCGCGCGCAGTCGCGGCAGGGGATCGGGCAGGGGATCGGCGAAATACTGATACTCGCCCTGACCGAAGCCGTGGCGCTGCATGACGATGCGGCTGCGGAACCGTTCGGGCTGGTCATAGAGGGTCTGCAGCACCTCGCAGGTCGCGGGCGTCAGCAGGGGGCCGGTCATGGCCCAGCCCTGCGCGTTCAGGTCGGCGTCGATGCGGGGCCAATCGAGGGCGGCGTTGGTCATGGGCGCATTTGCGCGGGCCGCGTGCGCCGTGTCTGGCGGTTTTCGGTCGTATCTCTCCTCCCCATAAAATGGGGAGGAGGATCGGCGGCGCAGCTGACGAGACGGAAGGGCGGATGGGTCTGCTGTCTTGGCCTCTCCACCACTTCGTGGTCCCCCTCCCCACAAAGTGGGGAAGAAAGGGATCAGAGGCGCACCCGTTGCTCGGCCGATTTCAGCGTCGAGCGGACGAAGTCGGCGGGCGGGTCGGTTTCGGCCAGGACGGCTTCCTTGATGGCGCGCGGCTCGCCGAACAGGTGGCCCTGACCCATGGCGATATCCAGTTCGAGGATGTCGACGACCTGTTTCTCGCTCTCGACCTTTTCGGCGATCAGTTCGAGGCCGTGGCGGCGGGTCAGGGGGGCGAAGTCCCCGGCGCGGATGTCCGGCTGGCTGGGCAGGGGGGTGGCGCCGTCCAGATCCAGCAACTGCTCGATCAGCAGGTCGGCGGCCACCTTGATGAAGCGCACGTCCGAGCGTTGCAGGTCGGCGAAGTCCAGATCCAGCGTCTGCACCTTGTCGATGGAGAAGCGGAAGCCCAGATCGGCCAGCTTGGCCATGTTGCGCGCCTCGATGGCGCCGCGCGCGTCGAACGTCGCCTGACCCAGTTCGAAGATCAGGGCGTCCTTCAGGTCGCGATTCTGGCTCAGGAAGTCGAGGAACTGAGGGAAGAAGGTCTCGTCGCCCAGAGACGCCAGCGAGATGTTGCAGAAGACGCCGACCTTGCGGTCCTGTCCGGCCAGTCGGCGCACGATCTGGGCGCAGCGGAACAGCAGCAGATTGTCGATGGCGGGCAGCAGGCCCTCGCCCTCGGCGACCGACAGGTATTCGGCGGGCATCATCACCCGGTTCGACGGGTCGCGCAGGCGGGTGAAGCTCTCATAAAAGACCGTCCGCCGCTGGGGCAGGGTCACGACGGGCTGCAGATACAGATCGACGCGGTTCTCGCTGAGGGCGTCGTGGACGGTCTTCAGCAGGGTGTTCGACTGGACCTGACGGCGTCCCTCGAAGGTGTCGGCGGTCAGAGTGGAGGCGGCCAGCCGTTCCTCGATGGATTCGCTCATCTGCTGGACCAGACCTTCCAGCATCCGCACCTCGCCGGTCAGGGCGTCGGTGCGCGACAGGGCGCCGGTCTCGATGGCCTGCGCCAGTTCGGTCAGGGCGCCTTGCGTCGACTCCATCGCATCGGCCAGCAGGCGGTGGGCCTCGCGCACCTTGCCGATCTCCAGACGCAGGGCGCGTCGGTCGGCCATGCCGGTGACGATGGCGTGGATTCCGGCCATGATCCCCAGCGCGCCCAGCACTCCGGCCGCGCCTGCGCCGCCGCCCAGACCGGCGCGCCAGATCGTCGCCCCGATGGTCAGGGCGAGGAACAGGTAGCCGAAGAACAGGAAGCCGCCGGTGATCTTTCGCATGGGGCCGGTCAGAACCGCCTTTCCCTATAGAATCGATCAAGTATCACGTTAACGAAGCCTAACGGCTAGGGTCTGCACCGTTAAACGCACGGTAAAAGGAGGTTAACGCATGGAATTGTTCGATCTGAGCGGCAAGGTCGCCATCATCACCGGCTCTTCCAAGGGAATCGGCAGGGCCATCGCCGAGCGTCTGGCCGAACACGGCGCCCGCGTCGTCATCTCCTCGCGCAAGGCCGGGCCGTGCGAAGAGGTCGCCGTCGCCATCAATGAGAAGCACGGCGAAGGCCGCGCCATCGCCATTCCCGCCAACATCGCCTCCAAGGAAGACCTGCAGCGGCTGGTGGACGACACGCGCGCCGCCTTCGGCCAGATCGACATTCTGGTGTGCAATGCGGCGAGCAATCCCTACGCCGGGCCGATGGCCGGCATCGCCGACGAGCAGTTCGAAAAAATCCTTCAGAACAACGTCATCTCCAACCACTGGCTGATCGGCATGGTCGCGCCCGAGATGGTGGAGCGCAAGGACGGGGCGATCCTGCTGATCTCGTCCATCGGCGGCCTGCGCGGCAACGCCCTGATCGGCGCCTACAACATCTCCAAGGCGGCGGACATGCAGCTGGCGCGCAATCTGGCGGTGGAATTCGGTCCGTCGAACGTGCGTGTGAACTGTATCGCGCCGGGTCTGGTTCAGACCGATTTCGCCCGCTATCTGTGGGAAAATCCTGAGCTGCTGAAGACCGTCACTGACCCTGCGCCGCTGAAAAGGATCGGCCAGCCGGATGAAATCGCGGGCACGGCGGTCTATCTGTGCAGCCCTGCGTCGGCCTATGTGACCGGCCAGACCCTTGTGGTGGACGGCGGACTGACGATTGCCTGGTGATCAAACGCGCTCAAATAGCCCGAAGGGCGATAGCGCCTCCAAGCTGCGGTCAAGCAGCCCGAAGGGCGATAGCGCACATAGAGAGGTTCCTTTCTGGCGCGACCTGAACTGGCGGCTGGAAGCGGCGGCGTTTCAAGGGCTGTTCGGCTTTCTGCGTCTGCTGGGCGTTGAGGGGGCTTCGGCGTTCGGCGGCGGACTGCTGCGCGCGCTGGGGCCGCTGACCGGGACGCAGAAGACGGTGATGCGCAACCTGCGCATCGCCTTTCCCGACATGGACGAAGGCGAACGCAAACGTCTGGCCGTCGACCAGTGGGAACAGACGGGCCGCACCTTCGCCGAACTGGCCGTGATGGACCGGCTGACGCCGGAGAGCGGGCGCATTGATCTGGTCGGCATGGAGCGGCTGCACGCCATCCGCGACAGTGGCCGTCCGGTCGTGCTGATCTCGGGCCATCTGGCGAACTTTGAGGTCATGGCGGCGGTCATCATGGCGGCTGGCGTGCCGTGTCAGGTGACGTATCGCGCGACTAATAACCCCTATGTCGACGCCCTGATCCGCCAGAGCCGCGAGCGCTACGGCATCAAGCTGTTCGCGCCCAAGGGCGACGGCACGCGCGAGCTGATGGCGGGGATGAAGCGCGGCGAGTCCATCGCCCTGCTGGTCGATCAGAAATACAGTCAGGGGCCGGAGGTCGAGTTCTTCGGTCAGCCGGTCAACGCCTCGCCCGGCGCGGCGCGCATGGCGTTGAAGTTCGGCACGGTGATGCAGCCCCTGTCGGTGGTGCGCCTGCCCGGCGTTCGGTTCCGCGTCACGGCGCATGAGCCGATCGCCGTGCCCGACACGGGCGACAAGGCCGCCGATGTGCTGGCGGGCGTGCAGGCGGCGAACCGCTTCGTTGAGGATCGGGTGCGTGAATATCCGGTCGACTGGTTCTGGGTGCACAAGCGGTGGCCGCCTCAGGTCTATGAGGCGCTGCGGGCGTCGGAGCGGTCATAGGGCGCTGCCGCCTCATTCCATAACGCCGTCATCCTCGGGCTTGACCCGAGGATGACGGCGATCGGGCAGCAGGACGCCTAGTCGACCATCCCATCGTCGGCGCGGCGGAACGGTCCGGCGTAGTTCTCCGTGCGGGTGCGGCGGCGATCAGGCCCGAAATAGCCGGATGCGCGCACGAAGGGGCGGGGACGCAGGATCACCGCCTCAAGGCGTGTCAGCAGGGTCTGGGCCTTGACCGGCTTGGCGACGAATTCGGTGACGCCTGCGTCGCGCGCCTCGGTCACGCGGCTCTTCTCGGAATGGCCGGTCATCATGATCACCGGCAGATAGGGGTTGGCGCTGTCGGCCTCATTGCGGACCGCGCGGGTGAAGGCCACCCCGTCCATCGGCTCCATGCGGAAGTCGACGATGGCGATGTCGACCGCCTCCTGACGCAACAGTTCCAGCGCGGCCGCCCCGTCCTCGGCTTCGGTCAGGCGGCCCACGCCGACGGACTTCAGCATGGCGGCGACAATGGCGCGCATATTGGGGTTGTCGTCGGCCAGCAGGACGTGGATCGAACTCAGGGCGGACATCGGGACCGGCAGGGCTGAAGGCGGCGGGAAGGGGGCGGCGAAGAAGGCTCAGGCAGCGGCGGACGCCAGATATTCCTTCGGCCCGACATAGGCTTCCTGCTTCTCGACCGACCAATAGCGCAGGGCGGTCAGGGGAATGGCCGCGCCGCTGACGGCGCAGCGCACAAAGGCGCCCGCGGACAGCACGGCGAACTCGCCGTCGCCATAGTGTAGTGTGGCCGCTTCGCCTGAGGCGGCAGGGGTGGGTTGCGTGTTCATCTTGCCATCATAGCGTGAAGCCTGTGCGGGACGAGAGGCGAATCGCCGTCATCTGAACGTCCGCCGTTCACAAAATCGGAAGTTCCATGTCCCGCTTGCCCGTTGATCTTCTGGCCGTCGCTGTTTCCGCCGCCGTTCTGGCCGCCGCGCCGGGCGCGCTGGCGCAGGAGGGGGCGGCTGAGCGCCCGACTATCCGAGAGCTGGGCCGGGCGCCGGGCATATTGTCGCCGGGGCCGCTGAACGCCATCACCGACGTGGCCGGGGTGAAGGTGGGGCAGGTGACGCTGCGTTCGGGCGACAGCGTCCGCACCGGCGTCACCGCCATCGTGCCGCACGGCGGCTCCCTGTTCCGCGACAAGGTTCCGGCCGGGCTGTCGGTGGTCAACGGCTTCGGCAAGCTGGCGGGCGCGACGCAGATCATGGAGCTGGGCGAGATCGAGACGCCCATCGTTCTGACCAACACCCTGTCAGTGGCGCGGGGCATCGACGGCGTTCTGGACTGGACCCTGAAACAGCCGGGGCATGAGGACATCCGCTCGGTCAACGCCGTGGTGGGCGAGACCAACGACGGCGGGCTGAACGACATTCGCGCGCGCGTCGTCACGGCCGCCGACGTGGTGCGGGCCATCGAGACGGCGACGACAGGCCCGGTCGAGCAGGGCGCGGTCGGCGCCGGGACGGGCACCATTGCGTTTGGCTTCAAGGGCGGCATCGGGAGCAGCTCGCGCAAACTGCCGGACAGTCTGGGCGGCTTCACCGTCGGGGTGCTGGTCCAGTCGAACTATGGCGGGGTCTTGAGCATCGACGGGGCGCCGGTCGGGGTGCGGCTGGGCCGTTACTACCTGCGCGAAGAGGTGGAGAATGAGCGCGCCGACGGCTCGATCATGATCGTGGTGGCGACCGATGCGCCGCTGTCGGACCGCAATCTGGAGCGGCTGGCGAACCGCGCCTTCGCCGGTCTGGCGCGGACGGGGGCGGCGTTCTCGAACGGCTCGGGGGACTATGCGATCGCTTTCTCGACGGCGGAGGGCGTGCGGCGGACGCCTGAGCGCCGGGCGGGGCAGGCGATGGTCGCGGACTGGCCCAATGACCGGATGTCGCCCCTGTTCGTCGCGGTCGCCGAGGCGACGGAGGAAGCCATCCTCAACTCCCTGCTGAAGGCGCAGACGACGACCTCGGTGATCGACGGCAAGACGGTGACGGTCGAGGCGCTGGATATCGAGGCGGTGAAGGCGGTGCTGGCCGAGACCGCCAGCCGTTAGAGCGCTGCCCTTCTAGACCCGCTCATCCCGGCGGACGCCGGAATCCAGTGAGAGCGACGCGCTCGGCTTTCTGAAGATTGGCGCTGAGTTTCCAGGCGCGGAGGTTGAAGCCAAAGCACTGGGTCCCGGCGTCCGCCGGGATGAGCGGAATTGGGCCGGGATGAGCGGAGTTATTGGAAGTTAGAACAGGTCGCCCTGACCCGCAGGCGAGGGCTTCGGGCGTGGCGCGGGTTTGGACGCGGGCGTCGGGCGCGGCGCGGCGCCCTCGCCGTCGATGGTCGCGCCTCTGGCGCCGTCGCCGAAGACGATCTGCACCGCCTGCCCCGGCGACAGGGCGGCGGCCGAGGCGATCATGGCGCCGTCGGCGTCTTCGATGCGGGCGAAGCCGGGCTTGGGCGTCTTGGGATTCAGCGTGGTCAGGGCGCGGGACAGGGCGGCGAGGCGATCCTCGGCGCGCTCCAGCCGACGCGGCATGACGCCGTCCAGACGTAAGGTGAGCGCTTCCAGCCGGGCCTGCCGCTGATCGAGGCGGCGATGCAGGGGCGCAGGGCTGAGGCGGCCCGCGGTCTGCAACAGGCGGCGCTCGTTGCGGGCGACGCCGGCCTGAAGCGCAGAGCCCAGACGGTCGGCGGCGCCGCGCAGGCGGTCCTGTCCGCGCTCGACGCGGGCGCGCAGCAGGCCGGGCGTCAGTCGACCGGACGCGACCGCCAGCTGCCGCTCATGCACGGCGACGTTGCGGTGCAGGCCGGAGCCGAGGCGGCTGGCGGCGAGGTCCAGCCGCTGCTGCGGCAGAGCCAGCAGGTCCTCGGGCCGGGCGGGCAGGCCGCGCGCGGCGGCGCGCAGGCGGGTGCGGCGGTCCTCCAGCATCCGCGCCCCGGCGCGCGACAGCCGTCCTTCCAGATCGCTGAGCGCCCAGCGCAGGTCGGCCAGAACCGGCGTCGCGATTTCGGCCGCGCCGGTCGGGGTCGGCGCCCGGCGGTCGGACACGAAGTCGATCAGCGTGGTGTCCGTCTCGTGCCCCACGGCCGAGATGATGGGGATGCGGGCGGCCGCGACCGTGCGGGCCAGAGCCTCGTCGTTGAAGCACCACAGATCCTCGACCGAGCCGCCGCCGCGCGCGACGATCAGCAGGTCGGGGCGGGGGATGGGGCCGTCCGGCGTCATCTGGTCAAAGCCCCGGATGGCGTTGGCGACCTGACCGCTGGCGGCGTCGCCCTGGACCACCACCGGCCAGACGATGACGCGGCAGGGCCACCGCTCGGCGATGCGGTGCAGGATGTCGCGGATCACCGCGCCGGTCGGGCTGGTGATGACGCCGATGGTCGCCGGGAAGGTCGGCAGGGCCTTCTTTTTCGCCAGGTCGAACAGGCCTTCGTCCCGCAGCTTGACCTTCAGCCGCTCCAGCTGGGCCAGCAGGGCGCCCGCGCCCGCCGCCTCCATGCTCTCGATCACGATCTGATAGGAGGAGCGCGCCGGATAGGAGGTGATCTTGCCGGTGACGATGACCTCCAGCCCCGTCTCGGGCTGGACGCCCAGACCGCGCACCACGCCCTTCCAGATCACGCCGTCAATGGCCGATTTGTCGTCCTTCAGCGTCAGATAGACGTGGCCCGAGGCGTGGCGATTCACCTTGGAGATCTCGCCGCGCAGCCGCACATGGCCGAAGCGCTCCTCCAGCGTGCGTTTGAGCGCGAAGCTCAGCTCCGAGATCGACAGCGGCGGATTGTTGTCGCGGGCGGGCTGCGGGGCCGCGCCCTCGAAGGCGTAGTCGTCGTCGGAGGTCATGGCGCCACCCTAGCCGCCGCCGCCGCGCGGGCAAAGACGGCTGGCGGCAAAGATGGGGCAAGCGGAACAGGCGGCCACAGCCGCGCGTTCGCCCGTCATGACCATGCCGCCCGATCCCGCGCCGGAAGACGACCCGCCCGCCGATGAGGCGGATGAGCGTGAACTGGCCCGTCGCAGCAACAATCCCGCGCTCAGCCCGTGGCTGGCGCTGGGGCTGATCCTGATGATCGGCGTGGGCGTCTATGTGGTTTCGGCCCTGATCTAGAGACAGGAGAGCGTGATGATGAAGACCCTGTTCGCCGCCGCATCGGCCGCTGCGCTGCTGGCGGCCTGTTCGCCGGCGCCATCCGCTGAAAAGCCGGACGAAGCGACGTTCGACGCCGCCTCGGCCCCTGTCGGCCCCAAGGCGCTGGGTCTGACCGAGGCGCAGCTGGAAGGCGCCGATATCATCACGCCGCGCGGCGTCGATCTGGGCGAGGTGCAGCGCGTCGACGTGGATTCCTCGGGCGTCATCACCGGCCTGATCGTCGAGCCGAAAGGCGAGGGCGGGCCGCGCTGGGTCCGCATTCCGCTGGACGGTCTGACGCCCGTCAAGGAAGGCGCCGACTATGATCTGGAGGCGAACATGACGCTGGAGCAGCTGAAGGCCATGCCCGCCTGGGCGCCCTGATCTGAGCGGGTCGTTTCCTTCCGGCGCTTGACCCCGGCGGCGCGTGCGGCCATTCCGCGCTCATGAACATTCTGCTCGTCGGATCGGGAGGGCGTGAACACGCCCTGGCCTGGAAAATCGCCCAGTCGCCGCTGGTTGCGCGGCTTGTCGTTGCGCCTGGTAATCCCGGCATGGCGAAGCTGGGCGAGATGCGCCCGGAGCTGAAGGCGACCGACGCCGAAGGTCTGGCGGCTCTGGCGCGCGAGATGAAGGCCGATCTGGTCGTCGTCGGCCCCGAATCGGCGCTGGCCGAGGGTCTGGCCGATCGTCTGCACGAAGCGGGCATCCCCTGTTTCGGCCCGACGCAGGCGGCGGCGCAGCTGGAGACGTCCAAGGCCTTCTCCAAGGCCTTCCTGCAACGCCACGGCATTCCGACGGCGGGCTATGGCGTCTATGAGGACGTCGCCTCGGCCAAGGCGGCGCTGGACCGGTATTCGGCCCCCTATGTCATCAAGGCCGATGGTCTGGCGGCGGGCAAGGGCGTGGCCATCAGCCCCGATCGCGCCGACGCCGAGGCTGAGATCGAGCGCATGCTGGGCGGCCGGTTCGGCGCGGCCGGATCGCGCGTGGTGATCGAGGAATTCATGGACGGGGAGGAAGGCTCCCTCTTCGCCCTGTCGGACGGGACGCGGGCCGTGCTGTTCGGCGGCGCCCAGGACCACAAGCGCGCCTTCGACGGCGATCTGGGCCCCAACACCGGCGGTATGGGCGCCTATTCGCCCGCGCCCGTCTTCACGGCGGACTTCACTGATGCGGCGAACGCGCGCGTGGTCGTGCCGACCATTCAGAAGATGGCCGAGGAAGGCGCCCCCTATCGCGGCGTCCTCTATGTCGGGCTGATGGCGACGAGCGAAGGCCCGAAGGTGGTCGAGTTCAACGCCCGCTTCGGCGACCCGGAATGCCAGGTGCTGATGATGCGGTTCGACGGCGATGTGGTGCCGCTGCTGCTGGCCTGCGCGCGCGGCGACCTGAGCCAGGCGCCCGCGCCGGCCTTCAAGCCGGGCGTGGTGATCTGCGTGGTGCTGGCGGCCAAGGGCTATCCCGACAGCCCGCTGGAAGGCTCGGTCATTCGCGGCGCCGATCAGGACTTCGGCCCGCACGTTCAGGTCTTCCACGCCGGGACGAAGCTGCTGGCTGATGGAACGCTGGCGGCGGCGGGCGGCCGGGTGCTGAGCGTCTGCGCCCATGGCGACGACGTGGCGCAGGCGCGCGAGCGCGCCTATGAGGCGATTGCGAAGATCGACTGGCCGGGCGGTTTCCACCGCACCGACATCGGCTGGCGGGCGCTGGAGCCGCGCTGAGGCGGCTCAGGCGACTTCCCGGGCCGCTTCAGGTCATCGCAAACAGCAGCCGACCCTCGCCCATGCGTTCGCGCAGGGGGATCAGGTCGGCGTGGGACACCGAGAAGCAGCCGTAGGACCGGCCCAGCTTGCCCTGGCGCGCCAGGAAGGCGGGGTCGGCGTAGTCGGCGCCGTGGATGATGATGGCCCGCTCGCGCGCTAGATTGTTGGAATACTCCAGCCCGTCCAGCAGGACGTTCGGCCCCTGCTGACTGCCCCAGCTCGCGCCCGCCGTGGCGTAGGCGCCGATGGACGACATATGGCTGTCGGGCCGGTTCGAGAACTGCTGGGCGAAGCCTGAATGCGCCGGGTCCGAGCCGCGCCCGTGGCTGGTGCGATAGGCCGTGACCCAGCCGCCTTCCAGATCGACCTCATACAGGCGGTCCTCGCCCGAGAACTTCTGGAAATCGACCAGATACATCCGGTCGCGCTTTGAAATCCTGTGGCTGTGCACGTCCATGGAAGCGCGGGCGCGTTCGATCAGGTCCGGGCGGACGACGCCATGCGGATCGATCAGCGTTCCCGTCTCGGCGACGCGGACATGGGCTGCAGCAGGTCGGTCGGGCAGGGTGGGCAGAACAGGAGCCACGGCTCCGGCGAGATGAAGATTGGAAGTCGAGGCGGCGGAAGAGCACCCCGCCAACAGGGCCGAACCGCCCAGGATCAGTCCTCGTCTGGAAAGCCGCATGCGACGCCCCTCGCACGGTTAAACAACTGTATCGACTTGTTTCATGAAGCGTCCTTGGAACGCAACCTTGGCCTTGGCGCGAAGCGTGGAACGGTTATGTTGCGCCCCTCAGTAACGGGAGGGATAAATGAAAAAGCTTGCCCTGATTGTGACCGCGGCCGTTCTGGCCGCGACCGGCGCCCAGGCGCGCCAGGCCCCGCCGCCAGCAGCGGTTTCCGCCGAACAGCCAACTAAGTTCGTTCAAGTGGGGCGGCTTTTGGCCGATCCGGCCAGCGGCCAGGTGCTGCGCGATAAAACTCTCGTGATCAGAGGGAACCAGATCGTCGAGATCCGCGACGGCTTCGTCGGCGAGGGCAATGTCGTCGACCTGCGCTCGGCCTTCGTCCTGCCCGGCCTGATCGACAGCCACGTCCACCTGACGGGGGAATCGAACCCTAACGGGCGCTTTGACGGACTGGTCCAGTCCAATGCGGCTCAGGCCATGGTCGGCGCCCGCTATGCGCGTCGCACCCTGAACGCCGGTTTCACCACGGTGGCCGATCTGGGCGCGACCAATGAAGCCATCTTCGCCCTGCGCGATGCGATCCGCAGCGGCGACGTGCCGGGCCCGCGCATCATCGCCGCTGGTTCGGCCGTCTCGGTCCACGGCGGCCACGGCGACGTCAACGGCTATCGCGAGGACATCATGCACATGATGTCGCCCGAGAGCATCTGTTCGGGTCCGGAAGACTGCCGCCGCGCCGTGCGGATGCAGGTCCGTTCTGGCGCCGACATCATCAAGATCACGGCCACGGGCGGCGTCCTGTCGAACACGGCGGCCGGTCTGGCCCAGCAGTTCACCGAGGACGAGTTGGCCTCGATCGTCGAGGTGGCGCACCGCATGGGCCGTCAGGTCACGGCGCACGCCCACGGCGGCGACGGCGTCAACGCCTTCCTGAAGGCGGGCGGCGACTCCATCGAGCACGGCACTTATCTGGATGACGAGTCCATCCGCCTGTTCAAGGCGAACGGCGCCTGGCTGGTGCCGACGCTGATGGCGGGCGACTATGTGGCGCGCATCGCCTCCAGCCCGGACAACTTCTTCACCCCGGCCCAGACGGCCAAGGCGCTGGAAGCCGGACCCAAGATGCTGGCCATGGCCGGTCGCGCCCATCGCGGCGGGGTCAAGATCGCCTTCGGCACCGACTCGGGCGTCTCGGCCCACGGCGACAACGCCCAGGAGTTCGCCCTGCTGGTCCGCGCCGGTCTGACGCCGCTTGAGGCGATCCGGACGGCCACGGTCGGCGCCGCCGAACACCTGCGCATCCAGAACGAAGCCGGTCGTCTGGCGCCGGGCATGCCCGCCGACCTGATCGCGGTCAGCGGCGACCCGCTGACGGACGTCACTGAATTGGAGCGCGTGCGCTTTGTGATGAAGGGCGGCCAGGTCTTCCGCGCCGACTGATCCGACTGCCGTAAAAAAGAGGTCGCCGCTTAGGCCATTATGGGTTCGGATTGACTCAATCCGAACCCATATATTCGCTTAGTCCTTGTCGCGGGCGGCGACCTTGGCGGCGCGTTCGGCCTGACCGCGCCAGCCATAGCCTTCGCCATGTTTGCCGACGCTGACGAAGGTGGCTTCCTCCGCCTTGTGGAAATACTGCTCGGCCACCATCCAGCCCTTGAAGGGCCGCAGCACCCACAGGCACATGGCCGCCAGGATCGGGAAGGTCACGGCGAAGTGGACCCAGATCGGCGGGTGCAGGCTGAACTCGAAGATCATGAAGGCGATCATGCCGACGACGCCGACCGCGCACATGACGAAGAAGGCTGGACCGTCCGCCGGATCGGCGAAGCTGTAGTCCAGACCGCATTCCGGACAGGATTCGCGCAGCTTTAGATAGCCCGTGAACACCGGGCCTTCGCCGCAGCGGGGGCAACGGCCGCGCAGACCGGTCTTGAGCGGGCTGAGCGGGGGATAGGCAGGTTCGGACACGGACGGGTTCCTGAAAAGAACAGTGGCTGCCGGTGTCGGCCTTCGGGCGGACGGAAGCAAGCGGGTGTTTTGTCCTATCCATGCTGGGCGTTCCCCCCGTTCGGCGAAACAGGCCCCGTTAACCGCGATTAAAGCCCTTCGCGCGAGCATGCGCGCAATATGTCCGGGGCCTCCGCCAAGAAGCGCGTTCTGCAGACGACCGTGGCGGCCGCCGCGGCGGGCGTCGTCGTCTTTGCGCCGCTGGCCCCCGCGCCGTCTCTGGCCCAAAGCGGGGCGCCGGTTGATATCCGCATCGGCGCCAATGCGGGCTTCACCAGGATCGAATTCGCCGGGGCTGTCGGATCGCGCGCGCGGGTGCGTCAGGACGGACGCACCATCGTCGTCCGCATCGGCACGACCGCCGCCCCTGATGTCAGCCGTCTGCGCGTCGATCCGCCCAAGGGGCTGGAAAAGATCGAGACGCGCGCCGCGCAGGGAGCGACCGAACTGGTCCTGACCCTGGCCGAGGGCGCGGGCGCGACCAGCGGCAGCGCCGACGGCGCCGTCTGGCTGAACCTCTATGCGCCCGGCCCGCGCGGCGACGGCCTGCGTCGTTCGCCCGTGCCGATCGGCGGCGCCTTGCCGGTGACGGCCGAGATCAAGGGCCAGCAGACGGTGCTGCGCTTCGCCTGGACCGGGCCGGTCGGCGCCGCCGTCTTCCGGCGCGGCGAGGCGGTCTGGGCGGTCTTCGACCACGCCGCCCGCATGGAGATGAAGGGCGAGGGTCTGGGCGGCGCGCGCTGGGCCGCCGGTCCCGACTTCACCGCCGTGCGCATTCCGGTCGAGCCGGGGCAGGCCGTGGCCGCCCACGCCGACGGCTCGACCTGGGTCGTGACCCTAGGCGGAACCGCGCCTGCGACCAGCGGCGTGGACATCGAGCGCGACGATACGGTCAAGGCGTCGCTGATGGCGCGCATGGCCGGGGCGACCCGCGCGGTCTGGCTGACCGACCCGATGATCGGCGACCGCTTCGCCGCCGTCACCGCCCTGGCGCCCGGCAAGGGGCTGAAGACCGGGCGGCGCACGGTGGATGCGGGCTTCCTGCCCACGGCTCACGGGCTGGCGGTCGAGACGCCGACCGATGATCTGAGCGTCACGGCCGACGGCGATCTGGTCACGGTGACGCGCCCGCGCGGCCTGACCCTGTCCTCGCCCACCGCCGGACTGGAGAAGGCGGCCGGGAATGACGACGCCCCGCGCGCCGCGTCGCGCCCGGCGCTGATTCTGGCCGACTGGTCCGTCGATGCGGACGAGGGCGGCTTCACCGCCCGCCACCGTGCGCTTCAGGACGCCGCCGAGCGCGAGAGCGGCCGGGCTGTCGAAGATCCGCGCGCCCCGATCGAGGCGCGGCTGGCCTATGCGCGTTTTCTGGTCGGGCATGGGCTGGGGTTCGAGGCGGTCGGGGTGCTGAACGCCCTGATCAAACAGACGCCCGCCATGCAGGGCGTGGCCGAGGTGCGCGGCCTGCGCGGCGCCGCCCGCGCCTCCATCGGCCGTTTCGCCGAGGCTGAGGCTGATTTCTCTTCCGGCGCGCTGGCGGGCGATCCTTCCACCAAGGTGTGGCAGGGCTACATCGCCGCCCAGCAGGGCGACTGGACCAATGCGCGGCGACTGTTTGCGGCGGGGGCGGGCGTGGTCGACGGCTTCGCCCCTGAATGGCGCGCCCGCTTCGGCGCCGCCCACGCCATGGCGGCGGTCGAGACCGGCGATGCGGTCGCCGCGCGCGAACTGCTGGCCTATGTCTTCAGCCAGCCGAATGTCTCGGCCCCGGATCAGCTGACCGCCCGTCTGGTGCAGGCGCGTCTGTTCGAACTGGATGAGAAGCCCGAGCGCGCCCTCGCCGTATACAAGGCCGTGGCGCGCGCCCCGCTGGACGGCATCGCCACGCCCGCGCGTCTGGGCGTCATCAAGCTGGAGATGGCCAAGGGGACGCTAAAGGCCGATGCGGCCGCCGCCCAGCTGGAGGCGCTGAAATGGCGCTGGCGCGGGGATGCGACCGAGCTGGCGGTGATCCGCACCCTGGGCGAGCTCTATCTGTCGCAGGGCCGCTATCGCGAGGCCCTGACCACGCTGAAGACGGCGGGGCCGAAGATCGTCACCCTGCCGGGTGGGGATCGGCTTCAGGCCGATCTCGACAACGCCTTCCGCGCCCTGTTCCTGGAAGGCGCGGCCGACGGCCTGCAGCCGGTGCAGGCGCTGGCCCTGTTCTTCGATTTCCGCGAGCTGACGCCCGTCGGCGCCGACGGCGACGAGATGGTGCGGCGTCTGGCGCGGCGCCTGATCGATGTCGACCTGCTGGATCAGGCGGCGGAGCTGCTGAAATACCAGGCCGAGAACCGGCTGGACGGCGTGGCCAAGGCGCAGGTGTCGACCAATCTGGCCGCCGTCTATCTGATGAACCGCCAGCCGGAGGAGGCGCTGAAGGCCCTGTGGTCGTCGCGCACGACCCTGCTGCCCACGGCGATGAACCTGGAGCGCCGCGCGCTGGAGGCCCGCGCCCTGATGGAGCTGGGGCGCTACGACCACGCTCTGGAAGTGCTGGGCAAGGACGCCTCGCCCGCCGCGCGGGACGTGCGCGCCGATATCCTGTGGAAGCAGCAACAGTGGGGGGCGGCCGCCGCCCTCTACGAACAGCGTCTGGGCGATCGTTGGAAGGAGACGGCCGTGCCGCTCAGCGAGGTTGAGGAGACGCGCCTGATTCGTGCGGGCGCGGGCTATTCCCTGGCGCAGGACGCCGGGGCCCTGAGCCGTCTGTCGAAGAACTACGCCCGTTTCGCCGAAGGGGCGCGCTCGCCCGGCGCGATTCGAGTGGCGCTGGCGGGGCTGGACGGGGCCGACGGTTTGGGCCGCTCGCAGGACTTCGCCGCCCTCAGCGCCGGGGCCGACGCCTACGCCGGCTGGATCGCCCAGACCAAGGCGGAGTTCAGGGCGAAGAGCGGCGCGGGCCAATAAGCACTGAGCCTTTGCGGTTAACAGCCCGTCCGAAAATCCCGCTCATCCCGGCGGAAGCCGGGACCCAGTGCTTTGGCTTCAAGCCTCTTCGCAATAAAGGAAATCACCAGTCCGGCGCTCTTACTGGGTCCCGGCTTCCGCCGGGATAAGCGGATGAGAGAAGCGATTGCCCAATAAAAAAACCCCCCTCCCGGCGGGAGAGGGGTTTTTGCGTCTATCCCCGCAAGGAGGATCGAACGCGCCTGTAAGGCTTAGCCGTTGACGGCGTCCTTCAGAGGCTTCGACACGCGGAAGCGCACGGCCTTCGAGGCCGGGATCTTGATCGTCGCGCCCGTGGCCGGGTTGCGGCCTTCGCGCTCGGCGCGCTCGGCGGTGTCGAAAACGCCCAGGTTCGAGATGCGGACGTCGTCGCCCGACTTCAGGGCCTTGTGGATGTTCTCGACAATGGCGGTCAGCACCTTGCCGGCGTCAGCTTGCGACACGCCCGCGTCTTTGGCGACGGCGGCGATCAGTTCAGCTTGAGTGGTCATGAGGGTATTTTCCCAGTGGTGGTCGCCCGGAAAAAAGCGCCGGACGAGGACCGGGGGATCAACGACGGTTTTGGGGGGCTTGGCAAGCCCGCATTGGCGCACAGGCCTTGCAGGCTGGGGATTTATCCGGCGCCGGACGCTCTCTGGAAGCTCTCGACAAGGCTGCCTGCGACCAGTCTCCACCCGTCCACCAAGACGAAGAAGATCAGCTTGAACGGCAGGCTGACCACCACCGGAGGCAGCATCATCATGCCCATGGACATCAGCACGCTGGCGACCACCAGATCGATCACAAGGAACGGAACAAAAAGAAGAAATCCGATCGTGAAGGCGGTCTTCAACTCACTGATCATGAAGGCCGGAGTGACCACCCGCAGGGGCAGGTCCTGCAGGTCCGCAGGGGCCTCTACGCGCGACAGGCGGGTGAACAGCGACAGGTCGTCCGGCTTCACCTGAGCCAGCATGAAGGTTTTTACAGGTTCTGACGCTGCATCGAAGGCCTGAGGCAGCTCCATCTGCTGATCCATCAGCGGTCGGATGCCCGAATCATAGGCGTCCTGCCACGTCGGACCCATGACGATGGCGCTCAGGAACAGGGCCAGCGACACCAGGACGGCGTTCGGCGGCGACTGCTGCATCCCCAGCGCCGTGCGCAGCAGGGATAGCACCACGACGATCCGCACGAAGCTGGTGGTCATGATGACGATGGACGGCGCCAGCGACAGCACCGTCATCAGCCCGACCAGTTGCACCACCCGCTGCGTCAGGCCCGCGCCGCTGCCCAGGTCGATGTTGATGGCAGATCCGCCTTGCGTCGCCTCCTGCGCCAGCGCGCCCAGCGGCCAGATCAGGCACAGGGCGGTGGTGATCAGCGACAGCAGGGCCGCGCGCTTCAGTTCGTCGCGGGTGGGGAGGGCGAAAATAGTCTCCCTTCCCCCTCGATGGGGGAGGGGGCGGGGATGGGGGTGTTCGCGCCGACGTTGAGGATGCGGCGCGGGAGGCGCAGCCGTCGGCGTCTCCTGTGTCTGTTCGGCGAAGCGCGTACGTGCACCCCCACCCAACCCTCCCCCATCG